>CAZSRR010000033.1:0-78140 GCA_964609175.1 uncultured Bradyrhizobium sp.
GTTGTCGGATTCGGGCATCTGACGGCGATGCGGCTCGACGCTTCACGCACGCACGTCGGAGCCTGCGCTCACCAGCGCGGAAATCTCGGTGCCGTACTGGCCAGCGCCGAATTTCGGCAGCAGGTCGGTCTGCAGCTTGACCCCGGGATAGAGCTGTTCGGCGGCAGCGAGGAAGTCGGCGCGGCTGTCCTGTCCCCAGGCGTAATCCTGGTTGATCGCCGACAGCGTGGTCATCTTGATGTTCTTGGATTTCATGTACCGGATGAGGCCGACATTATCCATCGTGGCATGGGCGGCGGTGCGGAACACGTAGTTGTATTTGGCGTCCTCGAAGATGCGCGGCGTGCCGCAATCCATCAGCACCAGCATTTTCTTCAACTCTTCCGCGATCGGTGCGACGGCAAGGCAGTCGCCGGAGCCGATATAGCCGAGCACGGCATCGACATTGTCGCGCTGGTAGAGGTTGCGGAGCTCCTGCACCTGCTTGGTGGCGCCGCCGTTCTCGTCGATGATGACAGGCTCGACCTTGATACCGCCGAACCCGACCTTCTCATAAGGCGCGGGCGCTGCGCCCTTGTTCAATTGATCGATGACGAATTGGGCACCATTGCGGGCGGGGACGCCGAAGCTGTCTGCCGCCGGCCCGGAGAGAAACGTCACGATGCCGAGCTTGAACGTTTCCTGCGCAGACGCTGGTGCGCCCAGCGCCACCCACGTCGCCGCCATGGATGCGAAGATGACAGCCCGGTCAGCCCGCCGAAAACGGTGCATGTTTCCCTCCCTATGGTATCGGCGGTTGTTCCCGCCGCGACTTATCCGCGCCGCCTTTAGCCGCGCCGGTTCTCGATGGCCAGAGCTTAGGCAAGCTTTGCCGGCCCGTCCATACGCGGATGCCGGGTGGGATGTCGCAGCCGTAGGATGGCGTCTTCACATATCGAACACGGCGACGGCCCGTATCGGCGACGCTGTACCGCCGCGCCACTTCATCGGAAGGCCGATGAAGGTGAACCGGCCGAGCCCTAGCAGCGCTTCGAGGTTGCACAGGCTTTCGATATGGGTGATATCGAGATCGAGGCAGGCCTTGTGGACGAGGGCGTTGACCTTGCCCTCGGGCCCCGGCCGCATCGAATCGATGCCGAAATGCACGACGCCCTGCTGCGCCAGCCATTCGGTGGCGGCGACGTTCACGCCGGAATTGTCGCTGGAATATTCCTTCCGGGGGAATGTTCGCGCGTGGTGGCCGGTGCAGAGGAGCACGGTGCCGCTTTTCGGCACCGCCACGCCGGCTTTTGCCACGGCCGCTTCGAGATCCGCAGGCGTGATCTCGGCGCGCGGCGGAATGTGGCGCAGATCGATGCAAATCCCCGGCACGATGCATTTTTCCAGCGGATACTGGTCGATCGACAAGCCGCTCGGACCAAAATGCCGGGGCGCGTCGATATGGGTGCCGGCATGATCCACCATCGAGATGAACATCGATGCCAGCCCGTGCACATTGCCCGACTCGGCAAAGGATTCTTCGTGGGTCTTCCAGACCCCATGTATTGTCGGCGGATGGCCGGGATAGCTTGGGGTGCGGTGATGGAGTTCTCTCGACAGGTCGACGATCTTCACGCGGCATCTCCTTCGCCCGACGGCGGCGCTGGTGCTAGAACCCGAACGCCCGTGGCAGCGCCAGCGACAGCCACGGCACGTAGGTCACGATCATCAGCACCGTAAACATCACGTAGTAGAATGGCCAGATGCCGCGCATCACTTCGTCCACCGAAACCTTGCCGATGGCGCAGCCGACGAACAGCGTGGTCCCGACCGGCGGCGTCAGCAGGCCGATGCCGAGATTGAGCAGCATGACGATGCCGAAATGTACGGGATCGATGCCAAAGCTCTTCACGACCGGCAGCAGGATCGGCGTACAGATCAGCAGCAGGGGTGCCAGATCGAGCGCGGTTCCCAGCACCAGCAGCATGATGTTCAGCCACATCAGCAGCACGTATTTGTTGCTGGAGATGGCGACGAAGAACTCGGTCATCTTGGCCGGCATCTGCATCAGGGCTGCGACATAGCCGAAGCACGACGCGGTCGCCACCAGCGTCAGCACCATCGCCACCGTCTGCAGCGTCTTGTAGACAAGTAGCGGCAGCTCGGACCATTTGTAGTCGCGATAGATGAACATGGTGACGAAGAACGCCCATACGCAGGCGACGGCGCCAGCCTCGATCGGCGTGAACACGCCGGTGAGGATACCGCCTAGCACGATGACCAGCGTGATAATTCCCCACACGGCGTCGCCGAGCATTTTTACTGCCTGCCGGATCGGCACCGGCTCGCCCTTCGGGTGCTTGTCGCGATAGGCGTAGAACAGGCAGAGCAGCATGAGCGAGAAGCCGAGCAGCAGGCCGGGGATCACGCCGGCCAGAAAGAGGCTGGTGATCGACACCACGCCGCCGGTCGCCAGTGAATAGATCACCGAATTATGGCTGGGCGGAACGATGATCGCCTGCAGCGAGGCGCTGATGGTGACGTTGGTCGCGAAGACCCGCGGATAGCCCTTTTCGGCCATCTGAGGGATCATCACCGAACCGATCGCGGAGGTATCGGCGACCGACGAACCCGAGATGCCGCTCATGATCGTGGTCGCCAGAATATTGACCTGCGAGAGGCCGCCGCGCATGCGCGTGAAGCCGACGACGACGGCAGCAAAATCGACCAGCCGCCGCGCCATGCCGCCTTCGGCCATGATGGCGCCGGCCAGCACGAAAAACGGGATGGTGAGCATCGAGACCTTGCCGACGCCGCTGGCGAATTGCTGCATCACCGCGCCGATCGGCAGGTCGATCCACAGCGCGCCGACCAGCGCGGACAGCGCAAGCGCATAGGCGATCGGCATGCCGATCGCAAAGAACAGGCACATGCTGAGAAGCAGGACGGCGATATCCATGGCTGGCTACTCGACCGGTACGTGGGCGTCGGCGCCGTCGCGCGGCGGGGGGCCGATGGTCAGGCGTTCGACGACGTATAGCAGCATCATGGCGCCGCTGACGACGATGGGCAGATAGGTGATGCCGACCGACAGCCACGGAAATTCGTCCACGGAATTCTCCCACGTGGTCCGAACCAGCCGTATCCCCCACACCACCATGAAGATCGCGATCACGCCCATCAAAATCTCGCTCAGGAACAGCGCAGCGCGGCGCAATGGGAGCGGCAGCAGATCGGTGCCGACGGTCATGTTCATGTGGATGCGCTGGCGATAGCAGTTTGCCGAGCCGATGAAGGTGATGCCGACGGTCAGCAACACGGCCATCGGCTCGGGCCATGACGAGGCGCTGTTCATGACGTAGCGGGTATAGACCGCCCACGGAATGACTGCGGAGACCAGCACCAGCGCCACACAGGCGACCGTCGCGCCGGTCCAATAGACCGCATCGTTCACACGCCGGAAAACGCCGGCCGCAGAATGGGACATGTTGACCTCAGGGAATGCGCTTCAAATTGCTTCGCGCGAACGCGGTGGCCGGAACGGGTATCGCCCGGCCACCCGCCGATCCGGTGCGAAACGCTAGTTCACCGCTTCGATGCGCTTGACCATCGCGGCATACTTGGCGCCGTATTTGTCCCACACCGGCTTGACGGCTTCCTGGAACGGCTTTTTGTCGATGTCGGTGATGATCTCGGTGCCCAGGGCCTTCATCTTTTCGATCGCGGCGTTCTCGGCTTCGTACCAGAGCACGCGCTGCTCCTGCTGGGCTTCCTTGGCGACTTTTTTGATCAGCGCCTGATCGTCCGGCGTCAGCTTCTGCCAGGAGATGCGCGAGAACACGAGCAGCTCCGGAATGATCAGGTGCTCGGTCATCGTAAAGTACTTGGCGACCTGGTTGTGGTTCTGCGCGACGAACGACGGCGGGTTGTTCTCGGCGCCATCGACCACGCCGGTCTGCATCGAGCTGAACACCTGGTCAAAGCCGAGCGCGACGCCGTTGCCGCCGAGCGCGTTCATCGTATCGACGAACAGCGGATTTCCCATCATGCGGACCTTGAGCCCCTTCAGGTCGGCAATGCTGCGGATCGGCCGCTTGTTGTTGTAGACGTTGCGCGAGCCGGCGTTCATCCAGCACAGCGCGATCAGGCCGGTCTTCTCCGTGTTGGAGATCTTCGCCAGCAGTTCGTCGCCGATCTCGCCGTCGATCACCTTTTCCATGTGCTTCGAGTTGCGGAACACGAACGGCATGTTGAAGACGTTGACGTCGTCGACGACGGGACCGACCGCGCCGACCGAAATGCGGGCGATCTGCAGCGCGCCGAGCTGGGCCTGCTCGATCATCTCCTTTTCGCCACCGAGTTGCATCGACGGGAACATCTGGATCGTCAGCCTTCCGTTGGTGGCGGCTTCCAGCTTCTTCCCCATGCGGACGACGGCTTCGACCGTGGGATAGCCCAGCGGATGAACGTCCGATGCCTTCAGCACCATTTTGGTCTGCGCGAGGGCGGAAGAGAACGGCGCGGTGGCCGCCATCGTGGCCCCAAACCCTGCGCTCAACTTGATGAAGTCGCGGCGTTTCATGGTATTCCTCCTGATGTGGTTTATCGTTTTATGGCCTTCCGAACGCTAGTCTCGCTGGTCGAAATACTCCGGATTTATGTTCTGGGTCGCCGAGATGTTTTCGAGCAGGTTTTCGAGGTGCATTTCCATCGCCCGCCGGGCGCCTTCCGCGTCGTGCGCCTCGATCGCGCCGAGCACGGCCTCGTGCTCGACGATCACTTTTGCGATCCGCCCGCGCTGGGGCAAAGTGAGCCGGCGATAGCGATCGACATGAACCTTCACCTGCTGGACGTATTTCCAGATGCCCGGATAGCCGGCGACGTCGGCGACTTCCGCGTGAAACGTCTCGTCGGCCTGATGGAAGGCCTCGCTGTCGCCGGCCGCACTGGCCTCCCGTTGGCGTTCCAGGATCGAGTGCAGCGACAATATTTCGCTCGGCGTCGCGCGTTCCGCCGCGAGCCGGGCCGTGGTCTCCTCCAGTGCCTTGCGGATGATGATGGCCTCGGGAAGCGCCGCTACCGGAATGCGCGCGACGAAGATGCCGGATTGCGGATAGATTTCGAGCAAGCCCTCGTCTGACAGTTTGAGGATCGCTTCGCGCACGGGCGTACGGCTCACGCCGTAGGCGAGGGCGATCTGCGCTTCCGAGATCGCTTCGCCCGGGCGGCGCTGCAGCGACACCAACTCGCTGCGCAGATCGGAATAGATTATCGATGCCGCCGTCGCCGTGCGCGGCCGGCCGCTGCGGCGCGGGCCGGCGGCGATCCGGCGCACCTTCGGTTCGGCTTTCTTCGTGGCGCGGACAGGCATGACGTTTCCCCGATTGATATATTAATATATGAATCCGGTTTGGCAATTGGAAATCAACCCGAGCGGGTGCTCTTGCCGCGTGCTCGGCGACACATCCGAATATTCAAGGCTGGGTCGCCGCTCAGCGGCTGCTGATGAAGCCGGCGCGTTGCCGCTGTTCCTGCTGCCTTCCGCCAGTCAGCAAGGCGATGAACTGCTGCGCCTGTTGCGGGTGAGCCGCGGCGGTCGCGACAGCTGCTGTATAGGTGGTCGCGAGTTCGCAGCCCGGCGGCAGCGATCCGGACAGCGTCACGCCCTCGGTGGAGATGATCTCGGTCGATTGCGTGCAACCGATTGGGCGACGCGATTCGGAGGCGGCCAGTTCGCGCATCGCGGTCGCGCCGTTTGGGAATACGCTTAGGCGATCGGCAACCTCGTTGGCGATGCCAAGTTGGCGCAGGACTTTTGCAACGTGAATTCCGGCCGTTGATGCTGCGGTATCCGGCACGTAGATCGCATCGGATTCCAACAGAGCCCGGCGCAGATCGTCGGCATCCTTGGCAACAAACGGAGGGTCGCCGATGCGAACGGCGAGGGCGGTTTCGACCAGCCCGACGTCGGCAATCGTCGTGGCGACGATCAACCTCTCCTCCGCCAGGGTGGCGACCAGCGCCGCGGTGAGGATGACGAGGTCCGCCGGTGTGCCCTTGCGCAATTTGTCGGCCATGATTCCGACCGCGCCGAACTGTCCCGCAATCTCGAATCCGGTCTGCGCTGTGAAATCAGCCGCAAGGCTGCCGACCAGCCCCTGCGCCGCGCCGCCGCTCAAAATATTCAGGCTGCGCATCAGGTCGAATCCATCGCGGCGATGATCCGATCGCGCGTGATCGGCAGGTCGCGCACCCGCACGCCGAGCGCGTCGAACACGGCGTTGGCGATGGCTGCCGTCACCGGCCCATGCGCGGCCTCGCCAGCGCCGACCGGGTCCACATCAGGACGCTGGATCACTTCCACCTCGACATCGGGTACTTCGCTGAAACGCAGGATCGGATAGTCGGTCCAGCTCGTGCTGGTGATGCGCTGGCGGTCGAAGCGAACGCGTTCCTTCAGCACCCAGCTCACGGCCTGTATGGCGCCGCCCTCGATCTGGTTGATGACGCCGTCGGGGTTGATCGCCTCGCCGACATCGACCGCCAGCGTCAATTTCCGGACTGCGATCTCATCGGAGCCCTCGATCTCGGCAATCGCGGCGCAATAGGCGCCGGTGTTCTTGTAGCGGCCGAAGCCGATGCCGTGGCCGATGCCGGACTGCTTTTGCGGCTTCCACTTGGCGCGCTTGGCGACCGCACGGATCACGTCCCTGGCCCGCTCATCGCGCAAATGACGCAGCCTGAACGCGACCGGGTCTTCACCGCGAATGGCTGCGATCTCATCGAGGATGGATTCGATCGCAAACACATTGCCCTGTCCGCCCAGCGTACGCAGCGCCGAGGTGCGGATCGGCATGGTGGTCAGCCGATGGCACTCGATCCGCCAGGAAGGAAAATCGTAGAGCGGGATCGAGTTGCGATCGCTGCCGCCGCCATTGGCCTGCGGCGGATTGGTCGAAACCATGCGCGCAAACGGATTTGCCAGTTCGTATCCCGCGAGCAGCGCCGGCTGCACCGCGCGCCCAGGTCGCGCCACATGCCCGTTGCCCCAGATCGAATGCCGCCAATCGACGATTTCGCCCTGCGCATCCATATCCGCTTCGATCTCGATCGCCATCGCCGCACCAAACGGCGCATCCGACATCTCGCCCTGGCGCGACCATTGCACCCGCACCGGCCGGCCGTTAGCCGCCCGGGCCAGCAACGCGGCATCGAGCGCGACGTCGTCGGCGGCGTTGTGGCCGTAGCAGCCGGCGCCCTCCATGTGCTCGACGGTGATGTTCTCGGCCGGCAGCTTGAGCACTAGCGCCAGATCGGCGCGCAGCAGATAGACGCCCTGGCTGTGGGTCCAGACGTGGAGGCGGTCGCCGTTCCACTGCGCCATCGCGCAGGAAGGTGCGATCGAGGCGTGCGCGATATAGGGGCGGGTATATTGCCGCTTGATCGTCCGTATCACCGTGCCAGGTGATGCTGCTGTCTTCTGATGGACAACCGTCGATTCCGCCGGCTGCGTCTTCAGGAACGACGCCAGGTCGTTTTCGTCGGGCAGCGGCTCCCCGTCGGACCAGGAAGCGCCCTTGCGCAAGGCAATCAGCGCTGCGTCCGCGCCATGTTCGGTTTCGCTGACGACGCCGGCAAAATTGCCGTCGCGCACAATGGCGACGAGACCTGGTGCCGCGTAAGCGCCGTCCTGCTTTAATCCCGCAAGCTTCGCCCGCGCGTTGTTCGGCCGGAGCACGCGGCCGTGCAGCATACCTTCCAACGCCTGGTCGTGAATGAAGCGGGTTCGTCCCATCACCTTGTCGGGGATATCGATCCGCTGTACGGAATGCCCGGCCAACGCGCGGCGCGATGCGGTCTTCGGCGTGACACCAGGCGTAGCGTCGCGGTCGAGCGAGACGTCGTCGGCCAACTCCCAATAGCTGGTCCTGACATTGCCGGGACCCGAAATGGTGCCGTCCTCGATGTCGAGTGCATCGGCGTCCACGCCTAGCCGTTCCGCTGCGCGATGCAGGAATATTCGGCGGACCTCGGCGCAAGCGTGGCGCATCGCGCGGCCCGAGTGCTGGATGGAGAGGCTGCCCGACGTGACGCCCTCGTTGGGGCTCGTGGCCGTCGAAGCACGGAGCATCTGCACGCGCGACAGGTCGATATCGAGCTCGTCGGCGGCGATCTGCGCCAGCGCGGTGACGATGCCTTGCCCGATCTCCACCTTGCCGGGCGATACCGTCACTTGCCCGGTACGCGAGAATTTCAGCCATGACGACAGCTTTGGATTCGTTGCCAGGCTGACCGGCAGCGCGGGCGGGGAGGGCGCTTGCTGGCTCATCCTGCCGCCATTTCTTCTGCTGCCCGCAACACCGCCCGCACCATGCGATTTTGCGAACCGCAGCGGCAAAGATTGCGGTCGAGCGCTTCCTTGACTTCCCGGCTTGTCGGCGACGGATTTCGCTTCAAGAGCGCCGCGGCACTCATCAGGATGCCGGAAACGCAATAGCCGCACTGCATCGCCTGTTCGGCGATGAAGGCGCGCTGCAGCGGATGCGGTCTCTCTTCCGTTCCGAGGCCTTCGAGCGTCGTAACATCCTTGTTCGCCACGGACCACAGCGGCGTATCGCAGGCGGATACCGCGCGGTCGCCGAGGATTACATTGCAGGCACCGCACTCGCCGGCGCCGCAGCCGAAGTGCGGCCCGGTCATGCCGAGTTGCTCGCGCAGAACGTCCAGCAATGACCGGTCGGAATCGGCGTCGATCTCGGTGTCGGCGCCGTTGAGGCGAAATCGAACGCTCGGCATGCGCAGGCGAACCCTGGCTCACGGTTTCTTATTGCGGCGGCTTGTCGAATTTTTTCACCACTTCCGCCCATTTCACTATATCGCCGCGGAGGAATTTGTCGAACCCTTCGGGGCTCATCGACATCGGAGTTGCGCCTTGCTGGGTCCAGAGTTTGACGACATCGGGCCGCTTGATAGCTGCGTTCACCGCCGCATTGAGCTTGTCGATGACGGGTTTCGGCGTGCCCGCCGGCGCCATCAGGCCGAGCCAGATGGTGGCCTCGTAGCCGGGGACGCCGGCTTCGATGGCGGTGGGCGTGTTGGGCAGCACGGCCGAACGCGACTGGCCCGTCGTCGCCAACGCGCGCACCTGGTTTTCGGCGACGTTGGGTGCCATTGCGGTGACCGCGTCGATCATCATCTGCACCTGGCCACCGATCACGCCGCTGCGTGCTTCGCCACTGTTGCGGTAGGGCACGTGCAGCAAATCGATGCCAGCCATGGCTTTGAACAGTTCACCCGCCATATGATACGGCGTGCCCTGGCCCGATGACGCGTAGTTCAATTTTCCCGGCTGCGATTTCGCCAGCGCGATGAACTGCTGCAGCGTCTTGGCCTCCACGGAAGGATGAACCACGATGACGAGGTCGGAATAATTCACCGGTGCGATCGGCGCCAGGTCGCGCATCAATTCGTATTTGCGCTGCGGAACCAGCGATTCATTCGCGGTCTGCGTGTTCGACATCATCAGCAGCGTATAGCCGTCCGGCGGCGACTTCACGACGTCCTGCGTTCCGATCACGCCGCCGGCGCCGGTGCGGTTTTCGATCACGAAGGGCTGGCCAAAGCCTTCCTGGAGGATGTTGCCGATCTGGCGGGCGGTGACGTCGGCGGGACCGCCGGCGCCGAAGGGAACGATTATTTTCACCGGCCGCGAGGGATAGTCCTGCGCCTGCGCACCGGAAAACGATATGCCGAACAGCGCGGCGGCCACCGCCAGCGCAATGCCCGGTGCGATCCTTACGCCTGTCATGTCTCCACCCCTGCCTCTCGTCTTGTTCGTTGCCGCAAGTTTAGCTGCAACCGGAACAGGATGTCGACGAAAGACTGGCTGCGCATTCCCGGAATAAACGATAGGTTCGGGTGTAACGGACCGATCAGGAGCGAGCCCGCCGAGAAGGCTCGACAAAGGATAATCGGGAGTACCCATGAGAATTCCGATCTCGCGACGCCACATGCTGCAAGGCACCGGCGCCGTCCTCGCAAGTGCAGCATTTTCGACGCGTGTTATGGCAGCCGCACCGCCGCCAGAGGCCGTGACGCCGGCGCTGATCGAGGCGGCCAAGAAAGAAGGCAAGGTCATCTACTACACATCGACCGATCTGCCGGTCGCGGAGAAGCTGGCCAAGGCGTTCGAGGCGAAATATCCGGGCATTGCCGTGCGCGTCGAGCGCACCGGCGCCGAGCGCCTGTTCCAGCGCATCGGGCAGGAATACGCCAGCAACATTCACGCTGTTGACGTCGTGAACTCGTCCGATGCCGCGCATTTCATCGTCTGGAAGCGCGACGGCATTCTGGCGCCTTACGTGCCGGAGGAAGTCGCAAGGTTCTATCCGGACGAGCACAAGGATGCCGACGGCCAGTTCGCGAGTTTTCGTGTCTGGCTCAGCATCATTGCTTACAACACCAATCTGGTGAAGGCGGCGGATGCGCCGAAGAGCTTTGCCGACCTGCTCGATCCCAAATGGAAGGGCAAGATCGTCAAGGCACATCCCGGCTATAGCGGCACCATCATGACCGCGACCTACCAGATGCAGCGCGATCTTGGCTGGACGTTCTTCGAACAGCTTGCCAAGCAGAACATCATGCAGGTGCAGTCATCGGCCGATCCGCCGAAAAAGCTCGATCTCGGCGAGCGCGCGGTCATGGCCGACGGCAACGAATACAATGTTTTCCAGATGAAAGAGGCGGGCCGGCCGGTGGAGCCGGTCTACGCCACGGAAGGTTCGCCGCTGATCGTCGGGCCGAACGGCGTCTTCAAGAACGCGCCGAACCCGAACGCCGCACGGCTGTTTCAGTCGTTCAGCCTGAGCCGCGAAGCGCAGCAACTCATTGTCGACGTCGGCGGCCTGCGCTCGGTACATTCCCAGACGGACGCGAAGGCGGGGCGCAAGGCGCTCAAGGACATCAAGACCATGAAGGATGACGCAGCGGCGGTCGAGAGGGAAAGCGAGGCCATCAAGGCACGCTACACCAAGATCTTCCGTATTTGACCGCCATGGCTTCCGGGCTGCCCAAGACTTCGGTCGCGGAAACGCTGGCGGAAAAGATCGCCGCGTTGCAGCCAGGCGCCTTGCCGGCGGCGATCGTGCGCAAATGCGAGGATCTGCTGATCGACGTGGTCGGCCTGTGTGTCACCGCGCGCAACGAGGACTATGTCGCAAGCGCGCTGGCGGGATGCGACGATGACGGCCTGTGTACCTTGATTGGTCACCGCCGCACGCTGAATGTGGCGGGGGCCGCGTTCGTCAACGGCACCGCCGCGCATGGCGAGGATTTTGACGACACTTTTGAAGGCGGCCCGGTCCACGCCGGGGCGGTGATCGTGCCGGCGGTGCTGGCGGCCTGCGAGCGCCACAATCCGGACGGCCGCATGGCGCTGATCGGGATTGCTGTCGGAGCCGAAGTGGTGTGCCGGCTGAGCCTCGTGGCGCCGAAGGCGGTCCACAAGGCCGGCTTCCATCCGACCGCGATTTTTGGCGCGATGGGCGCGGCCGCAGGTGTCGGCGCGGCCCTCGGCCTCAACGGCAGACAGATCGTCGATGCGCTGGGCGTCGCCGGCAGCATGGCCGGCGGCATCATCGAATATCTGGCCGAAGGCGCCTGGACCAAGCGGCTGCATGCCGGTTGGGCGGCGCAATCGGGCGTTCGCGCCGCGCTGCTGGCGCGGGGAGGGTTCGTCGGCCCACGCACGGTGTTCGAGGGCGTGCACGGGCTCTTCCACGGTTTCGCGCATACGACGCAGGGCGAGTACGACGCACTGACGGGCGATTTCGGCACGCGCTGGGTCACCGACACGCTGGCGTTCAAGCCTTACCCATGCGGGACCATGGCGCAACCCTATATCGATTGCGCGCGCCGGCTGGCAGCGCGCGGCATCAAGCCGGAAGACGTCACAGAAATCACCTGCGAGGTGGCGGAGGGGACGGTGCACCGACTATGGGAACCGCTCGCCGACAAGCAACGTCCGCGCAACGGCTACGCGGCCAAATTCGCCGTGCCGTATCTGCTGGCGGCTGGCTTCGTGCACGGCGGGGTCGGGCTCGGCGCGTTCACGGAGAGCGCGATCAGCGATGCGCGCGTGCTGGCGCTTTCGGCCAAGGTGAAGTTCGTCATCGATCCCAACAACCCATATCCGGACAACTACACCGGCCACATCCGCGCCGTGTTGCGCGACGGCAGCGTGGTGGAGGAGCGCCAACCCTATCTGCGCGGCGGTGCGCAGGAGCCGTTGACGCGGCAGGACGTGATCGACAAGTTTCGTCTGAACGCCGACCATGGCGGCTGGAGCGCCGCGCAAAGCGAGGCGGCGTTGCAATTGCTGTCAGGGCTATATAATGGCCGGATCGATATTTCCTCACTGCGTGGATAGCGCGTCGTGACCAAGGAACTCGCAGGCAAAGTCGCCATTGTCACCGGGGCAGGCCGCAATATCGGCCGCGCCATCGCGCTGACGCTGGCGGAGGGCGGTGCGTCCGTCGTGGTGAACGCGCGCAGCAACCACGCCGAAGCGGGGGCCGTCGTGCGAGAAATCGAGGCGGCCGGCGGCAAGGCGGTGGTCCATCTCGGCGACGTCGCCGACGCCGTGGCGGTGGGGGCCATGGCCGATGTGGCCGTGAAGCAACTCGGCCGTATCGACATCCTCGTCAACAACGCGGCGTTGCGGCGCGAGAAACCGTTCGCCGAGTTGAGCTATGCGGCGTGGCGGGAAATTCTCGACGTCACGCTCGACGGCACGTTCCTCTGCGTCAAGGCCTGCCTGCCGGCGCTGCGCCGGTCGGGCACGGGGACCATCGTCAATATCGGCGGCCTCAGCGCGCATACCGGCGCCAAGAACCGCGCCCATGTGGTGACGGCGAAGGCCGGCATCATCGGCCTGACCCGGGCGCTGGCCCACGATCTGGCCGACGACGGCATTACGGTAAACTGCGTGGTTCCGGGGCTGATCGGCACGCCGCAGCCCCGGGACAAGCCCGAGCCGGCCCATCACCTGACCCATCATACGATCACCGGCAACCGCGGCCGGCCGGAAGACGTCGCCGCCGCGGTGCGTTTCCTGTGCGGCCCGGGCGCGCGTTACATCAATGGGCAGGCCATCCACGCCAATGGCGGTGCCTATCTGGGCGTCTGATGCATGGCTCGGAATTGGTTTCGCGGGTCAACTGCCGGGAAAACCCTCTCGGCGGCTACGCGTTTTAATGGTACCAAAAATGCATGAACCAGCATGCCAAGGTCGATATCCGCCACTCCACCTGTCCGCACGATTGCCCGTCAGCCTGCGCGCTCGACATCGAGGTGATCGATGGCCGTTCGATCGGTCGTGTCAGGGGTAATAAGCAGCAAACCTACACCGCCGGCGTGGTCTGCGCCAAAGTCGCGCGCTACGCGGAGCGCATTCACCATCCCGACCGGCTGCTCTATCCGATGCGCCGCACCGGGCCGAAGGGCTCCGGCCAGTTCGCGCGGATTTCCTGGGACGAGGCGCTGGACGAAATCGCCGCGCGGTTCGACCAGGCCGAGCGCGAATTCGGCGCGCAGTCCGTCTGGCCATATTACTACGCCGGCACCATGGGGCTCGTGATGCGCGACGGCATCAATCGCCTGTCGCACGTAAAAAAGTATTCGCGCTTCTATCAGACCATCTGCGCCAACATCGCCCGCGTTGGCTTTGCCATCGGCACCGGCAAGATCGCGGGCGTCGATCCCCGCGAGATGGGCGTCTCCGATCTCGTCGTGATCTGGGGGACCAATCCGGTCAACACTCAGGTCAATGTGATGACGCACGCCTCGCGCGCCCGCAAGGAGCGCGGCGCCAAGATCGCGGCGGTGGACATCTACAACAACGACACGATGAAGCAGGCCGATATCAAGATATTGCTTCGGCCGGGTACCGATGGCGCGTTCGCCTGCGGCGTCATGCACGTGCTGTTCCGTGAAGGTTTTGCGGACCGCGCCTATATGGACCGCTACACCGATTGCCCCGACGAGCTGGAAGCGCATCTGGCGACCCGTACGCCGGAATGGGCCTCCAACCTCTGTGGCGTGCCGGTGGAGGAAATCGAGGCGTTCGCGCGCCTCGTCGGCCAGACCAAGCGCGCGTTCTTCCGCCTCGGTTACGGCTTCACCCGCAGCCGCAACGGCGCGGCGCAGATGCATGCCGCCCTTTGCATCCCCGCGGTGACCGGCGCCTGGCAGTACGAAGGCGGCGGCGCCTTCTTCAACAATGCCGGGATCTGGAAGTTCGACGAATCCATCATCGAGGGCCACGACGCGATCGACCGCTCGACCCGCTGGCTCGACCAGTCGCAGATCGGGCGCATCCTGACCGGCGACGCCACGGCGCTCAAAGGTGGTCCGCCAGTCAAGGCGATGTTGATCCAGAACACCAACCCGGTGACGGTGGCGCCCGAACAGGCGCTGGTGCGACAGGGCTTTGCCCGCGAAGACCTGTTCATGGCGGTGCATGAGCAGTTCATGACCGAAACGGCAGGGATGGCCGACATCGTGTTGCCCGCCACCATGTTCATGGAGCACGACGATCTCTATTACGGCGGCGGCCAGCAGCACATCTCGGTTGGACCCAAGCTGATCGATCCGCCCGGCGAGTGCCGTTCCAACCATCAAGTGCTGCAGCAACTCGGCCGCCGTCTCAACGCCGTGCATCCCGGCTTCGACATGACGCCGCGCGAACTGATCGATGCGACGCTGAAGAAGAGCGGCCACGGCGACATCGAAACGCTGGAAGGCGATCTCTGGCGCGACATCCAGCCGGATTTCCGCACCTCGCATTACCTCGACGGTTTTGCGCACGCCGACAAGAAATTCCACTTCAAGGCCGACTGGGCCAACCCGCCATTCGGCAATCCAGGCCTCGGCCCGTGGAAGCAGTTGCCCGCGCTGCCTGACCACTGGACGGTCATCGAGGAAGCGGACGAACAACATCCGTTCCGCCTCGCCACCTCGCCGTCGCGCAGCTATCTCAACACCAGTTTCAACGAAACGCCGGGATCGCAGGCCCGTGAAGGCGCGCCGACGGTGATGATCCATCCGGACGACGCAGCCGGCCTTTCGATCTCGGACGGCGATGCGGTGACGCTCGGCAATGTCAGGGGCGAGACGACGTTGACTGCCAAACTGTTCGATGGCCTGCGCCGCGGCGTCCTGATCGCGGAGTCGATCCACCCGAACAAGGCGCATATCGGCGGACGCGGCATCAATATGCTGACGGGGGCGGAAACCGTCGCCCCGGTCGGCGGCGCGGCGTTCCACGACAACAAGGTCTGGGTCAAGAAGGCGGCGCCAGCGACTGCGCGCAAGAGCTAGATCGCGCTTGCAGTCCACGCTTATCCTGCCGCAAATGCTGGCCAGCATTTGGCAAACGGGTGAATGAGACAATGACCGAGACGAGCAGCGTGATCCTGGAAAAGCGCGGGCAGGCGTTCTGGATTACCATCAACCGGCCGGACAAGCGCAACGCCATCAATGCCGACGTCGTTGCCGGCATCGTGCGCGGCTACCGCGAGGCGCATGACGACAAGGATGTCCGCGTCATCGTGCTGACGGGCGCGGGCGACAAGGCATTCTGCGCCGGCGCCGACCTGCAGAACAGCGGCGCTGCCTTCGCGATGGATTTTTCCAGGCCGAATGTCGATTACGCCGACCTGCTGCGGCTGTCGCAGAACGCCACCAAGCCGGCGATCGCGCGGGTCGGGGGCGTCTGCATGGCGGGTGGCATGGGCTTGCTGTGCATGACCGACATGGCGGTGGCCGCCGATCATGTCATCTTTGGCCTGCCCGAGGTGAAGGTCGGCGTGTTCCCGATGCAGGTGCTGAGCCTGCTGCAGTCGATTGCACCAAAACGGCTGGTCAGCGAATGGTCGCTGACCGGCGAGCCGTTCGACGCGAAGACGGCAAAGGAAGCCGGCCTGCTCAACTACATCGTTCCCGCGGCCGAACTCGACGCCAAGGTCGACTGGCTGGTCAGCCGCCTCGTCGACAAATCGCCGACCGCGATCCGGCGCGGCAAATACGCGATGCGTGCCATCGCCTCGATGTCGTTCGACGAGAGCATCGCCTATACCGAAAGCCAGATCGCACTCTTGGCGATGACGGAAGACGCCAAGGAAGGCCTCAAGGCCTTCGGCGAGAAGCGCAAGCCGTCCTGGCCGGGGAAGTGATAGGCCGGTGCCAACCCGGCTAGGTGAATCGGGCCGTCACAACTGCGGGCAAACAAACGCTGCGCGGTTATGAGGATTTCGACATACATGCTTGTTAGCGATCTTGAGGGCGAGTATGCAGCGACAAGCAAGGCTGAACTCGATCATGCGCTAGCTAAGCGATATGGTTCTGGCGTGAACCATTTCCATCTCGGTCTCGACGGAAGCCAGTGGCCCTCGCTCATTATCATGGTGAGTGGTGAACTGGCCTGGCTTTATTTCCTCTCGAGTTCGGAACACGCAGGTTACCACTCCGTGGGAGCCGTACCCGGACTGGATCCCAAGGGAAGCACGAGGTTCGTCTCGGTCGGTCCGCAGGAAGAATTCTTTTTCAATGATCAGGTAGTGCCGCTTGCCGACGCGCTGCGGGCAGCCGAGGAATTTTCCGTTACAGGAAAACTGCCGCAGTGCGTCGATTGGCAAGAACTGGCATAGTGACTGTGAGGCAGCACACCGGACAAGCGCCTCGCGCGGATGTCAGTGATCGTTTATGCCGCTGCCTCGCAGATCAATCGGCTATGGCCTAGAGGTTAGCCCGCATTCGCCTTCAGTCCCGCCGCCTCGATGCCCGCGATGGCGCAAATCTCGTCATTGTCCGAGGTGTCGCCGCTGACGCCGACGGCGCCGAGCAGGCCGTCGGCACCCTGGATCAGCACGCCGCCGGGCACCGGCACCAGCCGGCCCTGCGCCATTGTGTTCACCGCGCTGACGAAATAGGCCTGCTCCTGAGCGCGCAGGAACAGCGCCCGCGATCCCATGCCCGTCGCCAGCGCGCCGTAAGCCTTGCCGTGCGCGATTTCGGCCCGCATCAGGCTGGTGCCGTCCTGCGCCGCTGTCACCTTCACGCAGCCGCGGGCATCCAGAACGGTGATGACCAACGGCTTCATCTTTCTCTCGACGCCCTTGGCGAGTGCGGCATCGAGAATCTTGCGGGCAGTTTCGAGGGTGAGTTCAGCCATGATGGTTTCCTGATGTAAGGGGCGAGGAGTTTGCAGTCGTCGTCGCGCGATCGAGGCTCATCGCCAGCACGCGCGCGACATGGAACGCTTCGCGTTGCGTGCCATCATGAATCTGATGGCGGCAGGATGTGCCGTCGGCAACGATCAGCGTATCCTTGCCGGCGCTGCGGACAGCAGGCAGTAGTGACATTTCGGCCATCTCGATCGAGGCGTCATAGGTGTCCGCGCCATAGCCGAACGCACCGGCCATGCCGCAACAGGATGATTCCACGGTTTCGACGGCGAGCTCGGGGATCAGCCTGAGCGCCTTCTGGACCGGTGTGAACGCACCGAACGATTTTTGATGGCAATGGCCGTGCACCAGCGCCTTGTCGGCCAGCCGTCCAAGCGGCAGTTGCAGCCGTCCGGCCTCCGCCTCGCGCACCAGAAATTCCTCGAATGTCAGTGCATGGGCGCCGACCGCTTTGGCGTCGTCGTCCTGGCGCAGCGACGCGAGTTCGTCACGCAGCGTCAGAAGGCAGCTCGGCTCTAAGCCGACGATCGGGATGCCGCGCGCGGCAAAGGGCGCATACGCGGCGACGAGCCGGTCGAGCTCGCGCCTGGCCTCGTCGACGAGGCCGGCGGAGAGGAAGGTGCGTCCGCAGCAGGGCGCCCGGTTGCCGCTGACGGGTTTCGGCAAATGCACGCGATAACCGCCGGCCGCGAGCACGCGCAGCGCGGCGTCGAGATTCTCGCGCTCATAGATGCGGTTGAACGTGTCGGCGAACAGAACGACCTCACGGCCGGACTCCGGCCCGATGCTGGCGGTGGGCGGCACGAACACGTCGCTGCGGAAGGCGGGCAGCGCCCGGCGTGCGCTGATTCCGGTGACGTGCTCGAACAGATTTCGCAGCAGCGGACTGCGGTTGCGCAAATTCATCAGCGAAGCGAAGAAGGAAGCGATGTCCGCGTAGCGCGGCAGATAGCCGACGAGACGGTCGCGCAGCGACAGGCCGTGCTTTTCCGCGCGCGCGGCCAGCACCTCGATCTTCATCTTGGCCATATCGACACCGGTAGGGCATTCGTGGCGGCAGGCCTTGCAGGAGACGCAGAGTTTCAACGTCTCCATCATCTCGTCCGAGGCCAGCGCGTCCGGACCGAGTTGCCCCGAAATCGCCAGCCGCAGCGTATTGGCGCGGCCCCGCGTCACATCCTTCTCGTTGCGGGTGGCGCGATAGGACGGGCACATCACGCCGCCCTCGAGCTTCCGGCAGGCGCCGTTGTTGTTGCACATCTCGACGGCGCCCTGAAACCCGCCGCCGGCGCCGGGATAGGCCGACCAGTCCAGCTTCGTCTTCAGCTCGCCGATGCGATAATCCGGCCGGTAGCGAAACAGCGAGCGGTCGTCCATCCTGGGCGAATCCACGATCTTGCCGGGATTGAGCAGATTGCCCGGATCGAAGCGGCGCTTGACCTCGCGAAAGTCGGACACGATGCGCGCGCCGAACATCGCCTCGTGGAATTCCGAGCGGACCAGCCCGTCGCCATGCTCGCCGGAATGCGAGCCCTTGTACTCGCGTACCATTTCGAACGCCTCTTCGGCGATCGCGCGCATCGCCTTGACGTCCTTTTCGAGCTTCAGGTTGAGCACCGGCCGCACGTGCAGGCAGCCTTCGGAGGCGTGGGCATACATGGTGCCGCGGGTGCCGTGCTTGGCAAACACGGCGTTGAGCCGCTCGGTGTAGTCGGCCAGGTGAGGCAACGGCACGGCGCAGTCCTCGACGAAGGAGACCGGCTTGCCCTCCTGCTTCATCGACATCATGACGTTGAGGCCGGAGGTACGGAAATCCGCAATCGCCGTTTGCCTCGCGGGCTCGACGACGTCGACCACGCCGCCCCATTTGCGCGGCGGGTGATTCCAGCCGAAGCCGAGGTCCGACATCAGCTCGGAGAGCTGCTTAAGCTTTTGCAGGTTGTCGGCCTGGTCCTCTTCGGCGAATTCCACGATCAGCAGCGCATCCGGATCGCCGCGCACGGTGGATTCGATCACCGGCCTGAACATCGCAATGTCGCGGCCGAGCGCGATCATGGTGCGGTCGACCAGTTCGACGGCAATCGGCCGCAGCTTCACCAGATGCTGCGCCGCGTCCATCGCCTCGTAAAAGCTGCCGAAATGGCAGACGCCGAGCACCTTGTTGCCGATCACCGGCCACAGCTTGAGTTCGACCTGCGTGGTGAAAGCCAGCGTGCCCTCGGAGCCGACCAAGAGATGCGCCAGATTGTTCGGCGCGTTGCGCGGCACCAGCGCATCGAGATTGTAGCCGCCGACCCGGCGCTGCACCTTTGGAAACCGCTCGGAGATCTCGGCCGCCTCGCGCTCGCCGAGGACGAGCATGTCCTTGAACAGCGCAAGCCCGCTCTCGGACGAATTCACCTGCGCCAGGTCGCGCGGCACCTCGCCGAAGTGCAGCAGCGAGCCATCGGCCAGCGCCGCGTCGATCGACAGCGTGTTGTCGCGCATCGTGCCATACCGCAGGGACCGCCCGCCGCAGGAATTGTTGCCGGCCATGCCGCCGATGGTGGCGCGCGAGGCGGTGGAGACGTCGACCGGAAACCACAGCCCATGTTTCCTGAGCTGGCGGTTGAGGTCGTCGAGCACAATGCCGGGCTCGACCACGCAGGTGCGGCCTTCGACGTTGAGCGAAACGAGGCGGTTCAGGTGCTTTGAGAGGTCGACGACAATGCCCTCGTTGATCGTCTGGCCGCACTGCGATGTCCCGCCGCCGCGCGGGGTCACGACCAGCCCCTCGTCCCTGGCGATCGCAAGCACCCGCAGCGCCTCGTCCATGGTGCGGGGAACCACTATGCCCAGGGGCAGGATCTGGTAGAACGAGGCGTCGGTGGCGTAGCGCCCGCGGTTGAAGGCGTCGAAGAAAACATCGCCCGTCGTCGCGCGGGCGAGTCGCGCGGCAAGCCGGCCGTTTTGCGCCGGATTTGGTGATTTTTCGGCCCTCGGTGCCGCCATTACCCGCTCTCTTGGATGTCCAGCCGTGTCTTGCCTGCCGGTCCCGGGCTTGGCAAGGCGAAGCCCTGCTTCTGGTGCATTGACGGCCGTCGCCGGGCGGGGGACAAGCCCGGCAAATAGTGATATTCGAGCGGCTCGCTTAGCCAAGACACGACCAAGACACGACAAGTCAAGACCGGGAAGGACGCCCATGACCGTGCATACTGGAAGGCATTTTCTGCAGATTCCGGGACCGACCAACGTGCCGGACCGGGTGCTGCGCGCCATGGACATGCCGACCATGGACCATCGCGGTCCGGAATTCGCCGAGGTCGGCCATGCGGTTCTTGCTGCCATGCAGCGGGTGTTTCGCACCAAACAGCCGGTCATCATCTACCCGTCGTCCGGTACCGGCGCCTGGGAGGCCGCCCTCGTCAACACGCTGCAGCCCGGCGACAAGGTACTGATGGCAGAGACCGGGCAGTTCGCCGTGCTGTGGCGCGGCATCGCGGAGAAATTCAAGCTCGACGTCGATTTCCTGCCGGGCGACTGGCGCCACGGCGCCGACCTCGAACAGATCGAGGCAAAGCTGTCGGCCGACAAGGCGCACAAGATCAAGGCCGTGTGCGTGGTTCATAACGAGACATCGACCGGCTGCGTCACCCATCCCAAGGAAGTTCGCAATATCCTCGATCGCGTCAATCATCCTGCGCTGCTGATGGTCGATACCATCTCCGGCCTCGGCTCGCTGGAATACGAGCATGACGCCTGGGGCATCGACGTGTCGGTCGCCGGCTCGCAGAAGGGCCTGATGCTGCCCCCGGGCCTCGGCTTCAACGCCGTCTCGGAAAAGGCGCTGGCGGTCGCGAAGGCGAATCCTGCGATGCGCTCGTACTGGGACTGGCAGGAGGTCATCGCCATCAACAAGGCGGGCACCTGGCCCTACACGCCGGCGACCAATTTGCTGTTTGGCCTGCGCGAAGCCGTGAAGATGCTGGAGGAGGAGGGGCTTGAAAACGTCTTCGCCCGCCACAAGCGCCACAGCGCCGCGACGCGCGCCGCCGCCAAGGTGTGGGGCCTGGAGACGCAGTGCCAGGAGCAGGGCGCGCACTCGCCCGCGCTGACCGGCGTCGTCATGCCGGAAGGCCATGACGCCGATAACTTCCGGAAAGTGGTGCTGGAAAATTTCGACATGTCGCTCGGCACCGGCCTGAACAAGATCAAGGGCAAGGTTTTCCGCATCGGCCATATCGGCCACTTCAACGATTTGATGCTGATGGGAACGCTGTCGGGCGTCGAGATGGGTCTCGATCTCGCAAAGGTGCCGCATCACGGCGGCGGCGTGCTGGCGGCGATGGAAGTGCTCAAGGGACGCGAGCCCGTGGCGATGCCGAAGGCGGCGGTCGCCTGAGATCGTTTGAGCGAACAACAAGAGAGAGTGCTGCGATGAACGCACCGGCAGGCGCGACCGAAGACCTGATCTACTCTATCGAGGACGGCATCGCCCGCCTGACGTTCAACCGTCCGCAGGCGCGCAATGCGCTGACCTTCGCCATGTACGAGCAGATGGCCGAGATTTGCGAGGCCATCAACAACGATCGCTCGATCAAGGCGTTGATCCTGACCGGCGCGGGCGACAAGGCGTTCGCGTCGGGTACCGACATTTCGCAGTTCCGCGCCTTCAAAACCGCGCAGGACGCGCTCGAATACGAAGCGCGCATCGACCGCGTGCTCGGCGCACTGGAATCGTGCCGGGTGCCGGTCATTGCGGCGATCGCCGGCGCCTGCACCGGCGGCGGTGCAGGAATCGCAGCCTGCTGCGATATCCGCATCGGCACCGAATCGACACGGATCGGCTTTCCGATTGCGCGCACGCTCGGCAACTGCCTGTCGATGTCGAATATTTCCCGCCTAGTGTCGCTGGTCGGCCCGGCGCGCACCAAGGATCTGATCTTCAAGGCGCGGCTGGTCGACGCGCCGGAAGCGCTGGCGCTCGGACTGCTCAACGAAGTGGTGCCTGATGTCGAGACCTTGCAGCGCCGCGCCCACGAAACCGCAAAACTCGTCGCCGGCCATGCGCCGATCACGCTCGAAGTCACCAAGGAAGCGGTACGCCGTATCCGGCGGACGCTGTCGCGAGACGAGGGCGAAGACCTGATCCTGCGTGCCTATATGAGCGAGGATTTCCGCGAGGGCATGGACGCGTTCCTCAACAAGCGCGCGCCTGAATTCAAGGGTAAATAGCCGTTCCGGCCCGCCAGGCGGCTGGCGGGCCGGAACGGAATTCAGCGGCTGGCATTCTCTTGCGTCAGTCGGGCTCCGATCGCGAGCGGGTCGGGGCCTACGGCTTTTTGAGGCAAAGACCGACCGCAGGCGCGGTGGCGCACTTGCCGCCGTCGGGGCTGCCGCCGGACGGACAGAAGACTGAGACCAGTTCTTCCCCTGCATCGCAACTGACCTCGCCATCTGCACGAACCGGTCTCACGGACGCGCCGGCCGGCCCTGGTTCGCCCTTTGCGCCGGGCGCTCCCTGCGGTCCTTGCGGTCCTTGAGCGCCCTGGGGCCCTTGCGCGCCGGGCTGCCCTGAGGGCCAGGTACGCCTTGCCATGCAACCGGAAAGCCGCGAGCCTGCGGCAGCCGGTGCAAGATACGGACCTGTTCGCGGAAGTTGCCCATCATGCCAAAGTCATACGATGCGTGGTGCAGCGCAGCTTGAATTGCCGCGGTTTCGCTCGCAAGATGCAGCGTTCAATCGAACGGATTTTCCGTTCTGACAAACACACAGGGATGAAGCGCGTGGGACAGATGCTTAAGGCTGCCGCCGCCTTGACGGCGATGATCGCAACCGCTCCGGCGCTTGCCGCCTGGGAGCCAACCAAGCCCGTTGAAATCGTGGTTGCAGCCGGCGCGGGCGGTGCGTCCGACCAGATGGCGCGCATGATGCAGGCGGCCATTCAGAAGAACAACTTGATGAAGCAGCCGATGGTCGTTTCGCTGAAGGGCGGAGCGTCGGGCGCCGAAGCGCTGATGTACATGAAATCCAGCGACGGCGATCCCAACAAGGTGCTGATTGCCTATTCGCTGATCTACATGCTGCCGCTGTCGGCCAAAATCCCCTTCAACTGGCGGGACCTGACGCCCGTATCGGTGGTCGCCCTCGATCAGTTCGTACTTTGGGACAATGCCGATGGACCGAAGACCGTCAAGGACTTCATCGCGGCCGCCAAGGCGTCGGCGTCGCCGTTCAAGATGGGCGGCACCGGCTCCAAGCGCGAGGACCACGTGTTGACCGTGTTCATGGAACAAAAGACCGGCGCGAAATTCTCCTACCTGCCGTACAAGTCGGGCGGCGAAGCTGCGACGCAACTGGTCGGCAAGCACACCCAAGCCAACGTCAACAACCCGTCGGAAAACCTCGAAGTCTGGCGCGCCGGTCAGGTCCGCGCGCTCTGCGTATTCGACAAGGAGCGCATCGCCTACAAGACCAAGGTTACCGAGACGCAGTCCTGGAACGACGTCCCGACCTGCAAGGAGGAGGGGCTCGACGTGCAGTACCTGATGCTGCGCGCGATGTTCCTGCCCGGCAAGGTGACGCCGGAGCAGCAGGCGTTCTATGTCGACCTGTTCCAGAAGGTGACGCAGACGCCGGAATACAAGGAGTATATGGAGAAGCAGGCGCTGAAGCCGATCTTCCTCACCGGCAAGGACATGCTGAAATTCCTCGAGGAGGACGACAAGCTCAACGCTTCGCTGATGAACGAAGCGGGTTTTGTGGCGAAATGACCCGCCATTTCTAACGCGACGCGGCGTAGTTCCTAGTCCTCCGCGTGGCCGTAGCCGGCCATGCGGAGTCGAACTTTTTCGATTTCCTCTTTGGGCAGCAGTGGTGGCGTGCCGATCTGCAGGCATCCGTGATATTGCCGCGCCAGCGTTTCCACCTCGACGGCAAGCCACATCGCCTTCGCCAATGACGGTCCCGCCGCGATCATGCCGTGATGCGCCAGCAGGCACGCCAGCCGTCCCTCCAGCGCGCGCACCGCGTGCTCGGAGAGTTCCTGGGTGCCGAAGGTCGCGTAGGGCGCGCAGCGGATGGTGTCGCCGCCGGCCACCGCGACCATGTAGTGGACCGGCGGAATCTCCATACCCATGATCGCCAGCATGGTCGAGTAGGGTGGATGGGCATGCACGATCGCGTTCACCTCCGGGCGAGCCTTGAGAATGTCGCGGTGAAAGCGCCACTCGCTCGACGGCCGCTGGGCGGGATCGTGATTGCCATCGAGATGCATGTAGACGATCTGTTCAGGCGTCATCGCCTCGTAAGGCACGCTGGTCGGCGTGATCAGCATGCTGTCGCCATGTCGCAGGCTGATATTGCCCGACGTGCCCTGGTTGATGCCCATTGCATTCATGCGCAGGCAGGCATCGATGATCGATTGGCGCTTTTCCCGTTCCCTGGATGCAGGCATGACAACCCCTCTTGAAGTCGCGGGACAATGCTTGATTATGGCACCGCAGTATAGTCTCACATGGCCGTGAGACAGTCGAATTGGGAGAAGTCATGACGCGTGCGGTGCTTGGTATCATCGGCGGATCGGGCATTTACGACCTGCCGGGATTGCAGGACATCCGTGAAGAGGTCATCGCGAGCCCGTGGGGCGAACCGTCGGCGGCGCTCACGAGCGGCGTCATCGACGGGCTGCCGATCGTGTTCCTGCCCCGGCACGGCAAGGGCCATGTGCTGTCGCCCTCCGATATCAACTACCGCGCCAATATCGACGTGCTGAAGCGGACCGGCGTCACCGATCTGGTCTCGCTCTCGGCCTGCGGCTCGTTCCGAGAGGATCTGCCGCCCGGAACCTTTGTGCTCGTCGATCAGTTCGTCGACCGGACCTGCAGGCGCGAGAGTTCGTTCTTCGGCAGGGGCTGCGTCGCCCATGTTTCTATGGCGCACCCCGTGTCGCCGCGATTGCACGTGCATCTCGCTGCTGCAGCAAAAGCCGAAGGCATCGCAGCCGTGCAGGGCGGCACCTATGTCTGCATGGAGGGTCCGCAATTCTCAACGCTGGCCGAGAGCCTGGCCTACAAGGCGCAAGGCCATGCGGTGATCGGCATGACCAACATGCCCGAGGCGAAACTCGCCCGCGAGGCGGAGATCTGCTACGCGAGCGTGGCGATGGTCACCGATTTCGATTGCTGGCATCCCGATCACGACGCCGTCACCGTGCAGGACATCATTCGCGTGCTGAATTCGAATGCGGGTAAGGCCAAGGCGCTGGTGGCCCGTCTCGCCCGCGATTTTCCACGCCAGCATGAACCGTGTCCCATCGGGTCGGACAGGGCGCTCGACAGTGCGTTGATCACGGCGCCGGAGGCACGCGATCTGGCCCTGCTTGCCAAACTCGACGCCGTCGCCGGCCGGATACTGAAGCCATGAAGGTCGACGGCCGTCATTTTCGCAGTATCTGGCTGGCGCAGGACGGCTGGTCGGTCGGTGCGATCGACCAGCGGCGACTGCCGCATGAATTCGCGATCGCGCCCCTGGAGACCGCCGACGCGGCGGCGGACGCGATCCGCAGCATGCTGGTGCGCGGGGCGCCCCTGATCGGCGCGACGGCTGCTTACGGCATGGCGCTGGCGGTGCGGGACGATCGTTCCGATGCCGGCATCGATCGCGCCTACGACCTTCTGATCGCGACGCGGCCGACGGCGATCAATCTGAAATGGGCGCTCGACGAAATGAAGCGCGTGCTCAAGCCGTCGGCGCCTTCAGGGCGCGTGCAGATCGCCTATGCCCGTGCAGCCGCCATCGCCGATGAGGATGTGGCGATCAACGAGGAGATCGGCCGGCACGGTCTGGCGCTGATCGAGCAGATCGCGGCGACAAAGCCGCCCGGCGAACCCGTCAACGTGCTGACCCATTGCAACGCCGGCTGGCTCGCGACGGTCGATTGGGGCACGGCGACGGCGCCGATTTATCTGGCCCATGAGCGTGGCCTCAACGTCCATGTCTGGGTCGACGAGACCCGGCCGCGCAATCAGGGCGCCTCGCTGACCGCCTGGGAACTCGGCCATCACGGTGTGCCGCACACGGTGATCCCCGACAATACCGGCGGGCATTTGATGCAGCACCGGATGGTCGATCTCGCCATCGTCGGCACCGACCGCGTGACCGCCAATGGCGACGTCTGCAACAAGATCGGCACCTATCTGAAGGCGCTCGCCGCCCATGACAATGGCGTCCCGTTTTATGTTGCACTGCCGTCGCCGACCATCGACTTCAGTATCGACGATGGCGTCAGGCAGATCCCGATCGAGCAGCGCGGCACCGAGGAGGTCGCGACCATGACCGGCCGCACCGCTGACGGCCGCGTCGAAACCGTGCGGGTGGTTCCCGAAGGCTCGCCGGTCGCCAACTACGCCTTCGACGTAACGCCGGCGCGGCTGGTGACGGGCTTGATCACCGAACGCGGCCTTCTGCGGCCCGAGCGTGCTGCACTTGCGAGCGCGTTCCCCGAGCGCAGCGCAGGACATTGACGCCTGGGATACCAGCGTCGTATCCCCTTTCGGAGCGTCGCATCCGGAAGCTTCCATGTCCAATGCCGATATCGAAATCGTCGTCGAAGATCCGACCGCTCCGGACGACAATTCGCCCGCGGTCGCCAGCGTTCGCGCCGTCGATGTAGTCGTCTGCCTGGTGCTGCTCGCGCTGGCGCTGACGCTCGGCTACGACAACTGGCGCACCGGCGCGGGATGGGAATCGACCGGTCCTCAAGCCGGTTATTTTCCGTTCTATCTCTCGGTGATCCTCGCCGGCGGCAGTCTCTACGGCCTCGTCGCCGCGTTCCTGTCGCGCAGGGAGGCGACCGCGGCCTTTGTGACGCGCGCGCAGCTGCGCCGGGTGCTGGCGGTGTTCGTGCCGACGCTATTGTTTTGCCTCGCGATGCAGTTCCTCGGCCTCTATGTCGCGAGCTTCCTGCTGATTTCAGGCTTCATGCGCGTCGTCGGCAAGATCGCGCTGTGGAAATCGCTGCTTACCGCCTTCGTGTTCACCGCCGTGATGTTCGTAACCTTCGACGTCGCCTTCGACGTCATCATGCCAAAGGGCCCGCTCGAAGCGGCGCTCGGCCGCTGACGGATCGGGGGGTGTTCTGATGGAAGCTTTGGGTCTCCTGATGCACGGCTTTGCCGTGCTGCTGACGTGGAAGACGCTGCTATTGATGATGCTCGGCCTCGTGCTCGGCATTTTCGTCGGCGTGCTGCCGGGCCTCGGCGGTCCCAACGGCGTCGCGATCCTGCTGCCGCTGACGTTTACGATGGACCCGACCTCGGCGATCGTGATGCTGTCCTGCATCTATTGGGGCGCGCTGTTCGGCGGCGCCATCACCTCGATTCTGTTCAACATCCCGGGTGAAGCCTGGTCGGTGGCGACCACGTTCGACGGCTATCCGATGGCGCAACAGGGCAGGGCGGCGGAAGCGCTGACTGCCGCGTTCACCTCGTCTTTCATCGGCTCGCTGGTCGCGGTGATGCTGATCACGTTTCTCGCGCCGATGATCTCGTCGTTCGCGCTAAAATTTGGACCGCCGGAATTCTTCGCGGTGTATCTTTTGACCTTTTGCTCCTTCGTCGGTCTCGGCCGCGAAGCCAAGCACAAGACGGTCATCTCGATGTCGCTCGGCCTGCTGCTTGCCGGCATCGGCATGGACACCGTGTCCGGCCAGCTGCGCATGACCTTCGGCTCGGCCGAGTTGTTGCGCGGCGTCAATTTCCTGGTTGCCGTCATCGGCCTGTTCGGCATCAGTGAAATTCTCTTGACCATGGAAGAGCGCCTTGCGCTGCGCGGCCATGCCGCGGGCATTTCCTTGCGCGTGGTGCTGTCGGTCTGGAAGGACCTGCCGAAATACTGGGTGACGCTGTTCCGTTCGTCCTTCATCGGCTGCTGGCTCGGCATCACGCCGGGCGGCGCGATCGCCGCGTCCTTCATGGGCTACAACCTCGCCAAACGCTTTTCCAAGGACCAGGACAGTTTTGGCAAGGGCCGCATCGAGGGCGTGTTCGCGCCTGAAACCGCGGCGCACGCCTCCGGCACCGCGGCCCTGCTGCCGATGCTGGCGCTCGGCATTCCCGGCTCCGGCACGGCGGCGATTTTGCTCGGCGGGTTGATGGTGTGGGGCCTTAATCCCGGGCCGCTGCTGTTTGTCGAGCACAAGGATTTCGTCTGGGGGCTCATTGCCTCGATGTATCTCGGCAATGTCGTCGGCCTCGTGCTGGTGCTGACGACGGTGCCGATCTTCGCCTCGATCCTGCGCGTGCCTTTCGCGGCGGTGGCGCCGATGATCGTGGTGTCTTGCGCGATCGGCGCCTATGCGATCCAGAACGCGATGTTCGACATCTGGCTGATGCTGGGTTTTGGCGTGGTCGGCTACGTCTTCAAGAAGATCGGTATTCCCCTGGCGCCGTTTACGCTGGCGCTGGTGCTCGGCAACCGTGCCGAGGACGCGTTCCGCCTGTCGATGATCGGCTCCGGCGGCGACCTGAAAGTGTTCTGGTCGAACGGACTGGTCGGCTCGATCACGACGCTGGCGATCGTACTGCTGTTCTGGCCGGTCATCGACAAGGCATTCGGCAGTGTCAGGCGCATGCTCAAGCCGGCAGCATCCGCTTCGGCAGGTTGAAGGCGAAGCTGTAGAGCGGCAGTTCGTCGATCGCGGCTTGGTTCTCTGCGGGCAGCATCTTGCGCAGATGATGCAGCGCGTCGCGGACCGCGGCTTCGTCCATGCCCTCGATCAGCAGCAGCGCGGCAAAGCTGCCGTCATTGGCCCGCATGCCCTTCTCGCGGGTCTTGATCGAGGTTTGCACGATATCGGTAACCAGCACGCGCGCGGCGACGATCCGGTCGAGCCGCGCCAACTCGGCGACGACGTCCGCGGCGTCCTGGGAGGGCGCGGCGTCGAGGCGCAGCGGCGCGACGATGCCGCCCTGGCCCACGCCGGCTGACGCCGCGATGCGGCCGCCGCCGCGCGCAAAATTGCCGAGCAAGGGCATGATTCGCTGCGACCACGGCGTCGGCGCATTCAGCCGCGCGAGATAGTCGGGGCCGCCGACCACGCGCTCATCCTCGAGCTCGTAGAGAATGAAGTACCGGTTCACCGCCGTGCCCAGCGCGCGAAAAATGCGGCAGGCCAGGAAGCCTGGGACGCCGACACGTTCGAGCGCGTGTTCGCGCGTCATCCAGTGCGCCCAGTCGGTGTGATGCTGCGGCGCGAGATCGCTCCAGATCGCGAGATAGCCGGCTCCCTGCATATCCTTCCTCCCGCTACTTCGGGCCGACGCGCACGGCCGCCGGCAGCGATGCCGGCAATTGGCCGGCGCCCTGCAGCGCGGCCTGCATGGCGACGATGTAGCCGTAGGGCCCGAGGCCCGCGATCACGCCCTTGACCGCGGCCGAGAGCTTGGAGTGCCGGTGCAGTTCGTCGCGGGCGTGGATGTTGGAGATGTGCACCTCGTAGATCGGCCCCTCGAAGATTTTCATGGCGTCGTAGATCGCGATCGAGGTGAAGGAATAGGCGGCGGGGTTGATGATCAGGGCGTCCGCCGACGTGCGGGCGGACTGGATCAGGTCGACCAGCTCACCCTCGTGGTTCGACTGGTGAAATGAAAGCTGCGCACCGGCGAAGGCTGCGAACTCCGCGCAGGAAGTCTTGATGGCGTCGAGCGTGGTCGAGCCGTAGATGTGCGGCTCGCGGATGCCGAGCATGTTCAGGTTCGGACCGTTGAGGATCATGATGCGCATGGGATGCCTTTCGAGGGTGGGCGGATCAGCGTCAGCTTAATCCGGAGACCTCTCGCCGCGAAGCGGCTGATTGCACTCCAATCCGACCGGCCCTCAAACCACCTTGCGCTTTCGCAGCTCCGCGATCTCGTCTTTCCCGAACCCGAACTCGGCCAGCACTTCCTCGGTCTGCTCGCCGAATTCCGGTGGGCGGGCGGCCATCCGGCTCGGCGTGCGTGACAGCGTCACCGGCTGGGCGACGAGCTGGATGTGACGGTTTTCGTCGTTCGGCACGTGCTGGGCGATGCCGAGGTGCTTGACCTGGGCGTCCTCGAACATCTGGTCGATCGAGTAGATCGGCCCGCAGGGCACGCCGGCGTCGTTCAATTCCCTGACCCAGGTCTCGGTCGACTTTTTCTCGGTGAGCTTGCCGATCACAGCGTTGAGCGCGTCGCGGTTCTTCGAGCGCGCGGGCGCGGTGGCGTAATCGGGATTGGTGATCAGCTCTGGCGCGCCGATCGCCTGCGCGCAGCGCTCCCAGATCCGCCCGCCGGTCGTTGCGATGTTGATGTAGCCGTCGGAGGTCTTGAACACGCCGGTCGGAATCGAGGTCGGATGGTTGTTGCCGGCCTGTCTGGCGACATCCTTTTCCATCAGCCAGCGCGCGGCCTGAAAATCCAGCATGAAGATCTGCGCCTGCAGCAGCGAAGTCTGCACCCACTGGCCCTGGCCGGAAACGTCGCGCTCCAGCAGGGCGGTCAGGATGCCGATGGCGCAGAACAGTCCGGCGGTGAGGTCGGCCACAGGGATTCCGACCCGCATTGGGCCTTCGCCCGGTGCGCCGGTGATCGACATCAGCCCGCCCATGCCCTGCGCGATCTGATCGAAGCCTGGCCGCTTGTGGTAAGGGCCGTCCTGGCCGAAACCGGAGATGCTGCCATAGACGATCTTCGGGTTGATCTGGCGCAGGCTCTCATAGTCAATGCCGAGTTTTGCCTTTACGTCGGGGCGAAAATTCTCGACCACGACGTCAGCCTGCTCGGCGAGCCGCTTGAACACCTCAAGACCCCTGGGGTCCTTCAGGTTGAGCGTCATGGCCCTTTTGTTGCGGTGCAAATTCTGGAAATCCGAGCCCTGTCGCGGGCCGCCCGGCTGTTCGCCGCCGCCATCCTCCAGCAGCGCGTCGATCTTGATGACGTTGGCGCCCCAGTCCGCCAGTTGCCGCACGCAGGTCGGCCCGGAGCGGACGCGGGTGAGATCGAGCACGGTGAAGCGGGAAAGGGCCTGCGAGGCGCGGGGGAAGGGCATTGAAATCTCTTGCTTTCTTGCCGACCGGGAAGCGGGTTAATCTGGCTTAAACAATTTGCCCGGCAAATGCCAATCGCACCATTGCAGGGGTTGCTTGCAAATGTAGGGGGCTAGCCCGCTCCGATACCGGCGGATCATTGGCGGCGATTAGTGGCGTCTTAATGAATTACGAACAAGCTTCGACATAGCGAGGACATCGGACTCTGTAGGGTGATGCCTGTCTCCCAGCGTCTACGACCGATCTCGACGATGCAGGCCTCGTGCCAGGCTTGGACCCAGCGGCCGCCCTGCACCCGGATGCGGCACTTGAATTGTTGTAGTAAATTGGGCGCTAGCTTCAGCGTGTCCCGCGGAACGGCTCGGCTCGATGTGCCGGGACCGATATCGGAAGATGGGTGGGTGTAGTGTGCAGTCTGTGCAGGCAATTCGGCCTATCATCTGCCGGCAACTCCGGCAGGCCGTCGGCGTCCGATTGGATTGACGCGGGAACGATCGACCCGGCTCTTGTCCCACAGCGCGAACATGGCGACACCTTCCCGCTGGCGGACGCCAGCGGCTCGCTATCCCTGGTGGTCGCGGCCCCCAAGCCGGTCGCGTCAATTGCGACGCTTGCCGATTATCTCGTCAACGGCTTTTGGCAATACAACAGCACCATCGCCCATCACTGGGCGTCAAACACCATCACCTACAACATCACCGGATTGAACTCGTCGGAGCAGTTCCTGGCGCTGACCGCGATGCAGGCGTGGTCCGAAGTCGCCAACATCAGCTTTGTGCAGACCACCGGCGCCGCGAACATCACGTTCACCCATAACGGCACAATGCAGGCTTATGCCAGCGGCTCCTGGACTGGGGGCGGCGCGATCATCAGCCAGACCGTCAACATCAGCACCGACTGGGTCACCACCGACGGCGGCGCCTACGATGGTAAGACCGGCATCGACAGCTACGCCTACCAGACCTATATCCACGAAATCGGGCATGCGCTCGGTCTCGGCCACCAGGGTCCTTACAATGGCAGCGGGTCGTATTCGACCGACGCGGTCTATGCCAACGACACCTGGCAATATTCTGTCATGTCGTATTTCTCGGAACCGAACTATTCCGGGAGTTCCTATCGCTACGTGGTCACGCCGCAGATGGCGGACATCTACGCCGTCGCTTCGCTGTACGGCGCGGCGACTTCGACGAGAACCGGCGACACGGTCTACGGCTTCAACAGCAATGCCGGCGCGGTGTTCAATTTCGCGGCCTACACCTCGGCGCCCGCGCTGACGATCTACGATAGCGGCGGCAACGACACGCTCGATTGCTCCGGCTATTCCTCGGCGCAGACCATCGATCTGCGTGCGGGGGCGTTCTCCTCGGTCGGCGGGCTCATCAACAATATAGGGATCGCGCTCAATGCGGTGATCGAGAAAGCTGTCGGCGGCAGCGGCAACGACACGTTGATCGCAAGCGGCGCCGCCTGCACGCTGTCGGGTGGCAACGGCAGCGACACGCTGATGGGCGGCGCCGGCAACGATACGCTGATCGGCGGTCTCGGCCTCGACATTCTGACCGGCGGCAGCGCCAACGACACCTTCGCCTTCCTGCTTGGTCAAAGCTCGGCCGCAAGCGGCCAGCACGACCGCATCACCGATTTTCTTTCAGGTACAGACCGTATCGACCTCAGCGGATACGACGCGATCAGCAGTACCGGCGGCTATGATCAGTTCAAGTTCATCGCGACCTCCGCCTTCCACGGCGTGGCCGGCGAACTCAATTATTTCTACAACAGCTCCGCCGGCGTCACCACGCTGCAGGGCGATACCAATGGCGACGGGGTTGCGGATTTCGCGATCGATTTGACGGGCAACGTTTCGATCACCCTGGCTGATCTGATTGGAGCTTACTCGACGCCGTTGGTGATCGAGGCTCTCGGTTCGACCAGCCTGGTTCAGATTGGGAGCAACTATTACTTCTACCCAGTTGGCGGCAGCAGCGGGCCGCAGTTCTCCTACAAGGGCACGCCGGTAGCAATCGGCCAGTATGAATGGAGCTTCCTGGGCGTTGAGCAGACCGCGGGCGGCTACAAGGTCGCGATGCGCATTCCGGGCACGGACCAGTACACGGTCTGGAATACCGACACCAGCGGCAGTTTCGTGTCCAACGGAACCGGTGGTGTTGTTGTCTCGGGGTCCAACCCGGCCATCACCTCGCTCGAGGTGAGTTTCAACCAGGACCTCAACGGTGACGGCGTGATCGGTGCGGCCGGTGTACCTGGCACCGTGATCGAGGCTCTCGGTTCGACCAGCCTGGTTCAGGTTGGCAGCAACTATTACTTCTACCCGGTTGGCGGCAGCAGCGGGCCGCAGTTCTCATACAAGGGCACGCCGGTAGCAGTCGGCCAGTATGAATGGAGCTTCCTGGGCGTTGAGCAGACCGCGGGCGGCTACAAGGTCGCGATGCGCATTCCGGGCACGGACCAGTACACGGTCTGGAATACCGACGGCAGCGGCAGTTTCGTCTCCAACGGAACCGGCGGCGTTGTTGTCTCCAGGTCGAACCCGGCCATCACCTCGCTCGAGGTGAGTTTCAACCAGGACCTCAACGGTGACGGCGTGATCGGTGCGGCCGGTGTACCTGGCACCGTGATCGAGGCTCTCGGTTCGACCAGCCTGGTTCAGGTTGGCAGCAACTATTACTTCTACCCGGTTGGCGGCAGCAGCGGGCCGCAGTTCTCATACAAGGGCACGCCGGTAGCAGTCGGCCAGTATGAATGGAGCTTCCTGGGCGTTGAGCAGACCGCGGGCGGCTACAAGGTCGCGATGCGCATTCCGGGCACGGACCAGTACACGGTCTGGAATACCGACACCAGCGGCAGTTTCGTCTCCAACGGGACCGGAGGCGTCGTTGTTTCCGGGTCCAGCCCGGCCATCACCTCGCTCGAGGTGAGTTTCAACCAGGACCTCAACGGCGACGGCGTGATCGGTGCGGCCGGTGCACCTGCCACCGTGATCGAGGCCCTCGGCTCGACCAGCCTGGTTCAGGTTGGCAGCAACTATTACTTCTACCCGGTTGGCGGCAGCAGCGGGCCGCAGTTCTCATACAAGGGCACGCCGGTAGCAGTCGGCCAGTATGAATGGAGCTTCCTGGGCGTTGAGCAGACCGCGGGCGGCTACAAGGTCGCGATGCGCATTCCGGGCACGGACCAGTACACGGTCTGGAATACCGACGGCAGCGGCAGTTTCGTCTCCAACGGAACCGGCGGCGTTGTTGTCTCCGGGTCGAACTCGGCCATCACGTCGCTCGAGGCGAGTTTCAACCAGGATCTCAACGGCGACGGCGTGATCAGCACTTCTTCCACGCCCATCGCTGCGACCAGCGCGGGTCAGGCAGAAATCAACAGCCACATATTGCAGTCCGATGGTGGCTTCGAGACTGGCAACGCTACCGCAGAATCTGAGCCAGCGGACAGCGGCTCCAGAGTGTCAAGCGATCTCTGGATGGTGGGCCAGGATAGCTTCATTTTCAAAGAGCATGCGGCCTATTCAGATATGTCAAGCTCCGCGGCTTCGCTTGTCTGGCAACTTGTGGAGACCGCTCACGAGCAATTGCAGATCGCAATCTCGCGCGACGCGGAGCATTCGAATTTCCTTGTTGCGGCTCCGGAGGTGCTGGTGGAGCCCGTCTTGGCGGACCAATGGTTGGGTCATTTCCTTATTCGATGACATCGGACTTCATCTGCGGGGCGCCGTCAGTCGATCTTGAAGACTGAAAGCGCTGAGATCGCCGCTTGCGGCGCGGCTTGCCGGCGAACTCTCGACATCCTCCTGCCGGACTGATAGCTCGGCCGCGATGGTTTTGAGAGGTGTGGCCTTTGATCGACCAGCCCGCTGACGTGCGCGCCAAAGCGGAGCCTCCGGCTGTTGCTTCCGCACCCGGCCGGGCGAGACGGCTGTTTGCCGGATGGTCTGCCAATCTGGGACAGATGGCCCTGGGAATCACCCAACAGGTCGCGCTAATTCCAGTATTCCTTCACTATTGGACGGGTGACACGCTGGCAGCGTGGTTCGCGATCTATGCCATCGGCAACCTCGCTTTCATCGCGGACGCCGGACTGCAATTCCGCGCGATCAACCGGTTCCTGCAATTCAAATCGGGGGCCGATTGTGACGGCCGCACGGCGCGGTATTACGGCGCGATGCTTACGGTTTACCTGGGCCTCATTGTAGTACTGACCGTGCCGCTGCTCGCGGGGACGGCTTTGCTGGCGCCCTCGTCGGCGTTCGGATTTTCATCGGTTTCGCATTTCGACGCAGCGTTCGTCGTCATGGCCGTTGGAATGCTGTGGACGGTACCGTCCAACCTCGTTTCCGCACTGTACCGCGCCCGAGGCCTTTATGGCCGCGCGGTGAAGGTGCAGAACGCCGCCGTTCTCGCCGGTCAGCTCGGGCAGCTGGCTGCCATTGCCGCGACCGGGAGCCTGCTGGCCGTGACCCTGGCTTACGCGGCCGCGCAGGTGGCCGCCTCGGTCTGGCTCCTGGCGATCGACGCCCCGCGGCTGTTTCCGTCCTTGCACTCGGCGCGCGTGAGGCCGTCATGGCGCTGGACTCTCGGCCAGTTTCGCAAGGCTGTTCCGTTCGCGGCGGCGGGCACCACCGACTTGGCGCTGCTCAGCCTGCCGGTACTGCTGGTCAGCGCGTCGGTGTCCGATCGCGTCGCGGTCGTGCAGTGGGGTCTGACCCGCGTGGTTGCCGGTCTGCTCCGCGTCCTCTGCGTCCAGACCACGCTTCCGTTGGCCGCGGAGCTTGGCCACGATCATGCCGTTGGCGATAGGCAGCGGCTGCAAGGCCTGTATGCACGTGGCTCGGTGCTGGTAACGCTGCTGGCGGCTGTCGTGGTTTCCGGCCTGCTGCCGTTCTGGCCGGATTTTTTTTCGCTCTGGACCCACGGTATGGTTCCCTACGATCCGTTGCTGACGGTAACGCTGCTGCTCGGCACGGCCGCCGCCGCACCTTCGATCCTGGCGCTGAACTATGCCAGTTACAGCAATCACGGCGATCTGCTGGTGCGGGCCAAGGGGTTGCAACTCATCGTTTTCCTGGTCCTGTCGGCCGTCCTGGTCCCCTCGGCGGGACTGATCGGCGCGGCGATCGCCGTCATTGCCAGCGAAATTTCGGTCCAGTCCGGCATGCTCGGATGGGCCATCCTGCGCAGCACGCTGCAGCACCCGGTGCGGCACGCCTGCTTCTTGGCAGCGGCGATGATTGCCGTGACATTTGCCGGCTGGGGATTGGGAACGGCGATCCGGCTGGCGCTTCCATTCGCGGACCCGTTGCGGTTCTTCGCCGAATGCGGGCTATGGCTGGTTGTCGTCGGGGCGGCGGCAAGCCCCCTCGCGATCAAAAGCGTTCGCGCGCGATTGAGCGCGGCGATTCCGCATTAGCGGGGGAAACCCGCCTGCCGGATCAGGTACTGCCCGTAGCCGGTATTCTTCAGCGGCTCGGCCAGCCGCAGCAATTGTTCGGCGTCGATAAAGCCCTGGCTGAACGCGATTTCCTCCGGACAGGCGATCTTCAGGCCCTGGCGCTTTTCCACGATGTGGATGAACTGGGAAGCTTCCAGCAGCGATTCATGCGTGCCGGCGTCGAGCCAGGCGTAGCCGCGGCCGAAGCGCTCGGCGTGAAGTTCGTCGTGCTCGAGATACCACCGGTTGACGTCGGTGATTTCGAGTTCGCCGCGCGGCGACGGCTTAATGTCCCGCACGACATCGACGACGCGCTGGTCGTAGAAATACAGCCCGGTCACGGCGTAGTTCGATTTCGGCGCGTTCGGCTTTTCCACGATCCGCAGCGGGCGATACGACGGGTCGAACTCGATGACGCCGTAACGTTCGGGATCGTCGACCCAGCATGCGAACACCGTTGCACCGTTGGCCCGCTGCGCGGAGTTGCGCAGCAGCGCGCGCAGATTGTCGCCATAGAAGATGTTGTCGCCGAGGATCAGCGCTGAAGATCCGCCGGCGAGGAAATCCCGTCCGATCAGGAAGGCTTCCGCGATGCCGCCGGGGCGATCCTGTATCGCAAAGGACAGCTCGATGCCCCATTGCCGCCCGTCGCCGAGCAGGCGCTTGAACTGATCGATCTCTTCCGGCGTGGTGATGATCAGGATCTCGCGCAGGCCCGCCATCATCAGCGTGGTGAGCGAGTAGTAGATCAGCGGCTTGTCGTAGACCGGCAGCAGCTGCTTGGAGGTCGCGAGCGTCAGCGGATAGAGCCGCGTGCCGCGACCGCCTGCCAGAATGATGCCCTTGCGATTCATACCACCGGTGCTCGCGCCACTTTCCTGAATTGCCGGCCTCGTTACCACGCGCGCCCGCGCATCTCAAAACGCTTTCGAGGCTTGCCGCGGAGGCCGCGGCGGAATCGGCGGTTTTCCGCTTAGGTTCGATATTTCAACAATTTACGGGCGCCGCATTGCGGGGTTTCGGCGGCTCTTGTAGACAGGGCAGGTGGGCGCCATCTGGGTCCGCCATCGCCTCCGGTCCGTTCCGCGGCCTGACTGACACATGGACCATGCCGAACCGCGTCTACTGCACCTATTTCGACCACAACTACCTGTCGCGGGGACTGGCGCTCTATCATTCGCTGCGACGGCACGCGCCGGTTGCGCGGCTATGGGTGCTGTGCCTGAGCGATGCATGTCATCGGATACTGGTTTCGCTCGACCTGCCAGGACTGATAGCGGTGCGGCTCAAGGAGTTCGAAGCGGCCGATCCCGAACTCGCCGCGACGCGCTCGACGCGAAGCGTCGTCGAATACTACTTCACTTGCACGCCGGCCTGGATGCTGCACGTTCGGGCGCAGGAGCCGGACGCCGACTGGATCACCTATTTGGACGGGGACCTGTATTTCTATGCCTCGCCGGATGCGGTCTATGACGAGTTGGCCGAGGCGACGGTGGCCATCATCCCGCACCGCTATGCGCCGAATCTAACGCGGCGCCGCGTATTCGGGACCTACAACGTCGGGTGGGTTGGGATGCGCAACGATCCGGATGGCATTGCCGTCATCCAGTGGTGGCGGGAGCGGTGCATCGAGTGGTGCTTTGACCATGTCGATGGCAAGCGCTACGCCGATCAGGGCTATCTCGATTCCTTCTCGAAGCTGTCGACGCGCGTCAAATCCGTCGACCATGTCGGGGCCAACCTGGCTCCCTGGAACATCGCCAACTACCGCATCGATTTCCAGGACGGCCGGGTCATGATCGATGCTACCCATCCGCTGGTCTTCTTCCACTTTCAGGGGCTGCGAGTGGGGTTGCGGTGGTTCATCTTCAACAGCCATCGCATCTTCGGCGCGCCGTTCTCCCGGAAAACGCGCGAACACATCTATCGGCCCTATGTGGACGAACTGCTGGCGGTCGAGAAAATCACCGCGCCCATGCTCGAAGCCCGGGAAACGAGGCCGCAGGCGCGGTCGCATACCATCAAGAGCAGGGTGCGAAATCTTGGTCATCTCGTGTTCCAGCTACTGGACATCGTTACCGGACGCGCGTTTCTTGTTTGGCGCGGAACGGCGCGCTGAGCAGGAATTTCGGCCAGGAGAATCGACCAGGCGATGTTGCCTCCTTTCTGGGACTACAGGCGCGAATACCAAGAGTTGCGGGACGAAATTCTCGCGGCCGTCGATCGCGTCTTCAAGTCCGGGCAACTGATTCTCGGGCCGGAAGGGATCGCGTTCGAGCGCGACATGGCGGCCCATGTCGGTGTCGGCGGCGGCGTCGGCGTCAATAGCGGGACGGACGCGCTCACCATCGCGCTGGCTGCCGCCGGCGTCGTTGAAGGCGACGAGGTCATCACGGTGCCGAACACGGCGGTGCCGACAGTAGCCGCGATCCAGGTCATCGGCGCACGCCCGGCATTCGTGGACGTCAGGGAAGACGACTTCCTGATGGACGTCGACCAGGTCGAGGCCGCGATCACGCCGCGCACCAAAGCGATCATTCCCGTGCATCTTTACGGCCAGTGCGTCGATCTCGATCCGCTCGTCGCGCTCGCGAAACGGCACGATCTGAAGATCATCGAGGATTGCGCGCAGGCGCAAGGAGCGCTTTATCGAAGCCGCCGGTGCGGCAGCATCGGCGCGGCCGCGACCTTTTCCTTCTATCCGACGAAAACGCTCGGCGGCTATGGTGACGGCGGCATGCTCGTCAGCGACGACGAGGCGCTCATCGGCCGCGCGCGCTCGCTGCGCTTCTACGGGATGGAGAAGACCTATTACGCCGAGCGTCACGGCTACAATTCACGGCTGGACGAGGTGCAGGCGGCGATCCTCGCGCTGAAGCTTCCTAAGGTCGAGGGCTGGATCGAGCGCCGCCGCGAGATCGCCGATCGGTACCGGCGCGGCTTTGCCGGCAGCGCGCTGAAAATGCCGCTGGAAAACGGTCACAGCCGGCATGTCTATCATCTGTTCGTCGTCGAAGCGCCCGATGACCGCGATGCCACGCTTGCCCGGATCGAGGCCCGTGGCCTCAAATGTTCCGTGCAGTATCGCTGGCCGATTCACCTGATGCGGGGCTATCAAGACCTCGGCTATCGCGCCGGGCAGTTTCCGGTGGCGGAGGCCAAGGCCGCGCGGATATTCTCGCTGCCGATCTACCCCCATTTGCGGGATGACGAGGTGGACGAGGTCGTTGAAGTCGTGAGGGCGTCGCTCTGATGCCCGACCGGAAGGATATCGATGGCTGCGCGGGCGGCTGCAGGCCTCGTTGGCGATCGAGGCGAAAGACCCGACCGAATGGCTCGATTGGCTCGAGGGGGGTGCAAGGATCCTCTGAATTATTCGACTGCGCGAGGTCGCCGGCTGGGAACAGGCCGACAATGGCAATATCGGCCATGTTACCGGTCAGTTCTTCCGTATCGAGGGCGTCACACAATGAGGAAGGCAGCCGGTTCTGGCGGAAGTCGAACGGAGAACATGGTTCTGTTCGTCGAGGATGCGAATGGACTTGCCATCAACGCGGACGTCTGCCGGTGGGCCAGCCTCTCCCAGATCAAACGGATGATCTTGCTGGAAGACATCGTCGGCCCGCATGTGCGGACCGTGATCGCGCCGCTGCGACGCGGTCAGCGGGCAAACAGGTACGTTGTCGTGCTGGAATGATGCCCCGTTATTTCGTGCACATCGTAGGCGATCCCCGGCCATTCGCGGATCAGGCGCAGTCCGGCGTCGTGGCACAGCGCGAGTAGTTCCCGTTTGCCGAACACCACTTCGACCACCGGCGCACCATAGGCATATTTGCCGAGATAGGTGGTCCGGTAATCGTCGAACACCGGCACGCCGTGGAAGATGCTGAAACGCGCGACGCGGGCGGCTTCGCGGATCGCGGCCTGGTAGTCGAGGATGTGCATCAGCGAGACGCCGTTGAAGGCGATGTCAAAGCTCTGGTCGGCGTAAGGAAGCCTGGTCGCATCGGCGACCTCGAATGTAATCTTGGGATAATGCTCTCGCGCACGGCCGATCATGGCATCTGAATAGTCTATGCCGGTATAGCGGACGCCGCCTGGAAGCAGCGTCTCCAGCACCTCGGAATAGTAGCCGCTGCCGCAGCCGATTTCGAGCAGGCGCGGATTGGACAATCCGGTGGCGGCGACGGCTTCGACGGCGATGCGGAAGTCGAGCCGGGGTTCACCCTTCTTCATCGCCGCAATGAGCTTTCGATAGGCGCGCTCCTGGCGGGCGACCGTTCGGCCGGCAAACCATCCAAGCGATGAATTCGCAGCAGTACGCGCTTCGTCGATGCCGCTGAGCAGGCGGTAGTCGGCCGATGGCAGGATATGACGGCGCAGGATGGGGGTTGCCAGGACCAGGCGCTTGCCGACCTGCCTGACAAGATGCCGGACGTTCATCGGCCCGCCCGGATCTGCCCGACGAAGCCGAGGATTTCCGCAGCGCGGTGCCGGTAGGTGTGCTGCGCCATGGTTCGGGCCTGGCCAGCGGCGGCGACCGTAGCGCGGCCTTGGGCGTCGCCAAGCGCGCGATCGATCGTCGCGAGGCAATCGTCGATCGAACGCCAGACGGCGACCTCACGGTCCGGCTCGAACAGCATGTGCAGATTGTCCTTATAGTCCGTCAGCAGGTAGGCGCCGACGCCGGTCGCTTCGAAAAGTCGCATGTTTCCGGCTTCCCGCCCGGCCAGGTCGATGTGGGAATTGAGCGTGATCCTGGAGCGCCGCAGCGCCTGGTACATCTCGGCGCCCCAGACTTCCCCCTGAAAGCATCGGTGCAGCGGCGAGGCGGCGGGCAGCGTCCGTGGCGGATTGCCGAACAGCTTGAGATCGTAACGTTCGGCAACCGCCTCGAGCAGCGCGATCCGCTGCCGGTGGTCCGGCGAGACGGTTCCGACGAAGGAAATATCGATATCGGCCGCAGGCGCCGGCGGAAGCGCGTCGAGGATGCCGGGCTCGAACGCCAGATGGTTGACTTCCGCCCGTACGCCGATTCTGCGGAAGAAGGCGACGGTCGCCGACAGTTGCGACATCATGAGGTCGTAGACCGACCAGTCCACGCCGCGCGACGGTGCGATTCCGATTTGTCCGATCAGGATCGGCTTGCCGATTGCCTTGATCCGCCGCACCAGCCGCGGATCGACGTGAAACGTGTCCTGGTTGATAATGACGTCAGGTTCGAAGTCTTCGATCTGCGCCAGCAGGATCTTCTCAGCCTGCGGGTCAAGACTCGGGCTGAGGCCGATCTTGCGCGCCAGCGGCCGCAGCACCGGCTTCAGCGGCGTCACGGCGCGCTGCAGCCAGCCCGGAAGCGCGGTGCTGCCGCTCGGGATGGCGGGGCCGGCCGCCTCGACTGCCATCCCGTGCTCGCGCGCCCATGCGGTCTGCAGCCAGGCATTGTTGACGTGCAGCTCCGCCGCCGCATGGCCCAGCGCGGAAAAATTCCGCGAATAGAAATCGGCGACGCCGAACAGGCTGGCGTTTCGCGCCGCCAACTGCGCCGCGTAGCCAGCGCTTCCGAGCCCAGGCTGGCTTCGATAAAGCCAGCTCAGGAAGCGCGGGTAGTCCGCATTGAGCACCAGTATCCGCATTGATGGTCAGACCGCGCGCCGAAAGCCATAATTCTTGTCGATCCATGCCTGGTAGGCGCCGCTGGTGACGTCGCGCCACCATGCTTCGTGATCGATGTACCATTGCACGGTCTGCTGCAGTCCGCGCTCGAAACCGACGCTGCAGCGGCTGCCGACCTCGGCCGCGAGCTTGCCGGCATCGATCGCATAGCGGTGATCGTGGCCGGGGCGGTCCGTCACATAGGTGATCAGCGAGCGGCAAGGGCCGGCGCTGACCGCGGGACAGGACGGAAAGCGCGTGGCAAGGTGCGGGTCGGCGGCGAAGGCGGCATCGATGGTGTCGCAGATCAGGCCGACTACCTCGCGGTTGTTGCGCTCGTTGCCGCCACCGACATTGTAGGTCTCGCCGGTGCGGCCGTGCTCGATCACGTCCATCAATGCGGCGCAATGATCCGACACGTGCAGCCAATCGCGGATGTTGGAGCCGTCGCCATAGACCGGCAGCGGTTTGCCCTGCAGCGCGTGGATGATCATCAGCGGAATGAGCTTTTCCGGGTGCTGGTAGGCGCCGTAATTGTTGGAACAGTTGGTGATCAGCGCCGGCATGCCATAGGTCACGACAAAGGCGCGGACCAGATGGTCGCTCGAAGCCTTGCTTGCCGCATAGGGTGAGTTCGGCCGATAGGGCGAGGATTCCGTGAAGGCGGGGTCGGTCGGACCGAGCGAGCCGTAGACTTCGTCGGTCGAGACGTGGAGAAACCTCGCCCTGTCGAGCATCGCGGCATCGCGCCAGCAATCGAGCGCCGTCTTCAGAAGCGTGAACGTGCCGAGCACGTTGGTTCGCAGGAACGCCTCGGGATCGCTGATCGAGCGGTCGACATGCGATTCAGCGGCGAGATGCGCGACGCGGGAGAACTTGCATTCTTCGAACAGGCGCTGCATCAGCGCCGCATCGCCGATGTCGCCCTTGACGAACGCGATGCTGCGGTCGGCGATCAGCGGCTCCAGGCTGCGCACGTTGGCCGCATAGGTCATGGCGTCGACCACCGTCAGGCGGTCGCCGGGCCGGGCGGCCCGCCACGCATGCACCAGGTTCTGACCGATGAAGCCCGCGCCGCCGGTGATCAGAACGCTTTGCATCGAATCTCTCCAGTCACGAAGCCGCCGGATCGGTCTTTCGATCGAACATCGCGCGCGGCATGACGTACCACAGCAGAAACAGCAGCCCGGCGCCATGGGTCAATAGTGTCGTGGTGAAAGGCACATTGAGGAAGGTCTGGGGCAGCAGCGCAGCCGAGATCAGCACGAAGCGGGGCGGCAGCCCCGCCGATGCGCGGTTGCCCAGTGCGACGACAAAGCCGCATGCCAGCGCCGTCAGCGGCGCCAGATACAATCCGACCGAAGCTATTCCCTCCGTCGCGAACAGAGAGGCGTTCATGTTGCCGAGGCGGTAGGTCTTGTCCATTACCAGCGACAATTGCTCCTGATAGGGACAGTTCATCAACGGCTTCAAGAAAGATATCTGGCAGAACCAGGTGTGCGGGTGGTTTGCGAAGAAGTCGTTGTAGATGTCCATGGCGCTGGAAGGGGTCGCCATCATTCGGATATTCACCAGGTTGAAAAAATACAGCACATGGTCGTTGGGGTACGCCGCTATCAAGGAAACGCCGAGCAGCATCGGCAGCAGGACCGACAGGATCGCTGTAAACCTGGTCTCGAAAATCCTCGAAAGCGCCAGCAGCATGACGATCCAGGCAGCCGAAAAGAGCGAAGACTTACTCAACGTGATCGGATAGAATAGCAGCAACAGAAAAAGGGGAACGGTCGCCCACCAGCGGCGATTGAGCGCCAGATAGCAGCCGCAGGCGAGAGGCAACAGCACGGTGGACACGATTCCAGTCAGGTAGCGTATCGGTGTGGGAAACTGAAGATCACTACGAAAATCGTAGATTTGCCTGATCGACACCAGCCTGAAATTGTAGAACGACGCCACGATGATCGTTCCGAGCGCCAGAACCAGAATGAATTTCAACAGGATATCGACTGCGCGGGGCGACAGTTCGAAAGTTCGTTTGAACGGTGCGCTGATGCAGAGGGCGGGTAGCAGAAACAGCGCCGCTGAAGCTGCGGCGGAGAAACCGGCGAGCCAGTGATTGTAGTCGAACTTGGAGAAGATGTTCAGCCAGATGAAGCCAAGCACCATCGTGAACAGGCTGAAGCCGATGAAATATCCGATGCTGAATGGGGTGACGACAAAGAGCACTGAAACGCTTGAAAAGGCCAGCACTGCAGCTATCGCCTGATAAAGGTGGTCGACGTCATACACAATGTTGGATTGCCAGTGCGCGACCTGGCCCAGCGAAATGCAGCAGATGACGATATGAAGGCAAATCAACGCACCCCGGCTGAGGCGCGAATCGGTCGCCAGCCGAAGGCGTTCCTGCATCGCTCGAGCAATACTGCTTTCAGACGATTGCATCATGGACATTGCGTCGCCGTGCGAGGTGAATGACAGGAAACGGATTGGTCTGAGCTACTACGACGGTTCGACGCAATACCCGAAATGTAGGATGGTTTCATTGAGGCAGGCAAGCAGCCGTCCGCAAACCTGTCTGCGCGTTCATCAGAACTCACGCCGCTTCAGCCAGGCGCGGGCGCTCCAATGCGCAAAACACCAGGCCGATTTGACTGGCGAGAGCTGCTCGACGTTGCGGTAAATGTGCCAGACCCAGCCAGCGGACCGAAGACGGCGGCTGGACACGGACGCACCGCGCACCCGGTAGCGAGCGAGGTCCTCGTTAAGTCCATGGGCCACGCGGTCAGGCTTGAGGATGCTCAGCCACAGGCAGAAATCGTCATATGGTTCGTTCTTGATGGCGATGTTGCCCGTCACGTTGCGGTCGACGAGCGCCGTCAGGGTCGCGATCGAGGTGTTCTTTAGCAACTGCTCGTAGTTCAACGAGGCCGGTACCTCGATCAGGCGGCCAGTGACCGATCCCGTCTCGTTGATGCGACGGAATGCAGTGTAGCTCAGCGCAGCCCGTTTCGATTGCGCAAAGGCGAGCTGCCGAGTGAGCTTGTCGGGCAGCCACAAATCGTCACTGTCAAGAAACGCGATGAAGCGGCCCTGCGCTCGCTCGATCGCGGCTTGGCGGGCCAGCGCCGGGCCGCCGTTGCGGGGCTGGCGGATCAGCTTGACCCGCGCATCCTGCGCCGCATGGTTTTCCACGATCGCAGCGGTCTGGTCTGTCGAGCAATCGTCGGCGATCAGCAGTTCCCAATCTGTCATGGTCTGGGCCTGCACCGAAGCGATAGTCTCGCCGATCAGCGTTGCCACATTCCACGATGGGGTGATGATCGAGACCAGCGCCATGGAGAGACCCTTCAACCCACGGGGCGCGGTTTGTCGATCGCAGCGAGCAACGAATCTGCAAATGTGTCGAGCTGGCCGGCATCGCTGACATAGAGTTCGCCGGGAAACGAGTCCCGCCAGGCGGTTTCGAAATAGGGCGCGGTATCGGCCGGGTCGAACGGCGGCGCGGCCAGCGCGTCGCGCAGCCGCTGCGGAACGTCGGCAAACCGGTCGACGGAAAACACCAGGGGGCAGGAGCGATAGAACGCGTCGCCCATCACCACGACGGGCTTGCCGAGCAGCAACGCCTCGGCGCCTGACTTGCTGTTGACGGAGACGATCGCGTCGGCGCGGCCTAGGACGGTGTAGTTGTTGGTCTGCGGCGGCACCAGGACGAAATTGTCGAAGCGCCTGGCGAGTTCGAACAGGCGGTCGGCAGGTATCGCGCCGATTTGGGCTGGATGCTCCTTCGCCGCGAGAATATGCGTGTCCGGGATCGTACGCAGCAGGAAATCGATAGTTGCAACCTGGTCGAGATACTCCGGCGAACGGAGCGTGAGCGCCATGTCGGCCGGCACATGCAAGGGATAGTAGACGAACGGCCGGTCCGGCAGCGAACGATAGAGCCTCCGCAGCCGCGTCGCGCTGACCGCCATGGCGGCGTGCGCCCGGGCATGGCGGAGGTTATGCCCGAATTCCTGGTGCTTGCCGAGCGCGAACTGGTCCCAGAGCTTTTCGACCAGGCGGCGTGCGTTCTTCGCGTTGAAGATCTTGTTGAGCGCCGCCGCATACTGGTGGCGGTCCTTCTGCGGAATCACGATGGATTGCTGCCGCAAGGTTTCATCGAGATAGGCGCGCACGTCGGTGGACACCGTGTCCGACGCCGTGCGCATCGTATCGGGGGCAGCAAGACTGTCCGGCGTGTAGTAAAGCCTGCCTCGAAAGAATGACGGTTCGATGAACCAGTTGCGAATACCGCGCTTTCTGGCGGCATAGAAGCAGGCGATGACAGAAAGGAAACCGCCGAGCTCCTGAACTGCGACCGCCTGACGTGCCGCGGCTGCCAACCGATCCAGCAAGGCTTCCATCGCGTTGGTGTAGATCATGAACCGCCGGCGCAGCGCTGCCTCATCGCGGATGCCGAACGTGACGCGCTCATGGCTGAAGAGAAGGTTCGTTCCGTCCAGGCCGTAGTCGGTAACCCTTGCCGCGAAGGCCTTCTGGTCGTTGACGGGCGCGCCGACCTGCAGGCCGGTCCGGTACATGTTGACCACGGGTATGCCTTTCGCCTCGGCCATTTCCGCGCTGCGATCATCGAATGCCAGCAACTGCACCTCGCGTTGCGCACGGCGCAAGCGCTCTGCCACGGGAATCCAGAACCGGGTTTGGTATTCGGCGAGTGTGGTGATCAGGATCGTTTCGGACGAAGCGGTCATGCGTGGGCCGGGCGCTTCTGGATTGCGATGCTGGCAAGCGCCACACCCGTCCTCGCACACCTCGCACGCTCAACGGCAAACAGTGACGGGTCCACATTGTCGTGGGTGGCAATCCGATCGAGTAGCTTTTTTACCTCCGATGGTTCGATTCGTTTGTCGCGCCGGGCCGGACTGGACCATGTGCGCAATCGTTCGGTCAGCGCCGATCCAAGCAGCAGGCTGGCTGCACCCTTGGCGATCTGGCCGGCGCTAGGATTCTGCCGCGTGCCACGGAGCGCGCTGGAAAGCGAGACGTATGGCTGGCGGTGGTCGTTGCCGCCGACCAAGACATCGGCCACGCGGTCGGCGGCTTGCCCGTCATTGCGATGGAAGTAAGGGTGAATATCGGCGGCGTGAACACCAGCAAAGTCGAACTTGCGTGTTTCACCGTCGACGTCATCGACTACCGCGAGCAATTCGTCGAACGACATGGTGGGGCGGCTGACCCGCGCCGGCAGCAACGCGTGCCCCGCGGTTACCGGGGTGTTGAGGTATTCCAGCTGGATCGGCAGTTTTCCCAGGAGCACCGCCTCGACCGCCGTACCGCAGTTCAGATGGATGATCGCCGTAGCGTTCTGAATCATGTCGAGGACGCTGCCGGTGCCGTCGATGACGACATTGGCCTGGCGGCCCAATGCCGTGCGATACACCTCTTCGCTCTCGAACGGATGCGGGCGCACCAGAATCTGGCGATCGGGCCTTGCCTCCGCCAGCCGGCCGATCTCGACGAGATAGTTGACGAAGACCTGCTTCAGATCGGCGAGGAAGCGATCGATATAGGCGCCGTCCCACCCGGCCCGGATCATGGATTCGCGCTCTGCGCCCGACTTGCTGGAGAAGCGGGAATTCACCAGTGGAAAATTGGCATTGACCAGGAGATATCCACGCCGATCGCTGTCGAGAAGGCTGCGCCATTTGGGGGCGGCGAAATCGAAACGGGGACACCCTGTCAGATGAAGATGTTCTGAGCGCATCGCAAGGTTATCGTTGAATGCGGCATGCAGCCGGCTGCCCCAGAAGAAATAGCCCGACAGAATATCGGCATATCCGCTGCTGCGGACATAGGCTGCCATCGCGGGCGGTGAATTCCCGCCCTTTGCCGCCAGCACGCCACCCTCCGTATCGAGAACGTAGAGCGCGAGTCCTGCCGCAGCAAAACTGCGCATCAGATCGAGATTGGCGGCGCGGGCGTAGTTGACAACCAGCGTATCGAGCCCGAGGCGCGGCACGTCGACGCCCTGCTCATACATCGGCACGATGGCAACCGACGCTCCGCGGGAGGCGAGCTGATACGCGGCCAGGATGCTTCCCGCCAGGTCACGCTTGGGGTGGTCGACCACCCATCCGATGCGCACGATCCTCAATCCCCAGGTGAAACCGCATCAGAGGCGCAAAGCCGTGCGCTCGATTTCGTCCAGGGCGCCGGCCGCGCGGAAACGAGCGGGCGGCTCCGGATAGATCCGCGGCGGTTGAATATAGGTGGCGGTGTAGAGCAGGCGGGTGCGGTCGGAGAGGATGCGGCTGCCCATGTGCAGACACCGCGCGGTGTTGACGATGAACGACGACAGCCGCGGCGCGACCATTTCCTTGACCGCGGCCCGGTCGACCTTCGAAAACACCTTGTCGTCGCTCATGTGGCTTTTGATCGTGTTGCGGAACGGCCTGGATTCTGGCGCTGGAATGAAAGTAAGCGGTCCGTCGGCGGTGTCGCGAACGTCGGTGAGATAGATGAACAACTTGCAGACCCGCTTGTCGTCGTGATCGAGATGCCAGAGCTGGGAATAGCTCAACGGCTGGTTCTCGGTCGGCCGCGATAGCGTCAGCAGGACATCGGACAGTTGCGGCAGCTCGTGCATGAAATCGCCGATGATGCGAAGCGCCGCCGGCTGCAGTGCATAGCGCACGAATGGATGGTCGGTGGCAAACGCGCCGTCGATGAGGTCTTCGTCGAGCAGGCTGACCCAGAACGATTTGTGACCGAGCACCTGCTTTCCGACCAGTTCATCCAAGCGGCCGATCTTGCTTTGCGCGACGGCAGCGACCGCCTCCGCCAGGCTTCGGTCGACGATCGAGGTGACGTCGACATGCCCCTGCTCGCTGAGCTTGCGGCTGGCTTCACTCCATTCCGGCTTTTGGGGGAGCGAATTCAGTAATTTGATCCGCTTCGCGCGCGCGCCGAGTTGAAGACCGGTGAGAGCGGTTTTCGTGACCCATCCGAGATCGGTGCGGTTCACGTGCCAAAGCAGGCGGCGGAACTGGCTTATTTTCTGCTTCCTCGCAACCGGTGCGGGGGCGGCATTGCTCATGGTCATGTCGGCTCCCAACAATACAGAAATCCATCATTGTTGATCGACGGAGCAAACGGCATACGCTCGCGCGCGATGATGCGAATCTGACCCTCGCGTTCCATCTGATTCAACATCGTGAAAAGCTGGGTCTGGTAGTCGACCGAACGGATGTAAAACAGGCTGACGAGATCGCGCGGACTAAAGAGATCGAGCAACTCGGTTGTCGGCTCGATGTTGATGACGCGTTTCGGCTTGGCCGCGATGATGTTCTCGACGACCTTCCGGACGTCGTAAGGAATTTGCTCGATGCAGAAATAGGTCAGGACAACTTCGCCGGCGATCGCGGCGAGGTTGGGATCGGAGGCGTTGGTCAGGTCGATGCGGTCAAGCACGATCTTGTCGGATATCGCGAAGTAATCGGCGATTTCGCGCCCGGCCGCGATGCCGTTCGGCGAAATATCGAACCCCTTCAATGTCCAGTCCGGGTGGCTGTGATGCAGCGAAAAAAGATTGTAACCGTACCCGGTTCCCAGCTCGACGATTCCATTGGCGCCGCCGCAATGACGTGCAATCAGATCGCCCAACGCGCCGATGCGGTACTGGTAATATTTCTGGGCGCTGATTCGCAGGATCTGATTGTCGACCTTTCGCAAGCGCTCGGTCGAATCCGCCGGCGCCAGAAAGTCGGGGATATCCTTGGCTTTGAGCCATGCCTTCCTGGAAAGGACCTTTTGCCAATTCTGCAGATCGTATTCCGAATTCACCCTGTCCTGCGTCCGTTCGATCCGTCGCAGGACCAAACGATAGATGCTCTTTGCAACATCGACGCTATAGGTGACCGCCCGATCCGGCAGCGACGCCGGAGAAAGCGATCCCAGGATGTCGTTCGCGCCAGTCGTCTTCATTCGGCGGGTCCAGTCGGTGTTCGGTCAGTTGCTCTTTGGCGCCAGGCCCATCAGGTGGCCGATTGCAGGAAAAACGGCGCGGTGCCTTGCTTCCAGGACGAAGAAATACTGTGCAACCCAGCAGGCAAGGCAGAACGTTGCCGCTACCAAAGCCAATTTTAGGAGGCTGTCAACTTGAATGTATCCGGCGAGGAACCAGAGCAGAATGCTTGCCATCACCAGGATGATGGCCTGTGTGGCGACCGCCCTCAGGAAGCTCTGCAGTTCGAGACTCAAGGCCCGGCGCAAGGTGCCGATTTGCCAGGGCAGCACCGCGAGGCTACCGATCGCCTGACCGAGGATCAACGAGCGCTCGGCAAAGAAACCGAGCGTCGCCGCGGCGACCACGGCCCAGATCAGCAGTTGCAGGCTCAATAGCCAGTTCAACCGGGCCTGAACCCCTGGCCGCGTCAGGAAGATGACATTGCCGATCACGAGGTACTGCGTACAGATCGGAATCACAAAGCTCAGGCCCATCCACAGCGCGTAGGGGGCGAGCGGCGGGCCGATCCACATCTGCAGGATCTCGGGCGAAAGGATTGCCGCCGCGGCGAGCGGCGGCAGCGTAAACATCGGCAGCATGACGAGCCCGAGTTCGCCGAGGCGCTGGAACGTCGTCGAACTGCCGCGCTCGTCGAGGCGGCTCGCAACTGGCAGCAGGGCCGAGGTGAGCAGGCCGACCAGGACTTTGGATACACGGGCGAGACGTACCAGCGCATCATAGGTTCCGACGCCCGTTGGCCCGAACAACAATCCGGCGATGAAGGGTTGAATCGGTCCGCTAATGCCCCCGATGAGTTTGCCCTGAAGCAACAGCAGGCATTGGCGCAGCAACTGGCGACGAGTCTCGGTCGTCCACGCGGCGAAGGACGCGCCCTTCGTCATCAGCGCGGTGATGGTCGCGATCAGGACCGCGAGCGCCCGTAACACGAGGGTGGCCAGATAGATGTAGGCGACGACTTCGAACGAGGCTGACACCGCCGAAGCCCAGACGGTTAGGACGACATAGGCCAGCGTCGACGCGAATTCAGAGAAGCGCAGTAGATTGTAGCGTTCGAATCCCTTGACCGTTCCTTCCCAGACCAGTGCCGGCACCAGGACGAGATTGGCGAGCGCAGTATAATGCACAATCGCGCTGAACCTTGCGACATGGGTAGCGTCTACCTTCATCAGCGCAGTGAGATATGGTGTCGTGAGCCAGATCGCTCCGCACAGGAAGGCAGCTAACGCGACGGACAAGGTCGTCAGGAACGAAAGCTGGCGGCCGACCAGGCGCCAGTCGCGATGTTCCCTGGCGCGAGCCACGACCTGCGTCGCGACCTCGGAAAGGCCGAGGTCCAGCACCGCCATCATCCCTGACGGCAGCAACAACCGCGTGATGACGATGAGGCCGAATTCGGTAAGGCCCCAGGTGCGGATGATCACCGGGATGACGATCAGACCAAGGATGGCGGCGGCGCCGAACGCAACGGTGGAAATGATGGTGTTGTGGATCAGGCGCTTGATCATAGGGATCGCATCACCATGCGCTCAGCCCGCCGTCCACCGCGATGTTCTGACCCGTGACATAGGATGCCGCATCGGAAACCAAGAACAGCATGGCGCCGACCATCTCGTCGGCGCGCGCCATCCGCCCGAGCGGAACCCGAGCGCCATAGCGCTGCTTGAACGTATCGTTCTGTCCGCTCTCGACCCCGCCCGGTGTCAGCGTATTGACCCGTACGCCCTGCGCGGCCCAATAGGTCGCGAGGTGCTTCGTCAGTCCGATCACGCCTGCCTTGGATGCGGTATAGACCGCAGGCGTGTTGATTGCCCGACCGAGATATTCGGAGCCCTCGTAGATGCGCTGGTCCGGCGCCATCAGGCCATAGATCGAGGCGGTCTGGACGATGCTGCCGTAGCCGCGCTCAGCCATCGCCGTTCCGAAGACCTGCGCCACGTTGAACATGCCATCGAGATTGACGGACATGATCTCCCGCCAGGTTTCCTGGGCAAACGTCGCGACCGGCGCGAAGAACGCATCAACGTCGCGGGTCTTGCTGGCGGCGTTGTTGAGCAGGATCGACGCCGCTCCGAGATCGGTCTCGATGGCAGCGGCGACGCGGCGGATTGTATTGGGCAGTGTGATGTCGCAGGCATAACCTCGAGCGTCGATCGAGTGGCGCGCCGACAGTTCGGAGGCCGCAGCGGCAACCGCCTTCTCGTCGAGATCCAATATGGCGACCTTGGCGCCGAATTCGGCAAGGCCGTCGGCGAAATGGCGTCCCAGGATTCCGCATCCCCCGGTCACGACGGCGGTGCGTCCCGTGAGGTCGAACAGCTTCTTGAATGCGGTCATCATCGAGTCTCCTGGAGCGCCAGCCGTTTGCGGAGCAGCAGTTCCACCAGCGTGAAATCGAGATCGGAATCGATGTCGACAGACCGCTCCTCCGGCATCTCGAACAGCCGCGTGTCCGGATAGAACACCGCCGGGTTTTCGAGAAAAGGCGCGACGCGCCAAGCGTAGATCGACGCGTTCATGTCGAAGCAACGCGGCGCATCCTGGCGGCGGACGATCGGGGGATCGGCCGATTTCGACAGCGCGACCGAGCCGTCAGGTCGTTCCTCCACCAGATTGAAGTAGGGTGAACGGCGCGCCGGCGCCCCGGTGATGACGCTGCGTGCGCCGGACCGACCAAGCAGTTCTACCGCGCCGGCGATATCGGAGGGAAGCCGCAGCGGCGAGGTGACGTCGAGATCGACGAACACGTCAGGCGTCATCCCGATGCGGGCGATAGCCTGCTCGAGGCAATGACGTATCGCGGGAATTTTGGGGGCGGTATCGGTGGCCATCTCGTTCGGACGCCTGACAGCCATATCGGCGCCCGACTGCAATGCGATCTGCAGCAACTGATCGGAATCGCTGCTGAAGGCAATCGCTTCGAACAGCCCGGTCTGTTTCGCCTGCTCGATGGTCCAGGCGAGCAGCGGCTTTCCCAGCAATTCGCGGGCGTTCTTGCCGACTACACCTTTGGAGCCGCCGCGCGCGCAGATGGTGCAGATCGACTTCATGCCGATACCCACATGCGCGATTGCAAGGCGCGTTCGCTGGCGTCGATCAGTTCCACGACGGCAAGCCCCTCGGCAAGCGTGCAGATCGGGCTGCGGCCTTCGATGGCGGCAAGGTGCATGCTCTTGTAGCTCTCGTCCCGCGCGCTTGGATATTCATAAACTTTGCCGTTGACCGTGAGGCGGCCGCCGAAAATGTCGGCCTCGATGGTTTCTTCGGGCAGATTGAGTCGGATCCGGCGGATGCCGGACCGATCCAGATAGTCCATGTGGACGTGAACCGTCTGCGAGCGGGTCATTTGCAACAGAAGATCGAGATGGTCGTCCACATCGACCTGTCGTGCGCCGGACGAGCCGCCCAGCGCGGCGACACGCTGCCACGGACCGAACAGCCACAGCAGATAGTCCAGTTCGTGGCTGAGGTCGCGCAGTACGCCGCCTCCCGCCTGCGGTGTCGCGGACGCGGTCGTTCGGTGGTCGCGTCCCGGTCGCCAGTCGCGCAGGTCCTGCCCGACATAGGCCGAGACGGTGATCGCGCTCCTGCCGCCGAGGTGTTCTGCAAATGCGGTCATCACCGGATGAAAGCGCAGGTTGTAGCCGACAACGAGGCGAGCGAAGGGATATAGCGGCGCCGGCTCCGGATGCGCGAATATCGGTTTTTCCACCAGCACGCTGCCGCGAAATCCGGCCTCGGCGAGCTGGCGCAGCGCGTCGGCGTGCTGCGACGTTTCGGTTGCGATGACCGCATATTCCGGACGGGCCGCGGTGATCGCACCGGCGATGGACATATGGTCACCTTCGCCGCGACGGCTAACCGTCGTCACGGCATGGCCGAGTTCCTTCAGCACGCGCGCATGCCGTTGCCCAATCGAACCAAGGCCGACGACAACGGCATTGATGGACGTCACGGGAAGACCTCTTTGAATTCCGCGTGAGCCTGCTCGAAATCCTCCATGCGGCCGATATCGAGCCAGTACTCCCGGATCGGATAGACTGCCACGCGGCCCTTGTTGGCGACGACGCGCTCCAGCACGGTCGGCATATCGATGCGAACGCCGCGTTCGACGTGATCGAAGACGGCGGGTCCAACGACATAGATGCCGGCGGAGACGTGCCAAGACTCGGTCGGCTTTTCGCGGATGGTTTCGAGGTAGCCGTCATTGGCGGTGACGACACCATAAGGCACATGCACCTTGTGCTCGCGGACAGCCATGGTCGCTTCCGCCGCGCTGCTGTTGTGGAAGTCGAGCAGGGCGCCATAATTGATGGTGGTCAGTATATCGCCGTTGGTGACGACGACAGGCAGTTCGGGGCGCTGCGGCAACAATCCCAGTGCACCTGCGGTTCCGAGCCGTTCGGTTTCACGGACATACTGGATTGCGGCGCCGAGCGCGGAGCCGTCGCCGAAATGCTCCACGATCATTTCGGCCATGTAGTTCACCGAGATGAAGATGTTGCGAAAACCCTGCTGTACGACGTTGCGGATGATGGTCTCCAGCAGCGGCCGTCCGCCGAAATGGAGCATCGGCTTCGGGCGCTCGCGGGTCAGCGCGCCGAGCCGCTCGCCGAGCCCGCCCGCCATGACGAGGACCGGATTCGGATAGTGCGGCGCCTCGATCAATTCGTCGAAGGTTTCGACGCCGATCAACTGACCGTTGTCATCGAGCAACGGAAGCTGCCTGATGGATTTCTGCCGCATCAGGTGCAGCCGCTCTTCGCGCGAGAGCGTCGCCGGCGCCGATACCGCTGAACGGTTCATGACTTCGCTAGCCGGTCCCGAGAGTTGAATTCCGCGCAGCAAACCGCGGCGAATGTCGCCGTCGGTAACGATGCCGGCGAGGCGGCCGGCGCCGTCCAGCACCAGCGCGACCTGCATGCTGCCACTCTCGATCGCGGCGATGGCCTGGCTTACCGTCGCGTCCGTTCCGACAATGGCTTTACGCCAGGATTTCATGTGTTTCGAACCTTACAGCCATGCCTTGCCCGCGCTGGCTCGTGCGAGAACTTCGGTATATCGCGGCTGCCAACCGGGGCGTCAATCCCCGCCGGCGGCAGTTTCAAGCCGGGATTCCAGCAGTGCGATTCGCGCCTCGGCCTGCGCCAGTCGCGTCTTAAGGTCACGCCCAAGCCGCTGGCCGCGCAGCGCATTCGGAACCGTGGCGGCGCCGAGCGAGCCGTCGAGGTGAACCGGCGCCCAGCGAGTTAGCCGTACGAACGTATCGCCGGATTTGACCAGGATACCATCGCTGTCGCGGCCGATGACCTCGCCAGCCGCGCCGGCATAGGGTCTCGCACCGTCGATTTTCTCCGCGGCAAGGATCGCATAGGGCGCATCTTTCCAGAGGGTCCGGGCGCCGGGGCCGGGCGGCACCAGCGCGCGGACGAATCGCTCGATGCTGACCGTGCTCGAGGTCCAGTCGATCTCTTCGTCACCCTCGCGGCGCCGGCAGCAATACATCCCGACCGGATCGATTGTAGACTGCGCGATGCGCTGGTCAGTTCCTTCATAGACGTCGGAAATTGCCTGGACCAGCGTGGAGGCGCAGAGCTCCTCCGCGGAAGCCAGTAGCGTCGCGTAAGTATCGCTCGCCTTTATCGGTGTTTTGACCTGGCGCACGATGTCGCCGGTATCGATGCCGAGATCGACCCAATGCACAGTGACGCCAAATTCTTGCTCGCCGTTGATGATCGCCCAGGTCAGCGGATTGCGCCCGCGATAGAACGGCAAGGCGCCGGCGTGGCAGTTCAATGTGCCGCGCTGCGGAAGCTTGAGAATTGGCGCGCGCAGGATCTGGTCATACGACATCGAGACATGCAGATCGGCGCCGAACCGACCGATCTCGGCGAGGTTTTCGTCGGAATTGACCGACACTGGGCGGAGCAGGGGAATACCGCGGCGCTTCGCCATCTCGGTCAGGTTCGGGTCGGGCCGCGACGCGCGAACCGCGACGAAGACGATGGTGTAACGGGGGTCCTGCGCCAGCGGCAGAAGCGCGCGCTCGGCCCATGGCCCGTCCCCGAAAAAACCGATCTTCATAGCGGGTCTTCCTCGTCATAGGGACGAGCGGCCTTGGTGCCGATCAGCGACCAGTATTCGATCGGCGGCCGGCCGGAGCCGGGACGTTTGCTGGCAATGTCGCCGGGGCCAAGCACGTCGCCGGCCTGAAGTGGTCTCGCCGCCACCAGACTCTTGCGCGCGATCGGCATGTTCCGGATCTCGGAATTCTTCGGCGTCTTGATGCCGTCCCCGATCGCGCCCTCGACGTTACGAATGGCCGCCACCATGCGGGCAAAATCAGCGGGCTCGAGAGAGGCGGCATGGTCGGGGCCTTCGGCATTGCGGTCGAGCGTCAGATGTTTCTCGATGATGGTGGCGCCGAGCGCAACTGCGGCGATCGATATCTCGAAGCCGTCGGTGTGATCGGAGTAGCCGACGGGCAGCCCGAACGCCGTGCGCATCGCCTGCATTGCCGAAAGGTTCACGTCCTGCGGCGGGCAGGGATACTCGGTCGTGCAGTGAAGCAGGCTGACTTTCTCCGCCAGCTGCCGCCGCGCCGCCGGCTCGCGCCAGGCCGCGCGGAACGCGGCAATGCCCGGGGGGTCATTGCTGCCGCCATAACCATGGGCCAGCACACCGAGTGCTTCCTCGACCTCGCCGAGCGTTGCCATGCCGGTCGACAGGATCAGCGTCGCACCGGACCTGGCGAGGGTATGCAGCAACGGTGCATTGGTCAGGTCGCCGGAACCGATCTTGATGCGCCGCAGATCGAGCGACAGCAGAAACGCGAGCGACTGCGGATCGAACGGCGTCGACAGGAACTCGATGCCGCGCGCCTTGGCACGTGCGATCAGCGGCTGATGTGCAGCTTGTGGCAGCTCCAGCCGCATCAGCATCGCGCGCTGGCTCTCCGCGGCGTCGGTGGTGCGCTGCTGATAATCGGCCTTCTGCGCCGCGCGCCCTGCGAGCGCACTGGCGTTGAAGGTCTGGAATTTCACGATGTCGGCGCCGGCATCCGCGGCCGCGTCGACCAAGGCCAGCGCCGTCTCCAGACTGCCGGAATGATTGACGCCGGCTTCGGCGATGATCAGCGTGCGGCCCGTCATTTCGTCGCTCCGCCGTCGCTTATGTCGTGAAAGCCCTTTTTCAGCAGGGAGCGAAAATCCGCGACGGCTGCGATGCCGTCGGCGATACGCCGGCTGGCTTCGCCGTCCCCGTAGGGGCTGACGGTCGGCTGCCGACCGCGGCGTAGGGCTGAGGCGATGGCCGCGCTGATGGCCTGCCTCTCCGGCACCGCATGGAATACCGAAGCGGCGCGCTCACGGCCTTTTTGCCGATCGCCGATGTCGACGCTCGGGGTGTTCAACGAGGGTGCTTCGTAGACGCCGCTCGATGAATTGCCGACGACGACTTCGACCTGGTTCATCAGGCTGATGTAGCGGAGCTGCCCGAGCGACGCGACGGCGATTGTATTGGGCCGCCCCGCCGCAAACCCCTTGATGCGCTCATTCAGCGCGCGGCCTTCAGCGTCCGCATTCGCCAGCGTAAAGAACAGGCGAAACGCTGGATCTAACGCGGAAAGGGCGGCGAACAATTCATCGAGCGAGCCGACGGAGCGATCCGTTTCCACCGTCACCGGGTGAAAGGTGACGAGAACGTTGCGCTCGCCGAGCGCCATTCCGACTTCACGCCCGATGGTTTCGCGGTCCATCAGTTTCAGGCGCTTGATCGAATCGATACCGGGCGATCCGACAGTGACGATGCGCGCGGGATCCTCGCCGAGTTGGGCCAGCCGTCGCGTCGAATCGGCATTCGTGGTGAAGTGCAGGTGCGACATCTTGCTGATGGCGTGGCGGATCGACTCGTCGATCGCACCTTCGGTGACGTCGCCACCGAACAGATGCGCCATCGGCAGCCGCATGTACATGGCCGCCTGCGCCGCCGCAAAAGTCTCATAGCGGTCGCCAAGCACCACGACGAGGTCGGGCGCCAGCCGCGCAAACGCGTCGGCGAAGCCGATGACGCCGAGGCCCACCGACTTGGCAACGCCGACGCCTGAGTCGCTGCTCAGCAGCGTCTCGACAGTGTCGTCGACGGCAAAGCCCTCGGCCCGGATGTTGTCGATGGTATAGCCGAATTCGGGGGACAAATGCATGCCGGTGGCGATCAGCTGCAGTTTCAGGCCCGCGCTCTCGCGGATTGCGCGCATCGGCCATATCAGCAGGCCGAAATCGGCGCGGCTGCCGGTGACGAAGCAGATTTTCCGGGGCGTGTCAGTCATTGCGGGCCTGAATGCTGGCGCTGCTCGGCAGATTGATCAGCCGGCGCTCGATCGATTCGGCGGCGCTGAGATCGCCGCGCGGGCAGGCGACGAACATCGGAAGACGGTGCATCAGCGTCCAAGCCGGCCGTGCGCCGAAACCGGAAGCGTTGAGCGCAGCAAGCACTTCGTCGCGCATATCTGAATGAGCCTCGTCCAGCAGGATGGCATTGAGCCAGTAATTGCTGGTCGTTCCCTCAGGCTCGCGCGAGAATTGCACGCCGGGTACGTCGGCGAAGGTACGTTGATAGGCGGCCGCGATCCGGCGTTTGCTGGCGAGGAAGCCGTCGAGCTGTTCGAGCTGGGCGCATCCCAGCGCGGCGTTGAGGTTGGGCAGGCGGTAGTTGAAGCCGACTTCGTCATGCACGAAGGCCCATTTGTGCGGCAGCTTGGCGGTGGTCGTGATGTGCTTGGCCCGTTGGCCTAGTTCCTCGTCATTGGTCAGGATCGCTCCGCCGCCGCCCGTCGTCACGATCTTGTTGCCGTTGAAGCTCAGCGCCGCCAGTCGCGCCTGCGAGCCGACGGCATGACCCTTGTAGGTGGAGCCGAGCGATTCGGCGGCGTCCTCGACCACCGGAATGTCCCAATAACGCGCGACGGCGTCGATCTCGTCCATATCGACCGGATGGCCAAACGTGTGCATCGGGGCGATGGCCGCGATCCGGCGGCCGGTCTCGCGGTTGATCGTTCCGTTGGGCCGACGTTGCGCGATTGCCTCGAGCCGGGCGCCGAGGGCCCGCGGATCCATCCCGAGCGTCGCAATTGAGGAATCGATAAAATGCGGACTCGCTCCGCAATAGGCGATCGCGTTCGGGGTGGCGATGAAGGTCAATGCCGGCGACATCACCTCGTCGCCGGATGCGACGCCAGCCAGCGTGAAGCAGGCATGAAGCGCCGCAGTGCCATTGACGACGGCTATGGCGCGCCTTGCGCCGGTGACCTCTTCCAGCATGCGCTCGAAGCGGTCGACGAACTTGCCGACCGAGGACACGAAGGTGCTTTTGATGCAATCTTCGAGATAGGCGATTTCGTTGCCGGCAAACACCGGCTCGTGCAGCGCCAGCGTTCCGTTCGGCGTTCCGACGGCGCGCTGAACGGCAGCAACGATCCTTTGCACATCGAAGCGATCGGATTTCGTTGCCGCAACACCCACATCCGCCTCATACATTGTAGATGTCAGCCTTGTAGCGCGCGAGGTTGGCCGGGTCCATGAACCAGTGCGCCGTCTTTTCGAGCCCGCGGCGCATGCCGTCGAGTCCGCCAAATTCGGGCGACCATCCAAGTTGCTGACGGGCCTTGGCGTTGTCGGCCCAGAGCCGCTCCACTTCGCTGTTGGCGGGCCGAAGCCGCGCCTCGTCGGTCTCGATGTTGAGCTCGGCATGCATCACTTCCGCGATCATGCGCGCAGTGGCGCCCACGGAAATCTCGAAGCCACTGCCCAGGTTGATGGTCTGCCCGACGCTCTGTTCTGCAGGTGCGGTGAGGCCCGCAATAAGGCCGCGCGCAGTATCCGTCACGAAAGAGAAATCACGCGTCGGTGAGACCGCGCCGAGGCGGATCGTGCGCTTGCCTGACGCGATCTGGCTGATAATGGTCGGAATTACCGCGCGCGCCGATTGCCGCGGTCCATAGGTATTGAACGGCCTGATCACCACAACCGGCATGTCGAACGAGGCGTGAAATGACAATGCCATCTGGTCGGAAGCGATCTTTGATGCCGAGTAGGGGGATTGTCCGACCAGCGGATGGCTTTCCTTGATCGGCACGAACTGCGCGCTGCCATAGACTTCGCTGGTCGAGGTCTGGACGAAGCGGCGAACGCCCGCATGACGGGCGGCCTGCAGCACGTTCACCGTGCCGCGAACATTGGTTTCAACATAGGAGTCGGGTGCGATATAGGAGAATGGAATGGCAATCAGCGCCGCCAGATGCATGACGTCGGTGCATCCGGTCGCGGCCGAGATCATGAAGTGCGGATCGCGGATGTCGCCGGCGATCACTTCCACCGATTTCATGATGTCGGCGGAAACGGTATCGAGCCACCCCCAGGAGTTGAAGGAATTATAAAGCACCACCGCCTTGACGCGCGCGCCCGCCCGGACCAGTTCCTCGACGACATGCGAACCGATGAAGCCATCGCTGCCGGTGACGAGGACGAGGGCGTCCTTCAGATCTTCCATGCCGGACCCCAGGAAAGGCGATTATTGCAGTTCTCGCAACGCGATAGCGCTATAGCACAATAGCCGTCGGCCGCAAACGAACGCTGCAATCAACGCTGGAAAACCGGTGTATTCCCGAACCAACGGGATCGACCGGGCAGGTGCCGACTCAAGGCCGGGCTACGGCCCGGCGCGGCAGATGCATGTTCACAAAGGCCTCAAGGTTACCGCCCGAAAACAGGTGGCCGTGAATGCCGGCTGCACGGGCCGCTTCGAGGTCGCTCGGCTTGTCACCGATCAGGATGCTGCCGTCCGCATCTACGGGAAAGCGGCTGAGCAGATCGGTGATCATTCCCGGATTCGGCTTGCGCCTGACGCTGACGCGGCGATACCGCTCGACGGTGCCGTCGGGATGATCGGGGCAATATTCGAAGGCGTCGATGTGAGCACCGATGGCTGCCATTTCGTCCGCCATCCAGCGGTGCAGCGTATGCACGTGGCCTTCCTCGTAGAAACCCCTGGCGACGCCGGACTGGTTGGTGACGACGAAGGCAAAACAGCCGGCATCGTTGACCGCCTTCACGGCTTCGCGTGCGCCTTCGATCCACTGCAATTTGGCGGCCTCGAAGGTGTAGCCGGAATCATGATTGAGGACGCCGTCGCGATCGAAGAAAACGGCCGGCCGGCGCAGCCTCTCGGTCAGTTCGATGTCGGCGCGGGCGAAATCCTCGGGAATGCCGATGTCGATGAAGTATCCGCGATAGGGTGTGCCGGTCATGGCGCCGGCGGCGGCCAGTGCGGGAAACACGTCCTGCTCGAGGGAAGCTGGCAGGCTGCCGACGCGGGCAAGGATATTGCGGTCGATGACGTAGACGCCCGCATTGACCGGACCGGTTGCCCCCTTGCCCGGCGCAATGAACGAGCGAACCCGGCCGTCGTAGAGCACGACCCGGCCGAACCGGTCGCCAGTCACGTCGGCCCGCAGCGCCATGTGCACGAGGCTTTGATTCGCGCGCATGGCCAGATCGAGGATGTTGAAATCGAAGAACGAGTCACCGTTGAGCAGCAGAAAGCGCTCCTGCAGCCGCCCTTCGGCGTGAACCAGCGCCCCGGCTGTTCCGAGCGGCGACGGCTCCAGCGAAACGGCGAGGCGGGCGCGTCCCCGCATCGTGCCGTCGTAGCGGGCCAAAATGCTTTCGGCCTTGTGGCCCGCCAGCAGCAGGATTTCGTCGAATGTATCGTAGCGCACGATTTCGTCGATCAGCGTGTCGAGGAACGGCCGGCCGCCGACCGGCAGCATCGGCTTCGGCGTCGTCTTCGTCCGCTCGCCGAGCCGGGTGCCGAGGCCGCCGACCAGAATGACGGCCTGTCTCAGCATGGCGCGGTCTCTGAACGTCGGCGGTCGGCGGCCGAGCCGCCACGGCCGCGGATCATGCGCTCGCTACCTGCAACCGCCTTGCCAGCGAAGGCGCGTGTCGATCTCAATACTGATATCCGACATGCTCTGGCTGATCCCGGAACGGATCGATGCAAATGCCCGCATTGGTGCTGAGCAGGTTGCGGCTGCGGGCGAAATGCGGGCGCCACGGAATATCCGAGGGAATCAAGACGAACGTCACGACGTCGCGGTGACTGTGCTTCGGGGAAGTTGCCTTGTGGATGCAGCCGCCGTTCTCGAACAAGAGCCGCGTCCCGATCGGGCCTTCAAGAACGCGGGTGGAACTGCGATCGTCAAGGCGATCGACGAACTGGTTGATGCGCTTGCGGTCGAAGAAGCCTTCCTTCCGCAGCCTGACGCTGAACGGCTTGTCCTTGACACTGAGCGCGCCGGTATCGGCCACGACGTCGTCGAGATAGACCATCAGCTTGATTTCCTGCTTCGGGCAATTGTCGAGATGCCACAGGAAACTGGAGTCCGGCTTGTCCGGTGTCGGCAGCGTGCGATAGAACGACACCGCGAAAATCTTAAAATGGCTGCCGTAATAGTTTTCGACGACGGCTTCGAGATCCTCGTCGATGAAGTCGATGATTTCAGGAATCAGTTCCAGTCCGTCTACCAACCTGTACATGCCGTAATTGACCACGTAGCCGTTGTTCTGCTCCGCAAAGCGGCGATCGACGGTTTCCCGTATGGCCTGCAACTTCTCGGCCGTCATCCGCGCCGGGGGAGGTAGGGCGGCAAAGCCTTCATTCCTGAAGCGTTCGGCCGCAGCGAGCTGTTCGGTGGTCGGCTTGGAGCGGGGTTTCCAGCAGCGCCGCGCAGCGCCCTCATAGGCCGCATACCGCATGTTGACCTTGAGCGAATGATTGTTACCGAACAACGCCACACGTGTCTGCGTTCGTGCCCTCGACGCGATCTTGCGAAGCGATTGCATTTTTTGAATCTCCGGTTCCGGCGATTGGAGCTGCTATTGAATCTGGGGTTTGCTCAAACGAAAGACGACGGACGACGTGAAACTGCCATCGTTCTCGAAATCTTCCTTCCAGAACACATGGCCGGCATTGGCGCCAAAGAGTGCAAGCAGATCGTCGGGGCCGTTGCTGAGGTTGTTCTTGCCGAAGCGGTTGCCGGCGCCGAGAGCAAGGTGTTCGTAGACGAAAACGATCAGGGCGCCGTCCTTTGCGACGCGGATCGTCTCCGCAACGGCCTTGGGAATGTCGTCGCTGTAGGTAATGACGAACGCGCTGTAGACAGCGTCGAACGAACTATCCGAGAATTTCAGGTCGTGCATGTCCATCAGACGCACGGCGGGCGAATAGGAAAACAGATCGATTGCAGTGAGCCTGGCGGGATCGAAGCCGTACGACGACAGCAGCAGCAGTTCAGCTTCGTTGCGCGGGCCGACGACCAGCGTGTCGAGCCTGCCGAGGTTCAGCCCGCGGATCGAGCGCAGGATCGCGATGACACGCTCCGTCCGCCCCCGATTGATGATGCTGATGTTGCCCAGGTTGTACGGCAGCACCTTTTCGGCAACGAATCCGCTCTCGACGCCTTGTCCCTTGACGAGCTGCTGCAGTTTGTGCCCGGTGAGGCGCCAATACAGCCGCCGCAGATGAAACCGGAGCGCGAACACCGGCCGTGTGAGGAGGATATAATTCCCAACGGAGAGCAGGACCGGCGATTTCGGTACCAGAGATCTTCCGACGAAGTTCTTAAACCTGCGCGCATGCGAGGTTTTGACCCCGGCCGTTTCGGCCTTTTCCACTGTCACACCCATCCTGCAACGATTCCGGCGGGGCCTGCTCAGCCTGCATCCGGTCGGTCTCTTACCGGCATTTCGTTCCGACTGCAAGGATTCAGCCCAAGGACATCGATGCGTGCTGGCGCCGGCTTAATTCAGCGGTCGTTGCAGCCCCCTGGACGGTCTCCAGTCTGACTTGGCTGGTTCCGATTCGAGCAGGGCGGAGGCTGCGCTAAGTTGGTTGAATCTTGCGAAAGGTTGGAACCCGAAACAACGCCCACGGAACGAGCGGCAGTCCCATCCGTGCGAGTCTCGCTTCCAGCAACAACGCTGCGGCAAGCGCCGCAACCTTGACCCAATAAATCACAGGCAAGATGAAATTGAGCATGCCGCCAATAAACATCACGTAAAATCCAAACAAGACGTAGAGCGCAAGGAATGTGGATGCGTAGCGACCCTGGATAACGCCCTTGACGATGACGGCGGTCAAGCCCGCTGAGATGTATCCTGCCCCTAGAATGAAAGGCCATGCGTAGAGCGGACCGAACAGCTCGAAGAATATTTCGGGAAATCCGCCGGCGAACTGAAAACCGCCCGAGATGTGCTCGTACGTCCGCGGCTCTCCAATCGTTTCCAGCATCAAGAATTGCGGGGTCGTGTTCTTGTTGGCGTCAAGCGGCGCCCGAAACAGGAAGTCGTAGGCACGATCAGGTTGCCACTGCCCGAAACTGAAAACCCGTTCGTAGGAAATCCAGCCGAGCTCGCTCGGCTGCACTAGAACACGTTCCCAAAATTGAGAGGCAATTTCATCCCCCTGGAATTGCCGGACGTTGGCCAGGTTGTTGTAGATTCCCACAGACGAAACCACGGCCGCAACGACGCCGATTGCGCCGATTGCGACGATGTCGCGGCGTCGAAAGGCTTTTCCGATCCAGGCGAATGGAATGGCCGAGCGGTGGTTGCCAACCTCGGCCGCAATGACACCCGCCAACGGAATCACGAAGAAACTGCCGAAGCTGTAGAATGCCGAAAAGCGGTTTCCGGTAAGAAACATGTAGAGCATCAACAGTCCGAGTATTCCCAGATAGCGGATGTCGGTCCGTCGATTGCGCAGGCGCTCCGCCGCAAACATCAAGCCCCACCAGAACGCGACAAAATTACCGTAGAGGATGAGCCATCGGTGAGTGGCTCCCGCGTATTGCGCGGTATACACAAATCGTTCGATGTAGGCGAACAATGGAATTGGGCCCAAGTATATGAGATCAAAGTACAGACGGCCGAGAAAGAACAGGGACAGGACGATGGTGACGTCGGAGAGTGTGACCATGCCGGGTGCGGCACGGCTGCGATCCGCGGTATCGATCCAGTTCTGCACGCTGGCGGGTCTCAGCAAGAGGAAGAACGGCGCCAGCGTCAGGAAGTAGGCCAGGACGTGCAGGGGAGTTGCCAGACCCGGCCCGACGTAGCGATCGGTCTGAGAGGACAAAACCGGCCCGGCGAGATCGATGAACATGGTCGCAGCCGTGCGCCAGACCAGCGTGAAGAGGATGAAGAAGAAGCTGATCAGAATCACAGGCCGGTAGGCCGCGATAGACAAGACGCAAAGCAGAATCGCGGCTCCGGAGACCGTCACGGCGATCTGTTCTGGAAGCGTGGTCATCTCCAGGGCTTTTCTGGGTTTGCTGTCGATCGTCCCGACGGGCTGACAACGATGGTCAGGATGATCATTGCGAGAAGCATGCCTGCGCCCGCCAACAGCGAGTCGCGCAACCGATCGTTCGACCGGCGCGACACGACCAGATTGCTCGGGTCGATGCGAAGAAAACTCGGCTCGGACAACTGCTTTACCGCCGTGTCACTGTTCACCAGACCCTGGAGATTCGTCCATGTGGAAATTATGCTCGCGAGCGGGACGTCGGTCGTCGAGCGCGCAAGTTCACTACTCCGGGAGATCAATCGCGGCGTACGGTCGTTCAGCCAATTGATTTCCTGTTCGAGCCCGGCGATCGTGGCCTTGTCCGCATCAATCCTGCCTTGCAGCAACTCAAGCTGCCGGTTGAGGATTTCACCATGCGCCGCGCCGATCTCAGTTGCAATCGCTTGAAGCGTGGCGCGAACATCGGCAGCCGAACCGGCGCTCAGGTCGATGGCGACTTCACGACCACCGTCCAGCATGACCGCGCGAAGGCTGGATGAAACCATTGATCTGGAAAAGGACGCCGTTTCTGGTTCAAACGTTGTCCGCTTGACGATCTGCGCTTTGAAAGCGGGATCGGACAGCCGTGCGATCGTTCGTCGCGGCATTTCAATCGGCGCGACCGCCGGCCCACTTCTCTGGGCAACAAACTCAATGGCGGGCGCCAGGCCAATCGTCAGGACCGCGCGGCTGCTCCAAATCTCGGAATTGCTGGGCGATGTCAGCGCGTAGGCCACCACGGCGGCGAGAATTGTCGCCGCAGCTATCAGCCACTTCGCCCTCCAGAGCAGCGGTGAGACAAACTTGAAGACGCTCCCCGCATCGGGCGCCAGGCTGGGATGGTGATGTTCCACACGAATCCTCGGCGATCGAACAAGTCGATGCCCCCCTTATTTCCTCCCGTGCTGGAATGCAAGTAAAACGCGACCAGCGAGTTCACTCGTCCGACGCGGGCTACCATACGCTCCTGCCGCCGTCCATGATCATGTTCTGGCCTGTCATGTAGCTGGACGCATCAGAGCAAAGGAATTGCACGGCTGCGCAATATTCGTCGACGCGGGCCATGCGTCCCATCGGGATCAGCCGCGTCAGTCGCTCGACGAAAGCGGGATCCTGGTTGTTGAAGACCCCGCCCGGCGAAATCGCGTTGACGCGAATGCCATGGTCGGCCCAGTAGGTCGCGAGGTACTTTGTCAGGCCGATCAGGCCGTGTTTGATCACGGAATAGGTCACGGGCTTGACCGGCTGCTCCTCGTCCCGCGCGATATTGGGCTGCCGGTACAGCCGCTGGTCCGGTGCGATGACGCCCAGGTCGGAGGCAATGTTGAGGATCACGCCACGGCCGCGCCGGGCCATGGCGCCGCCGAATACCTGCGAGCACAGCATCGCGCCTGTCAGTCCCACCGCGATTTCCATCTGCCATTGCGGAATGGGAAAGGCTTCGAAACGCGACGAATGCATGACACCGGGCGTTGACGTGACCTTCGGATCGATCGCGGCGTTGTTGACCAGGATATCAACGGCGATGCCGCGCCCGGTGAGTTCCTCGCCGGCTGCCGCAACCGATGCCTGCGACGTTACGTCGATGACAGCGGCGACGAGATCGGCTGCGGGCGCGATTTCCTTCACCGCCGATATCGCTGCGTTGGCCTGCGCCATCCCGATATCGCTGACGACGACGCGGGCGCCGGCATCGGCCAGCGCCGCGACATGCTGGCGTCCGAGCAGGCCGCCGGCACCGGTGACGAGCGCGGTGCGTCCCGTGAGGTCGTATCGAGCGGAGAGGGCGGTCATGAGATGCTCCCGTTCAAGCGCGCAATTGCCCGCCGTCGGCGACGATCACGGTGCCCGTGATGAACGCGGCGCGGGGAGAGGCGAGGAAGGCGACGATGTCGGCGATTTCTTCGGGTGTGCCGAGCCGGCGCATCGGCACCTCGCGCGCCAGCATCTCGTCGACCGCCGGCTTGTTTTCCGCGATCTTGCGTGCCCAGGTGCCGTCGGCGCTGAGGATGTTGCCGGGGGCAACGGCATTGATGCGGATACCTTCGGCTGCCATCGGGCGGGCCAGCCCGCGTACCGTTGCATTCAGCGCCGCCTTCGCCGCCGAATAGGTCACGGGTGCGCCGAGCGCGGCAAGCCCGCAGATGGACGACACGCAGACGATCGCGCGGTCGCCGCTGCCGCGGCTCATCAGCGGCTTCGCGGCTTCGATCATGTTCGTTGCGGCGAACAGGTTGAGATTCATCACCCGTGACCACTCGGCTGCGGTTTCCTTGCCTGGCGGAACGGACGCACCGCTGCCGACATTGCACACGAGGATGTCGATCCTGCCCCACTGCGTTTCGGCTTCATTCACCAGCGAAAGCGCGGCGGCGGGATCGGTGACGTCGGCGACATGGAACGAGGCCCCGCTGCCGATCTTCTCCGCAGCCGATTTGATGCCGTCGAGGCCGCGCGCCGCCATCGCTACCTTGGCGCCCTCGGCGGCAAGCGTCCCGGCAATGGCCAGGCCGATGCCGCGGCTGGCGCCGACCACCAATGCGACCCGCCCCTCGATGTCGAGTTTCATCGGGCCGCGTCCTCGATCCAGCCGACCGTCATGTCGCGATAGCGTGCCAGCGCGCCGGCATGGTCGCCATCTGCGGCACGCGCGGTCTGCAGGATATACTGCCCGCGATAGCCGGATTGTTCGATCAGACGGATCGCCCTGGCCAGGTCCGCAGCGCCCGTTCCGAGCGGCACGGTGGTGCCGCCGAGCAATCGATCCTTCACATGCACATTGAGAATGCGCGCGGCATAGGCCGGAATTTCCTCGGCGGGATCATAGCCCAGCGCGGCACTGTTGCCGCTGTCATAGTTGACGCCGAATAGTTCGTGCGGGAACTTGTCGATGAACTCGGCCAATGGCGCAGGCGGCAGGTCGGATTCGAACACGACTTTCACGCCTAGCTTCGACAGCGAGTCGGCCCGATCGAGCAGGATGCGCAGCAGAATCTCGGACTGCGCCGCGCTCTCGATCCGGCCATTGTCGACCAGCGGAATGACGACGAATTCGATGCCGAGCCTGCTGCAGGAAGCGAGCACCAGATCGAGATCGTCGACCAGCGATTTTCGCGTTTCGCCATCCGCCTTCCAGAACGGCACCTGCATGAAGCAGTCACCCGTGAGACTGACGGGCTTGAGAGCGTGGCGAAGGGATAGTTCGATGATTTCCTTCTGCCCCGCCGCCGTGTTGAGCGGGTTGTCGCGCAGGCGGTCCTGATCGATCGTCCATTCGAGCCGCCCCAGGCCGAGGGCATTGGCGCGGGGAAACTCGTCCTGCCATTCGTTCCAGGGGAAAGCCTGGATCTTGCCGTCGACCATGGCCGACAGCCGTCCCTGCATGAAGCCGATGCGTTCCAGCGCGGTCATGGTTTGTTGTCCCCGCTGATCGCAAGGCCCTTCGCCGTCCAGCCGCCGTCGACGAACAGCTCCTGGCCTGTCACATAGGCGGAGGCGGATGACGCCAGAAAGACGGCGGCGCCGGCCAGATCGTCAGGCTTGCCCCAGCGGCCGAGCATGGTGTGGCGGCGGCGATCCTCATGCATGGCGGGATCGGCAAAGCTCGTGGCGGTCATCTCGGTCGCGACATAGCCGGGCGCGAGCGCGTTGACGCGGATGCCGTCGCCCGCATAGTCGGCGGCCAGCGCCCGGGTGAGGCCGGCGAGGCCGGCCTTGGCCGCGACATAGCCGGGATTTCCCGGAAAGCCACGTACCGAATTGATGCTGGTGACGTTGATGATCGATCCGCCGCCCGCCTTCTTCAGGAGCGGATAGGCAGCCAGGATCGTCGCGTAGACACCGCTCAGGTCAAGTGCCAGCGTGTCGCGGAAACGCTGCAACTCGCTCCGGGCTTCGGAGGCGGGGAGGCTGATGCCCGCCGCATTGACCAGTACGTCGAGCCGTTCACAGGTCTTTGTAAGTTGATCGAACGCCGACTTGATGGCGTCGTCGTCAGCCAGATCGCATGCAATCGGCGTAACCTGCGGGGGCGCGGTGCAGCTTCGGCTCAGTCCGAACACTTTCGCGCCGCTCGCCTGCAGGCCGGCCGCGATGGCAGCTCCGATGCCGCGCGACGCGCCGGTGACGACGGCGGTCTTGCCTTCGAGTGAAAAGGCGGCGGGGCTACGCATAGCCGTAACTGCGCATGATCGCCGCACAGAGCTTGATGTCTTCGGGGCGATCGATCTGGAACATTTTGTGCCGCTCCATCACATGCATCCCGATCTTGCCGCCGAGCCGGTTGTGCTGTTCGCGCAGCAGCGCGGGAATCAGAACGTAGAACGAACCGTTCTCCAAATAGCGCTTTTCGATCTGCTGCCGCATCCGCCGATTGCGGAAATCGTAATTGATCGGCTCAGGCCCGTTGGCCCCAATGCGCCAGTTGAAATAATCCTCGACCTCGCAGACCGAGAGCAGGCTGTCGAGTTCTTCCCGCTCGAATGTCGCCAGCGCCTGCTCGATATCGCTGGATTCCCGGATCGGCGACGTCGCCTGAAGTGCCACGACTCGTCCGAACGGGCCGGATCTTCCGTCGAGATATTCCAGCGCATGGAGCCACGCTGATTCCGACGAGGCGAGGTCGCCGGAGATGTCTTCCGGACGCCGTACGCCGACGGCACCGGCCGCCTCCGCGGCGACCAGGATCTGGTCGCTGTCGGAGGAAACCGCGACGGCATCGACGCCTTTCGCGGCCGCCGCCTGCATCACGGTCCAGGCGATCAGCGGCTTGCCGCAGAGATCGATCAGGTTCTTGTGCGGAATGCCCTTCGAGCCGCCGCGCGCCGCGATCACGGCGAGCGTCTTGCCGGGCGTTACCCTCGTCATATGCGGCCCTCGAGGCGTTCGAGCGCAGTCCAGAACCCTTCACCCATGTTCTTGTGGCCCTGCCAGATCTCCGGAATGAAGGACGCATCCGGAGCATGCTTGCGCAGCACCGCGCCGATCTCGTCGAAATCGATCTCGCCTTCGCCGATCTGCAGGCCTTCCCCGTCAAGCCCCTTGGCGTCGCCGAAATGCAGATGCGCGGTATGGGGACCGAGTTGCGCGAGGCCTTCGGCGAAATCGAAGCCGAAATGATTGGCGGCGAGTTTCGTGTGCGAGATGTCGACGCACATCCGCAGATCATGTTGGGCGCAAAACGCGGCGGACTCTTCCGGGAAAATGAAAATGTTCTGGTGGCGCTGCCCGCCGAAGTGCCATGGGAACGGCGCCATGGTCTGCGGGATAAGTTCGACGCCGTCGAGATCGAGTTCGCCAAGGCTCGTCGCGAAGATGCGGTAGCACTCCGCCTTGCGTTCGGCCGACAGCGGCTCGTCCATGGTAAAGCCGCCGATATTGGCGACGATCGGCGGGCGTTTGGTCTTGGGAAAGAATTTCTTCAATCCGCGCGTGATGTCGATGACCGCCTGCGTCTGCTCGAGTGAATAGCGGCGCAGGCCTTCGTCCGCGGTCGCCAGATCCATCAGCTTGCTGCCGGCGAAAAGCTCCGGCGCGTGCACCACGAAACCGAGATCGTAAGTGCCGGAAAGATATGCGGCCGGATCGCGCTCCATGTCGCTGTAGCTGAGATGGAATTCGATGATGTCGGGTTGGCAGATTTCCAGAAACCGCTGCGTGTCGTGATAGCGCACCGGAACGCCCCAGGGACGGTCGAAACGATAGCGGCGCGCCGTGGCGGCGCCGTCAGCGAGGTCGCTCTGAAAGAAATAGTCGTCGCGCGCCATCGCGCGGCCGAGACGTCGCCCGATCAGGGCCGGCATTTTCAGCGGCGACAGGCCCTGGCCCGGGCTTTTGACGGCGACATCGCCTTCTGCGATCACCGTGCCGGAGGGAATGTCGCGCGCGGCCACCAGGCTCTTGGCAAGGTTCTCGCGGTTGATCAACTCGCCCTGGCTGAGCGTGCGCTCCGCCAGTTTTTCGCCGCGGGCGGCCTCGAAGTCGCGAATGCCCGACACCAATGCCCTGAATTCATCCGGTTCGAGGCTCGCCGCGTGATCGGGGCCTTCCATCTCGCGATCGAGCGTGATGTGACGCTCGATCAGGATCGCGCCCATCGCGACCGCGCCGATCGACACTGCGATCCCGCGCTCGTGGCCGGAATAGCCGACGAAGGGATGGATCTCGCGCAGCGTTTCCATGAAGCGCAGATGGATGTTGTGGAGCGCGGCGGGGTAGGTGCTCTGGCAATGCAACAGCACATAGGACGCCGCGCGCCCATCGAGGAATTTCGCCGCGGCGCGAATCTCGTCCGACGTGCTCATGCCGGTCGAGACGATCAGAGTCTTGCCGGTCGCAGCCAGCTTCGCCAGCAAGGGCAGGTTGGTGAGGTCGGCCGAGGCGACCTTGTAGGCCTCAACGCCAAACGTCTCCAGCGTCGCGACGCTTGACGCATCCCAGGGCGTGCAAAGGTATTGGATATTCCTCGAGGCGCAATAGGCCGCCACGCGGCGCTGCTGTTCGGTGGTCAGTTCGAAGCGGCGCAGCAGGTCGAGTGTGTATTCGACCGCGAGGTCGTCGTCCTTGCCGGAAAGGCTGGAGGCGCGATAGACCTCGTCAAGCTTGCGCATCTGGAATTTGGCGCAATCCGCGCCGGCGGCGACGGCGGCGTCCACCAGCGCGATGGCGCGGTCGAAATCGCCGTTATGGTTGTTGCCGACTTCGGCGATCACGTAGCACGGCTGCCCGCTGCCGATCGAACGATTGCCGATCCGGATCGTGGCCGCCTGGTTGGATGAAGTCATGAACCGTCCCGGTGTCAGGTTAGGCGGCGCCGGCTGGCGCGCGGGGAATGCGTGATTTCCAGGTCCGCAGGCCGCCTTCCTCGAACGTGATGCGCGAGCAGGACAGCCCCTTCTGCTCCAGCGCGGCAATCAGCGGATAGCGTTGAAACGGGCGAACGAAGAAAAGGAAATAGCCGCCGCCGCCGGCCCCCAGCAGCTTGCCGCCGACCGCGCCGTTGGCCTTTGCGAGATCGTAGACCGCGTCGAGTTCGGTCGAACTGATCAGCGGGCTGAAGCGACGCTTGGCGTGCCACGCCTGGTCTATAAGGCGGCCGCATTCCAGGAGCTGACCACGCAGCAGGTGATGCCGGATTTCGCGCGTCACCTGCTTTTGCGTCGCGGCGGCGGCGACGGCATCGGTGGTCTCGTGCTTTTGCTTCTGGTCGCGGTGAATTGAACCGGAGTCATGGTTGGCGCCGGTGTAGCACAGCACCAGGCTCTCCTCGAGCTCGGCGATGATGTTGGGCTCAAGGCGGAGCGGAACGATGGTGTTCTGCTCGGACGAGAATTCCATATGATTGAAGCCGCCGAACACCGTGGCGTACTGGTCCTGCCAGCCGCCGGGTATGTTGAGCATCAGCCGTTCGGCCTGGAAGGCCATCTCCGCGATCTCATGGCGATCCCACCGGTCGGAGCGGAATTCGTTGAAGCAGCCGATGATCGCGGAGGAAACCACCGCCGAGCCGCCGAGCCCCGAGCCGACCGGGAAATCGGCCGAGACGTCGAGATCGAAACCGTAGGCCGGCTGGATCAGGCGGATCACCGACTTGATCAGCGCCAACTCGCCGCCGCTTCCGAGGCGCGCGAGGTTCTCGGCCTCCACGGTGCAGCGGAAATCGTGCGAATAGATGCGGATCCGGTCGTCGTTGCGCCGGCGCAGCGTGGCGTGCGCATACATCGCGATGGTTGCATTGATGACGGAGCCGCCGTCATTGTCGACGAAATAGTGCGTGAGGTCGGTACCGCCGCCGGAGAAACTGATTCGGACCGGCGATCGGGCGCGGGCGAAGACTTCACTTTCTTCACCGAGGTTGAACAGATCGCGGCTGAACACGTCGACCAAGCGGCCGTTGGCGTCGAGAATCGGAACGACATGGACCCGCTGGTCGAGCAGCTTGAGGATCTGCTCGCGCGGCGCGCCGGCGCGCGCCCACACAAAATCGCGGTTGATACAACTCGCCACTTCGTCCTGGATCGATATGCCCGTCAGCAGCCGGCGCCGAATATCGCCGTCGGTAACGGCGCCGATCACGCGCCCCGCAGCGTCGCGCGCAAACAGGATCCCGAGCATGTTGGCATTGAGGCGCTGGAACGCCTGCTCGATCGTGTCGCTTTCGGCGATGGTAAGATGGCTCTTGTCTGGCAATTTGGCAGATCCAAAGCGGCGACCGGTTCCGGTTTCAGGCCCGGAAACGCCACTATTTTCGGGGTCGTAAATACGGCAGGGGGGCTGATCGTGCAAGGCTCCCCGAAGCAGGCGGATATGACCGGAAAGACGATGGATCGGTCCGTCGCGATCATCGGGTGGCTCAAGACGGCTCCCAGCCGATCGATAGAAGCTTTGCAGGCGGAGCCACCAGCGGCTGGCCGATCCGATCCCAAACCGCACGCTGGCCTACGGCCTTGAGAAACATCCTGACAAGGTTCTCGGGCACCGGCATCAGCCATCGCGGCTTACCCCGGCTCTCGCGGTGGCGCGCGATGAGATCTGCGACAGTGACCGGTGATGGGTCGGATACGATAAATGTTTCTCCGCGCGCACGTGGATTGGCTAGTGCGGTCCCGACGGCCGAGTTGAAATTCTGGATCGACAGCACGGAACGCTGCGCAGACAATGCTCCGAATGGCAGCGGAATCGGCAGGCGCGAAATCTTGTGCACGGTCGCGAAGTTGCCCTTCGCTCCCTCACCATTGATCACGACAGGACGCAGGATCGTAAACGAGATGCCGGCCGCGCGGATCGCCTGTTCGGCAGCGAATTTCGACCGTCCGTACGCATTGTTCGGCGTCGGAAAATCATCCTCGGTAAGGTAATGATTCGCATAGGAGCCGGACTGGGCAGCGATCGAGGATATGAACACCAGGTGCTTGGCCGGGCCGCGCGATATCGTCCGCGCGAGCGCCGACGTCGCGCGATGGTTCACCCGGTCGTAAAAATCGTCGCCGGCATATTTGTGGGCGATGCCCGCCAGATGAACGACGGCGTCGCATTGGTCGAGCAGCGGCTGCCAGTCGAACATTCTCGAAAGATCCGAAAGCGGAACCGCGGTTACGTCCGGACTGTTGGATCTGATCACCGTTCGCGATGCGGCGAGAATGCTGTACCCCTGCGCGACGAGATACGGGACCAGGTGACGGCCGACGAACCCGTCGGCGCCTGTCACGAGCACTCTGGTCTTTGCGCCGGCACGGCAGCCCGGGCCGTCTGACGGCGCGCCAGCCTGTGTCTTGCGACCATCGAGAACTGGTAAAGGGTTTGAATTCATCGGCTCGGTAACGTCTCTAGCAGCTCGATTTCCTGCTGCATCCAAACGGAGAAAGCCAGCTTTTCGTTTCAAATCGGCTTCCGCCGGATTCAAATAAAGGTCACAAAATATATCTATTGCAACTTTAGATTTATTTGGCAAATTCCAATTTCTTTCCGTGCGTGCAAGGAGATACCTGGCCGCACGGGCTACGTTTCGGATCGGGCTGCGTTTCGGATTCTGTGCCTCATCCCCTTCATTTTAACCCGGACACCGAGGCTTGAAACCCTTCGATCGGAGGCGGCCGCGTCGTGCAGCCTTCCTCGGTCATTGTCAACGCTCCGGGGGACGGACGAAAGTCGAGCGACTTCAATGGGAAGTCGTGGTGGGCAGGCTGCCTCGAAGGGTTGGCTGCGGCCCATCGGGCGGCTAACGTCGAATCAGTCGGCTAATGGAACAAGGCGCCCATGATCAGATTCGGCCTGCTCGGATGCGGGCGTATCGCAAAACGCCACTCGGACCTTCTGGGTGGCCATCATATCGATGGAGCCAGGCTGGTCGCCGTGTGTGATACCGTTCGCAGCCGCGCCGACGCGATTGCGTCGAAATTCGAAGTGCCGGCGACGTATGACATTGACGCCTTCCTTGCCCGGCCGGACATCGATGCGGTGGCCGTGCTGACGCCGAGCGGCCTGCACCCCGCCCATGTCATCGCCTGTGCAAAGGCCGGAAAGCACGTCGTCGTCGAGAAGCCGATGGCCTTGCGGCTGCAGGACGCCGACGACATGGTCCGCGCCTGCGACCAAGCCGGGATCAAGCTGTTCGTCGTCAAGCAGAACCGCTTCAACGTTCCGGTGGTAAAGGCGCGCGAGGCGCTGGAGGCAGGCCGCTTCGGACGTCTCATTCTCGGCACGGTCCGGGTACGCTGGTGCCGCGACCAGGCCTATTACGACCAGGACGCCTGGCGCGGCACATGGGCCTATGACGGAGGCGTGCTCTCCAACCAGGCCAGCCACCACATCGACATGCTGGAATGGTTCTTCGGCGACGTCGTCAGCGTTCATGCCCGCGCCGTTACCGCGCTGGCGAAGATCGAGGCCGAGGACACCGCGGTAGCAACGCTGAAATTCCGCAATGGCGCGCTCGGGATCATCGAGGCGACGACGGCGGTGCGCCCGACCGATCTGGAAGGCTCGCTTTCGATCCTCGGCGAGAAGGGGACGGTGGAGATCGCAGGTTTCGCCGTCAACCAGATCCGGCACTGGCGCTTTGTCGAAGAACTGGCCTCCGACAAGGACGTCGTCGAGAAGTTCTCCGTCAACCCGCCTAACGTCTACGGCTTCGGACACCAGGCGTATTATCAGCACGTGATCGACTGCCTGGTGAACCAGCGTTCGGCGCTGGTCGACGGCCTCGAGGGGCGCAAGAGCCTGGAACTGATTTCCGCGCTGTACGAATCGATCGAAACCGGCGCCGAGGTGCCGCTGCGCTTTACGCCCAGGCTGGGTCGGCTCGGGGTCGGGTCGTGAACGGGCCGGAGGTATATCAGTCCGGCGTCCGCGACGTCGCGTTCGGCACGGGCGTCAAGATCGTCGAGCCCTGCAATCTCTACGGCTGCCGGATCGGCGACGACTGCTTTGTCGGGCCGTTCACCGAAATCCAGAAGGGGGTTGTGATCGGCGCCCGTACGCGGGTGCAGTCGCACGCCTTCATCTGCGAGTTGGTCACCATCGGAGAGGATTGCTTCGTCGGCCACGGCGTGATGTTCGTGAACGATACGTTCTCGACCGGCGGCCCGGCGCGCGGCAAAAAGGAATTGTGGCGCGAGACCGTGATCGGCAACCGCGTTTCGATCGGCTCCAACGCCACGATCATGCCGGTCCGGATCGCCGACGACGTCGTGATCGGCGCGGGCGCGGTGGTGACCCGGGACATCACGACGCCTGGAAAATATGCCGGCAATCCGGCGCGCCGGCTGGCGGACAAGTAGGAAACACGACCGATGCCGGTGCCCTTTGCGGATCTGCAACTGCAGTACCAGACCATAAAGCGTGAGATCGACGGCGCGATTGCCGCCGTGATCCGCGACAATGCCTTCATCCGCGGGCCCCATGTCGATGCCTTCGAGCGCGAATTCGCCGCGGCTGTCGACGTCAAACACTGCGTCTCCTGCGCCAACGGCACCGATGCGCTGTATCTGGCGATGGCCGCGCTGAAGGTGAAGCCGGGTGACGAGGTGATCACCACGGCGCATTCCTGGATCAGCACCTCGGCCATGATCACGCATGCCGGCGCCACCGTGGTGTTCTGCGATACCGATGGGACGACGTTCACGATCGACCCGGCGGCGATCGAGGCCGCGATCACGCCGCGCACCGTCGGCATCATCCCGGTGCATCTGTACGGGCAGCCGGCGGACATGGCCGCGATCATGGCGATCGCGAACAGGCACAAGCTCTGGGTGATCGAGGATTGCGCGCAGGCGCATCTGGCCCGCTACAAAGGCCGGCAGGTCGGGACCTTCGGCGCCGCCGCGACCTATTCGTTCTATCCGGGCAAGAACCTCGGCGCGATGGGCGATGCCGGCGCCGTGGTGAGCAATGACAGTGCGCTTGCCGAGCACATGACCATGCTGGCCCGGCATGGCGGGCTCGTGAAACACCAGCATCAAATCGAGGGCATCAACAGCCGGCTCGACGGCATGCAGGCGGCGATCCTGTCGGCGAAACTTCCGCATCTGGCGCAGTGGACGGAAGCGCGGCAGAACGCGGCAAAGATTTATGATGCCGGCCTCAACCAGGTCGAGGACGTCACCGTGCCGCAGGTCGCGCCCGACCGCAGCCACGTCTACCACCTTTACACGATCCGGCATCCGCGCCGCGATGCGCTGGCAGCGCATCTGAACGCCAATGGCGTGCAGACCGCGATCAACTATCCGACGGCGCTGCCGTTCCTTGCCGCCTATGCACGGTTAGGTCATCGTGCCGGGCAGTTTCCCAATGCGGCGAGCGATCAGGCCAGAATCCTGTCGCTGCCGATGTTCGCGGAGATCACGA
>CAZSRR010000034.1:0-71324 GCA_964609175.1 uncultured Bradyrhizobium sp.
AATCCATCCTCCATGGCTGGGAGGAATGGGGCCTCGGCTGCCTCGACCGGCTGCGGTGCGCGCCGGCGCGCGGCAGATCCAGGGCACGCTGAACGGGCTCGGCGAGCGCTGCGGCAACGCCAATCTCTGTTCGCTGATCCCGACGCTGCGGCTGAAAAATGAATTCTCCGACGCCTTCGAGATCGGCATCACTGACGAGAAGATGGCGACGCTGATGAAGGTGTCGCGCACGCTCGACGACATGCTCAACCGCGCGCCGAACCGCCACGCGGCCTATGTCGGCGAGAGCGCCTTCGTGACCAAGACCGGCATCCACGCCTCCGCGGTCATGAAGGACCCGCACACCTATGAGCACGTGCTGCCGGAATCCGTCGGCAACCACCGCAAGGTGCTGGTATCCGACCAGGCCGGCCGCTCCAACGTGATGGCCGAACTCGACCGTGCCGGCATCCCCTATGAGAAGAGCGATCCAAAGCTGGCGCGCCTGGTCGAAGAATTGAAGGAGCGGGAGGCCGCGGGCTACGCCTATGAATCCGCCAATGCCTCGTTCGATCTGCTGGCGCGGCGTACCCTCGGCAAGGTGGCGGAATATTTCAAGGTGGAGCAGTTCGACGTTAATGTCGAACAGCGCTACAATTCCAACGGCCAGCGCGTCGTGGTCGCGCTCGCGGTGGTCAAGGTCGATGTCGCCGGCGAGCGGCTGATCTCGGCGGCGGAAGGCAACGGCCCGGTCAACGCGCTCGACGTCGCGTTGCGCAAGGACCTCGGCAAGTATCAGAAATACATCGAAGGCCTGAAGCTGATCGACTACCGCGTCCGTATCCTCAATGGCGGCACGGAAGCGGTGACGCGGGTGCTGATCGAGAGCGAGGACGAGAATGGCGACAGCTGGACCACGGTCGGCGTCTCGCCCAACATCATCGACGCCTCGTTCCAGGCGCTGATGGATTCCGTGATCTACAAGCTGGTGAAATCAGGCGCGCCGGTATGAGGTTGTAGTTTCGGTCCATCGGCCGTCATTGCGAGCGCAGCGAAGCAATCCATCGATCCGTGATGCTGCGCGATGGATTGCTTCGTCGCAACAGCTCCTCGCAAAGACGGACGCCTTAAAGCTTCTGCGCCACTTCCGGCGCCATTTGCTTGCCGCCTTCGGGCGCGCGGGCGGCGGCGGCGCGCAGGCGCGGCAGGATGTCCTCGACCCGATCGGCCTTGAGCACGTCGATGTTCAGCCCCGGGCGGATGAATTCGGTCTCTCGCATATGGGCCAGCAGCGCGATCAGCGGTTCCCAGAAACCGTCGATGTTGGCGAGCAGCACCGGCTTGGTGTGCCGGCCGAGCTGCTGCCAGGTCATCTGCTCGACCAGTTCCTCCAGCGTGCCGATACCGCCGGGCAACGCCACGAACGCGTCGGAATGCTCGAACATCAGACGCTTGCGCTCGTGCATGTCGGGCGTGACGATCATTTTCTGAACCCGGGTGAGCATATGCTCGCGGGAGCGCAGAAAATCCGGAATGATCCCGGTGACCTGGCCGCCATGATCCAGCGTCCCCTTGGCGACCGCGCCCATCAGCCCGACCGAGCCGCCGCCATAGACGAGCCGGATGTCGTTCTCGGCGAAGATCTTTCCCAATGCGAGGGCGGCTTCGACAAAGCGCGGGCTGGAACCGGGGCCGGAGCCGCAATAGACACAGACAGTTTTGATTTGATCGATTTTGTTTTGATCCATGGGAATCATGTGGCACCGCACTTGGGAAAGCTCAAGTCTCGCTCCTTTCGCGGATGCAGCAGGAATAGGCCGGAATTCAGCCGAACCAGGGAAAGATTTATCTTTCAAGGCTGTACGGAAGAGTTAAACGCTTTATATGACGGGTCTATGCGGACCCTCACAAACCATCCGACAGCGGTCGTTGCGCCGCCTTGCGCCGGGCTCGGCGCCAATGGCTGAAGCTGATTCGCGCCGACTTCCGGCCGGCAACGCCGCCGAAAAGGCGACCCTTGTCGGAACGCTGTTGCACCTGTGGCCCTATATCTGGCCCAGCGACCGCGCCGACCTGAAGATGCGCGTAGCCTGGTCGATGGTGCTGCTGCTCATCGCCAAGCTTGCGACGCTGACGGTTCCCTTCACCTTCAAGTGGGCGACCGATGCGCTGACCGGGGCCAACACCGCGCCGGTCGAGCCGACGAACTGGATGCTGTGGCTTGTCGCGCCGCCGCTCTTGATGACGATCGGTTACGGCGGCGTGCGGGTGCTGATGGCGGTGCTGACGCAGCTGCGCGACGGCATTTTCGCGCGGGTCGCCATGAATGCGGTGCGAAAGCTCGCCTACATCACCTTCGTCCACATGCACGAATTGTCGCTGCGCTTTCATCTGGAGCGCAAGACCGGCGGCTTGACGCGCATCCTCGAGCGCGGCCGTTCCGGCATCGAGGTGATCGTGCGCAACGTGCTGCTGCAGCTCGTCCCGACCATCGTCGAACTGGTACTGATCTTCGGCGTGCTGTTCTGGCAGTTCGACTGGCGCTACGTGCTGGCGGTCGCCAGCATGGTCGGCGCCTATCTGTGGTTCACCTATGTCGCGACCGAATGGCGGATCGAAATCCGCCGCAAGATGAACGATTCCGACACCGAGGCGAACACCAAGGCAATCGACTCGCTGCTCAACTACGAGACCGTCAAATATTTCGGCGCCGAGGAGCGCGAGGCGCGCCGCTACGACCGTTCGATGGAGCGCTACGAAGAGGCCAGCATCCGCACCTACACTTCGCTTGCCGTCCTCAACGCCGGTCAGGCGGCGATCTTCACCGCCGGATTGACGGCGACCATGCTGTTGTGCGCCGTCGCGATCCGTAACGGCACCCACACGGTCGGCGACTTCGTCATGATCAACGCCATGATGATCCAGCTGTTCGTGCCGCTGAACTTCATGGGCTTCGTCTACCGCGAGATCCGGCAGGCGATCATCGACATTGAAAAGATGTTCGAGGTGCTGGAGCGGCCTGCCGAGATCAAGGATATGCCCGGCGCGCCGCCGCTGGCGGTGACTTCAGGCCATGTCCGCTTCGAGGACGTGCGCTTTGCCTACGAATCCGACCGGCCGATTCTGAGAGGCCTCAGCTTCGAGGTGCCGGCCGGCAAGACGGTCGCAATCGTCGGCCCTTCTGGCGCCGGCAAGTCCACCATCTCGCGGTTGCTGTTCCGCCTCTACGATGTTTCCGGCGGAAAAATCCTGATCGACGGGCAGGACATCCGCAGCGTCACGCAGAACTCGCTGCGCGCGGCGATCGGCATGGTGCCGCAGGATACCGTGCTGTTCAACGACACCATCCGCTACAACATCCGCTATGGCCGCTGGGACGCCAGCGATGCCGAGGTGGAGGAGGCGGCGCGGCTGGCGCAGATCGACGCCTTCATTCGCCTGTCGCCGAAGGGATACGAGACCCAGGTCGGCGAGCGCGGATTGAAACTCTCCGGCGGCGAAAAGCAGCGCGTGGCAATTGCGCGCACCGTGCTGAAGGCGCCGCCGATCCTGGTGCTGGACGAGGCGACGTCGGCGCTCGACAGCCACACCGAGCACGAAATCCAGGAAGCGCTGGAGCGCGTCTCGCGCGGCCGCACCTCGCTGGTCATCGCGCACCGGCTCTCGACCATCGTCGGCGCCGATGAAATTATCGTGCTGGATCAAGGTCGCATCGCCGAGCGCGGCACCCACGCCGGACTGCTGGCGGCCGGCGGGCTCTATGCCAGCATGTGGAACAGGCAGCGCGAGGCCGAGGCGGCGCGGGAGAAACTCGCCCAGATCGGCGACGGCAACGAGGCGCCGAACCGCGCCCCGCCGCCGGTCGACGATCCCCTCAACGATCCGCCCGGCGGCGGCGCCAAAGATCGCTTGGCAACCGCCGCGGAATAATCCAAATACGCCGCTAATTAACGACGGTAAGCCGTCCAGAGAACAGCGAGCCCTGATGTCGATTGCGAATTCGATCCGCGCGCAGATTCCGCCGATCCATCCCGAAGGCTATCCCTTCATCGGCGGCTTTGCGCTGGTCAGCCTGATCCTGTTCTGGATCTGGACGCCGCTCGGCTGGATCGGCACGGCGCTGACCGTCTGGTGCGCACTGTTCTTCCGCGATCCGGTCCGCGTCACGCCGCTGCGCGACGGCATCGTGGTGTCGCCGGCCGACGGCCGCGTCTCCATGATCGCGCAGGTGCTGCCGCCGGCCGAACTGGGCCTCGGCGACCGGCCGCTGCCGCGCATCTCGGTCTTCATGAGCGTGTTCAATTGCCATGTGAACCGCAGCCCGGTGGCGGGCCGCATCGACCGTATCGCCTATCGTCCGGGTACCTTCATCAACGCCGAACTCGACAAGGCGAGCGAGGACAATGAGCGCAATTCCCTGGTGATCTCGACCGCCAACGGGCGGATCGGCGTGGTGCAGATCGCCGGTCTGGTTGCGCGGCGTATCGTCTCGTTCGTGCGGGAAGGCCAGACGATCGGCGCCGGCGAGCGCTTCGGCCTGATCCGCTTCGGCTCGCGGCTGGACGTCTATCTGCCGGAGGGGACGCGCGCGCTGGTTTCTGAGGGCCAGACGGCGATTGCCGGTGAAACGATTCTGGCCGATTTCGGCTCGAGCGAGCAGGGTCGCACGTTCCGGGCTGATTAACCGTCCTGTTAACCCTTCCTGGGGCCACCGAAAGGCCAAGGTTCCGCCAATGGCGAACCGGGCCGCCGCTTGCTATATGATGGCTGGCCATGCTGACCCCCGATCCAAAATACCCCGAACTGCGCCGCCGCCGGTTTCGCCCGATCCCGGTGCGGCTATTGGTGCCCAACGTCATTACCCTGCTTGCGATCTGCGCGGGTCTGACGGCGATTCGCCTGTCGATCGAAGGGCGGATGGAGCTTGCGGTCGCCGCGATCGTGTTCGCGGCCATCCTCGACGGCGTCGATGGCCGCATCGCGCGCATGATCAAGGGCCAGTCGAAATTCGGCGCCGAACTCGACAGCCTCGCGGATTTCGTCAATTTCGGCGTGGCGCCGGGCCTGATGCTCTATTTCTGGCAGCTGCAAGAGCTGCACAATGGCGGCTGGATCGCGGCCATGGTGTTCGCCATCGCGGGTGGCCTGCGGCTGGCGCGCTTCAACGCCTCGATCGACGATCCGAACAAGCCGGCCTTTGCGGCGAACTATTTCACCGGCGTGCCGGCGCCGGCCGGCGCCATCCTGGCGATGCTGCCGTTCTATCTGGCGTTTCTTGGCGTCTCCAAGCCGCCGGCCATGCTGACCGCCGGCTATACGCTGCTGATCGCCTTCCTGATGGTGTCGCGCCTGCCGGTGTTCTCCGGCAAGACGGTGAGGATGCGGGTGCCGCCGGAAATGGTGCTGCCGGTCTTTGTCTCGGTCGTCTTCTTCGTCGCGCTGTTGATCGGCTACCCCTGGTACATTCTGTCGATCGGCTCGGCGCTCTATCTGGCGAGCCTGCCCTGGGGCTGGAAGACCTACCGCGACCACGAGCGCAATCTCGCCGCCGCGGCGCCACCACCTCCCGCTGCGTCTGATGCCGCCGCACCGCCGGCATCGGCATCGGCGCCGGCGTTTTCACCGCCCTCCGATGACGCCGATGGCGAGCGGCCGGCGCGGCTGAACTGATCGCCCGCGCTTCCAAAATATCTGCCATGAGCCGCTGCCGAGTTGGGTTCGACCCCGATCTCGGCTATAGGGCTATGTGGCCTTACGGCCTCCAAGAGCCGGGCCGAACAATCAGGAGAAACGCCGTGAACAAAGCCGTGACCGCCCCGCTGCCTGCTTCCGTCCTCGAGGCGCTGGCGCGCTATGACACGCCGACCATCTGTAACGCGATGGAGATCGTGGCGCCGGAGCGCCGCCTGATCGGCTACACCACCAAGCCTTTGGTCTGCCCGTTCCCTGATCTGCCGCCGATCGTCGGCTATGCCCGCACGGTGACGATCCGCTCGGTGCTCAAATCGACGCTGCCGCCGGCAGAGCAGTCGAAGCGCCGCATCGAATACTATGAATATGTCGGCACCGGCTTCGGTCCGCGCATCACCGTGATCCAGGACATCGACGGTCCCGACGTCGGCTACGGCGCGTTCTGGGGCGAGGTGCAAAGCAACGTGCACAAGGCGCTCGGCTGCCTCGGCGTCATCACCGACGGCTCGATCCGCGACATCCCGCAATGGGCCCCGGGTTTTCAGGCGCTGGCCGGCTCGGTCGGGCCGTCGCACGCCTGGGTGCACGCCGAGAATTGGGGCGGCGAGGTGCGCGTCGCCGGCATGACCGTGCATTCGGACGATTTGATCCACGCCGACCAGCACGGCGCCATCGTGATCCCGACCGATATCGCGGCGAAGATTCCAGACGCCTGCGAGCTCTGCGCCCGGCGCGAGACGCCGATCCTGGAGATCGCGCGCAGCCCCGACTTCTCGCTGGAGAAACTGAAAGAGGCGTTGAAGCGTTCGTCCGAAATCCACTGACGGCAGGTGGCCAGGTGGAAACGGTTGAGCGCCCCAGCGAAAGCCGCTTCAAATCCAGGCGGATGCGCAAGGCTCGCTTGGCCAATTCATCGTGAGCTAACCTGGAAGGGCTCGCCGCCTTCCAGAAGACCGAGATCGAAAAATGGTGGCCGATCATCAAGGACGCCGGGATCGGCGTGCAGGCCCAGTAGGCCTGCGGGCACTCTCCAATAGTTAGCAAATTCTTGCAGCCGCACGGGAAGCAAGCCCGCGGTTCTACGGCCGGGCTTTAGGTTTATCCTTTACGGCTCTTTAATTGCGCTCGCCTTAGGGTGGCGTCTGCGCGGCTCGGGATGGGCTGTACACCCGGTCAGGATGGCCGTCGTTCGCGTATGCGTTGGAGTTCAGAATGGATATCACCACGCTCGTTGGTCTTGCCGCCGGCGTCATCGTCCTGGTGACGCTGATCCTGATGGGTGGTGACTTCAGGATGTTCTACGACATCCACGCCGTCATCATCATCTTCGGCGGATCATTCGCGGCGACGCTGATCCGCTTTCCGCTCAGCGCGATCCTGCACGGCATGCCGCTGGGCGCAAAGTTCGCCTTCACGATGAGCCGGCTCTCGGCGCGCGATCTGGTCGATGAACTGGCCCGTATCGCCGAAATCGCCCGCAAGCAGGGTCCGGTCGGCCTGGAAAAAGTCGAGACCGACGAGCCGTTCCTGGCCAAGGGCATCCGTTACGTCGCCGACGGTTACGACCTCGAATTCATTCGCGACAATCTCGAGCGCGACCGCGACAACTTCCTGATGCACCTCAACGAGGGCTCCAAGATCTACCGTGCCATCGGCGATTGCGCCCCGGCGTTCGGCATGATCGGCACCCTGATCGGCATGGTGCAGATGTTTTCGAACATGTCCGACCCGTCAAAACTGGGTCCGTTCATGGCGGTGGCGCTGCTGGCGACGCTGTACGGCGCGCTGGTGGCGAATCTGATCTGTCTGCCGATCGCCGACAAGTTGCACGGCAAGCTGGTCGACGAGGAAACCAATCGCACGCTGATCATCGACGGCATCCTGATGATCCGCGACTCCAAGAGCCCGGCCCTGGTGCGGGAGATGCTGCTGGCCTACCTGCCGGAGAAGCATCGCCACGACGAAGGCGAACTCGCCGCGGCCTGATCGGCCTTCGAGCATGATCCGGAAAAGTGGGAACCGGTTTTCCGAAAAGATCATGCTCCAACGAGAGATCTAGCCATCGAGGCGCGGACATAGAACATGGCCAAGAAAAAACGCGAAGAGGCGCATGGCGGTCACGGCTGGTTCGTGACCTTCGCCGACCTGATGGCGCTGCTGCTGTCGTTCTTCGTGATGCTGGTCGCGTTCTCGACGCAGGACTCGGCCAAGCTGAAGATCGTCGCGGGTTCGATGCGCGACGCGTTCGGTGTGCAGACGGAGTCGCGCTATTCCGGCATCGTCGAGGCCGACGGCCTGCCGACCCGTCCCAAACTGAAGAACGTCGAGCATATTCCGCCCGAGGAATCCTCCAACACCCCGACGCCCGACGACAAGGACCGTCAGCGCGAATCCGGCGCCAAGCTGAAGGTCGATCGGGAGTTCGCGCTCGCATCGGCCTCGTTGCGCCAGGCGCTGCAGGACATGCCGGAACTGACCGAAATGTCCAAGCACATCATGTTTGAGGAGACCAAGCAGGGACTCAATCTCGAAATCGTCGACCAGGACGGCCGTTCGATGTTCGCCGACGGTTCCAAGGTGCCCTACGACCGAACCCGCCGCCTGATCCAGAAACTGGCCGTGCCGCTGAAGGCGACGCCGCTGCGGCTCAACATTGTCGGTCACACCTCTGCCGGGTTCGTGCCGGCGCGTGGCGACTATGGCGCCTTCGATCTGTCGGCGGACCGCGCCAACGCCGTGCGGCAGATACTGGAACGCGAGGGGCTGCCCGCATCCCATATTTATGCCGTCGGCGGCAAGGCCGACAGTCAGCCCTTGTTTCCCGACGATCCGACCCTGCCGGCAAACCGTCGCGTTACCATCACATTGATGCGGGAAGATCCGCCACTCCCGCCGAATCTGAAGCCGTAGAAAGTATCATAATACCTCAGTTGACACGGTGACGGTTGCGTTGCGTAAATGCCGCATCGCAGGAGGTGTTATGTTGTTCGACGATTGACAGGCAACGCGGAAGCGCAGATAGCGGCGCGGATCAATTCATCGGCGAGAACGTTCCCACTGACCATGGCTGCCAGCGATACATCCACCGAGGCCCATGAGGGGCATACCACCTCAGGCTTTTGGGCCCTGACGCTCGGCAGCATCGGCGTTGTTTTCGGCGATATCGGCACATCGCCGCTATACGCATTCCGCGAGGCCGCTTCGCATGCGGCGGAAGGCCAGCCGGTATCGCGCATCATCGTGCTTGGCGTGCTCTCGCTGATCCTGTGGTCGCTGTTCATCGTCGTGACCGCCAAATACGTGTTGCTGCTGTTGCGTGCCGACAACAACGGTGAGGGTGGCACGCTGTCGCTGATGGCGTTGGGACAGCGGGCGCTGGGCCACCGGAGCTGGGTGTTGCTGGCGCTCGGCGTCGTCGGCGCCTCGATGTTCATCGGCGATTCGATGATCACGCCGGCGATTTCGGTATTGTCTGCGGTCGAAGGCCTCAAGCTCGTCACGCCGGCTCTCGGACCCTATGTCGTTCCGCTGACGATTTTCATTCTCGTCGTGCTGTTCTCGGTACAAAGCAGCGGTACGGCGCGCGTCGCTTCGCTGTTCGGCCCGGTCATGGTGGTCTGGTTCGCGACCCTCATGGTGCTGGGGCTGATTCACATCAGCGACGATCCGACCGTGCTGTATGCGATCAATCCCTATTATGCGATCCAGTTCATGCTTTCCCACGGCATCATCGGCCTGGTGACGATGGGTCTGGTGTTTCTGGCCGTGACCGGCGGCGAGGCGCTCTATGCCGACCTTGGCCATTTCGGCCGCAAGCCGATCCAGAGCGGTTGGTTTTATTTCGTGCTGCCGGCGTTGCTGATCAATTACTTCGGCCAGGGTGCGCTGGTACTGGCCAATCCGGCGGCGATCGAAAATCCGTTCTACAGGCTGGCGCCGGACGTTCTCTTGCTGCCTCTGGTGGTGCTGGCCACCGCAGCGACGGTGATCGCGAGCCAGGCCGTGATCACTGGCGCGTTTTCGCTGATCCGCCAGGCAGTGCAACTCGGGCTGCTGCCTCGTTTCGAGGTGCGCTACACCTCCGAAACCCACGCCGGTCAGATTTACCTGCCGCGCGTCAACCGGCTGTTGCTGATCGGAGTGGTGCTGCTGGTGTTGCTGTTCCGCACCTCGAGCGGGCTTGCGTCGGCTTATGGCATCGCGGTTTCCACGACCATGGTCGTGGACGGCATCATGGGTTTTGTCGTCATCTGGAAATTGTGGAACTGGCGCGCGGCGACGGCCGCGGCTGTGATTCTGCCGTTCGTGGTCATCGACATGAGCTTCTTTGCCGCGAACCTGCTGAAGCTGTTCGACGGCGCCTGGGTGCCGCTGCTGTTCGGCGTCGTGGTCGCGGTGATGATCTGGACCTGGCGCCGGGGCGCGGCGATTCTCATCGCCAAGACGCGGCGTATCGAGGTGCCGCTGACCGACCTGATCAAGAGCCTGGAAAAGCGGCCGCCCCACATCGTCAAGGGGACGGCGGTATTCCTGACTTCGGATCCGAGCTTCGTGCCGACGGCGCTGATGCACAATCTCAAGCACAACAAGGTGTTGCACGAGCAGAACGTGATCCTGACCATCGAGACGGCGGAGACGCCGCGCGTCGATCCTTCAGAGCGGGTCAAGATGGAGACGATCAGCGAGAAGTTCTCCACGGTACGGCTGCGCTTCGGCTTCATGGAATCGCCGAACGTGCCCAAGGCGCTGGTGATTGCGCGCAAGCTCGGCTGGCAATTCGACATCATGGCGACGTCGTTCTTCGTTTCGCGTCGCTCGCTCAAGCCGTCGGCGCAGTCGGGCATGCCGCTATGGCAGGATCATCTGTTCATCGCCATGAGCCGCTCGGCCAACGACGCGACCGACTATTTCCAGATTCCCACGGGGCGCGTCGTGGAGGTCGGTACTCAGGTCACGATCTAGCACCCGGTTCCTGGAATACCGTTCCGGATTGTCGCGGTCGGGCAACAGCGCGGTGATTTCTCGGCCTCGAACGGAAATTCGGACTCCACAGGCCGCAGCGTTTGGATCAGTCTGAGGCCAGCGGCAGCATGCCGATCTAAGGTTTTTTTCGTCACCGCAGCGCGCAGAAGGCGAGCATCTGCACCCCATGCTGCGCGGGACCGAGGCTGAAATGCCCGTTAAAGCCTTGAACGGCAATAATTTCAGTGTAATGGTCTGGGAATTGTAGTTGTCTGGGTATTGTAAGGAGTAGCGCAAATGAGTTTCGTCGGCGCGAACGACCATCCCGATCCGGTCAGCCCGCAGGATCCGCTTTACTACGCGCCACGCTCGGTGCGCGGCGGCATGGCAGAACCCAGATCCAACGCGACGCAACAGAACGCGGCATCGGTGAATTTGCCTTCCGACCCTCGTTCCTCCCGCTTCGACGACATGCGCGAGGAGGCCTTTGCCAAGTTTGCCCGCCCGCTGGAATCGCAGTTGGCTGACGAGCGCCCGCGGTCACGCGGATTGCTTGCCACGGCGGGCGCTGTCGCTCTGGCGGTCGGCGCCACAGCGACCCTGGCGTATGTCGTCTTCAATGCGCCGCCGAAGTCGAAAAGCGAGCCTGCCGAACTCGCGGTCTCCATTTCGACGCCTGCGTTGGCGACGCCGACGAAAACGGATGCGCCGTCCGAAGATTCCCAGGCGTTGCTGGAAGGCTTCAAGCAGTTCCAGCGTATGCAGGGCGAAGAGTCCACCGACTCCGCTGCGGCGGCCAAGGACGAGCCGAAAGAGTCCCAGGTCCTGCTGGAGAAATTCATGCAGTGGCAGCCCCGGAAATAGCGCTCAAGGTTGGCTTGCCGGACACAGCGGCGAGACGCTCGGCAGGCGGCGTAGTTCGGTTCGTGAGAGCTGGCGGCGCGTCGCTTAAGCGCTTCGACCAGGCGGAAGCACGACGACGATCGCGCCGAGTTTCACGCGGTCGACCAGATCGATGATGTCTTCGTTGGTCAGGCGGATGCAGCCTGACGAGATCGCCTGACCGATATATTCCGGCTGGTTCGTGCCGTGGATTCGGTACAGCGTGTCCTTGTTGCCTTCGTAAAGGTACAGCGCCCGCGCTCCCAGCGGATTGGCCGGGCCGCCCGGGACGCGCTTCGGATAGGGGCCGAGCCGCGCCTGGATCTCCGGCGTGGGAATCCAGTCCGGCCATTCGGCGGTGCGGCCGACGGTCGCGACGCCGGACCAGGCCAGCGCTTCTTCGCCCACCGTCACGCCATAGCGTATAGCCTTGCCGCCGGGCAGCACGTAATAGAGATAGCGCGCGTTGGTATCGACCAGGATCGTGCCCGGCTGTTCCTTGCGCGTGTAATCGACGATGTGCCGGCGAAACGCCTCCGGGATGCTTGCCTGCGCATAGGGCGCATGGGCGAGCAACTGCCGGTCCCTCGGCGTCAGGCTGGCGTTCGACGAAGGCGCCAGCGTCGCCTGCATGCAGCCGCCGAGCAGTCCGATCAGCAACAACACGAGCCCACGCCGCATCATCGCGTGTCCTCCGCCCCAACTTGCCGTACAAACCTTACATGTCGCGATTTGGTGCCCGAAAAGTGTGGAAATAAAGGCGCGGTGTGGTGGTGCATTTCGTGACGCAAGCAGATCGGCTGAACGGGCGAGGGCGGGAGAATGGAATCGGCGCACGATGGCTGGTTTCGGCGGGCCGCCCAAGCCTTTCGCAGTGCTTGATTTTCGTCCCGTGAGGCGCGACTTTGGCGCCCGCTTGGCCGGGCCGATCTGGACCCTCGCGGGCGGGTTGTCAGGAGGATATGGCGTGAGGGACCATCAGGTGCACGATTTGACCCCGGAGGAGGTTTCCGGCGGGATCGCCGAAGGGCGCTACTTCCTGGTCGATGTTCGCGAACCCCACGAGGTGGCGGTGGAAGCCTATCCGGACGCCGTGGTCGTTCCGCTGCAGTCGTTCGACCCGGCCGCCATTCCGGACCCGCAGGGCAAGCAGGTGGTTTTCGCCTGCCGCTCGGGCAAGCGCTCGGTGACGGCCTCGCTGGCGGCGCAGGCGGCGGGCCTGCCTTATGACAAGCATCTCGCCGGCGGCATCATCGGCTGGAAGGCAGCCGGCCTGCCTACCAGGACAGGCGGCTGAACCCGATCATGACATCCATGAACAAGGTCTTCGCCGACCTCCCGGTCACCGTGTTCGAGGCGATGTCGCAGGCCGCCCGCGACAACAACGCCATCAACCTCGGCCAGGGTTTTCCCGACGATCCCGGCCCGGAGGACATCCGCCGCGCCGCGGCCGACGCCACCATCAACGGCTACAATCAATATCCGTCGATGATGGGTATTCCCGAGCTGCGCCAGGCCATCGCGGCGCATTACGCGCACTGGCACAAGCTGTCGCTTGATCCGATGACGGAAGTGATGGTGACCTCGGGAGGCACCGAAGCGCTGACGTCATCCATTCTCGCCGTCGTCGAACCCGGCGACGAGGTGGTCTGTTTTCAGCCGGTCTATGACAGCTATCTGCCGATCATCCGCCAGGCCGGCGGCATTCCGCGCCTGTTGCGGCTGGAGCCGCCGGGCTGGCGGCTGACGGAAGAGATGCTGGCCAGCGTCTTCAACGAGAAGACCAAGGCGGTGCTGTTCAACAACCCGCTCAACCCGGCTGCCGTGGTCTATCCCCGCGAGGATCTCGAACTGCTGGCGCGGTTCTGCCAGAAATTCGATACGATCGCGATCTGCGACGAGGTCTGGGAGCACGTCCTGTTCGACGGCCGCGAGCACATCCCGCTGATCACGATCCCGGGCATGCGCGACCGCACCATCAAGGTCGGCAGCGCCGGCAAGATCTTTTCGCTGACGGGATGGAAGATCGGTTTCGTCTGCGCCGCGCCGCATCTGCTGCGCGTGGCCGCGAAGGTGCATCAGTTCCTGACCTTCACGACCGCGCCGAACCTGCAGGCCGCCGTCGCCTATGGCCTCGGCAAGCCCGATCAATATTTCCATGACATGCGCAAGGAATTGCAGCGGAGCAGGGATCGTCTGACCAAGGGTCTGGAGAGCATCGGCTTTCCCGTGCTGAAGTCGCAAGGCACCTATTTCCTCACGGTCGACCTGTCGCCGCTCGGCCTCAACGAAACCGACGTGCAGTTCTGCAACCGCATCGTGAACGACTACAAGGTTGCGGCGATCCCGGTATCGGCGTTCTACGAACAGGAAGCGGTGACCTCGGTGGTGCGGTTCTGTTTTTCCAAGAAGGATGAAACGCTGGATACCGCGCTGGAGCGCCTCTCGGACGCGGTGCACGGCCGTCGCAAGAGGTAGCAGATGCGCTCTTCCTTTGGCGGTAAGTTTTGTCTGATCGGTGCGGCGACGCTCGCGCTGTCGTCCTCCCCCGCCTGCGCCCAGGAGCGCACGGTGAACTTCTACAACTGGTCCAACTACATGGCGCCGGGAGTCTTGGAAGACTTCACCAGGGAAACCGGCATCAAGGTGGTCTACGACACCTTCGATGCCAACGAGACGCTGGAGACGCGCCTGTTGGCCGGCAAGTCCGGCTACGACGTCGTGGTGCCGACCGGCTATTTCCTGCAGCGTCAGATCACCGCAAAAGTGTTTCTCAAGCTCGACAAGTCGAAACTGCCCAACCTCGCCAACGCCTGGCCAGTCGTAACAAACCAGCTCGCGACCTACGATCCCGGCAACAATTACGCCGCCAATTACATGTGGGGCACCACCGGCATCGGCTACAACGTCAAGACCGCGCAAAAAATCCTCGGTCCGGATGCGAAGATTGACAGCTGGGACATCGTCTTCAAGCCGGAGAATCTCGCCAAATTCAAAGACTGCGGCATCCACATGCTGGATTCCGCCGACGACATCCTGCCCGCGGCGCTGAGCTATCTCGGCATCGATCCGAACTCGACCAAGCAGGCCGACCTCGAAAAGGCGGCCGAGCTCGTCGCCAAGATCCGGCCCAACGTCCGAAAGTTTCATTCATCCGAATATCTCGGCGCGCTGGCGTCGGGCGAAATCTGTTTCGTGGTCGGATGGTCCGGCGACATCATGCAGGCGCGCAGCCGCGCGGCGGAGGCCAAGAACGGGATCGAGGTCGGCTACACGATTCCGAAAGAGGGCGCGCAGATGTTCTTCGACAATCTCGCGATCCCCGCGGATGCGAAGAACGTCGCTGAAGCCTATGAGCTGATCAACTATCTCTACCGCCCGGATGTCGCGGCGAAGAACTCCGATTTCCTGTCCTACGCCAACGGCAATCTGGCGAGCCAGAAGCTGATCGATCCGAAGATTCTGAACGACAAAAACATCTATCCGGACGAGGCGATGCAGAAAAAACTGTTCGTCATCCAGGCCCGCGACCCGGCCACGCAGCGGGTCATCAACCGGCTCTGGACGCGGGTGAAGACGGGCAAGTGATTTTGCCGTAGCTTGAATGAGCGCAGCGATATCTGGGACCAGCGCCCGCAAAATCCTGGATGTTACAGCGCTCATCCGGGCGACGAGCCCGGTAAACTCCTGTTGCTGGAACCCGAACCGGAATCTATAGCTCTCCTCGGGAGCATCACATGACCGATATCACTGCATTCTTTTCCACGCGTACCCTGCTGCAGATCGCCTTCGTGCTGGCCTCGACGGTGGCCATGAAGGCCTGGACCCTGGGGCTGTTTTGATATTTCGTTGTTCGTAGCCTGGATGAGCGAAGCGATATCCGGGGCAGGTTTCGCTGATCGTTGAGCTCTTTCGAAGTGTCCCGCATGTCGCTGCGCTCATGCAGGCTACACCGTGCGCTCGCGATGACGGAATAAGGCGCGACCGCTACCGCCATCTCCGGTGCAGCCACAGCCACTGGTCCGGATACTCCCGCACCCAGCCTTCGATCACGGACGTCACCGCCTGCATCGTGCCCTGGATGTCGATCTGCCCCGACGCGTCGCGCACCGGCTTGACTTCTTCGGAGAGTTCGGCGCGGAAGCGATGGTTGGGCAGGCGGATGATGCGCACGCCGTGGATGGGGCATTCGACCTGGCGCAGCAGCCGGGCCAGCGTCGGGTTGGCCTTGGTCTTGCGGCCGAAGAACGTCACCTCGACGCCGTTACCCATGTATTGATCGACCAGCATCGCAACATGCTGGCCGCGCTGCAGCGCTTCCGCCAGTCTCAGCGGCGCCTCGCGACCGGCCGGCACCAGCGTGCCCATCTTGACGGCGCGGATCCGTTCGATGGCGCGGTCGGCGGATTCGATGTTCGGCCGCCGGAACAGGATCGCGCAGTCGAGCCCGTGCGCGACCGCGCCGAGCGCCGGAATTTCCCAATTGCCGAGATGGCTGGCGAAAATGATCGCCGGCTTGCCGTCGTCGCGCAACGCGTCGAAGATCTCCTTGGTGCGCGGCGTGAACTCGATGCGGCTCGGCTTGTCCGGCTGGTCGAGATCGTAGTCCCAAATGTGATCGAGATGGGCGAACTCGGCGCCGATGCGGCCGAGATTGTCCCACACGCCGGCGAGGATTTTCTCGATCTCCTCCGGCGATTTTTCGGGGAAGGCGGCCTTGAGATTCTCGCGGCCGATGCGGTCCTCGCGCAGCCGTCGCCCGATGAAGCGGGCGGCGCGGCCGAAAAAGTTTGCCGTCTTGTCCGGATCGAAAAACCGCGTGGTGCGCAACAGCGCGATCGTCAGTGCGCCGACGGCCGCTTCCGCCACGGGCTTGGCGGCGTCGCGCAGGCGTGCCCTGATGCGTAGGAGCAAGCGGTTCATGGTCTACTACGATGGCCGCTAGACCGGTTCGCGGGTCAGGATCAGCGAGGCATTTTGCCCGCCGAAGCCGAACGAGTTCGACATCACGGCGGTCACCCTGGCGTCGCGCGCGGTGTTGCCGACCACATCGAACAGGATCGCGGGATCCGGGATCTCGTAATTGATCGTCGGCGGAATCCGCTGGTGCTCCAGCGTCAGCAGCGAGAACACGGCTTCCACCGCGCCGGCGGCCGAGATCGTGTGTCCGACCATCGACTTGTTCGACGACACCGGAATTTTCGGCAGATGGTCGCCGAACACCACGGCTGTCGTGTTGTACTCCATCTTGTCGTTCTCCGGCGTCGCGGTGCCGTGGGCGTTGATGTGGTCGATCTGCTCCGGTTCGAGGCCGGCGTCCGCCAGCGTCTTGCGCATGCAGCCGATGATCGGCTTGCCGTCGGGGCTGGAGCGGGTGCGGTGGAACGAGTCGGTCAGCTCGCCGCAGCCGGCGACCACGCCGAGAATCTTTGCGCCGCGCGCCATCGCGGATTCGTAGCTCTCCAGCACCATCGCGCCGGCGCCTTCCGCCATGACAAACCCGTCGCGGTTCTTGGAGAACGGCTTTGAAGCGGCCTGGGGCGGATCGTTCTGCGTCGACAGCGCCGACAGCAGCGAGAACCGCACCATGGCTTCCGGGTTGACCGAACCGTCGGTGCCCACGCACAGCGCGGCGTCCGCATCGCCGCGGCGGATCGCCTCGACGCCGAGCTGGATCGCGGTCGCGCCGGAGGCGCAGGCGGTGGAGAGCGAGATCGGCGAGCCCTTGGTGCCGAACACATCTGCCAGATGGCTCGCCACCGAACCGAACATGAAGCGGTGATGGTAGGCTGCAAAGCGGCCGCCGCCGCTGACGCGCAGTATGTCGCCATAATCGAATTCAGTCTTGCCGATCGCGCGCCCGAGTTCGAGCCGTTGCGGCCATTCGACCTCGACCGGCGCCACCGCGAGGAACAACGGTCCGGGGAAATCGGCCTTGTCGCCGATCGCGGCCTGCGCAAGCGCTTCCTGGGTCGCCATTTCGGCCAGCCGTTCGGTCAATCCGGTCGAGGTGACGGGATCGACGCGGACGAAATCGACCGTGCCGGCCATGGTGGACTTCAACCCGTCGACGGGAAACCGCGTCACGGTACGGATGCCGGATTCACCGGCGGTCAGCTTCCGCCAATTGTCTTGCTTGCCGGCGCCGAGCGAGGTTACCACGCCCATGCCGGTGACGACGACGATCGGCCTGCCGAATTTATCGCGTGCTGCTGACATTGGGTCCCCCGGTGCTCGCGCTTAGTTGACGGCCTCGACCAGGGCCATGCCTTCGCCCTGCCAGTGACCGGCGCCCACCACCACAATCTGGTCGGGAGCGCCGGCCTTTTCAACCTCGGTCCCGGTCGGATCGTTGGGCGGAAACAGCGCGCCGCGCGACAGCGACAGCGCGGCCAGCGCCAGGCCAAGCGGAAACTGGGTTTCCAGCGTATGGCCGAACACCGTGCCGGTGGCGCGCACTGCAAATCCAGGATGCTGGCGCAGAAACGCCTTTTCTTCCGAAGTCACCGGCTCGACGCCGGTCGCGCCGGTGATGAGCTGGCCGGTCTCACCGGCGACGCCGAGTTTCGGCCACATCGCTTCCAGCGACCGGGTCACCGCGCCCGCCTCCTTGCGCTTGGCGAGGTCGGCGACCACCTTTGTCAGCTTCGCATACGGCTTGGCGCCGCGCGCTTCGGCGTGTTCGCGCGATTCCAGCACCAGGAAACATCCGGCCGAGCCGAGTGCGAAACCGCTCTTGTCCTCGCGCTGCCAGACCGGCGCATACGGACCCTTGAGATTGAAGTCGCCGAATTCGTAGAGGACCAGCAGGTCCGAACGCTCGCCATTATGCGCGGCGCCGATCAACGCGATGTCGCTCTGTCCCGCCTCGATCCGCGCCAGCGCTACGCGTGCCGCGTCGATCGAGGCCGCTTCCTCGCCCATGAAGGTGCGCGACGTGCCGCAGACGCCGTGCACGATGGCGATGTTGCCGGCGAGCAGATTGGAGAGCTGCGCCAGAAACAGCGTCGGTCGCAGGTCGTTCATCAGCCGTTCGTTGAGGAACGCGGGGCTGGAATTGCCCTTGGCGTCGGCGGTCATGATCGCGAGGTCGACGGCAAGATCGCGCTCGCCGCCGCCAGCGGCGACGATCATGTCCATCCGGCCGAGAATTTCCTTGTCGCCTTTGACGCCGGCCGAATCCAGCGCCAGCCCCGCGGCATAGGTGCCGATGCGCTGCCAGGCTTCCATCTGGCGCTGGTCGCCCTTCTTCGGGATCTGGGCGTCGAAGGAGACCGGCGCCAGCGGGTGCACGATGTAGGGCGCAAACCGCTTGTCGTCGACATTGATCTTCTTGTCGCTCAGCGCATCCCAATGCGCGTCCAGCCCCTCGCCGAGCGAGGAGACGATGCCGATGCCGGTGATCCAGACTTCCTTCGCCGCCGGAGATTTGGACTCAGTCATGCGCTATCGCCTGCAGTGGAAAACCGATCTTCTCGGCCATCGCGTCCATATGCACGCGCAGGGCCGGGTCGGGGAAGGGAGTGAGGCCGAAGGTGAGTTCGGCGCTGCACTTCAACTCCTTGCCGACGCGTCCCTTGACCTTGGTGACGGCAAAGCCCGAACCCTCATGCTCGAGCGTCGCCTCGATCCGCAGCAATGCGCCGGGACTGACAAATCCCCGCATTTTCGCTTCCTTGATGATGGCCAGAAACGGCATCCGCTCGAACTTCAGCACGCCGAGGATCAGCCAGCCCGAACTCTGCGCCATCGCTTCGGTCAGCAGCACGCCGGGCATGATCGGGAAGCCCGGAAAATGCCCTTCGAAGATGGTATGCGCCGCCGGAACCTGCGCCTCGACCGTGATTTTCTTCTCGTCGAGATTGAGGTCGACGATGCGGTCGATCAGCGTGAAGTAATCGAGGTTCATGGCAGTCGGCTAAAGCATTTTCCAGCGAAGTGGAGGCCGGTTCGCGTCGAGAAAACGCGTCAAACCAGGAATCCGGAGGCCGTTCCCGGCCAAACCGGAGGGGAAATGGCTCTAGGCGCCCGGCGTGGCATTCTTGGCGGCGACCAGTTCGTCGATGCGATCGGCGAGGTTCTGCAGGCGGAAGTACTGCTCGGTCGTGGCCTTGCCGTCGTTGACCTCCTGGGTCCATTTTTCGAGCGGCATCTTGATCCCGAACGCCTTGTCGATCGCAAAGGCGATGTCGAGGAAGTCGAGGCTGTCGATGCCGAGATCGTCGATGGCGTGGCTCTCCGGCTTGATCGTGTCGCGCGGGATGTCGCAGGTCTCCGCGATAATGTTGGCGATCTGATCGAATGTGGAAGACATCATTAAGCCTTTGATATATTGGAGATAATCCGGGACGGCTTGAGAGAGGCGGGGCGCGGCCCCGGAAGGCCCAGTTCCCCTCGGCCGGAGTCGAGTGCCCGTATAACGGAGCGGGGCGGTTAGTTCAATGGAGGCGGGTCATTCCTGTCACATTCGATTTGGCGACAAAAATGGGCAGATTCGGGGAGGCAGTGGCGCGTGAGAAGTGCAGATCGCGTAGCCCGGGCGCGAAGCGACCCCGGGGCCGCTCAGTCCCGCATATCGCCGCGCTCATGCGGGCTTCCGCTCATCCCGTTCGCAGCATGAATCCATCGAAATAAGCCGCAAGCGCCGCGTGCGCGTCGAGCGGCAGAACACCCCCGATGTATTGATCCGGCCGCACCACCACCACGCAGCCCTTGTCGCGGTCTATGCCACGCATCGCAAAGATGTCCTGACCGCTCTTTACATTCGGGCAGAACATCTTTTCGTAGTCGATCAACCCATAGCGTCCTTTGCGCGGAAGCAGGGGCAGGGGCATCGCTTCGATCGCGAGGTCGGCATGTGCCTGCTGGAACACGGCGCGGACATCGATCACTGAATCGATATCGGCGCCCGATGGCGTGTATTTCTTCACGGGGGAATTCGTGCTTGTGCTCAGGAAATCGCACAGCCCGAGAACGGGAGAATTGTCGGCGGCAGGATTAGCCCGGTCGGCAAAGATGAAAATCCGGAACCGCCCGTCCGCCCTGGCAACGTGGCCGAGCTGAACCGGTTTGGCGTCTGCGAGCTGAACGGCCGGTGCCGAGTGAAACCGTTTGCCGATCGGAAAACCCTTGGCGAGATGTTGGTGGCGGGCTTCAGCGGTGAGGAGGGACGGCTGGTACTGCGTCGCCGTTCCCGCGGTGTAGCGGCCGTGCCTGACAAAATAGTCCTGCGTCTGTGCGGCGTCGGCGCCTTTGTGGTCTGCCCTGTCGGACGCGAGAATCGCGGCCCATTCGCGGTCGAAGTCGATCAGCTCTTTAGCTACCGCCTGCCGTTCCGCCGAATAGCTGTGCAACAGAGCCGGCGCACATCGCCCGCGTAACACGGCGGCGAGCTTCCAGCCGAGATTGAAGGCGTCCTGCATCGAGACGTTCATGCCCTGGCCGGCTTTCGGGCTGTGGGTGTGACAGGCGTCGCCGGCGATGAACACGCGCGGCAGGCGCGTGGCAATGTCCTCCGCCGGCACGTCGTCGAACTTGTCGGTCAGCCGCTGGCCGATCTCGTAGACCGACCACCAGGCGACCTCCTTCACGTCGAGCGTATAGGGAGCAAGGATCCGCCGCGCCTTGGCGATCAGATCGTCGGACGTGATGTGACGGTTGGCGACGCGCTCGCCGATATCGAGATGGGTCAGCTCGACATAGAGCCGGACCAGATAGCCGCCTTCGCGGGGGATGACGAGGGCGCTGCCGTGATGGGCCGACTGGATCAGCACCTTGAAGCGGATGTCGGGGAAATCGGTGACGGCGAGGATGTCCATCACGCCCCAGGCATGGTTGGCGGAATCGCCGCGCAGCTCGCGCCCGATCGATTTTCGCACCGTGCTGCGCGCGCCGTCGCAGCCGACGACGTAGCGCGCCCTGACGGTTTCGATCTCGCCTTCGTACCCGGCATCGAGCCGTTCGAGCCGCACCGACACGGCGTGATCCTCGAACTTCGCCGCCGTCGAAACATCGAGGTCGAGCAGCCGCCGCGAATAATACGGCTCGAGCTTGGTCGGCGATCTGCGCATCACGTCGAGATAGCAGTCATGCACGCGCGCCTGGTTGAGGATCACATGCGGCATTTCCGAGAGCCCATCCTCGACATCCCGGACGCGGCCGCTGCGCACGATGTTCTCAGGCTTATTTTCGTCCGGCTTCCAGAACGTCGTCTCGGTGATCCAGCAGGCTTCCTTCAGCACGCGCTCGCTGAAGCCGAAGGCGTCGAACATTTCCATGGTGCGGCAGGCGATGCCGTCGGCCTGGCCGAGCAGCAGCCGGCTCGGCTTCTGCTCGACGATGCAGGTCCTGATGTCGGCAAATGTCGAAAGTTGCGCCGCCAGCGTCAGTCCCGCCGGTCCGCAGCCGACGATCAGGACGTCGACTTCGGTCGGCACCGGCCCGGATCGTCCCGACGGAAGAACCCGCTCGGCGGGATCGGCGATATCGGGCTCGCCCGGTTCAAAACCGTTCAGGTGGAATTGCATGCAATGACCCCTCAGCTGCCCCCGTGAGGTAGGGTGGATCGGCAAAGCGTAATCCGCTACGCCGCTCAAAGCGATGACGAAATTTTCTCGTCTACCGCACTGCCGTCGGGCAGGCGATCCTGGGTATCGTGCCGGAAACCTCACCCCTGCGGCGTCACCGAAATCCGGGCGCAGTCGCGGCGGCCCGTCAGCACGCAGTCCTGGGTCTTGCGCAGATCGGCGATGCTGACCGCAAGCCAGATTCCGATCGCGGTCAGCGCGATCGTAAAGGCGAGGGCTGCGATATTGGCGAGCATGCGGTGATGGAAATCGTCACCCTCGTCGCGCGGACGTTCGTAGCGCGACAGATCCCTTGCCGCGGGCTGCGCCTTCGTGGTCCCGCCCGTGGTCTTGGGTAAATCTTCCCGATGGCCGGGAGGCTGGGCCGAGGTGCGCGGCCGGAACTTGAGCACCACGTGCTCACCATCCGAAATAATGGGCCGCTGGGTTTTCACTGCTGCCGATCCGCGAACATTCCTGTTTCAGCATAGCACGACGTCGGCGCTTCCAACACGAAATCTTGCCGGGTGGAGCAACCATCCATCCGCGCAGGGTGAGATGGAACTGCTGACATCACACGCAATCGGCATGTTGCGGCTCCGCTAGCGCCACGTGCTGCCTCCGGCTCAGCCCTGTTTCGGCAGCCGCCCCATCATATAGAACTCGTCATTGGGACGCATCGCGGTGACGTTGGCCAGCCGGTTCGACAGCGCGAAGAAAGCGGCGATCGCGGCGATGTCCCAGATGTCGTCGTCAGAAAAACCGTGGCCGGCGATTTCGGCGAAATCGGCCTCCGAAACGGTTTCGGCATTGCGGCTGACCTTCATGGCGAAGTCGAGCATGGCGCGTTGCCGCGGCGTGATGTCCGCCTTGCGGTAGTTGACGGCGATCTGGTCGGCGATGGTGGGGTTCTTGGCCCGGATGCGCAGGATAGCGCCGTGGGCGATTACGCAATAATGGCACTGGTTGGCGGCAGACGTCGCCACCACGATCATCTCGCGCTCGGCCTTGGTCAGGCCGCTGTCCTTTTCCATCAGCGCGTCGTGATAGGCAAAGAAGGCGCGAAATTCGTCCGGGCGGTAGGCCAGGGTCAGAAAGACATTTGGCACGAAGCCGGATTTCTCCTGCACCGCGAGAATTCTGGTGCGGATGTCCTCGGGCAGTTTGTCGATGGCGGGCGGCTGAAATCGGCTGGTGACGGGCTTGGTCATGAATGGTTCCGGCTTACAGCATGATCCGGAGAAGTGGCGACTGGTTTTCCGAAAAGATCATGCTCAAACAATGGGATGAAATCACGATGCGATGGCGTCAAATCGCATCGTGATCCTGCGCCGCGATGCGGCGTTGTCCGAACCATATATCGTATTGCGGCGAGGTCGATACCGGCGCGCAAAGAATCCGCGCCTCCGGCGCTCAGCGCAACGGCTTCTTCAACAGCGAGAAGCGGTCGGGATCGAGCCCCATCGAGGGCTGCAGCATCGGCGCTTCCACCGGCGTCATGGTGCGGGCTGGCGCGGGACGGTCGCCGCCGGCCGAGGGATCGCTCGGCGCGTCGCGGTTGGAGGTGGCGCCGCGCCAGCGTTCCAGCACCGCGGCGACGAAATGCATGTCATGGCCGGCGGTGACCGATGGCGAGGAGGCGATGGTTGCTTCGCTGCGTGGCAGCTGATGGACCGGAACTTCCTTGAAGCGCAGACGTGTCGGCAGCGCCACGCCTTCGCCGAATGCCAGCACTTCGCGGGTGCCGAGCGAGGGCACGAACGACAGCAGGTTCGCGGCGGCGTCGGAGACCGCCGAGCGCAGCAGCGCCTGGTCGCGGTCGTTGGCAAGCCGCATCGCAAACAGCGTGTTGCATTGCGAGATGATGGTGGCGTCGAGTTCGGCCGGACGCTGGGTGACGAGGCCGAGGAAGACGCCGTATTTGCGGCCTTCCTTGGCGATGCGCGAGACCGCCTTGCGGGTCGGACCGAAGCCGATGTTGCGGTCGGCGGCGGCGTAACGATGGGCTTCCTCGCAGACGAACAACAGCGGCGAGACGCCGTCGCTCCACAGCCCGAAGTCGAACGCCATGCGGCACAACACAGATACCACGGAATCGACGACTTCGGCGGGGAAGCCGGCGAGCTGCATGATGGTCATCGGCCGGCCGTTGGCCGGCAGGCGGAACAGGTGGCTGATGACCTCCGCCATGGTGTCTCCGCCGACATTGGCGCCGTCGAACATGAAGGTGTAGCGGGGATCGTTGCGCACGGTCTCGATGCGCGAGATCAGCTTGTGATAGATGATGCGCGAGGAGCGGTTCTCGAGCTTGTCCATCCGCTCGTCGATCAGCGAGATCAGGTCGGACAGGCGGTACGGCACCGGGGTATCGACGGTGTAGCCGCCGGACTTCGGATCCACGCGCTTGAGGCCGAGCCGATCGGAGTTCTGGTATTGCGTGTAGATGCCTTTCGCCATCGGGATGATTTCGGCGAGAACGTCGAGTTCTTCCGGCACGCCCGGCCGGCCGCCGAACAGGACGTCGACGATTTCCTCGAAATTGAACAGCCAGAACGGCAGTTTCAGGTTGCGTGGGTTGAGCACCAGCGCGCGGTCGCCGAAGCAGCGGCCGTATTCGTTGTGGACGTCGAGCAGGAATACGCGCAGGTTCGGCCGCGCCTGCAGGATCTCGTTGAGGAGCAGCGAAACGCTGGTCGATTTGCCGACGCCGGTGGAGCCGAGAACCGCGAAATGCTTGGAAAGCATTTCCTCGACGTCGACATAGGCGATGACGGATTTGTCCTGCTGCAGGGTGCCGACGTTGATCTGGTCCGAGCCGCTCGGCGCGTACACCGTGCGAAGATCCTCGGCGGTGACGAGTTCGACGGGGTCGCCGATCGTCGGATAATTGGTGACGCCGCGCTGGAATTTGGGGCGGTCGCCGCCGGAAATCTCGCCGAGCAGGTCGACCGATGCGGTTGCCATGTATTCATCTGACGTCGGCTGGCTCTCGCACGACACCTCGGTGATCATCGCAATGATGGTGGTGGCCAACGCGCAGCGAATGCTGATGAAGCGCCCGACCGTGGCGCGGGCTTCCTTGACGGGCATCGGGCCTGTGGCCAGAAGTCCGACCCGAGCAAGCGAGCCGCGCACGGAAATCACACGTCCGAAGGATGTCACGATATTGGATCTCATGAATTGGGGTCCGGCGGCCATTATGAGCAGCCGTGGCTAGCGAAACGGTTAAACGGTCCGGGTTTCGTATCGGCTAAATCCGCCCCATCTCGGTCAGGATTCATTCTTGAAACGGAGCTTCGTCGGCGCTGCCTTGTTGCAGTTGCGCTGGAAAATCGAGGCTTTCTTGCATTTTCATTCGCGTCCGTCGCCGTTCTCGCATTCATCATTCGTTTACCATCTTGCATGAGAGCGCGGTCTGCATGGCGACGTCGGGCGTATCGAGAGTGAAAGCCGGGACGTGTGAGCGGGTAACCGGTTGCTAACCGCAAGTTGTAACCTGCCCTCCATGAGTGCTGCGCAAGACTGCGTCGGGGCGCACGATCGGCGAACCGAGGTTCAGGACATGGACTTCCGGCGCCATAAATAGGCGGATCGAGTGAGCAAAGAGGGCGGTCGTCAACTGTCGGATGGTTCGAGCGGTTCTGGGCGAGGCCGCAGACTGGTCAAGCTGCTTGTGGTGTGCGCAATCCTGCTCGCGACGATGATCGCTGCGGATCCGACGGCGTGGGGCGTTCGCGAATGCCTGCTGCTCGCGCTCGCGGGGGTTCTTGCAGTGACGACCGGCCTGTTGGTGAGGCGCGATCGCCTGATCGACCAGCGGCTCGCCGCCGAGAGGCGCCAGCTTTCGATTGCCGTCAACAATATCCCACAAGGCCTCGTGCTTTATGATGCTTCTGCGCGGATCATCATCTGCAACGAACCCTATCTCGACATGTTCGGTCTGTCGCCCGATGTGGCCAAGCCCGGCTGCACCATGCAGCGGCTGATCGCCCACCGCAAGGAAACCGGCTCGTTCGACGGCGACGTCGACGCGTTCTGCAACGCCATCATCCGGACCGTATCGCTCGGCAAGGCGACGCGGCAGCTCACTGAAGCGCCGGGCGGTCGGGCGATCGAAATCATCAACCGGCCGCTGAAGAGCGGCGGATGGGTCGCGACCATCGAAGACATCACCGAGCGGCGGCGCGCCGAAGAGAAGATCGCGCATCTGGCGCATTACGACGGCTTGACCGAACTGCCGAACCGGATCCTGTTCCGCGAGAAGCTCGAACGGTCGCTGAAGGCGCTGCGGCCGGGCGATCAACTGGCGGTGCTCTATATCGATATCGACGAGTTCAAGAGCGTCAACGACGCGCTTGGCCATCCGGTCGGCGATGAACTGCTGAAAGGCGTGGCCGATCGATTGCGCGGCTGCATCGGGGATACCGACGTGGCGGCCCGGCTCGGCGGCGACGAGTTCGCCGTTATCCAGACCGCGATCAAGGACCGCGGCGAAACCACCAGACTTGTCGATCGGATTCACTCGGCGATCAGGCAGCCCTTCTACTGCTTGGGGCACCTGATCACGACCGACGCCAGCATCGGTATCGCGGTAGCGCCCGGCGATGGGGCCGATCTCGACGCGTTGCTGAAGAATGCCGACCTCGCACTCTACGGCGCCAAGGGCGACGGGCGGCGGACATATCGCTTCTTCGAGGCCGGTATGGATCAGCGCGCGCGGGCGCGGCGGAGCCTGGAGCTCGAACTGCGCCAGGCGATCAGCGACGGCGGCGGCCTCGAGGCGCACTATCAGCCGGTGGTCAATCTGGAGGACGGCAGGGTTTCGTGCTGCGAGGCGCTGCTGCGGTGGCGGCATCCCGAACGCGGCATGATTTCGCCTGAGGAGTTCATCCCGATCGCCGAAGACAGCGGGTTGATCAACCAGCTCGGCCTGTGGGTGCTCAACACGGCTTGCGCCGAGGCCGTCACCTGGCCGGATCACGTTCGCGTCGCGGTCAACGTTTCGCCGGTGCAGTTCAGGAGCCAGTCGCTTGCGTTGAATGTGGCGGCGGCGCTCGCGGCCAGCGGCCTTGCGGCCAGCCGGCTGGAACTCGAAATCACCGAAGCCGTGCTGATCCGCGACGACGACGTGGCGCTCGACATGCTGCACCAGTTGCGCAAGCTCGGCGTCCGCATCGCGCTCGACGATTTCGGCACCGGATATTCGTCGCTGAGCTATCTGCAGCGCTTCCCGTTCGACAAGATCAAGATCGATCGTACCTTCGTCAGGGACATAGCCGGTCCCGGCGCGTCCTCGTCGATCGTCCAGGCGGTGGTGAACATCGCGGCCGCCAGCGCCATGACGACGACGGCGGAGGGCGTCGAAACCGAGCAGCAGCGCAAGCTGCTTCACGCCCTCGGTTGCACCGAAATGCAGGGCTGGCTGTTCAGCCCGGCGATACCTGCCGCCGCAGCGCGAGAACTGTTGTTGTCGCACCGCGGCGACGCCATGTCTGCGGCTTGAGGCCCGTTGCTTGAAACGCCGGGCGCGGCTTGCTATCCAGTCTGCATAACAAGAAACAAGCAGGGGTGGACCGCGATGAATCGCGACAACGCATCTTGAGAGATCCGGCGCCTCCATCCGCGCTCGCACCATTTCGCGTCAGAAACTACCGCTTTCAGTGGCCGGCCGACCTGCTCACCTCGTGGGCGTTCGAGATGGAAATGCTGATCCTGGGCTGGTACGTGCTGGTCGAGACCGGATCGGTCCTGCTGCTGACGCTGTTCGCTTCGCTCGGCTATGTCGGCACGCTGGTCGCGCCGGTGATCGGCGTCGCCGGCGACCGGATCGGTCATCGCAATCTGTTGTCGATCATGCGTGCGATCTACGCGACGCTCGCGGCGGCGCTGATGACGCTGGCGTTATCGGGGTACCTGGCGCCACTGCATGTATTCGTGATCGCGGCCCTGATGGGCGTCGTCCGCCCGTCCGACCTCGGCGTGCGCAGCGCGCTGGTGGCGACCATTATGCCGCATGACCAGCTGATCGGGGCGATCAGCATTTCGCGCACGACGATGGACACCGCGCGCATCGCGGGCGCGCTGAGCGGTGCCGGCATCTTTGCCGTGCTCGGCATGGGCCCGGCCTATGTCGCGATCGTCTGTCTCTACGCAACCGCGACCGTGCTGACGCTGTGCATCGCGGCGCCCGCGCGGCCGCGCGCGGCGGGCGAGGCCGCCGGCGAAGCGTTGCACGCCTCGCCACTGCGCGACCTCAAGGCGGGCGTCGCCTATGTCTGGACCACGCCGCCGATGCAGGCAGCCTTGTGGGTGGCGTTCCTCGCCAATCTGACGGCCTATCCACTCACCAACGGTTTGCTGCCCTACATTGCCAAGGCGGTCTACGGCACCAATCAGGCAGGACTGGGTTACCTGTCAGCGAGTTTTGCGATCGGCTCGCTGGCCGGCTCGATCGTGCTGAGCCTGGTCCGCGACATCAGGGTGGCGCGGCTGATGATCGGCGCCACGGTCGCCTGGTACGTCACGCTCCTGATCTTCGTGCAGATGCAGACCGTGCCGACCGCGATTCTATGCCTGATGGTGGCGGGCTTTTCGCAAAGCCTCGCCATGATTTCGGTCGCCGTCATTCTGATGCGCACGGCCAGCGAACAGTTTCGCGGCCGGGTGATGGGCGTGCGCATGATGGTGATCTATGGCCTGCCGATCGGCCTCCTGGCCGCCGGCAGCCTGATCGACGAGATCGGTTTTGCGGCGACCGGCACGCTCTATGCGGCTGCCGGTCTCGCGATGATGCTCGCCGTCGTGCTGCACTGGCGCAGCGATCTCTGGCACGTCCACGCGCCGGCGAACGCGCGGTAGGGTCGTCGTCTTCAGCATCGGCTGCGCAGCCTCACGTTCACGGCGGCCCGCAATCCAGATATTTGTTGACTGGACCTGATGATTTGTACAAATGTACAAAAGTCGGCATGCCAAGGCAAATGCGATGACGCGAAATCCCAACATGCGGGAAGCCATTTTGAGCGCGGCCGAGCTGCTGTTCTCGACGCACGGCTTCAACGCCGTGTCGATCCGCGACATTGCGCTGGAAGCCGGCGCCAATCCCGGCAGCATCACCTATCACTTCAAGAGCAAGGACGGGCTGCTGCTCGAAATCTACAAGCGCCATTGCGGGCCGATGAACCGGCGCCGCATCGAACTTTTGGTGGCGGCACGCCGCGTGCGCGACGTCCGGGACCGGCTGGAGGCGATCGTGCGGGCCTATGTGCAGCCGGCGTTTTCGTCGAGCACCGACCTTGCCGGCGGCGGTGCGCGCTTTACCCGATTGCGCGCGGTGATGTCGGCGGAGGGCAACGCCGTGGTCGGGCGCATCATCGCCGAGATTTTTGACGACACCACCAACGCCTTCATCGAAGCGATCGGGGAAGCCCTGCCGCATCTGCCGCGGACGGCGATCGTGTGGCGGTCGCAGTTCCTGCTCGGTGCACTCTATTATACGCTCGTCAATCCCGAGCGGGTCACGCGGCTCTCGCGTGGCGAGGCCGACGGCGCCGACATGGCGGAAGCGATCGAGCAGATCGTCGCGGCGACGGTAGCTTCGCTGCAGGCCCCCGACATCGATCGCATCGACATGGCCCGGCGCGGGAAACCTGCCCAGCCATCCGCAAGGGCCGAGAGAAAACCCGGCTAACGGTCGCGCGACATTCACCCGCGCGATTTCAACACGACAGAAGGCGCCATGGACAAGCCGACCATCCCCGGACCCGATCCCGAACCACGAACGCCGAAATTCAGGCTGCCGGCGCTGGCCTGCGACGCGCACACCCACATCTTCGGTCCCGGCGACAAATACCCCTACGCGCCCGGACGGCCCTATACGCCGCCCGACGCGCCGCTGGAGGATTTTCGTACGCTGCACAGGAAGCTCGGCATCGGCCGCGCCGTCATCGTCAATGCCAGCGTGCACGGCACCGACAACCGTGTCGCGCTGGACGCCATCGCGGTCAGCAACGGCACGTTTCGCGCGGTGGCCAATATCGACGACAGCATAACCGAGCGCGGCCTGCGTGAGCTGCACGAGGGCGGTTTCCGCGGCTGCCGCTTCAATTTCGTGCGCCATCTCGGCGGGGTGCCCGACATGAATGTGTTCCATCGCATCGTCGCCATGGTGGCGCCGCTCAACTGGCATATCGACCTGCATTTCGATGCGATCGATCTGCCGGAATATGCTGACATGCTGGCCAGGCTGCCGCTGCGCTACACCATCGACCATATGGGGCGCGTCAAGGCCGCCGACGGCCTCGACCAGTTGCCGTTCAAGACGCTGATCGAGCTGATGAACCAAGACGAAAAATGCTGGGTCAAGGTCTGCGGCTGCGAGCGGGTGTCGTCGGACGGTCCGCCGTTCCACGACGCGGTGCCGTTCGCGCGCCGCATCATCGAGACCGCGCCGGACCGCGTGATCTGGGGGACCGACTGGCCGCATCCCAATGTGAAAGTGATGCCCAACGACGGCGACCTCGTCGACCTGATACCGCTGTTTGCGCCGGAGGCGGAATTGCAGCAAAAGATCCTGGTCGACAATCCGGCGCGGCTGTTTGAATTTTAGGGGAGCGCTGAGCGATGGTAGACAAGCGTAAGTATCCGATGGGCCGGCGCCGAGCGTTGCTTTCCGCCATGGCCGCGCTCGCTTTGACATTCCTGCCGCAAACCGCAGACGCGCAAAACTATCCGAACAAGCCGGTGCGGCTGATCCTGCCGTTCGGCGCCGGCGGCGTGGCCGACGTCACGGCGCGGCTCGTCACCGAGAAACTGGGCGAAAAGCTCGGTCAGCGTTTCGTCATCGAGAACATGCCGGGCGCCGGCGGCATCAACGCCGCCCGCGCCGTGCTGTCCGCGCCGGCCGACGGCCATACGCTGGCGCTGTTCTCCAACGGCACCGCCATCTCGGTATCCCTGTTCAAAAGCCTCGGCTTCAATCCGGTGACCGACTTCGTTCCGGTATCCAGCATGGGCTATTTCGACTTCATCTTCGTCACGCAGGCCAGTTCGCCCTATCCGACGCTGGCCGAATTCATCAAGGCGGCGAAAGCAAAGCCTGCGGCGCTCAATGTCGGCACCATCAATGTCGGATCGACGCAGAACCTCGCGGCGCAACTGTTCGAGTCGACCGCCGGCGTCGATGTCACCATCGTGCCGTTCCGCAGTTCGCCTGACGTGCTGATCGCGCTGCTGCGCGGCGACATCCAGATGGCGGTTGAAAATTACACGGCGGTGCAGTCGCATGTCGCCGACAAGGCCGCCATCCCGGTGGCGTCTTCAGGCACGGCGCGCACCACGTTCCTGCCTGATGTGCCGACGGTGAAGGAAGCCGGCGGCGGGGAGTTCGAAGCGCGGTCCTGGAACGCGATCTTTGCGCCGAAGGGCACGCCGCCGGAGGCAATCAAGACGCTCAACGCCGCGCTGCGCGAGGTGCTCGACATGCCCGACCTGAAGAAGCGCGCGCTCGAGCTCGGCATCGAGGCCAGGGCATCTTCGCCCGAGGAAATCCTCGACCGGCTGAAGAGCGACATCGACAAATGGGCCGCGGTGATCGAGCGCGCAGGAATCGCCAAACAATAGTGGCCACGCCGGCACGGCCGCGACGCGTCACAAGCAGGGAGGAAATCGATGAGCAATGCTGGCAAGACGGGCCTGGTGGTCACGGCGCATCCCGGCGATTTCGTCTGGCGCGCGGGCGGCGCGATCGCGCTGCATGTCAAGAAGGGCTACCGCGTCAAGATCGCCTGCCTGTCGTTCGGCGAGCGCGGCGAAAGCCAGTTCGCCTGGAAAGAATCCGGCGCGACGATGGAGAAGGTCAAGGCCGGCCGACGCGACGAGGCGCAGCGCGCCGCCGAGATGCTCGGCGCCGAGATCGAGTTCTTCGATGCCGGCGACTATCCGCTGCGGCTGACGGAGCCGCATTTCGACCGCATGGTCGACATCTACCGCGAGCTCAACCCGTCGTTTGTGCTGACGCATGCGCTGGAAGATCCCTATAATTTCGATCATCCCAACGCCGCGCATTTCGCCCAGGAAACCCGCGTGGTCGCGCAGGCGATGGGCCACAAGCCCGGCGCCAAATACACCTATTCGGCGCCGCCGGTTTTCCTGTTCGAGCCGCACCAGCCGGAGATGTGCAACTTCAAGCCGCAGGTGATCCTCAACATCGACGAGGTCTGGGACATCAAGCGCAAGACGTTTGAGATTCTCGCCGCGCAAAAGCATCTGTGGGCCTATTACGAGCGCGTCGCGCTGCAGCGCGGCGTGCAGGGCGGCCGCAACACCGGCAAGCCGATGACCTATGGCGAGGCCTATCAGCGGCTGTTCCCGATGGCGCTGGAGGAACTGGCGTGAGCACGGCGATGCGCCTGCGCACGCTGCTCGGCGACCATCCCGGCACGGCCGCCCTCAAGAACGGTTCGATCCGCTCGGATCTGGTCGAATTCGACTTCGCGTCCTACTCGCCGACCAACAAGGGTTTCAAGCCCATGGTCCGCGAAGCGGCGTTCGATGTCTCCGAGATGGCGATCGTCACCTATCTGATGGCCAAGTCATTCGGCAAGCCGATGGTGCTGCTGCCGGATGTCGTGCTGGCCCGCTTCCAGCACGGCCACGCGCTCTATCATGCCAAGGCCGGAAAACTCAGCCCCCGCGACCTGAACGGCAAGCGGGTCGGCATCCGCTCCTTCACCACCACGACCGGCGCCTGGTTGCGCGGCATCCTCGCCAATGATTATGGCGTCGATCTCGATACGATCGACTGGGTGACGTTCGAGGACGCCCATGTTGCCGAATTCGTCGACACGACCAGGCGGGCGGCCCCCGGCAAGCAGATCGTGCAGATGCTGGTCGACGGCGAACTCGACGCGGTGCTGGGTGAAAAATCCGACCATCCGGATTTGAAACCGCTGTTCGCCGACGTGGCAGCGGAAGAGAAGGCCTGGTTCGAGAAGCACAGGGTGGTGCCGATCAACCACATGGTGGTGGTAAGTAAAGCCTTGTCCGAACGGCATCCGGACGTCGTCCGCGAAGTTCACCGGATGCTCGCCGAATCCGCTGCCGACTCGTCCGCCGCGCCGCGGTTCGATCGAAGCGAGATGCAGCGCTCGCTGGAGCTGATTATCGAATATTCGGCGCAGCAAAAGCTCATTCCGCGCGCATTCTCGGTAGACGAATTGTTCGACGACGTAACGCGTGCCCTGTAAGTGTAAGTTGGGCAAAGCGCAGCGTGCCCACCCTACGAAACTGTAGCCGCATGAGCTCTTGCGATATGCGGGATCGGTGCCCGCGGCATATCGCAAGAGCTCATGCAGGCTACATTCTTTCTCACCCTCTACAAGAGAGAGCGCCCATGACCCCGGAACCGATCTTCGATCTCGCCCATCTCGGCCACCTCGAATTGCTCACGCCAAAACCGGACGAGAGCCTGAAATTCTTCGTCGACGTCATGGGCATGACGGTCAGCGGCCAGAAAGGCGAGTCGGTCTATCTGCGCGGCTGGGACGATTACGAGCGCTACTCGCTCAAGCTGACCGCGTCGAAGACCTCAGGCATGGAGCACATGGCGCTGCGCGCCCGCAGCCCGCAGGCGCTGGAGCGCCGCGTCGCCGCGCTGAAGGGCTCGGGCTTTGACATCGGCTGGGTCGACGGCGACATGGGGCAGGGGCCGTCGTTCCGCTGCCGCGATCCGGATGGCCACATCGTCGAACTCTATTACGAGACCGAATGGTACCAGGCGCCGCCCGAACTGAAGCCGGCGCTGAAGAACCAGGCGCAGCGGTTTCCGGCGCGCGGCGTCAATGTCCGCCGCCTCGATCACCTCAATTGCCTGGCGGTCGACATCAAGGCGAACCGCCTGTTCTTCGAAAATTACCTGGGCCTGCGCACCACCGAGCAGATCGTGCTCAACGACGGCACCGAAGCCGCGATGTGGATGACGATGTCGAACAAGAGCTACGACTTCGCCTATACCCGCGATCACTACGGCAAGTCCGGCCGCTTCCACCACGTCACCTACGCGCTCGACAGCCGCGAGGAGATTCTGCGCGCCGCCGACATCTTCCTCGAAAACGGCGTCTACATCGAAACCGGCCCGCACAAGCACGCGATCCAGCAGACCTTCTTCCTCTACGTCTGGGAGCCCGGCGGCAACCGCGTCGAAGTCGCCAATGCCGGCGCCCGCCTCATCCTCGCACCCGACTGGAAGCCGATCGTCTGGACTGAAGAGGAGCGCAAGAAGGGCCAGGCGTGGGGCCTGAAGACGATCGAGTCGTTCCATACGCACGGCACGCCGCCGGTGTAAGGACGCGGCGATCTTGCACCGCTGATGCCCCTCACCATCTTGAAGCCATGGCGTGAGCGTTGCGAGGTAACCGATGGTGCAACCTGCCAACTTCGATTTCACCAGCGAGGCGTTCTTTCGCAATCCGCAGGCAGGCGTGGCGCAGCTGCGCGCGATCGGTCCAGCGGTCGCGACGAAATTCCCGATCGTCGGCCGCGTCTGGGTTACCACGACCTACAAAGCCTCGGCGCAGGTTCTCAAGGACAGCGCGACGTTCACGCTACGCAAGGAGGGCGGGGAGCTTGGGCTGCCCTGGTGGATGCCGGGCCTGATCGGCGCGGTCGCCAACAACATGCTGACGATGGACGAGCCCGACCACACGCGGCTGCGCAACATCGTCGACGAAGCGTTCCGTCGCCGCGCGGTGCTCGACATGGAGCCGCGTATTCGCAGCCTTGCCGATGGCCTCGCCGATGAGTTGTTCGCAGCCGGCAGCCTGGTCGATCTGGTGCCGCGCTATGCACGGGCGTTGCCGCTGGCGGTGATTTGCGAACTGCTCGGCCTGCCGCCGGCCGACCGCCCGAAATTCATGGCATGGGGCAATTCGCTGGCGGATCTCACCGGCGCCATGAGTTTCGTGCGGCTGCTCGGCGGGCTGTCGAAGATGCGGCGCTACCTGCAGGAGCGCCTGCAGGCAGCCCGCGAGGAGGGCGGCGAGGGGCTGATCGCCGAACTTGTGCGGGTCGAAAAGGGGGGCGGCCGCATCACGCCGGACGAAATGGTCGCGATGGTGTTCCTGTTGCTCAACGCCGGCACGGAGACCACGACGCACCTGATCGGCGGCTCGGTGTTCGAACTTTTGAATGATCCGGCCCGCCGCCACTGGCTCACCGCGGACGATAGCCGCGCCGGCCCGGCGGTCGAGGAATTTTTGCGCTTCGTCTCGCCGGTGCAGTTCTCCAAGCCGCGCTACGTGGGCCGGGACATCGATCTCGACGGCGTGAAACTGAAGAAGGGCGACCGGATCATGGCGATGATCGTCGCTGCCAACTTTGACGCCGATGCCAACGAACGCCCCGAACGCCTCGATCTCGCGCGGCGGCCGAACCGGCATCTGTCGTTCGGCACCGGCATCCACTTTTGCCTCGGCCACCAGCTCGCGCGGATCGAGGCGATCTGCGCGCTGCAAGCGCTGTTCACGCGCTGGCCCAAACTGAAACTCGCGATCGAGCCGTCGCAGGTGCGCTGGCGGCGGCGGCCGGGCATCCGCATGATCGCGGAGTTGCCGGTGGTCGCGGGCGATTAGAGCAGTCGCGTAGGGCGGGTTCGCTTCAACCCGTCATTCCGTGCGAGAAAGGCGGGTTAGCGAGAACCCGCCCTACGTGGGCTGAGAGCAGAAGAAAGGCCAAATGATCATTATCCGGCGTGCAGAACAAGCGGACGTGCTGCCTCTCATTCGTCTTTTGCGACGCTCTTGGCTCGTGACCTGGGCTCCCGAGCTTCCGTTTGAGGCCGTGCAGGCTTTTGCTGCCGCCGACCCCGCTCGCGACCATGTTCAGAGCGATTGGCGCGAGTTCACGGTAGCCAAGCGCGAGGGCGAACTTCTCGGCATGGTTCAGACAAACGACGAATTTATTCAAGCGCTGCATGTCGATCCTGCCTGTTGGAATTGCGGTGTAGGATCGTCCTTGCTCAACGAGGCTGAGCAAAAGATCGCCCGCTCGTTCGCCATTGCACGCTTGGAAGTGCGAAGCTTCAATAGCCGCGCACGTGCGTTTTATGCGCGTCACAGATGGACCGAGGTCCGCCAATATCAGGGAATGGAGTGCGGGAGTCCCGTTGAAAATATCGAGATGCAAAAACGTCTTTGAGCGACGCCGGATGCGATGGGCGCGTAGGACACATCCATCTTAGCGCGGCTTTGTCACGACTGGGCCGCGCTGGACACCATGCGATGCGCGGCCGCAGTTGATCGGTCGATTCGCGTTGGGGCCAGCAAACAAAACAGGGGCGGCGCTTGCATACGCCAGCCACACCTGGAACAAAGGCGCGCATTAGCCACTCGCGTATGCAAGGCGGTCTGGCTGGGGAACCTGGATTCGAACCAAGACAAACAGAGTCAGAGTCTGTTGTGCTACCGTTACACCATTCCCCACCGAAATTACCCAACAAAATCCGTATCTTGTGCGGATGACCGGGCAATCGGCTGAAGGGCGATCGCTTCGGATCGCCGCCTCAGCAAGTGCGTCCTTCTACTCGCTCGGTCCGGGCCTTGGCAAGCGCGGAACGCGAGGCATTTTCGGGTGCGAGGCCGGCCCTGACCGCGCCGTCTGCCGGCCTGCGGCGGTGCGGGTTCCCATTCAGTCGGAACGGAAAGGGCTCGCGGGTCAACGTTTCCGGGTGCCTGAATCCCGCTCGGCCATCTCCGCCCGCAGCAGCAGCAGCAGGCATCCCGCCAGCCGATCCTCCAACTCCGCGTCGTGAATCGACAGCGGTCCGGGGTTGTTGAGGATGGCGTTCACCAGCGTTCCCAGCACCACCTGAAAGCCGAACGCGATGGCGCGGGTTTTCGCCGCCTTGCGGCCCGGGCCCATCACCCGCAGCAGGAGCGGCGTGGCGCCGGCGACATTGGCGCGCGCCAGCTCCTTGAAGGTGGACCAGCGGTCCGGCCGGGTGTCGTCGTGCTGAAGCGCGGCGCGCAACACGCCTTCATGGTTTCGGATCCAGCCGATGGTGCCGCGGACGAGGAGGCGGCTGAGTTCGGAGAGATCGGCGTCGGCCAATCGCCCGTCCTGCTTCATCCGCGACAGCCGGCCTTCGCCGTCGCGCGCCGCGAGCGCCATCAGCGCATTGAAATACGCCTCCTTGCTCTCGAAGCGGCTGTAGAACGCGCCGACGGTGGCGCCGACCTGCCGGCACAGCGCCTCGATCGACAATTCCGCGAGGCTGTGCGTCCGCAGCATCTCGGCGCCGGCTGCGAGCAGGGCGGCCGTCGTCTCGCGGCTGCGCTGCTGCCGCGACGGGGTGACGCCGGGAAGGTCGAGTTCGGCCGCTGGCTGCATCGGAACTTGCGCCTCCGTCGAAAATAAACATAATCATAATTCGGATTATGGTTTTTGGCAATGCGCCCGGGCGGCGCGTCGCCTTGGCCCGGCGAACCGGCGGATCAACGCGGGTCGCTTCCAGTCAGCGGGAGGACAGCATGGCGGCAGGCAGCGCAAAACCGTTCGGCGGCACCATCGGCAGGACGGTGGCTGACTCGAAGCCGTGGTGGCCGCAGTCCGCAAAACCGCCGGAAGGCGCACCCAACATCCTCGTCGTGCTGTTCGACGACGTCGGCTTCTCCGACTTCGGCTGCTACGGCTCGGCGATCAGGACGCCGACCATCGACAGGCTCGCCGCCGACGGCCTGCGCTATTCCGGCTTCCACACCACCGCGATGTGCTCGACGACCCGCGCGGCGCTGCTCACCGGGCGCAACCATCATTCGGTCGGCGTCGGCTGCCTCGCCAATTTCGACTCGGGCTATCCCGGTTACCGCGGCAAGATCGCGCGCGAGGCGGGGACGCTCGCCGAAATGCTGCGGCCGCACGGCTATCGCAACTACATGGTCGGCAAATGGCACGTCACGCCGTTGACGGAGAGCGGCGCCACCGGACCGTTTGACGGCTGGCCGCTCGGCCGCGGCTTTGACCGCTTCTACGGCTTTCTCGACGCCGAGACCGACCAGTTCGCGCCCGAACTCGTCTCCGACAACACCCATATCGATCCGCCCGGGATCTATGCCGACGGCTATCACCTGACCTCGGACCTGATCGACCAGTCGATCCGGTTCATTGCCGACCACACCGCCGACCGGCCCGACGTGCCGTGGCTGACCTGGGTCGCGCTCGGCGCCTGCCACGCGCCGCACCAGGCGCCGATGGACATCATCAAAAGCTACGACCCGATGTTCGCCCATGGCTGGGACGTCGAGCGCGAGCAGCGCATGGCGCGCCAGAAGGCGATGGGGATCGTGCCGCAAGAGACCCGCTTGCCCGCGCGCAACGACGGCGTGAAGGCGTGGGACCAATACAGCGTCGATGAGCGCCGCGTCTTCACCCGGCTGCAGGCCGCGTTCGCCGGCATGCTCGATCATGCCGACCAGCATCTGGCGCGGCTGATCGGCTTCTTCGACACGGCCGGCATCCGCGACAACACGCTGATTTTGGTGTTGTCCGACAATGGCGCGAGTCAGGAGGGCGGTCCCTGGGGTTTCGTCAACGCGATGGGGCCTTACAATTTCCGTCCCGAGCCGGCCGCGGAAAAGCTGCGCCGGATCGACGATATCGGCGGGCCGGATTCGCACAGCAATTTTCCGCATGGCTGGGCGATGGCGTCGAACACGCCGCTGCGCCGCTACAAGCAGAACACTCATGGCGGCGGCATCCGCGATCCTTTCATCGTGAACTGGCCGAAGAAGATCGCAGCCAGGGGCGAGGTTCGCCACCAGTTCGTGCACGCCTGCGACCTCACGCCGACACTGCTGGAACTGATCGGCATCGCGCCGCCGACGGAGATCGGCGGCGTCGCGCAGATGCCGCTCGAAGGCGAAAGCTTTGCGCATTCGATCGCCGATCCCGCCGCGCCCTCGAAATCGTCGCCGCAATACTTTGAAATGTTCGGCCATCGCGGCATCTGGCACGACGGCTGGAAGGCGGTCTCGTTCCATCCTTCGGGTACGCCGTTCGAGAACGACACATGGGAGCTGTTCCATCTCGCCGAGGATTTTTCCGAGACCAACGATCTGGCGGCGCGGGAGCCCGAGCGGCTCGAGGCGATGATCAAGCTATGGTGGCGCGAAGCCGAAGCGCACAATGTGTTACCGCTCGACGACCGCTTCGGGCCGCGCTTCGCGGAAAACGCCGCGCGCTTCCACGGCGCGCGCACCAAATTCACCTTCCACGCCGGCATGGGCCACGTGCCGACAGACGTCGCGCCCGACGTGCGCAGCCGCAGCTACACCATCGAGGCCCATGTCGAGATCGGCGATGATGGCGCCGAGGGCGTGCTGATCGCCCATGGCGACGCCACCTCCGGCTACAGCCTCTACATCAAGGACGGCGTGTTGGTGCACGACCTCAACATCGGTGGCGGCCATGAGATCGTGACCTCGAACCGCAAGGTGCCGGCAGGCGCGCATCGCCTCGGCGTCCATGTCGAACGCCTGCTGCGCAAGGAGCCGCCCGCCAAAGGCTCCCGTACCGGCGTGACGCAATACACGCTCTTGATCGACGGCGAGCCGGCCGGCGCGCTGCAGACCCAGCTCGCCTTCAACAATTTCATCTCATGGTCCGGCCTCGACATCGGCCGCGACCGCTCCAGCCCGGTATCGCAATACGTGGCGCCGTTCGAATTCACCGGGCGCCTGCTCAAGGTGACGGTCGACATGCACGACGACCAGAAGCTGGACGGCGAGGGGGTCGGGGCCGCGGAGATGGCGCGGCAGTAGGGTGTCCCAGTCCAAACCGTCGGCCGGAAATGGATCTCCGGCCGTCCTGCATCGACGTCTTATCCCGATCACTTTTAGAGCGTTTTTAATTTGAGCGCCCTTAAGTCTCGGGTTTAGAATGCTTACAAAATCGGACGCCGTCCGCGCTCTCCGCTGGCCCTGGATGCATTGCCGCCAATTCCGCTGCGGGCCGTTCTGCCGCTATTTAACCGCTGCGCGGCCTCCCACGGACACCATTTCGGCCTCCATGTCGACAATGCGGTGAGGGGAGATTGCCTCTCGCCCGAAGACCTCGTGCCTTACCCTGCTTCCAGTTTGCATCACACGAGATATGCGGGTTGCGGCTTCTTTCTGAATGCAGAGCGTGGTACGGAATGTCTACGCCCGCAGTCTGATCTTCAATCTCGATACCTCGATCCAGGCCTTGGTGGAGCGGCTGGGGAGGGACGACCCCGAAACGGTCAAATTGACCGGTATCTATCACAACCTGATCTGCACTGGGCTGAAGTATGAAGAACATGACTCTATCCCGCGTGATGACGTTTGCGATGGTTTGCGCGCTGGCGATGCCGCAACTGGCAGTGCCGGCGATGGCGCAGCAGACGCCTTCCGCGACTGTTGCCCCGCAAACGCCGGCGCAACCTCCGGCCGCCTTGCCCCAGGCGGCAGCCCCGGCTGCACCGTCAAATACCGCCGCCCCGCTGGCGGAACGCGAGGCCAAACCGCTGAAGGCGGCGGCTGCGGAACTCAAGGAATTGTCCCCCTGGACGATGTTCATGTCGGCCGACGTCGTGGTGAAGGCGGTCATGATCGGCCTGGCCTTTGCTTCGCTGGTGACCTGGACGATCTTCATCGCCAAGATGATCGAACTGGCCGCGGTTCAGCGCAAGGTGCGCTCGGCGCTGGCCAAGATCGCCGACGCGCGGTCGCTGGCGGAGGCGCAGTTCGCGCTCGGCGCCAAGGGCAGCGTGCTGGCGTCGTTCCTCGCGGCGGCGATGCGCGAGGCTCGGCTGTCGGCGGGCATCTCCAGCGATGCCGGCATCAAGGAACGCGCCGCTTCTTCCTTTGCCGAAATCGTGCGCGCTGAATCGCGTCGGGTCCGGATCGGCATGGGGCTGCTGGCGACCATCGGCGCGACCTCGCCGTTCGTCGGACTGTTCGGCACCGTCTGGGGCATCATGAACAGTTTTATCGGCATCTCGAAGTCGCAGACCACCAACCTCGCCGTGGTGGCGCCCGGCATCGCCGAAGCGCTGCTCGCGACCGCCATCGGCCTGGTCGCGGCGATCCCCGCCGTCATCATCTACAATCACTTTTCGCGGGTCACCAAAGGCTACCTCGAACTGGTCAGCCGGGCCTCGGGCGCCGCGGCAAGGCTGCTGTCGCGCGATCTCGATCGGACTCATGTCTCTGGTACTCATGTCAGCGGCGGCCAACGCGGCCGCGATGCGGCGGAGTAGGCCATGGGCGCGTCGATCTCAGATTCCGATCTCGATGACGACAGCGATTTCGCGGAATCGCACGAGATCAACGTCACGCCGTTCATCGACGTCATCCTGGTCCTGTTGATCATCTTCATGGTGGCGGCGCCGCTGTCGACCGTCGACCTGCCGATCGACCTGCCGACCTCGACCGCGACCCCGCAGAAGAAGCCGGACAAGCCGACCTATGTCAGCATCAAGCCGGATCTGTCGGTGGCCATCGGGGAGAACATGGTCAAGCGCGTCGATCTGGTGCGTTCGCTGGATGCGATGCCCGACATGAGCAAGGATCGTCACGTCTTCCTGCGCGCCGATCGCGCCGTGCCCTACGGCGAGTTGATGGACGTGCTCGAGATTCTCCGGGCCGGCGGCTATTCCAAGCTCAAGCTGGTGGCGCTGGAAGGCGTCCCGGAGGCGGCGGCGCAAGCGGCGCCGGCAAAGCCTTGAGCGGCCTCGACGAGCAAAAGCCCTCCCGGCGGCTTTGGATCCTTGCCGTGGTCGTCGCGCTGGCGCTTCATGCCGGCGGCGCGGCGCTCGCGATCGTGCATTTGCAGTCCGTTGAAGCCGATGATGCGCTGGGCGCGTCGGCGATCGAGGTCGGGCTCGAAATGGCGTCGGTGCATCGCGAAGTCACCGACCTGCCGCCCGGGCCGGATACCGACGCCTCCACGGCGTCGCCGCAGCTCAACGAGCAAAAGGCTGAGGTCAAGGAAACCGATCTGCCGCAGGACACTCCGACCGAGCCCGAAGAAGCCGATCGCGTGGTGACGGAGAACGAGTCGAAGAAGCCGGAAGAGGACGACCCGAAGGTCGAGGCCGTGCAGACTCAGGCGTCCACGGAGTCGGTCGCCGCCGAAGCCACCGCGACGCCGAGTTCGGAGGCGATCCCGGAAGGGCCGAAGTCGGTTGCGCCCGTGATCGGCACCGGCGAGAGCGCGCGGCGCGCGCGCGTGACCTGGCAGAAGGAACTGGTCGCGCATCTCGACAAGCACAAGCGCTACCCGAAGGAACGCCAGCAGAAATCCGCCGAGATCCATATCCGCTTCACGCTCGACCGCATGGGTCACGTGGTCTCGACCGATATCGAAAAGGGCTCCGGGGACACCGCCTTCGACGAGGCGGCGCTGGCGATGGTGCGCCGCTCCGATCCGGTGCCGATGCCGCCCCCCGTCATCGCCGACGAAGGCCTGACCTTCACCCTGCCGGTGATCTTCCGCGTCAAGACCAAGGGCTGAGCTGTAGCCCGGGCGAGCGAAGCGACCCCGGGAACGGTAGTAACAACAATAGCTGTTCTATTTGGCTGGCACCGTCCCCGGGGTCGCTTCGCTCACCCGGGCTACGGTTCCTTCTAGATCGGATAGTGCTGCGGACCGGTCTCGATCGTGATCCAGCGTAGCTCCGTGAACTCGGCAATCCCGGCCTTGCCGCCGAAGCGGCCATAGCCTGATGCCTTGACGCCGCCGAACGGCATCTGCGCCTCGTCGTGCACGGTGGGTCCGTTGACGTGGCAGATGCCGGAATCGATCCGCTTGGCGATTTCCAGCGCACGGGCGATATCGCGGCCGAACACGGCGGCGGACAGCCCGTACTCGGTGTCGTTGGCGACGCGCACGGCTTCGTCCGCGCCGTTGACGCGCACGACGGAAACCACCGGGCCGAACGATTCCTCGTTGTAGATGCGCATCGAGGAGTTGACGCCATCGATCACGGTCGCCGACATCAGCGTGCCCTCGCTGCGGCCACCCGCGACCACCTTGGCGCCCTTGCTGACGGCGTCGTTGATCAGCGCCTGGATGCGCGCCGCCGCATCGGTGCCGATCAGGGATCCCAACGGCGTGTTGCCCTTGCGCGGATCGCCGGCGACCAGCGATCCGGCCTTTGCCGCAAGTTTGGTCACGAAGGCGTCGGCGACCTTCTCGTCGACGACGAGACGCTCGGTGGACATGCAGATCTGGCCCTGGTTCATGAACGCGCCGAACGCGGCCGCCGCCACCGCCGCGTCGATGTCGGCGTCGTCGAGCACGATCATCGGCGCCTTGCCGCCGAGCTCGAGCAGCGCCGGCTTGAGATATTTTGCCGCCACCTGCGCGATGATGCGGCCGACGCGGGTCGAGCCGGTGAAGTTGACGCGACGCACCGCGGGATGGCCGATCAGCATTTCGATCAGGGCAGGGGCGTCTTCCGGCGCGTTGGTGAGGACGTTGAGCACGCCGGGCGGCAGACCGGCGTCGCGCAGGCATTCGGCGATCAGCCGGTGCGTGCCGGGGCAGATTTCGGAGGCCTTCAGCACCACCGTGTTGCCGCAGGCCAGCGGCAGCGCGATCGCGCGCACGCCAAGGATGACCGGCGCATTCCACGGCGCCATGCTCAGCACCACGCCGGCGGGGGCGCGGATCGCCATCGCGATGCAACCCGGCTTGTCGGAAGGGATCACTTCGCCCGAAATCTGCGTGGTCATGGCGGCGGCCTCGCGCAGCATGCCGGCGGCGAGATGCACGTTGAAGCCGGCCCAGCCGGCGGTGGCGCCGGTCTCGGCCGCCATCAGCTCGATGAATTGCGGGGCTTTCGCCGCCAGCAGGTCGGCGGCCTTCAGCAGGATCGCGCGCCGTGCATTCGGGCCGGTGGCGGACCAGGCCGGGAAGGCGGCGGCCGCGGTGTCGGCCGCGCGCTTGGCATCCGCGATCTGCGCCGCCGCGGCGCGGCTGGCGATGTCGCCGGTGACGGGGTTGAGCCGATCGAACGTCGCGCCGTTCGACGCCGGGACATCCTTATCCTCGAGCAGCAGCGTGATTTCGTGCATGGCTTTCTCCTTGGGGGTCGTGTGACGTAAGGGGGTGGCGTCGGGCGGGCCGCCGAGATAGGCGCGCTGGACGGCGGGATCGGATTTCAAATGATCGGCGCTGCCGTGGCCGGTGACGGCGCCGTTCTCGAGCACATAGCCGCGGTCGGCAATTGCAAGGCTCTCCTGGGCGTTCTGTTCGACCAGCAGCAACCCGACGCCGGCCTCGCGCACGCGCCGCAAAGTTGCGAACAGTTCGTGCACCATGGCGGGCGAGAGCCCGAGCGACGGCTCATCGAGCAGCAGGATGTCCGGGTTCGACATCAGCGCGCGGCCGATCGCGAGCATCTGCTGCTCGCCGCCGCTCATGGTGCGCGCGATCTGGCCGGCGCGTTCGCGCAGGCGCGGAAACAGCGAAAGCACGTTTTCGCGCCGCGCCGCCTCGCCGTCGCGGGCCCGCTTCGGATTGGCGCCGAGTAGCAGGTTCTCCTTCACCGTCATCTCGCCGAAGATGCCGCGCCCTTCGGGCACCAGCGCCAGTCCGCTTTCGACGATCTCGTGCGGCGGAAGGGCCGCGATATCACGGCCGCCGAGGCGTATCTGCTTGCCGGGCAGCGTTCGCACCACGCCCGCGATGGCCTTCAAGAGCGAAGTCTTGCCCGCGCCGTTGGCGCCGAGGATGGTGACGATCTCGCCGCGATCGACCGTGAGCGCGACATTGTCGAGCGCGCGGTGCAGGCCATAGGCTAGGCTGAGATTCCTGACCTCAAGCATCGGTGGCCACCCCGCCGAGATAGGCTTTGACGACCGCCGCATCGCTCAGCACGTCCTCGGTCGCGCCCTCCGCGATCTTGCGGCCGCCGCTCATCACCACGCAGCGGTCGCACAGCGCGCGCACCGCGTTCATGACGTGCTCGACCAGCACGATGGTGACGCCATCGGCCTTCAACGAGCGGATCAGCTCGATGCCGATCACGAGTTCGGATGGATTGAGCCCGGCAAGCCACTCGTCGAGCAGCAGCAGCTTTGGCTTTGCGGCCAGCGCGCGGGCAAGCTCCAGCCGCTTGCGGTCGATATAGGTGAGGCTCGCCGCCAGCCGGTGGTCGAGACCGCCGAGGCCGATGCGCTCCAGCAGCGTGTCGATCCGCGCCTCGGCTTCGGCTGCCGGCAAATGCGGCTTCTGGAACGCCAGCCCGGCCCGGATGTTCTCGCGGCAATCCATGCCGTCGAGCACGCGGACGAGCTGGAAGGTTCGCGCCAGGCCGAGCTGTGCGATCCGGTGCGAGGCAAGCCCGGCGATGTCCTTGCCCATCAGGCGTATCGTGCCGGCATCGGGACGCAGCGCGCCCGACATCAGATTGAGCGCCGTCGTCTTGCCCGATCCGTTGGGGCCGAGCAGGCCCATGATCTCGCCTTGCGCCACCGCAAAGCCGAGGTCGTTGACCGCGACCAGGCCGCCGAACGCGCGGCGCAGGCCACTGACTTCGAGCACAGGTGTATTGGCCGGCCGAATCATGCGGGCACCCGTTGCGTTGCCTTGTCACTGGATGATGCCGCTCGTTTCTCGAACAGCCCCGCCACGCCGCGCGGCAGCAGATAGACGATCAGCAGGAAAATGCAGCCGAGGATGATCGTGAACGTGTTCGGAAACCGTGCGCTCAAGAGTTCGAACAGCAGCGTCAGCGGCACGGCGCCGAGCAGGGGCCCCCACAGCCGGTGCGCGCCGCCGAGCAGCGCCATGATCAGCACCTGGAACGAGATCATCGAGTTGAACGCGATCGACGGCTCGATGTAGGTCCAGCGCGGCGCCATGATCGCGCCGACCAGCGTCATGACCGTGGCGCTGATCGTGAACAGGGAGACCTTTGCGAAGGTGGTATCGACCCCGCAGTGCTTTGCGACGGTTTCGTCCTCGCCGATCACCCGCAGCGCAAAGCCGAGGCGCGAACGCGCGATCAGCCAGCCCAGCAGGAACACGGCGACGGTCAGCGCCAGCAATTGCCAGTAGATGTCGGCCTGCGTGATGTTGACGAAGACATAGCGCCCGAGCACGCGCGACTTGTTGACCTCGAACCAGACCACCAGCTGGCGGATCAGTTCTGTGAGCCCGAAGGTGAAGATGACGAAATAGACGCCACTCAGGCGCAGCGTCGAGAGCCCGACGATCGCGGCCACGATGGCGCCGAGCGCGGCGGCAATCAGCAATACGACCGGCCAAGGCAATACCTCGCCGAGCACGGCTACCGTGTAGGCGCCGACGCCGAAGAAGGCGGTGGTGGCCAGCGAGACATAGCGGGTCGGTCCGGAGAACAGGCCCCAGGCGGTGGCGAGCACGGTGTATTGCAGCAGGCTGATGGCGAGCGCGAGGTAATAGGCGTTGCCGAGACGCGGCACGAACGCAAGCAGCAGGAGCGCGGCCAGCGCGAGGGCACCAACGCCGATGTTTCGCGCACTCATCGCGTCGCCCTGCCGAACAGGCCGGCCGGCTTCACCAGCAGCACGGCGAGAAACAGCGCGAAGTTCACGGCGAGCGTAAGCCCGGGATCGACGTAGGAGGCGACCAGCGCTTCGCTAAGGCCCAGCGCGAGCCCGGCCACCAGACATCCGAGCATGTTGCCGACCCCGCCCATCACCACGACGATCAGCGCCTTCATGGTGAACACCACGCCCGACGACGCGCTGAAGGTGAGGAAGGTCGAGACCAGAACGCCGGCCGCCGCCACCAGCGCGCCGCCGAGCGCAAAGGTCAGCGCGGAGGCCTGCGGCACGTTGATCGCGACCAGCTGCGCCGCAAAGGGATCCACGGCAACCGCGCGTACCGCCGTGCCGGCGCGGGTCCGGGTCAGCGCGAGATAGAGCGCAAGCCCGAGCAGGATGGTGATGCCGAGCGCGGCGAGGCGGTTGGCGGCCACGGTCTCGCCAAGAAACTGCACGGGAAAGGCGAGGAACGAGTAGCTGAAATACGCGCCGCCGAACATGGCGAGCATCGCGCCCTGGATCACGAAGGTCAGTCCGAAGGTCGCCAGAATGCTGTCGACCTCCAGCGCGTCGCGGTTGGGCGCGCGGCGCACCAGCGGCGTCAGCAGCAGCTTGTAGATCGCAAAATTCAGTACGAAGGCCAGCGGCACGATCAGCGCCAGCCCGGCGAACGGGCTGATCGCCCAGCCCGTGAACAGCCAGTGCGATGCAAAGGCGGCGGCGATCAAAAACTCGCCGTAGGACAGGTTCATGATACGCGCCACGCCGTATTGGAGCGTGAGCCCCATGGCAATGAGCGCGTACATGCCGCCCAGCATCAGGCCGGTCAGGATGGCGTTCGTCATGACTGGACCGGCCGCGTTGCTGTGACGTTACGGGGCCACCCACGCCGGCTTCGGAACGATCGCGGTGCGCGCGCCTTCGTTCTTCGCCGGTGCGATGCCGTAGAACTCGCCGCCCTGCCACTGGCCGACCCACCAGTAGCGCGTCGGCATGTTGTTCTCCAGCTTGACCTTGCCGATCACGGTATCGAACGTGCCGGTCTGCAGGTCCTTGATGACGGCGGCGCGGTCGACCTTGCCGACGCGTTCGATCGCCTGCTGCAGCATCTGCAGGCTGGCGTAGGTGACCGCGCTGGCCCAGCGGTCCGGCTCGGCGCCGTTGGCGGCGGACGCCTTGTGGCGGGCGAGGTAATCCTTGATCGCCGGGCTGTCGCCGCTCCAGCCGCCGATGCCCATCACGCCCTCGGTGTTCTTGCCGAACTTTTGCTTGTAGAGCGGAAACGCCGTGCCGACGCCGGTATAGAACACTTTTGGATTGAGGCCGGCGATCCGCGCCTGCTCGGTCAGCGCCAGCGTGTCCGGCGGGTAGCTGAAGGCGATGAAGACGTCGGGGTTGAGCGCCTTCACTTCATTGACGATGGGCGCGAGATCCTGCGTGCCGATCGGATAGCTCTTGTCGTAGGCCAGCTTGAATTTTGCATTCGTGATCGCCGGCCGCGCCGCGCTCGACAGGTCGATACCAAAGCCGTCGGCGATGGAGACCATCGCGACCGTGTCGCCGATCTTCTTTTCGTCGCGCAGTTTCGTCAGCAGTTCGACCAGCGATTTTGCGGCGTCGGCCGAGGTGCCGAGCAGCCAAAAACTGTTCGGCCAGCGTTTTGCCAGTTCCGGCGCGCGGTCGGTGACGGCGGTCGCGGCGAGGTGCGGATAGCCTTCGCGGTTCAGGGTCGGGCCGACTGCCAGATTGAGGCCGGTGCCCCAGGGCGGCAGGATGAAATCGACCTTGTCCTGGTTGATCAGCCGCTCCAGCGCGCGCACGGCTTCCTCGGCGTTGGAGCGGTCGTCATATTGCACGACTTCGATCGGGACGCGCTTGTCGCCGAGCTTGATGCCGCCGGCGGCGTTCACTTCCTTCACCCACAATTCATAGTTCGGGATCGTGGTGACGGCGGCGCCGCCGGTATTCGGCCCGGTGCGCGAGATCGCGTAGCCGATCTTGATCGAGGTCTGGGCGTAGGCCGAGGCCATCAAGCCAAGCGTAGCGGCGCAGGTGGCGGCGGCGAGCAGGGCGGTCCGTCGCGTCAAAAATGTCGTCATGGTGTCCTCCCGGGGTGTGTCGTCCGGCGCCATTGCACTGGCGCTCATGACGGCGCTGACGTTAGGGGAGGTGCCGGCAGGCTTGGAATTGGACGAAACCGGGGATTGATTGTATTTTTCTGGCAAAGGCTGCGGTTTAATGGCGGCGGATTGTCTCAGGGAGGATATGGCATGTCGGCTTCGCCGGGGTTGAACGGACTGCCGGTCGGCGTTGCGCTCGCGGTGCGCGCAGAGGCATTTTCGGCCGATTTGGCCGCGCGGTCATGGGTGGTTCGCCAGAAATCCGGACGCCGCGCACACCTGTTGCTGCTGCAATCGGACCGCGGCCGGGCATCCTGGCACGGCACCAGCGTGGCGCTGCAGGCGCCGGCGCTGCTCTGGCTGCCGGGCAGCCTCGATGCGACGGTGGAAGTGGGACCGGGCGCGCAGGGCTTCCTGCTGTCGGTGGACGACGACTTCCTGATCAAGATCGTCGCCGGCCATGCCGAGGCGCTGCACCTGCGCCGCACCACCGAGCGCGTCGCGCTGATCCCGTGCGAAGCGCTGCCGCCGGCGCTCGACAGCATCGTGCAATCCTGCGCGTCGATCGTGGCCGAGCTGCGCACCCCGGGCTTTGGCGGCGCGACGCTGGTCTCCTCGCATTTGCTGCTGCTGTGTCTGCAGCTCTGCCGCCTCGGCGCGCCGCAGGACGATCGCGACGAGGCGGCGGCGCGCGGCGGTCCGGCGCTGGTCGGCAACTTCCTGCAGATGGTCGAGCTGCATTACCGCGACGGCTGGCCGGTGGCGCGCTATGCGGACGCGCTCGGCGTCACTTCCGACAGGTTGCACGCCCACTGCCAGCGCGAGAAGAACTGCGGCCCGCGCGCCATCATCCACGAGCGGCTGTTCCGCGAGGCCTGCACCCGTCTGCAGCAGCTCGATCTGCCCGTCGAGCAGATTGGCTACGGCCTCGGCTTTCGCGACCCGGCCTATTTCAACCGCTTCTTCCGCAAATATTGCGGCGCCTCGCCGGGGAACTACCGCCGGCAGATCCGGCTGGAGCACGCGCGCAGCGGGCCGTCTTATGCGGCGTGGCCGTGAGGTCTGGCCACCGGAATTTCAGCGGGTTGAAGATCATGTTGATCGCGATTTCCGCGTAAGGATTGTCAACAGGCGAGGCGCTGATGACTGGCGATGACGGCGGCCGCTTCTTCCGGCTCCACATCAACGCGATGATTTCCTCGCGGCGCGCTTCTTGTTTGTGTCAGAACCTGCCGCACTCTTCTTCTTCTTCTTTTTCTTCGTGGCTTTCGCGGGCTTCGTTACGCGCTTGGCCGTCTTTCGCTTTGCCGTTCTGGGCTTGGTCGAAGGTTTGCTCTCGTCCGCAGGCGAACGCTTGGCTTTAGCCCGTGCTGTCTTTACAGCGCGTTGCTGAGCCTGCTCCAGGAGCCACATCTGATCCTTGCCATCGACGCTCGCCAAGATGTCCTTGATTTCCTCCGTACCCAGATTTTCGGTTCGCAGATCAACCCGCCCGTCGTTCCGCCTGATGTGCACCGCGCGCCTTCTATGCTTGAGGTATGCGACGAGGACACCCGAAAGGGCCGTGAATGCTCCGCCGGTAATCACGATTTGAACGAGGGAGGCCAGATCGTAGCCCAGTACCGATTCGCCTTCGCGGCGCTCCTGTTCAAATGGGATGCCGCGTTTTGTGAGTTCTTCCGCGAGCTCGACGGCGTCGGCCTGCGTCACCACCAGACAAATTTCCGCTGACGAAGGGTACGCATTCATTTAATCAGCCCCTCTGATTTCATCGTAGTCAGGAAAATGGAAAGAGCCTCTGATTGAAGAACCCTGATTGCCGAGGGCTCATGATCATACAATATTTGCCCGTTCTTGTCTCTTACCAGGACCGCAAGAGGCCGCTCCCTGGCTAACATTCGCACCTTCTGTTTGTCGAATGGAAAGGGCGGGTTAATTCCGAGGCTCTCGAATACCGAAACGATAACTGCATCGACTTGTGAAATCGCATACATGTGCGCGACCTTGTAGCGACCTCGATCGAGCGAGGTTTTCCGGGGTCGAGACCGGATCGGCTTGAACGGCTTCCCGATCAACCTTTTCATGAGCGCCGTCATCAAGGCAGTGTAGGAAGCGTCGGCGTCGATCGTATGCCAATACTGGTCGAATTGCTTCAGCGTCAGCAGAGCGCGGGGGTTTCCGGGATCGAGCTGCTCGTAAAGCTGCGCAAAATTTTCATCCGTCGGCGAGAACGATCCCGATTCGGCCATCTTGCAGATTTCGTCGAAACGGACGTCTGGAGAAAGCTTGGTGGTCGTTAGCTCCTGCGCGAGCTGCGGGAGCGTGACGTTCAACAACGAGATACGGCTGATATCAGGATGAACGCTCGCGATCTGTGAGGGGAATATCCAGCGGGAGCCCCAGCTCGACTGCAGCTGCAGTATCTTCCGGAAACCTTCACCGGCCGCGTCTTGTCCGGTTAGTAGGCGGTCCGTGCTTTGCAGGTAGATCTGATTGGCCTGTTGGTTTCCTTCGTGCTTGTGCATAAAATTGACAAGAGACCAAAAATTTGCGGCTCCTTCGTGCACAACCGTCCAATTTTTCTCGAGGAGAGTGCGCTTGGATTCGACGTCCGCCAGGAATTGCAGGCATCCCGTGAAAAGCTCATCCTGAGCCAATTGATCGCGTATCAGCCTGCGAAATATTCGATCGCTCGCGACGCGATCCGCATAGAGAATTTCGTTTGTCCTGATATCAGAGTTGTAAGTCTTCCGGTAGAGACCGTCGATGATCAAGGCGCGTAACGTATTGAGGAGACCGAACATGAGGATCGCGATCGACTCGAGGCGCTTTATGGCTTCTCCGTAGTGTCCTTGGCTCAGCTCTGCGTGCATCAGCTCATGCCGAAGCACCAACTCCATCTCGAGCGGGGGAAGTGATGTATCCAGCGTTATGCAGTAATTCTTGCTATCGAGGCTGCCCGCCTGGATCAGACTTGGAAGACGGACTTCCTGTACCAGGGTCTGGTACCGCTTGTTCCAGTGGTCGCGCCAAATCCTCCGAGCGTCCTTGGGGACCTTGACTTGATCATCGTAAGCCCACCTCACGCGATCGAGGATTCGGTTCACCTCCGGACTTCGCTCGTCGTCGGTGTTCATGAGACCCCGCATGCATGTCCATTGCATCGAGCGCGGAGGGAGGAATGTGTGTTACACTGGATTGTATCCTGGATTTGCCCCATCGGCCAGCGGCTCGCGAGCCTGCACGGGTCCGCTCGCAAGAATTCTGGCTAAAAGCAGTAGCCCGACTAACCCCACAGAAGCGGCGAATGTTGTCCTTTAGCCTTGTCCGGTGCACGCAGCCTGCACCTTCTGAAACGAGCGTACTTCGATCTGGCGCACGCGCTCGCGGGATATTCCATACTGCGCCGCCAACGTTTCCAGTTTAGGGGGATCCTCCATCAAATAGCGCGCGGTAAAGATGTGTTTCTCTCGAGGGCTCAACTTCGCGATGGCGGCCTCCAGCGTTTCGCGCCGCTGGGTCAGTTCCTGCTCATTGGCCAGCTCGACGTCCTGCGCGGGCGAAGGGTCGACGAGACGTTCAAGCGCGCTTTCGGCGCCGCCATCGTCGTTGATGGGTGCATTGAGGGAGAGGTCGCCGCGCAGACGGCGATCCATGTCGACGACCTCGCGTTCCGGCACTTCAAGGCGTGCAGCGATTGCCTTGACTTGATCCGGCCGCAGATCACCGTCCTCCAGCGCCGAGATCGCGCTCTTGAATCGCTTCAGCTTGAAGAAGAGCTTTTTCTGTACGGAGTTTGCCGAAATCTTCACCAGCGACCACGATCGCAGAACGTATTCATGGATCGTCGCTTTGATCCACCACATGGCATAGGTGGAAAGACGAATGCCGCGCTCCGGATCGAAGCGCCGCACGGCTTGCATCAGGCCGACATTGCCCTCGGAGACCAGGTCCGAGATGGGCAAGCCATAGCCACGATACCGCATGGCGATTTTGGCAACCAGCCGAAGGTGGCTCGTCACGAGGCGATAGGCCGCCTCGCGTTCACCCTGTTCGCGCCACCGCCGGGCGAAGCGCGTTTCCTCCTCCTGGGTCAGGATCGGGAATTTTCGGATTTCAGCCAGATAATGCGCGAGCCCATTGTCGATAGAGGGCAAGGTCTGAGAGGCGGTCCGATACATTTTCCCTCGCAACAACAAACGAAATGCAGTGAATCGCGGCGGTCTGCGACATGCTCCGCCGGCTCCAGCCCCGTTGGCCAGTCCGGCAATTTTCCCACGTCACACCGTCGCGTCAGCGTCGACGGGTCGGCTTCGTCCGGTCAGCATCCCCAGCGCGGGCAAGCGTTGTCATTCTTGCGATGCGGTGCGTTGCCCCGTCCTTCGGGGGAGCCGATGCTGGCCTCTCGGCCTGAGTCGAGGACCCGCAGGGCATCGAGGATGTCGTCAAAGCTCACAGCGGCTTGATCGGACGACCGGTTCAACTCGGAGGCATCCCTCACGGCGCAAGCATCCGCGGCCCACGAAGACAGGATCGCTCGTTTCTCGTACGTCGTCAGGTCGCAATCCACGACGACGTCCATGGGATGAACGAATGCATCGGCCGGGTGAAGCAAGGCTTGCATCTCCAGCGTGGATTGTCCGCGATCCGCAGCTTCCCCGGACGGTGCCGAGGGACGGCCGGGAGGCGTCTGCTGCAACAGCGCTTGCACGCGCGCCCGTTCTTCCGTCAACCGTCGCTCGATATAGGCGCGCTCCAGATCCGATAGACGGGTGGCAAGCAGCCTTCGGTAGCGATGAATGTTGTTGCGATGAGCACGCAGGCGCTCCGAGGTCATTTCAGTCATCATGATGCACCTCCGGATCCAGCGTCACGCCGCCATGGCTCGCGAGGTGGAGCGCAATCGATAGGGCTTTCCGCCCGGCGGATTGCGCGGGCCACTGTCCAGCTCGCACAGGGCTTCGAGGATCTCGTCGATCGACACCGGCTTTTTCAGCCCCGGCGGAGAGCGCAGTGACGGACACGACGCTATCGCGGATGCATCCGATGCCCAGGATGCCAGGATTGCCCGCTTCTCGGCGGTGGTCAGGCTGGCATGGCGCACCACATCCCTCGGATGTTCGAATCGCGTGCCTGGATGAAGAAGCGCCTGGAAGTCAAAAACGTCGGTGTCGGCGGTCGTCGGCCGCATGGTATCCTCCTTTGCATTGACGATGAACGGCAGCCGCGCGACGTCCCTCGCGCGGCCGCCCGAGGGTCCGCCTAGGCGGCCCTGGCTTCCAGCTTCTGTACCTTCTCGGACGATGCGCCGTTGATCGCGATCCGGCGCGGCTTCATGGCTTCCGGGATTTCCCGAACGAGCTCGATCTTGAGCATGCCATTGTCGAACGCGGCGCTCTTGACCTCGACGTGATCCGCAAGGCTGAACTGCCGCTTGAAATTTCGGGTCGAGATGCCGCGATACAGGAAGTCGCCCTCGGCCTTTTCCGACTTGCTGCCCTCGATCGTCACCACGTTCTGTTCGGCCGTGATGGCGATGTCGCTGGGCGCAAAACCGGCGACGGCAAGCGAAATCTGGTAACGGTCCTCGGCCAGCCGTTCGATGTTGTAGGGCGGATAGTTGTCCTCGCCGGCCCGCTGGGCCATTTCTGCGAGGTCGAAAAGGCGATCGAAGCCGATGGTCGAACGCCAGAGGGGCGAGAAATCATAGGTGCGCATAGCCAAATCCTCCAAAGAGCAAGATGGATACGAGCGGCACCGGACACGACCGGTGCCCGTCTCATTCCGGGCCCATCAGGCGCCCGGACGCCACCGTCCGGTGGCAGCAGGAGAATTAGCAAACGCGATTTTGGTTTCAAGAGGTCGATGTACAATTTTTTTCGAAAAATGCCGGTCCGCTGCGACCACCCCTGGGTTCTGGTTAACGATACGGAAACGACTTTCGGAAGCCGCGTGGGGGCTAACGGTTGAGGCGTATTGGGGGAGTTCCGGCAGCTGGACTCGATGGATCGTGGCCGGTTCCGCATGGACGCGGTGGGTCAATGCTCCGCATCGGTCAGCCTGGCCGAAAGGAAACCCGCCGCGAGAAGGGACGCCGCGATGCCCGCGACGCAGGCCGGCCAACCGAATTGATCGAACAGGCGACCCAGCACGGCGCTGCCGGCCAGGCCGCCAAGAAAATAGCTCGCGAGATAGGAGCCGGAGGCGACGCCGCGCGCATCCTGCGCGGCCTGGCCGACGAACCCGGTGGCGCAAGCCTGGGCGAAGAACGTGCCGATGCCGACCAACACCATGCCCGCCAGCACCGCGGGAAGGTTCGGCAGCAGCATCAAGGGCAGCCCGGCGGCCGCGACGGCGAGCGCCGCGCGGATCGAGGCCCGGGCGCCAAAGCGCTTGACGGCTCTGCCGGCAAGCAACGTCGTGATCACCGATGGCGCAAACACGAAGTAGACAAGTCCGACGTCCATCATGCCGAGCTTCAGCGGCGCGCGCACCAGCACGAAATTGACGAACGTAAACGTGCCGATGAAGGCGAACAGGATGCAGAAACCAATGAGGAAGGCCGCTCTGAGCCGCGGTTCCCGCCAATGCGCGGCCATCGCGGCGAAGGGCAATTGCGGGGTTTGCATCGTATGCGTTGGCGGGACTTGGCGGATCGTAAAGTACACCAGCGCGGCACCGGCAAGGTTCAGGGCCGCGAAGAAGTAGAAGTTCAGGGCCAGTCCGAACGTATCGGCTACGGCCGCAGACATCAGACGGCCGACCAGATTGCTGGCGACATTGCCGGCGATATAGGCTGCAAACGCGCCGCCGGCGTCCATCGCGCTACACTGTTCGCCGAGATAGGCGAGGGTCAGGGCGAACGCGGAGGCCATGCACAGGCCCTGCATGATGCGCAGGGTCGTGAATGTCGTGAGGTCGGGCGCCGACGCGAGAAGTGCGGTTGGTATCGTCAGCAACATCAGGCTGGTCAGGATGCCGCGTCTGCGATCGATCTGCGGACTGAGGAAGCCGACCACGAGACTTGCGATCGCCATGCCCATCGTCGTGGCGTTGACGGCGAACCCCATGGCCGCCGGCGTCACGCCGTAGTGCTTCGTCAGTGAGGGCAGGATGGCTTGCGTTGCGAACAGGTCGACAACCGTAAGAAAGGCCGTGAGCCCGATGACGAGGTTGCGCAGGCCGGTATTCGGCCTCTCGTCATGCATCCCGGCTTCGCTCATCGGTGCGGTCAGTTCGGTCATTTTCCTCTCCCGGAAGGGAAGGGGTTGTGACGCCCGGGTCGCGCGGGGCAACACGGAGGTCCCGGGCGTCACATCCTGTAACGAGGCAGGGGTGGCGGCTCGTTACATGTTGTGGTCGTGCGGGTCTTTGCGGACGTCGCCGACGTAGAGGATGACGGTTTCCTTGCCGAGGTTCTTCCACCAGTGCGAGGTGCCGGCCACTTCGGGCCGGATGTCGCCGGCCTTGTGGACGATCGGATCGGCGCAGTTCGAGGCGTATTCCACGATTTCGCCCTGCTGCACGAAGATCAGCGCCGGGCGGTCGTCATGGCTGTGCCAGGGCACGATCCCGCCGGGCTCGATGGTCAGCTTGCGGAAGCGAAGCTCGCGGTCTTTGATGTTGGCGGGTTGTTTTTCCAGGTTGATCGAGCCGAGCGTGACATCGGTGACGCCGACGGCCTTGTGGTCGACCTTCTCGCGCACGTTCGGCTTCATCTTGTCGGGGGCGCATTCGCCCGCGAGCGCCGGAGCCGCCGCGAACAAGCCAGTGATCGCCGTCGCGGCGAGAAGCGAGTACGAATTCGTCATGAGCTTGAACATGGGTGTTCTCCTCTGGCCTTCCTGGCCGGTTGACCCGGCCCCATCGATCGGGCCGGCGATGGCAGCAACTTGATCGATGGCGCTTCAACAAGGAAATGCCCGGTTGCTCTTTGTTCGATAGCGTCGCGCTATTCGGCTTCAGTCGTGCCCCAGCATGTGCTTGATGTCGGACGCAAACGTTGGATAGGCGTAGACGTTTTCGCGGATCTGCGCTGCGGTGATGCCGAAGCGCATCGCCAGACCAAAGACGTTGATGAGTTCCTGTCCGGCATGACCGACGAAATGCGCGCCGAGGATCAGGTCGCTGCGCCGGTCGACGATGACCTTCGACCAGGCCACGGTTTCCGCATAGGTGCGGGCGGAGAACCAGCCGAGCATGTCGTTGACGTGAACGTCGACGGCGAGACCCTGCTGGCGCGCGGCGCGTTCGGTCAGCCCGACGGCGGCCAGCGGCGGCGTGGTGTAGACCGAGGTGGCCATGCTGAAATAGTCTGGACGGTATTTCGGGCCCTCTACGATGTTGCGGCCGACGATGTCTCCCTCATAGGTCGCGATCGGCGACAGCTGCGGCGAGGTCGGCACGGCGTCGCCGCAGACATGGACGATCGGGTTCGACGTCGAGCGTAGATGCGCATCGACGGAAACGCGACCGTTTGCGTGTGCGACATTGCCGGCCTCCAGGCGCAGCGTATCGATGTTGGCGATGCGCCCGGCGCCATTGACGACGCGGTCGGCATCAAGCGTCTGTTCGGCCCCATCATGAACGAACGTGACCCGCAACCGGCCACTGGCGGGCTGGATCTTGCTGACGGTCACGGCGGTCTTGACGCGAATGCCGATCCGCTCGCTCTCGGCCCGCAATTGCGCCACCGCATCGGCGTCCATGGCCGGCAGCAGTTGCGGCAGCGCCTCCAGGATGGTGACGTCAGCGCCGGCGCGGGCGTAGACGTGGCCGAATTCGAGCGAGATCACGCCGCCGCCGACGAAGATCACGGAGCGAGGAAATTCGCGCTCGCTCAACATCTCGTCCGACGTAATCATGTGCTCCGCGCCCGGAATCGGCAGCGGCCGCGGCTTTGATCCCGTCGCTATCGCGATATTTTTCGCTTCCAGCATGCGGTCGCCGACCTGGATGATATTGGGGCTTGCAAACGCTGCCTGACCCTTGATCACCTCGACCTTCCGGCGCTCCATGGCCCGGGCGAGGTTTTGCGGAATGCCGCTGATCATGTCTTTCTCGCGATCGATCAGGGCCGCCCAGTCGAGCCTTGGTTTGCTGACGGCGATGTGATGTACGGAAGCCCGATCGATCTCGTGCAGGGCGTGGCCGGCTGCAACCAGTATCTTCTTCGGCGTGCACCCGCGGTTCGGGCAGGTGCCGCCGAGGTCGCGCGCCTCGATCATCGCGACCGACATGCCGGCGCGCCGAACCGGCCCGGTGACGCCGATCCCGGCATTGCCGCCGCCGAGGATCACGACGTCGAACTGCTCCGCTGCGGCCGTCATTTGGAAGCAATCGTGGAGGTGATGGAATTGACGACGGCGGTCGCCATCTTGAACTGGGCGACGCGATCGCGGATGTTGTGTCGCTTCGCGATCCATTCGAAGTCGGTCCAGACCGCCCAGACGTCGCCATTGTCGTCCTGGGTCAGCAATAGCCGCACCGGCCAGTCGAGCCCGGCATTCGGATTCGAGGTGATGAACTGGGTACCGAGCGGCGGGTTACCGAACACCAGCAGTGTGGAGGGCCGCAGCTTGATTCCGCTGTCGGCCGCGAGCTTTGACTGGTCGATTTCCGAGAAGAATTTGATCCCCTTGGCGCCGACATCGGCTTTGATCCTGGCGATCGCTTCTTGCATCGGCACCGCGCTCTTGACGCGGACGATGCCGTCGTCGCCGTCGGCCCGGGCGTGCGAGGCGGTCAGCGCAAGCAGGACGCCAAACGCAAGAGATGCGGCGAGGGAGGGAAGGCGGCGGATCATGGCTGTGCTCCTGTCCGTTGGCGGGAATGCATGCCGGGCAGGATGGCGGCGCGCCAGGACAATGGGAAATGCGGATGCGCTCTGGTTGCGATAGCTCGTCGCTATCGGGCCGGGCGATGCTTGCGGGCTATCGAACCCATCGGACATCGGCATTTTTCATCTGCGCAGCGCCGGCTTTTGATGCCAGGGCGCCCGATCGGCGGGCGTTACAACCCTCGAGGAACCTCCATGACCTCCATGTCCAAGACGCTGGTCGCCGCTGCGGCCTTCGCCACGATTGCCACCGCCGCGTTCTCGCAGGCCGCCTGGGAATTCAAGTCAGGCATGGCGTACATGTATGCCGGTCCCGGCAAGATGAGCGCGATGGCGATGGCTGGCGGCGAGAAGAACCGCGACGCCATGATGAAGCACGCCACCAAGGTACCGGCGAACACCACCTTCTTCATGCACAACAATGAGCTCTACTCGGTGTCGGGCACGCTCGATCCGACTGGCAACTTCTATCGTCCCTGAGATCGCAAGGTGCGCCAGGCCGCCCCTTGCGGGCGGCCGGCGCCGGAAAATATAAAGGCGAAACGAATGCGCCGGAGCCTGACATGACGCAGTTGACGCCTGCCGACGCCGAGCGTCTGCGAAACGCCTTTCTGCGGTGTCGCGACATGGAAGGCACCTTGCGGGAGCAACTCGAAGCCTATGCCGCGGCGGGGCGGGAGATCTTTCCGGCCTACGGGGACGCGGTCGACCGGCTGGTCGAGCGGCTGCATGCCAGCGGCGGTGGTGAAAACGCGCCCCGCCCGGGCGATCCCATGCCGCCCTTCGTGCTGCCGGACGATCAAGGCAGGCTGGTCACGCTGGCCTCCCTGATCGCCAGGGAACCGGTCGCCGTGATGTTCTTCCGCGGCCATTGGTGCCCGTATTGTCGGCTCAATGTCCGCGCGGTGATCCAGGCGATGGACCGGATCAGGACGATGGGCGGACAGGTCGTGGCGATCATGCCCGAATTGCAGCAATACGCCGCGAGGTTCAAGGCTGAATCAGGCGCGCCATTTCCGGTGCTGACCGACATCGACAACGGATATGCGCTCTCGCTCAACCTTGCCATCTGGCTTGGCCCCGAGATCCAGCAGCTGCTGTCGTATTACGACATGGCAAGCTTCCACGGCAATGATGGCTGGCTGCTGCCGATTCCGGCAACGTTCGTGGTCGGGCGCGACGGCCTCGTGAAGGCGCGCTTTGTCGATCCGGACTTCCGCAGGCGGATGGCGATCGACGATCTGCTGGCGGCGCTGCGCCACGCGGGATGACGGCCTCAGGCGCCCGCCCCCTTGCTCAGAAATTGTTGCCAGTCCGCGCCGCGCAGCATCCGCATCACCGCGGATGCCACCGCCGTTCGCTCGCGCCCTGCGACGCCGTAAAGATGCACGGTGCGCCGCGCGTCCAGGCCATCGACAGCCGCGCGCTTCAACGTCGTCGGCGTCGTGGCGGTATGCGGAATGACTGCCACGCCGATGTCGGCCTCAAGCAACTCGATCAGGTCGCGCTCGGACGTGATCTCGTGCTTTCTTTCGACATCGAGACCGTGTTCGCGCAGCGTGTCGTTGATCCGGCCGGCATGTTCGCAGTAGCGGCGTGACAGCAGCTGCTCGCTTCGCAGATCCTCGAAGTCGACATTGGCACGCTTCGCCAGCACGTGCTGACCGTTGACGACCAGTTCGAAACCTTCGGTGAACAGGGGCCAGACGTCGAGCCGCTCCCATTCGCGGCTGAGTTCCGCGGCGATGCCGAGCTCAGCTTCGCCGCTTTTGAGGTATTCGCCGACCTGCCGGCTGTCGCCGCGCAGGAAGCGGAATTCCAGCCGATTGAATTGCCGTCTGATCTGGTCGATACAGGGAATCAGCAGCGAAAGATCGATCGAATGCGTCAGCGCGATGCGAAGCGCGCCGACGTCGCCGCTCTTCAGCGAAGCGGCCAGCGAACGCGCGCCGCTCGCCGCCTCGAAACATTGCTGCAACAGCGGATGCATGCGCTGGCCGAGTTCGGTGAGTTGCACGGGGCGCTCGCGTCGAAACAGGTCGCCGCCGAGTTCGCCCTCGAGCTGCTTGATCGCGCGCGTCAGTGACGGCTGCGCCACGTTGCAGTCGTCGGCCGCTTTGGTGAAATTCAGCGTTCGCGCCACCGCGAGAAAGTATCGCACCTGGTGCATTTCCATGATCGTCGTCCCGATCTTTAGACAGGCGGGAAGGTACTCGGCAGCTCGCTGAGCTGTCAGCAAATGTACGATAGCAGCTGACTATTGTTACGGAAGGTAACGGGCATTTTTCTTTGATCCGGCCCCCGGGCAGATTGCGTTGAGATCACCCGAAAGAGGCCAGCCATGAACATCCAGGTAACGACGCAAGGCGCTTCGACGGCGCGACCGCTTGCCGGCAAGGTTTCGCTTGTCACCGGCTCCACCAGTGGTATCGGCCTCGGCATTGCACGATCACTGGCTGCCGCCGGCTCCGCCGTGGTGCTGAACGGGCTCGGCGCGGCCGCCGAGATCGCCGAGACTCGCGAAAAGCTCGCCAATGAGTTCGGCGTCAAGGTCGGCTATTCACCTGCCGACATGACGCGGCCCGACGCCATCGCCGAGATGGTGGCCGCGATCCTCGCCGAACATGGCCGGCTCGACGTGCTGGTCAACAATGCCGGCATTCAACACGTCGCGCCGCTCGAGCAGTTTCCCCGCGAGAAGTGGGATGCGATTCTTGCGATCAACCTGTCGTCGGCCTTTCACACCACGCGCGCCGCGCTGCCGGCGATGCGCGAGAACCGGTTCGGTCGCATCGTCAACATCGCTTCCGCCCATGGCCTCGTCGCCTCGCCGTTCAAGGCGGCCTATGTCGCGGCCAAGCACGGCCTCGTCGGCCTCAGCAAGGTGACCGCGCTGGAGACCGCCGAGGACGGCATCACCTGCAACGCGATCTGTCCCGGCTATGTCTATACGCCGCTGGTCGAAGCGCAGATCGACGGCCAGGCGAGGGCGCACGGCATCTCGCGCGAAAAAGTCATTCGCGACGTGCTGCTGGCGCAGCAACCGAACAAGCGGTTCGCCGACGTCGCGGAATTGGGCGCCCTGACGGTGTTTCTGGCCAGCGACGCGGCCGCTTCGATCACCGGCATCGCCTTGCCGGTCGATGGCGGCTGGACCGCGCACTGAACGAGAGAGGACATGCACGCCATGAACAGCAAAGCCTCGAATATCGCTGCACCTGTCGAGACGTCCGATCCCGGCCAGGTCGTGCTGGTACTGCAGGGCGGCGGCGCGCTCGGTTCCTATCAGGCCGGCGTCTACCAGGCGCTGCACGAAGCCGGCATCGAACCGGACTGGATCATCGGCACCTCGATCGGGGCGATCAATGCCGGCCTGATCGCCGGCAACGCGCCGCAGAACCGCCTGTCGCGGCTGCGCGAGTTCTGGAACAAGATGGAGCAGCAACCGGCCTGGAATTTTCGCGGCATCATCCCGGGCTTCAATGAAAAACTGTCCTATTGGTCGACCGTTACCCACGGCATTCCCGGCTTCTTCCGGCCCAACCCGCTGGCGCATGCCGGCGATTCCTATCCGCTCGGCGCCGACAATGCCGGCTACTATTCGACAGCGCCGCTGGATCGCACACTGAGCGACCTCGTCGACTTCGATATACTGAACGATTGCAAGCCGCGGCTTACCGTCGGCGCTGCCCATGTGCGCACCAGCCAGATGCGCTATTTCGACAGCCGCGACGCCAGGCTGGACGTGCGCCATATCATGGCCTCGGGCGCGCTGCCGCCGGCGTTCCCTGCGGTCCGCATCGACGGCGAACTCTATTGGGACGGCGGCATTCTTTCGAACACGCCGACGGAAGCCGTCTTCGACGACATCCCGCGGAAAAATTCACTGATCTTCGCCGTGCATCTGTGGAATCCGTCCGGAGACGAACCGACCACGATGAAAGACGTACTCAACCGACACAAGGACGTGCAGTATTCCAGCCGGATCGCCAGCCACGTCGCCCGGCAGCAGCAGGCGCACCGCCTGCGCCATGTCATCAATCAGCTCGTCGCCAGGCTGCCCGAGGACGAGCGCAAGAGCGACGCGGTGCGCGAGCTCGCCAGCTACGGCTGCCCGACGCGGATGCACGTGGTGCGGTTGCTCGCACCGCAACTCGAATGTGAGACCCACACCAAGGACATCGACTTCTCGCCGTCCGGCATCAAGCAGCGCTGGGACGCCGGCTATGCTCACACGCGGGCCGCGCTGGAACGGATGCCGTGGGTCGGTGAGTTCGACCCGCTTTCGGGCGTGGTGGTGCATGAAGGGGTAGAGAAAACACGGCAGGCGGCCGAATAGGGTCGACGAACAGTCCTGCAAGTCGAACATGCAAAAGCCCTCTCCCGGTGCCGGGAGAGGGCTCGTTGATGTCGTTCGTCGATCTTGATGCTCAGGTCTTCTTCAGCATCGGGCAGACGCTCTTCTCGAGCGGGATGAAGGCTTCGTTCGCCGGGATGGTGGCGACGAGCTTGTAATAGTCCCACGGATATTTCGAATCCGCCGGCTTCTTCACCTCGAACAGATAGGCCGGGTGGATCTTGCGGCCGTCGGCGCGGACCGCGCCCTTGCCGAACAAGGGATCGTCGGTCGGCAGTTCCTTCATCTTGGCGACCACCGCACGGCCGTCATGCGGGTTGCCGCCGAGCGCCTCCAGCGCCTTGAAGTAATGGATCAGCGAGGAGTAGACGCCGGCCTGCACCATGGTCGGCGGGCCCTTCTTGTACTTCTCGTTGAAGCGCTTGGTGAAAGCGCGGGTCTGGTCGTTCATGTCCCAGTAGAAGGTCTCGGTGAAGTTCAGGCCCTGCGCCACCTTCAGCCCGAGCGCATGCACGTCGGTGATGAACATCAGCATGCCCGCGAGCTTTTGCCCGCCCTGGACGATGCCGAACTCCGCCGCCTGCTTGATCGAGTTGGTGGTGTCGCCGCCGGCATTCGCCAGCCCGATGATCTTCGCCTTCGAACTTTGCGCCTGCAGCAGGAAAGAGGAGAAGTCGGCATTGTTGAGCGGATGCTTGACGCCGCCCAGCACCTTGCCGCCGTTGGCGGTGACGACCGCGGCGGTGTCGCGCTCCAGCGCATGGCCGAAGGCGTAGTCGGCGGTGAGGAAGAACCAGCTGTCGCCGCCGGCTTTCGCCAGCGCCTTGCCGGTGCCGTTGGCGAGCATCCAGGTGTCGTAGACCCAATGAACCGTGTTCGGCGAGCATTGCGAGCCGGTGAGGTCGGACGACGCCGAGCCGGAGTTCAAATTGACGACGTTCTTTTCCTTGGCGAGGTTGGCGATCGCAAGGCCGACGCCGGAACTGGCGAGATCGACGAACACGTCGACCTTCTCGACATCGATCCACTGCTTGCCGATGTTAGTGCCCACGTCGGGCTTGTTCTGGTGATCGGCCGCGATCACCTCGATCTTCCAGCCTTTTGCAAGCAGCCCGGAATCCTCGACCGCCATTTGCGCGGCGACCGTCGAGCCGGGACCGCCGATATCGGCGTAGAGCCCGGACTGGTCGCCGAGGCTTCCGATCTTGACGACCTTGTCGAGCGTCTGCGCCCAGGCGCCGGTGGCGAGCACCAGGCTCGTGGTCGCGACAAGGGCTGCAATGGATCGCTTCATCTATCCTCCAGAAATATGTTTTGAACGGTTGTTGGAACAACGCGCCCATTATGTCCGGCCTTGCGCCGGCCGCCTAGCCGCTGCGGTCAAATGCCGTTACCGGTTAATATTCCGCCGGGCGGCGAATCCGTGGGGAGAGAGAGTGCAAGCCTATGGCGCGCGGGTCAGCGCCAGAGCATGCGAATGCTGACGTAGACCACGGCGAGGCAGATGAAGATCAGCGCCACTGGCAGGCGCGGGGTCGCCGTTGATCCCGATGACGAGGGGGCGGGCTTCGGCCGGGCAGCCGGGCGGCGGAAGGCGGTAACGTTGCCGGTATCGGCAGCCGGTGCGCTGGCGCGCGAGGGAACTTCCGGCGGCGTTCCGGAACCGCCCATCTCGGCATAGTAGCTCTTGTACACGAGCTGAATGGTGGCTTCGGAGGCCTCCGCCTCGTTCATCTTCGCCAGCAATTGGCGGTAGCCCTCCAGAAAGTTCTGCGCCTCGGCGGGCAGGGCGGAAAACCCGTTGAGCTTGGCCAGCATCTTCCACGTCGCGAAATCTGCTCTGGCGCGCGTATCGGCGCGGCGTGCGATCAGCATATCGGCAGCTTTGGTCGGCATGGCGCGGACTGGATTCTTCCCTGTGTGGCGTTTCTTTCTAAAGTTTAAGCATTGCCGGTGATAAAAAGAAGAGCGCTCTTCACATATTCGATAACCGTTCCAAGCATCGCCGAAATAACATCAAGATTTAGGCCGAACTGCGCGCCGACGACCGGCAGCAGGATCAAAAGGCCGAGCAGGATCAGCATGCCATAGGGTTCCAGCCGCGACAGCGGGTAAGCAAGCACCCGCGGCAACAACCCGACCGCGACCCGGCCGCCGTCGAGCGGCGGGATCGGCATCATGTTGAACACCGCCAGCACGATATTGAGCCGGAACGCGTTTTGGAGGTTTGCCGCGGTCCATTTGGCGGCGTCCGGCGGCACCAGGGGCAGGGCATGGAACGCCAGCGCCATGACCGTCGCCAGCACGATGTTGATGGCAGGCCCGGCCAGCGCCACCCAGACCATGTCGAGCCGGGGATGGTTCAGGTTCCGGAAATTGACCGGAACCGGCTTGGCGTAGCCGAACAGGAACGGCGAATGCGACAGCAGCAGCACGCCCGGCAGAATCACCGTTCCGAACGGATCGATATGCTTGATCGGATTGAAGCTGACGCGGCCGAGCTGATACGCGGTGTCGTCACCGAGCTTGTGGGCGACGAAGGCGTGCGCGGCCTCGTGAAAGGTGATGGCGATCAGGAGCGGGAGCACCCAGACCGATAGGCCGTAAAGTGTGATGTCCAAGTGATCTGCCCTGGTTCGCAAGAACCGATAACCTAGCACAGCGCGTTTAGGTGGGAACCGTCTCCTGAAATTGCACCAGGCCGTCGTCCAGCCGCACCCAGTTCATTTTTTCCGAGACCCAGATATGCTCGGTCGGCGCAAAGGCGTTGCGGTCGTCAAAGGCCGCCAGTGCGACGCCGACCGCGGTACCGTTGGTGCGGCGGGCAAACAGCCGCGTGCCGCAGACGCCGCAGAACTCGCGGTCCAGCGCAGCCGACGTCGGATAGCGCGCGGTCTTGCCCTCGACGACCACCGCCCGCGGGTCGAACAGCGCGCGGGCAAAGAACGGCGAGCCCATCGCCTTCTGGCAGTTGCGGCAGTGGCAGACCCGGACGTTCAACGGCTCGCCCTCGGCCTTGAACCGGACCGCGCCGCAGAGGCATCCGCCCTCCCGGACCGTACCCATGTCAGTACGTCGCCCTTCCGCCGGAGATGTCGAACACGGCGCCGGTCGAGAACGCGCAGTCTTCCGACGCCAGCCACGCCACCATTGCCGCGAGTTCCTCCACCAGCACGAAGCGACCCTTCGGGATCTTCGACAGCATGAAGTCGATGTGCTGCTGCGTCATCTGGTCGAAGATCGCGGTCTTGGCCGCCGCCGGCGTCACCGCGTTGACGAGGATGTCGTGCTGCGCGAGCTCCTTGCCGAGCGACTTTGTCAGCGCGATCAGGCCGGCCTTCGAGGCCGAGTAGTGCGCCGCGTTCGGGTTGCCTTCCTTGCCGGCGATCGAGGCGATGTTGACGATGCGGCCGTATTTCTGCTGCAGCATCGCCGGCACCACCGCCTTGCAGCAGATGAAGGGGCCATCGAGGTTGATGCGCAGCACCTTGCGCCATTCCTCGAGGTCGGTTTCCCAGACCGTCTTGTTGATGCCGGCGATGCCGGCATTGTTGACGAGGATGTCGATCTTGCCGAGCGCTTTCAGCGTCTCGTCGCGCGTCTTCTCGACGGCGGCGAGGTCGGATACGTCGACCTTGAAGGCGGACACGGCCGGGCCGATTTCCTTTGCGGTTCGCTCGGCAAACGCGATGTCGTGATCCCAGATCGCGACTTTTGCGCCCGATGCGACGAAGCGCTCGGCGATCGCGCGGCCAAAGCCCTGCGCGCCGCCGGTGACGACGGCGCAGCGGCCGTTCAGATCGATCTTGTTCATCGGCTTTCTCCTAAAGCGTCCAGCCGCCGTCGATGACATGGGCGACGCCGGTGGTGAACGCGCTTTCATCGCTGCCGAGATAGACGGCGAGGGCGGCGATTTCATCCGCGGTGCCGAGCCGGCCCATCGGCTGCCGCGCGACGAACATTTCGCGGCCGTTGGGGCCGGCGGCGGCGGCGCGCTCCAGCATCGACGGGGTTTCGACCGTGCCGGGACAGATGCAGTTGCAGCGGATGCCCTTGCCGATGAAGTCGATGGCGACCGAGCGCGTCAACGCCCCGACGGCAGCCTTGGTCGCCCCGTAAATGTAGCGGTTCGGCGCGGCCTTGATCACGCCCGCGGCCGAGGCGATGTTGACGATCGCGCCGTGGCCCTGTTCCAGCATGCCGGGAAGGAAGGCACGGATCGTGCGATGCATCGACTTGACGTTGAGGTCGAACGAAAAATCAAACTCTTCGTCGGAGCAATCCATGATGGTGCCGTGATGCACGAAGCCGGCGGCATTGAGCAGGATGTCGGTCTTGCCGGCGCGCCTGGCCATGGCGGCGACGGCGCTGGTGTCACGCACATCGAGTTTTGCGACTTCCGCGATGCCCTCGCTCGTGAGCGCGGCGAGCTTGGCTTCGTCGATATCGGTGGCGAATACCGTTGCGCCCTCGCGCGCAAAGGCAACCGCGCAGGCGCGGCCGATACCGACGGCGGCGGCGGTGACGAAGGCGCGTTTGCCCTTCAGGCGGTCTGACATGGTTTCTCCTGAGATCTAAGTCGAATGCTTGAGGTCGTCATTGCGAGCGCAGCAAAGCAGTCCATAGCGCGGCATACCGGAGGGATGGATTGCTTCGTCGCTTCGCTCCTCGCAATGACGGATGCCTTCAGTGATTGTCCCGCGCCACGCCAACGGTGCCGGCGATGTTCTGGTAGCGCGTGGCGAGCTCCATGCAGGCGCCGGTGGCTTGCTGGCCGACGGTTGCGCGGTAGAGCTCCTGCCACGGCGTCTGGTGGGCGGGGTAGGGGAAGCCGCCCTTTTCCTTCAGCTCGGCGCGGCGCTTCTTCAGTTCGTCGCTGGTGATAAGGATGTTGGCGTCGCCCTTGTTGAGGTCGATGCGGACCTTGTCGCCGGTGCGCAGGATTGCCAGTCCGCCGTCGGCGGCGGCTTCCGGCGAGGCGTTGAGGATCGACGGCGAGCCCGAAGTGCCGGACTGCCTGCCGTCGCCGATGCAGGGCAGCGAGAGGATGCCGCGTTTGATCAGCGCGGCCGGCGGCTGCATGTTGACGACCTCGGCGCCGCCGGGATAGCCGATCGGGCCGGCGCCGCGGATGAACAGGATGCAGTGCTCGTCGATCTCGAGCGCGGGATCGTCGATCCGGTCGTGATAGTCTTCCGGCCCCTCGAACACGATGGCGCGGCCCTCGAACGCATTCGGGTCTTTCGGGTTGACCAGGTAGCGCTCGCGGAATTCCTTCGAGATCACGCTGGTCTTCATGATTGCGGAATCAAAGAGGTTGCCGCGCAGCACCAGGAAGCCGGCGTCCTTCACCAGCGGCTTGTCGAAATTCCAGATCACGTCGCCGTCGGGTTTTGCTGCCTCGCGGCAGTTCTCGCCCATGGTTCGGCCGTTCACGGTAACGGCGTCTTCGTGGATGTGCCTGTGCGCCATCAGTTCACGCACCACCGCCGGTACGCCGCCGGCGCGGTGATATTCCTCGCCGAGATAGAAGCCGGCCGGCTGCATGTTCACCAGCAGCGGGATGTGATGGCCATGCTTCTGCCAGTCGTCGATCGAGAGTTCGACGCCGACATGTCGCGCCAGCGCGTTGATGTGGATCGGCGCGTTGGTCGAGCCGCCGATCGCCGAATTGACCACGATGCAATTCTCGAACGCCTTTCGGGTCAGGATGTCCGAAGGTTTCAGATCCTCCCACACCATCTCGACGATGCGTTTTCCCGTCTCATAGGCGATCTGGCCGCGTTCGCGATAGGGTGCGGGGATCGCCGCGCAGCCCGGCAGCGACATGCCGAGCGCTTCGGCCAGCGAATTCATGGTGGAGGCGGTGCCCATCGTGTTGCAATGGCCGACCGAGGGCGCGGAGGACGATACGATCTCGATGAATTCGTTGTAGTCGATCTCGCCCGCGGCGAGCCGTTCGCGCTGCTTCCAGACGATGGTGCCGGAGCCGGTGCGCTCGCCGTTGAACCAGCCGTTGAGCATCGGCCCGCCGGACAGGACGATCGCGGGCAGGTTGACGGTTGCTGCGGCCATCAGGCAGGCCGGCGTGGTCTTGTCGCAGCCGGTGGTCAGCACCACGCCGTCGAGCGGGTAGCCGAACAGGATTTCGACCAGGCCGAGATAGGCGAGGTTGCGGTCGAGCGCCGCGGTCGGCCGCTTGCCGGTTTCCTGGATCGGGTGGGTGGGAAATTCCATCGCGATGCCGCCGGCTTCGCGGATGCCCTCGCGCACGCGATGCGCCAGTTCGAGGTGGTGGCGGTTGCAGGGGGACAGATCGTTGCCGGTCTGGGCGATGCCGATGATCGGTTTGCCGGATTGCAATTCCGCGCGGGTCAGGCCGTAATTGAGATAGCGCTCGAGATAGAGCGCGGTCATTCCCGGGTTATGCGGGTTGTCGAACCACTCCAGTGAACGCAGTCTCCGGCCTTTGCCATTGGTGGCAGGCGCCTTGTCATTTTTTTTCATGGTTTCCTCCCGCAGTGCAAAACTCATGGACGGCTTATCTCGCAAGCCGCGACGCACACTGTAACGCGCCTGCCTTCGCCCATCCGGGCGATACGATCCTAGTTCGGCGCAAAAGACAGCGCTACCAATTTCTGCCCGCGCGTCATTGCCCGCTTGCGCGGTGATATTACGTGCCAGGCGGCATCGAGCTTTCGCGCACCATCAACTGAAAGCCGAGGTCGATCACCGGCGTCTCGGGTCGGCGGCCTTCGATGGCGTCGATCACCATGGTGACGGCGTGGCGGCCCATTTCATAGCGGTTGGTGCGCACGCTGGAGAGCGAAGGGATCGCAGAGGCCGCAAACTCCAGGTCGTTGAAGCCGACGATAACGAGGTCGCGCGGGATGGCGATTTGCCGGTGCTGGCATTCGAACAGCGTTCCCAGCGCAAGGTCGTCGTTGACGCAGAACACCGCATCGATATCGGGCGCCTGCGCCAGCAGGTCGGTGAACAGCGTCCTCCCGAGCGTCACGGTGGTCGGTATCGAGGTGGTAACGACGAGGTTGGGATCGTAAAGCGAAACCGCCTTCATGGCGTCGCGATATCCTTCCAGTCGCCGCTGCACCCGCGGGTCCATCCGGGCGCCGAGAAACCCGATGCGGCGCCGGCCCTGTTCAAGGATGTGCGAGATGGCCGCAAAGGCCGCGTCGTAGTGCGAGAAACCGACCATCATGTCGACCGGACTGTCGCCGATCTCCATGATCTGCGAGACCGGGCAGTTCATCTGCTCCAGGATGGTGCGCGATTCCGCGGTCTGGTTGATGCCGGTGACGATCAGGCCCGCCGGCTTCTGCGCGCGGAACAGGCGCAGCACCTTCTCCTCCTGCAGGATGCTGTAGCGGGTATTGGCGAGCTGGATAGTGTAGCGGCTGCCTTCGGAAGAGTCGTAGATGCCGCGCAACACGTCGGCAAACACGTTGTTGGTGAGGGAGGGGATGACGACGCCGATGACTTCCGTGCGATGCGAGGCCAGCGCGCGCGCGGCGAGATTGGGCACATAACCCAGTTCCTTGACCGCGCTGTCGACGCGTTCGCGCTTGCTCAGCGACAACGCTTCAGGGTTGCGGAAAAAGCGCGATGCCGTAATGGGGCTGACGCCGGCGAGCTTGGCGACCTCGGTGAGGCGGATTTTGCCGGACTTGGTCTGTTTTCGTCCCATCTTGCGCTCATATCACAACAGAATGGACGTTTGAACAATTATTGACAGCGCTACCATCGGATTGCTAAAAATTGCGAAACTGCGGATGATGATGCCACTCGCACTCGGCTTCCGGCATTAAAGTCGATAAGACAGTGGGACGCTGCCGTTCGTCTGCGGCGTCACAAAATAGAACAAGAGGGAGTGAGGATGTCGTCGGTACAGATTCGCGACGTGCGAAAGTCGTTCGGCAATTTTGAAGTTTTGCACGGCGTGACGATTCCGATCGAGGATGGCGAGTTCGTCGTGCTCGTCGGCCCATCGGGGTGCGGAAAATCGACCCTGCTGCGGATGCTGGCCGGCCTCGAAAACATCACTTCCGGAACCATCTCGATCGGCGACCGCGTCGTCAACAATGTCCAGCCCAAAGAGCGCGACATCGCGATGGTGTTCCAGAACTACGCGCTCTATCCGCACATGACCGTCGCCGACAATATGGGCTTCTCGCTCAAGCTGCGCGGCGCGAGCGCCGATGAAATCTCGACCGGGGTCAAGCGTGCCGCGGAAATCCTGGCGCTGACGCCGCTGCTCGAGCGCTATCCCCGGCAGTTGTCGGGCGGCCAGCGCCAGCGCGTCGCCATGGGCCGCGCCATCGTGCGCGATCCGCAGGTGTTCCTGTTCGACGAGCCGCTGTCCAA
>CAZSRR010000035.1:0-66710 GCA_964609175.1 uncultured Bradyrhizobium sp.
ATTCCGGGTTCGCGTCTTCGACGCGCCCCGGAATGACTGAGGTTCACTCTTCCTTGAAGCCGTACTCCGGCACGTTGCCGCTGGCGCCGTAATACTTGTACGGCAGGAACTTTCCGGACATCGTGATCTTGACCCGGTCGCCCTTGGGATTGGCCACGCGCTCCATCGCCATGTCGAAATCGATCGCCGACATGATGCCGTCGCCGAATTCCTCCTCGATCAGCGCCTTCCAGGCCGGGCCGTTGACCATCACCATTTCGTAGAAGCGGTAGATCAGGGGATCGGTCGGCGGCATCGGCGTGCCGGTGCCGCGCATCGGAATCTCGTTCAACATCGCGGTTTCGGATTTCGACAGCCCGAACAGCTCGCCGGCATTGGCGGCCTGCGGCTTGGTCAGCTTCATCTGTCCCAGGATGGCGCCGACAATCAGCACGTCGGAATAGCCGCCGATCTTTTCGCAGATATGCTTCCAGCTCCAGCCCTTCTCGCGCTTGATGTCGAGCAGCTTCTCGGTGAGGTCTTCGCGTTTCATGGATGGTCTCCTATTTTCGTCATGCCCGGCCTTGTGCCGGGCATCCACGTACTTGCTTCGCGACCTAGAAAGACGTGGATGGCCGGGACAGGCCCGGCCATGACGCCTGAGGTGTTTCTTCCGGTCCGGCGGCAACCACCAATTCCGGCTTTCCCGGCCGCACCACCGGCACGTTGCGCGGATCGTGATCCGGCGTCGTCGCGGTAAACGTCCTGCTGCGGCTGACCAGGAAATCGACGATGTGGTTGCGCAACGCGTAATAGAGCGGGTGGCGATGCAGATCGATGCGGCCGCGATCTTTCGGCAGCGGGTTTTCGACGATCTCCGCCAGCACCGCGCCGGGGCCGTTGGTCATCAGAAAAATCTTGTCGGCGAGATAGATCGCTTCATCCACGTCATGGGTGATCATGAACGCGGTCTGCCCGGTCTCCAGGCAGATCCGCCGTACCTCGTCCTGCAGCGTGCCGCGCGTCAGCGCGTCCAGCGCGGAGAACGGCTCGTCCATCAGCATGATCTTTGGCGTGATCGACAGCGCGCGCGCAATCCCGACGCGCTGCTTCATGCCGCCGGACAGTTCCGACGGCCGCTTGTGCTCGGAGCCGGTCAGCCCGACGAGGTCGATGAATTGCTGCGCGTGCGCCTTAACCCTGGCGCGGTCCCACTTGCGCCATTTCGATGTCACGGCATAGGCGACGTTGCCGAGCACGGTGCGCCATGGCAGCAGCGCATGGCTCTGGAAGATCACGGCGCGGTCGAGGCTGGTGCCCGCGATGGCCTGCCCGTCGACGATGACGGCGCCCTCGCTTGGCTCGTCGAGCCCGGCGAGGATGTTCAGCACCGTGGTCTTGCCGCAACCGGAATGCCCGATCACGCAGCCAAATTCGCCGCGGTTCATCGAGAGCCAAAGATCCTCGAAGATCGTGGTCTGTCCACCGCCTGCCGCCGGATAACGCCGCGCGATGCCCTCGATGGAGATGAATTTGTCGGTCATCGCATCACTCCGGGAACGTGACCATGCGGGTGAAGCGCGCGAGGATCTGGTCCAGCAGCATGCCGACGATGCCGATCAAGAGGATGGCGATGATGACGTTGGTGATCGAGAGGTTGTTCCACTCGTTCCAGACGAAATAGCCGATGCCGGTGCCGCCGACGAGCATTTCGGCCGCCACGATCACGAGCCAGGCGATCCCGATCGAAATCCGCATGCCGGTCAGGATGGTCGGCGCCGCCGCCGGCAGGATCACCGTGAAGGCGCGCCTGACGGTTCCGACTTCCAGCGTGCGCGCGACGTTGATCCATTCCTTGCGCACGGCCGCGACACCGAAGGCGGTGTTCAGCAGCATCGGCCATACCGAGCAGATGAAGATGACGAAGATCGCCGAGATCGAGGAATCCTTGATGGTGTAGAGCGCGAGCGGCATCCAGGCCAGCGGCGAGATCGGTTTCAGCACCTGGATGAACGGGTCGAGCGCCTTGCTGATCAGGGGCGACATGCCGATCAGGAATCCGAGCGGAATCGCGACGATCACCGCCAGCAGGTAACCGAGGCCGACGCGGCCGATCGAATAGCCGAGCTGGATGCCCAGCCCCTTGTCGTTCGGTCCCTTGTCGTAGAACGGCTGCCTGAGGTGCTCCCACAGTTTTGCGCCGACGTCGAGCGGACCCGGCATCGCCGACTTGCCCTGCGTCGCCGTCAGCCCCATCAGCCTGGCGTATTCCGGCGACATCGTGGTGGTCGCCGCCGTCTGACGCGTGGCGAGATGCCAGACGCCCAGGAAGCCCGCGAACAGCGCGATGGAGACGACGGCCGCGCGGAAGCGAAGGGAGAAGGTCATGTGGCAAACTCTCTCAGCAGCCGTCCCCTCACGACGCCTTCCTGATCTTGAAGCTCGCGAGATAGTCGTCCGGCTTCTGCGGATCGAACGTCTTGCCCATTACGGAGAACGACTTGTACGACGTTGCCGGCGGCGTCAGCCCCATCTCGGCCATCACCTTCTTCGTATCGGTCGCGAGATAGACCTGCTCGGCCACCGCCTTGTAGTCGACATCGCCCTTGATCTGACCCCAGCGCTTCATCTGCGTCAGCATCCACACCGCAAACGACTGCCAGGGGAACGGATCGAAATCGACGCGTTTGGCATCGGTCTTCACGCCGCCGAGGCCGTCCGCGTAGGTGCCGGTCAGCACCTGCTCCAGCACGGTGACCGGCGCGTTGATGTAGTTCGCAGGCGCGATCGCCTCCGCGATCTGCTTGCGGTTCTCGGCCTTCGACGCATAGGCGGTCGCATCCACGATCGCCCGCGTCAGCGCCGCAAAGCTGTTCGGCGAGTTGGTGATGAATTCCTTGCTGGCAGCAAAACTGCAGCAGGGATGACCGTCCCAGATTTCCTTGGACAGGATGTGCATGAAGCCGACGCCGTCATAGATCGCGCGCTGGCAGATGTTGTCGGGCGCCAGGAAGCCGTCGATATTGTCGGCGCGCAGATTGGCCACCATCTCCGGCGGCGGCACCGAGCGGAGTTGCACGTCGGTGTCGGGATCGAGCCCGTGCTCGGCGAGGTAATAGCGCAGCAGATAATTGTGCATCGAATAGTCGAACGGAATGGCGAACTTCATGCCCTTCCAGGTCTTCGGATCGCGCTTGTCCTTGTGCTTCATAGCGAGCGTGATGCCCTGCCCGTTGATGTTCTCGATCGCCGGAACCGTGAACGGGATGGCGCTGGCGCCGAGCCCGAGCGAGATCGCGATCGGCATCGGTGCCAGCATGTGGGCAGCGTCGTATTCCTTGTTGATCGTCTTGTCGCGGATTACGGCCCAGCCCGCGGTCTTCACCACTTCGACGTTGAGGCCATGCTTGGAATAGAAGCCGAGCGGATGCGCCATGATGATCGGCGTCGCGCAGGTGATCGGAATGAAGCCGACCTTGAGATCTTTTTTCTCGGGCGCGCCGGCCTGCGCGAACACTTCGGTGGCGGTCTTCAGCGGGAAGAACTGCGAGATCGCCGCCAGCGCAGTCGACGCGCCGACCGATTTCAGGAACGCGCGCCGCGCCATGTCCTTTGGAAACATGGCCCGCATCACCGCGGACGCCACGACGCCCTCGTAGCGTTTCTCTTCGCTCTCCGCGGGCTCGCAGCGCAGCGCCAGCGCGGCACGTTCGTGTTCGGCCTCGCTGACGTGCTGGCCGCAAGAACAGCTACCCGCGCGAAGACGGCGGTCGGGATCGAATGGATTGTCGAAGGTAGACATGGGGGCCTCCTGCACCGGTGCTGCCCCGTAATTAAGCAAGGCATGTGCCAGCCCGTTTCTGCGGCTATTGCGCTGATGTCGCATGCATTTGCCGGATATTGGCTGCTACGAGATTTCGTGATAAACGAAATTTCGTAGTCAAATTACGATTTTTCGGAGTGCGCGGATGGATCTGGCTTTGAGTTCGACGGCCGCGCCGCAGGACTCGGCCCTGCGCGCCGCCGCATTCGAGTTCGGCATCGAGCCGACCCTGCTGCTCGATCCCCATGCCGACCTGATCCTCGACGCCAACCCGGCCGCCTGCACCCTGCTCGGCTACGATCGCGCATTGCTCAGGCAGACCAAGGTCAGCACGCTGCACAGCGGCCAATTGCCCGCGCTGATCGTGTTCACCCAGGCCGTGCTCGACAAGGGCGCCTGGTGGACCAACGCGCTGACCCCGCGCCACGCCACCGGGCAAAGCCTCCGCCTCGAATACGCCGGCTCGTTGCTGCCCAGCGACGACCGCCCGCTCGTCCTGCTCACCATGAGCGACCTCGACGCCCGGCGCCGCCGCTACGTCGATGCGGCCGCCGAGGACCACATGCGCGGCGGCATCGCGACCTGGCAACGCGTCGAACGGGTCTTTCAGGACATCGAGCGCGAGAACCAGTTGATCCTGCGCGCCGCCGGTGAAGGCATTTACGGCGTCAACGCGGAAGGCAAGACCACCTTCGTCAATCCGGCCGCCGAGCGGATGCTGGGTTGGAGCGCGGAAGAACTGGTCGGCAAGGCCATTCACCCGATCGTCCATCACACCCATCATGACGGCCGGCACTATCCCGATCACGACTGCCCGATCTATGCGGCGTTTCGCGACGGCGCCGTGCATCAGGTCGACGGCGAGGTGTTCTGGCGCAAGGACGGCTCGCCGGTCTGGGTCGAATACACGTCTACTCCTATCCGCGACCGCGGCGTGGTGGTCGGCGCCGTCATCGTGTTCCGCGACGTCAGCCAGCGGCGCGAGGCCGACGAAAAGCTGCACGCCGCGCTCGCCGAAGTCGATCGCCTGCGCGAGCGGTTAGAACTCGAAAACGCCTATCTGCAGGAAGAAATCCGCATCGAGACCAACCCGCGCGGCATCATCGGCCAGAGCGAGGCAATCCAGACCACGCTGCGGCAGGTCAAGCTGGTGGCGCCGACCTCGGCAGCCGTGATGATTTCAGGCGAATCCGGCACCGGCAAGGAACTGATCGCGCGCGCCATCCACGAGGCGAGCGACCGCCGAGACCGCCCGCTGATCCGCGTCAATTGCGCGGCGATCCCGCGCGAACTGTTCGAGAGCGAATTCTTCGGCCACGTCAAGGGCGCCTTCACCGGCGCGATGCGCGACCGCATCGGCCGCTTCGAACTGGCCGACGGCGGCACGCTGTTCCTCGACGAGGTCGGCGAGATTCCGCTCGAACTGCAGGGCAAGCTGTTGCGCGTGCTGCAGGAGGGCAATTTCGAGCGTGTCGGCGAAGAGCGCACCCGCGCCGTCGACGTCCGCCTGATCGCCGCCACCAACCGCGACCTCAAGCAGGAAGTGCAGCGCGGCCGTTTTCGCGAAGACCTTTATTTCCGCCTCAACGTCTTCCCCGTCGAGTCGGTGCCGCTGCGCGAGCGGCGCGAAGACATTCCGCTGCTGGCGCAGCATTTTCTGACCAGCAAGGCAATGAAGTCCGAGTTGCGGCTATCGGAAGGCGACGCGCGAAAACTCTCGCGCTACGACTGGCCCGGCAACGTCCGCGAACTGCAGAACGTGATCGAGCGGGCCGCGATCCTCGCGCAGAACGGCCGCCTGCGCATCGACCTCCCCGATGTGCCCGGCGCGCCGCCCGCCCCGGCCACCGCGCGCGCCAAACAAGACAGCCGCCCCGCGGTCATGACCGCATCCGAAATGCGCGCCCACGAACGCGCCAATATCGAGGCCGCACTTGCCGCCTGCGCCGGCAAAGTGTTCGGCCCAGGCGGCGCAGCCGAGTTGCTCGATATCAAGCCGACCACGCTGGCCTCGCGCCTCAAGGCGCTGGGGATTGCGAATGCGCCTCGCATGAGCGGATAATCGAGACCATGGCTGTGTGAAAACGCCCAATAATCATCGAACATCGAGCTTGCAAATAGACGGGAGAGTCCACCTCTCCCGGCAGCCGGGGGCGATGGAGATCGGGATCTCCATTGTGGCAACGGCTGCTTACGCCTCGTTTTAGCGCTGGCCCAAGACGCCGTCGCCCAGGACGCCGTCCCCCAAAACGCCTTTGCCCAGGAGGCCCCCGTCTTCCTCTTCTTCCCCTTCCTCCTCGAGTCCGGCAAAGTTGGGATCGAACGTCGCCTCGGCTTGGCTATCGGAGCCTTCCGCGGTTCCAGGAATGAATCCGGGGTCAAAGCTCGGTCCGTCGAAGCCGCCGAGGCCGGCGGGGATAAATCCGGGATCGATGTTGGGGCCAAGGCCGCCGAAGAAGCCGCCGAGCGCACCCGGACCACCAAAACCGCCGAAGCAGCCCCCAAAGCCAATGACCTGTTCCATATAGCCCTGTGCGAGGTGCTGAAACCCTTCAGAGCGAGCCTGACGCGCGTCGGCGAGATCCTGACGCCCTTCGGCCAGTTCCCGTTGTCCCGCGATCGTGTGCGCGATGCCACCCAGAATGTTGCCGCGCGCGAAATCCTGACGGGCCTCAGAAAACTGCTCCCGCGCCTCCGCGAAGTGCTGCCTCGCCTCGCGGGCCTCCTGCCGTGCCTCGCGGAAGTCCTGCCGCGCCTCGTGAAACTCAGAGGCTGCTCCGAGATTGCCAATTCCACACATGGTGAAGTCCTCTCGTTTAGGGGAGTCCCTGCGTCTGCCGTTGTGGCGTCGCCATCCGGATCCCTGCCTGCCCTTTTGCGCGAGCGGCGAAACGAATTCCGTGAGGCCTGTCACCGGTAGCGGCAGCCGGCGCATTTTTTGCGATGCAACTTGCCCCTGGGTCGGCACGACAGGTCAAGTGGAACAAAGTGGCGCCTGCCCCCATTTCTTCTGGTACGATTTCTTTCGCGCACACGAGCGCTCGCGCGAAGAAAGGGTGGGGCATGTTGTTGACAGCGACGCTGATCGTGGTCCTGGCCCTTCTCCTGTATGGATTCTGGCGCTGGCTCTGGCATATCGCCACGTTTCTGGCCCTCGCGCTCCTCCTTTATCTGGCGTGGCCCTTGCTTTCGCAGGCGCGATTGGACGATGCGCTGGTGTCCTCGCTGCAACAATTCCGCCTGCCGCAGGCGTCCGCGACCACCACGCCTGGCGGGCGCCCGTACACGTCGCCCCCGCGCTCGTACACCTCGTATGATCGTTTCGAACCGCTCGGCCAGGCGACGTATCCACGCCCTCATCCGAAACCATATCTCTGTGCCGAAAACTGGAGGGGAAAGGATGTTTTCCTCTGGAAAGGAAGGCGCTGGTATCTGCCCCACAACGAAGAGCCGTACAGATACCTCTGCGTTTCCGAGAAGAAACTTCAGTGGTGTTGGCCGATCCCGCCGCATGCTTCCGCGGTGCCATGCCGGGGCGACAAGGGCGATGGATGGTGCTGGAGAACGGCGGTCAGTTACCGCGATGATGGCTGATGGACAAATGTGCGCGATGCATCGCAGCGTTTTCCGTGAGGCGGAAGTCACCGGATCCGCGGTGGACACAGTGCCGCAACGTCAGGCGGCGCGATCTGCGCTAGCTATGATTCCGATCGGTCCAATGAGGCCGACAAGAACATAACAACAAATATCAAGGGCAGGAAAATGAACAAGCTGACACGGCGAACGTTCGTCACGGGTTCGGCCGCGATGTTGTGCGCCCAGGCTGTAAGGACCGAGGCGCAATCCGCGTGGCCGGCGAAATCGATCCGAATCATCGTACCCTATCCGCCTGGTGGCCAGACCGACGGCATTGCACGGGCGTTCGGCGACTACCTGGCGCGGCAGCTTGGAAAGACGGTCATCGTCGAAAACAAGGGCGGTGCCGGCGGCGTCATCGGCGTGACGGAAGCCAAGCGCGCCGAACCCGACGGCACCACCATCCTGTGCACGATCTCGTCGTCGCTGATCCAGAACCGCGTGACGGTGAAGGACCTGCCCTACGATCCGGAAAAGGATTTCACCTATCTAACCATGGTCAGCGGCGCCGGCGGTCCTGTCGTGGCGGCGAAGAAGACGGGCGCCACCAACCTTCGCGAGTTCATCGAATACTGCAAGAAGGCCGGCAGCATAAATTGGGGATCGTATGGCGTGGGCTCGACGCCGCACGTGCTGATCGAGACGATCGCCAAGCAATACGGCATCAAGGTCCAGGTCATCCAGTATCGCGGCGAGGCGCCGATGTGGAACGACGTCGCCGGACAGACGCTGGACGGCGCCGCGGGAAGCTACGCCGCGGCCGCCCCCGTGATCCAGGCCGGCACCGGCAATTTGATCGGCGTGGTCGGCACCCGCCTGCCGCCTTACCCGGACACGCCGACCATGCTCGAACAAGGTGCCGTCGGCGACTTCTACGACCTGCGCGCCTTCACCACGTTTGCCGTTCCGTCCGGCACGCCGAAGGATATCGTGGATCGGCTCACGCCGCTGTTGATCGAGGCCGGGACCGATTCGAAGGTTCAGCAGATGCTGAAGAACTTCATCCTGTCATCGCCGGCCGATTCCGAAACCACCAACCGGATCTTCAAGCGCGACAGCGAAGTGATGCTGCGCATCCTGCGCGATCTCGGCGTCAAGCCATCGGAATAGTTTCAGTAGCGGCGGTTGCCTATGGAGAATGACGAGGCGCCCGGCAGCGAGTTGATCTCGCTGTCGATGCGGCCGGTCTGCTGCACGACGCCGACCCCGAGCGACAGGCTGAGATTGGAGGTCGGCTGGAATTCGACGCCGGCATAGGCGCTGCTGACGGGCAGCGTGCCGGATTTGGAGTCGAACGGCGCGAACGCGCTGCTGCCGATGCCTGAATTGTATTTCAGCGTCTCGACACCGGCAAAGAACGTGATCGGCGGCCCGCCGGCGTTCTTCAGGCTGTATCCGAACTGCGTGCCTTCGCTGTAGATCGAGCCGAAGCCGCCGAACGCGCTCTGGCTCAATCCGGCGAATCCCATCGTGTTGCGCTGGCTGCCGACGAAAAAGCCGTTGGAGAAATTGTAGCGCGCATAGGCCGAGCCGTTGCCGAGGTCGCGGAAGTCGAAGCTCGGGAAATTGCCGTAGGCGTTCACGCCCTCACCGGCATCGCCGCTGAAACCCATCGGCCAGCCGGGAGTCCAGTAATTCAGTGGCGCGGCCTGGGCATGGGCTACGCGTCCATTGATGCAGGTCATCGTCAATGCGAATGCGAGAGCCAGACTACTTGCGAAGCGAGACATGTGCGCCACCACCCATTACCCGCGAAATATACGCTTCTCATGCCGGGAGCGCCAGCGCTCCGCCCACGGCCGCGCTACCAGTTCCCCTAACCGAATCGCGCGGTGAAAGATCAACCCGCGCCGCCACGGCCGGGCCGCCCAACGTGGCAGTCAACCACAGTGTCCGTCAAATTCTTGCCGAGGATGGCCGCCTTCCGCCAATGACGGACCCACCCGTGGTTACACGGGAACCATTCTTAACATCGTGTTATTGGCCGCGAAATACCAAGGCAAGGATTATCCTCAGGCGCCGGCCCGAATCGCCGTCGAGAGCCGGAAAACTTCGGACACCGCCATGAAATTTCGTCTCTCCGTTTCGAATGCGATTTCGCTGTTCGGCGTCGTCGCCGCCCTCGGCTTTCTGGCCGTGTTCTTCGCAAGCGGTTACGCGCTCAGTCAACTCCGTGTTGGAGGACCGCTATACAGCCAGATCAAGTCGGGCAACGATCTGATTGCGGACATCCTTCCTCCCCCTGCCTACGTCTTGGAAGCCTATCTGGAAGCAACCCTCGCCTTGCAGGAGCCGGAAACGATTTCAACCCGAACGGAGCGTCTGGGCCAGTTGCGCAAGGAATATGACGAGCGTCGCGCGTATTGGGAGAAGTCGGATCTAGATCCCGCAATAAAGTCTCTCCTGACCGAAAAATCCCACGCCGAAGTCACGAAATTCTGGGAAATCACCAACAACGAGTTACTTCCGGCCATTGCGGCAAAGAAGCCTGCCGCAGCCGAAATCTACCGGAAACTCCAGGCGGCTTACACGTCCCATCGCGGCATCATCGATACCATTGTCAAGAAGGCGACTGACGGCAACGCGGCGCTGGAGACAACAGCTGCGCAAATGGATACAAGGTTTACCACCATGGTGTTGTCGGTATCCGCTGCGGTCTTGCTGGTCCTCGTGCTTGGCATCCTTGGCATAGCGCTCGGTGTCATCCGGCCGATTGTTCGAATGACCTCGGTGATGAAGCGGCTCGCAGGCGGCGAGTTGAACATCAATGTTCCCTCGCTGGCACGTCGGGATGAAATCGGATCGATGGCCCAGGCCCTCGAGGTATTCAAGCAGGCCGCCGTTCAAAACCTTCGTATGCAGGAGGAGCAGGAAAAGGCCGCCCAGCAGGCTGCCGTGATGAAGCGAAACGCGCTTCTGGGAATGGCCGAGACGGTCGAAACTGAAACCGGGAGTTCTGTCGAATCCGTTGGCGCGGCCACGAGGGAAGTTGCCAATGTAGCTGTGGGACTGACGGATTTGGCGTCTCATCTCTCGACAAATTCCAAAGCCGTTGCGGACGCCGCCGAGCAAGCGCTGGCAAACTCCCAGACCATCTCGTCGGCGTCGGAAGAATTATCCGCCTCGATCAGGGAAATCGGGACCCAGATCCACCGGGCAAGTTCGGTCGCCGGCCACGCCGTTCAAAGCAGCAAGAAGGCCACGGAGGCAATCCAGTCGTTATCGGACGTGGTATCCAAAATCGCGGAGATGAGTTCCAACATCGGTTCAATCGCGAACCAGACCAATCTTCTCGCGTTGAATGCGACAATCGAAGCCGCGCGGGCGGGCGAAGCGGGCAAAGGGTTCGCGGTCGTCGCCTCGGAAGTCAAATCGCTTTCTCACCAGACGGCAAACTCGACCGAGGAGATCAATCGTCTGGTGGCCGAAATTCGCATAGCAACGCAGGCTACTGCTGATGCCGTTGGCCTCATTGGCGGAGAAATCAACGAGGTCGACGAAGTGGCCGGCGCCATTGCTGCCGCCATCGAACAGCAGCAGGCCGCAACGCTGGAAATCGCAAGAAGCATCGAACAGTCCGCGCAGTCCAACCGCGAAGTATCCTCCAAGATTGCGGCTGTCAGCCAGGACGCCACCGCATTGAACGATCGGGCGGCCGAGGTCCGGGAAACCATCGCCGGGGCCGCGGATTCGGTTGCCGCCTTGCGGACAATATTGGTGAGGATCGTGCGGAACTCGTCCGAAGACACCGATCGGCGGACCGTGGCGCGCTATGATGTGGACATTACGGCCACGATCGAAACCGCGGGCGCGAGAGCTACCACTCGGGTGCTTGATGTTTCCGAGCGCGGAGCCAGAATTACATGTGTTCCAGGCCTTGCAATAAACACGGTCGGAAAGATCCACATCGATGGAATGTCACGGCCGCTCGCGTTTATCGTTCGTGGAGGGACCGCAGAAACTGCGAGCCTCGAAGTCCAGGCCGAGGGCGAACTTCGCGAACATTATGTGGCCTGGTTGTCGCGGATGTCCAAGGGCCGCGTCGCTGCCTGAACGTCTGCATGACGCCGTCGGAGGCCCGCAGGTAATGGCCTAGGGCTCCCATCACCGCTTGCCGGCCGGCCTGTTAACGTCGCAGTCCGATCCGTTCGAATCGGACTGCAACGCCTGATATGCCGTTATGCCGCCTTTGTCAGCTTGGCCTCCATCGGCAGCCCCTCCTCGATCGGCAGCGACGGATCGCGCGACCATTCGTTCCAGGAACCGAAATACATTCGCACATCCTTCACGCCGGCGTTTTTCAAAGCGAGGAACGTGTTCGAGGCGCGCGCCCCCTTGAAGCAGTAGAGATAGACCGGTGTAGTCTCGGTGATTCCGACGGTGGCGCATTCCGCCAAAATCTCGTTCTTGGACTTGAAGCGCGGTCCTTCGGCCGTGGGCTTCATCATGCGGTACCATTCCAGCCACACCGCGCCTGGGATGCGTCCCTTACGCGGGCAGAAATCCTTGCCGTAAGGCGAAGAGCTCTCGCCGATCCACTCGTCGATGTCGCGCACGTCAAGCAACGCGATGCCCGGCTTGCCGACCGCGGCAAGCATGGTCTTGGCGTCGATCAGGATATCGCCGGCCTCGGGCACGATCGAGAACGACGCCTTCACCGGCGACGGCACGTCGGTGGTAACCGGCAGGCCGGCGCCGACCCAGGCGTCATAGCCGCCATGCAACACCTTGACCTTGGGATAGCCGAGCATGGTCAGGAGATAGTAGCCGCGGCAGGACTGGCCGAAGCCGGAGTTCATCGACTGTTCGTAGATGACCGCGGTTTCCTTGCCCGAGAGCCCGGCGGCGCCGAACGCGTCCGCAAATTTCGTCTTCAGCTCGGCAATGCCTTCCGGCGTCGACGTCGACAGATAGGTGAAGATCTCGTGGACATTGACGGCGCCGGGGAGATGGCCCGCGCCATAAGCCTCGGGATTGCGGGTGTCGATGATGACACACGGCTCGGTCTTGAGGAATTCCGCGAGTTCGCCGGCAGTAATCAGAACGTCCGTCATGGCAGGCCTCTCCTGTGCTTGTTGGTTGCGGTTTGGGTCGAAACGGAAATCCCCTAGCGCTCGTCGCCAGCCAGCATCTTGCGGAGCTGCTTCGTGGCAGGCGTGACGATGGCGACGAAATAGGCTTCGCGCAGCCGGCGTTGCGCACGATGGCTCTTCAGATAGCCGCGCGCGCCGCAATGGAGCATCGCGGCATGCGCCGCAGCGACGCTGGCGTCCCCGGCGCGCAGCCTCAACGCCACCACACGCCGCCAGTAGCTGTCGTCGGCATTATAGGGATCGCAGGCCAGCGCCATCGCCTCCTTCTCGAACTCGGCATGGAGTTCGCGGAACTGCACGGGTTGTTGCGGCAGATAGCGGTTGACGTGGCCGAGCGGCGCGTCGACCTCGTCCATGATCTGGATGCAGTCCTTGATCAGGCCGAGCGCCATGCCGGCCTGCAGCAGGATGAAGCCGGCGCGGATCTTCTTCACGAACGGCCCCGCCGGTTCGGCGAGGATCAGTTCGTCCGGCACGAACACGTCGCGGAATTGGACGCCGTATGTCCCGGTGCCGTCCATCGCCAGGAACGGATTGCAGGGCTGCAGCGTGATGGCCGGATTGGCGCAGTCGGCCAGGAACATGACGATGCCGCCGGCCTCGTCCTCACAGATCGTGCCGAAGTAATGGTCTGCGCCCAGGTTGGAAACCCAGGGCAGCGCGCCGCGCACGACATAGCCGCCCTCGACCTTGCGGCCTTTCAGCTTGAGTTTCTCGATTCCGAAAAAGCTCTTCATCGGGTTCGACAGCCCGGTGCCGCCAAGAATTTCGCCGCTGGCAAATTTTTCGGCGAACTTCCCGACAAGCTGGGGATTGTCGGAATTCGCCGCGTACCAGACCAGCGTGTTCTGGCACCAGGCCATGAAGGCGGTGGCACCGCAGACCTCGCCGATCGATGCAATCGATTGAATGGCGCAGCGCAGATCGGCTGCGCCATCCGCAGGCAGGTGGCTGCCCCACGCGCCGGCTTCGCCGAGCTTTCGGAGCTGCGCGTCGGGGTAGAGCGTCCCCTCGTCGATCGCCGACGCATGGGGTGCGAGTTCCTTTCTCGCAATTGCCGCCACCTGATCGGCGACCGATAGCGGTGGAAGGGTTTCGTCGCTTGCGAGCCGGGAAACCGCCAGTGAACCCATCAAACCCTCCACACCCCAATCGCCTAGCTTACGTTGTTGCCTTGCTTGATTGCCCTACGCGCTGACCTCGAGATTGACCGGCCGCGTAAAAGTGTTGGCCACCGGCGACCATTTCTGGACGTGGGTCACCAGCGCATCGATCTCGCTCTTCGGAATGCCCTCGCATTCCATGTCGACCTTGACGCGCACATCCGTGAAGCCGACCGGCTTTTCGCTGACGTCGCCGGTGCCCCACACCGCCGTGATGTTGAGGTCGCCCTCGAGTTCGAGTTCGAGCTTGTTGACGATCCAGCCGCGATGGACGGCGTTGGCGTGGAGGCCGACCGCAAGGCACGAACCCAGCGCGGCCAGCGAGGCCTCCGACGGATTCGGTGCGGTGTCGTCGCCGAGCAGCCCCGGCGGCTCGTCGACGATATAGGGCGCGAGGTTGCGGATGTAGTTGGCGTGGCGGAACTTGCCCTCCGCCACCGTCTTGCACTTCAAGGTCTTGATGACCTTCGGATTGGCCTTGCCGTTGGCGATAAGCTGCTCCAGCCCGTTCTTGTCGATTGGCGCCAGGCAGCCTGTGAGCACCGTTTTCTGAGCGACCGCGGTCATCTTTTCTCTCCCTAGGGTAGGATACCGAACGTTCTGTTTCCTGCACGAAGCGTGCCAGACCCGGCCAAAATCAAAAGCCGAACGTCTTTCGCCGCTTAGCATTGGCTGCATGGAAACTGGTCAGCGGCGCTCTGCACAGGCAGGAAGCAATTGCTGCAATGGGCGATTACTTTCCGCGCAGAGTTGCGGTCAGATGATTGCCCTTGATGATTGCCCGCAGCTTCGATTTACTGGCGCGCATGGCCAGATCGGTTTCGAAGAAGAGGCAGCCCATCGCCGGCGACGAAGAGTCCGCTCGCGGGCGCCTGCTTGCTGCAGCGACGCATCTCTTTTGCAAGAACGGCATCAACGCCACCGGGATCGACGCCATCATCGACGAGGCGGGCACCGCCAAGACCACGCTCTACAAGCTGTTCGGTTCGAAGACCAACCTCGTCAACGCCGTGCTGGAGAGCGAAGGCAAGGCCTGGCGTGAGTGGTTCATCGGCGCGATGGAAGACGGTGGCGGCGACGCGCAGGCCAAACTGAAGCGGATCTTTCCGGCGCTGAAGAAGTGGTTCGCCGAGGAACGGTTCTACGGCTGCCCCTTCATCAACGCCGTCGCCGAGCACGACAAGGATGCGAAAGCGTTCCGCAACATCGCGCTACGCCACAAGAAGGTGGTGCTGGCGCATATCGAAAAACTCGCCGGTGAAATGGGCGCCGCCGAGCCGCAGATACTGGCGCATCAACTGGCGCTGCTGATCGACGGCGCCATCGTCGCCGCCATGGTTTCCCGCGATCCCGGCGTGGCGGATACCGCGGGCCTCGTGGCCGGCAATTTGTACGAGCCGTCGAAGGTAAGGAAGCCGAAGCGCACGAGCGAACAGCTCGTCGCGGTGTAGCTTCCATAGACATTCGTCATGCCCGGCCTTGTCCCGGGCATCCACGTCTTGCTTTCTTTCGTGGAACACAAAGACGTGGATGGCCGGGACAAGCCCGGCCATGACGAAAAATGATTCATTATTGCGTGTCGTTGTAGGGCGGGCAAAGCGTCCGCCGTAGCTCAAAGAGCGAAGCGGAAGCGTGCCCGCCATCCATCAATGCGTTTGCCGACGGATCGTGGGCACGTCGCTTACGCTCCTTTTGCCCACCCTACTGATTCATCGCGTTACTTCAGCGCATCCGCGACCTTGGCGATGCCGGCATTGGCACACACCTCGTCCTTCTCGCCGCCCGGCGCGCCGGATACGCCGACCCCGCCGATGACCTCGTTGCCGGCCTTGATCGGCACGCCGCCGCCGACCGCCACCGTGTTCGGAATCTGCTTGAGATACGCATTCGCCGGATCCGACGTCAGCTTCATGAATTCCAGCGAAGTCTGGCCGCGGGTGCGCGAGGTGTAGGCCTTCAGCCGGCCGAACTCCATGGTGTGGGGATTGGTGCCGTCGCCGCGGACCGAAGCGGCGACACTGCCGGCCTTGTCGACGATCACGACCGAGACCTTGTAGCCGTCCTTGGTGCACTGCTCGAGCGTACCCTGGATGATGGCAAGCGCCATCCCCATCGAAACGTTCTTCTCGACCTGTGGGGCCTGCGCCAGCGCGGGCGAAGTGGCGAAAACGGACAGAGATGAAAGCACGGCAAGACGAACACGACGCATGATGATGGCCTCCCATGGGGGGTTTACGATGTCCCGCCACGTTGAACCCTCTCCTGCCCGAAATAATCCCGAGCCGGTCGACGAAATTCGTCGGGCCAGCGCCGCAAGCGCCATAATTTTGAGACTCTCTAACCGCCCGCGGGCAGGCTCGCTTCCAGCCGCGCCAGTTCGGCCGCCAGATCGGCCTCGACATCGCCGACCCGCATTTCGACCACGCGGTAGTCGCGCGCCTCGAGCCACGCCTTACGCCCGGCGCGGTCGGCGACGATCGCTTCCGACTCGTTGGCGTTGACCAGTTCGATCGCCAGCCGGTGCACAAAGGAGACGAAGTCGGGGATATGGCGGCCGACCGGGGTCTGGCGCTTGAACTGGCCGGCAAACCGGCGGTCGCGGGTCAGCGCCTGCCACAAGATGCGCTCGGCATCGGTCGGGTTACGCCGCAGCAGCCGCGCCAGCCCGCGAACGGTCGAGCTGTCGCCCGGCACCGCCGGCCCCTGCCCGTGCTCGGCCAAGAGCGCGCGCAGCCTTGTCGCCTGTTCGCCGTCGAGCACGCCGCCCTTGGCCGGCCCCTTGCGGCCCTCGGCAATCGCCATCACCACGCCGTGCAGCGTGTGCATGTCCTGCTTGGTCGGGTCCATGCGTGTAAAAATGTTGCGCAGGTTCACCAGCATGGTCTCTCGTTTTTCGCGCGGGCGCAGAAATTCCACCTTGTCGAGTTCTCGGACGAGATTGTCGAAGAACGCCTGCATCTGGTGCTGCGAGGCCGGCTCGGAGCGTTCCGGCATCGCGAACGGCAGCGCGCCGCCGGTCGAACGCTTGAACCACTCATAGCCGACGAGCAGCACCGCCTGCGCCAGGTTCAGCGAGGCAAAGCCCGGATTGACCGGGAAGGTAATGATCCGGTTGGCGAGCGCGACCTCCTCGTTCTGCAGGCCGTAGCGCTCCCGGCCAAACAGGATCCCGGCCCCGCCGCCGGCCCCCACATGGGCGACGATGTCGGCGGCGGCCCGTTCGGGACCGACCACCGGCTTGGCCTGGTCATGGGCACGGGCGGTGGTGGCGAACAGCAGGGTGAGGTCGGCCACCGCCTGCTCGACCGTGTCGAACAGTTCGGCCCGTTCCAGGATGTGGTCGGCCCCCGCCGCCGCCCGCTGGGCGGCGATGTTCGGCCAGCCGTCGCGCGGATTGACGATCCGCAGGCGGGTCAGCGCGAAATTCCCCATGGCGCGCGCGGCCATGCCGATATTCTCGCCCAGCTGCGGCTCGACGAGGATCACGACCGGCCCGGCCAAGTCCAACCCAGCCTTGGTCTTGTCGGTGCCGGACATTCCTGCGTTCGCCTTCTGTTGAAGCTTGAGCAGCCATGCTCAACCCTGAAGAATTCCTTAAAGCCGGATGTGCCCGGCAACCGGACCGTCGCGGTCGGAGGAGCGGAAATCCCAGTCCGCGCGCCGGCTTAGTAGCGTTTCCGCTCCTTCCTTCAAAGCCTCAATCGCGCCGTCCTGCGCCCGGTCCGGTGCTCATCGGTGACACCGGCCCGGCGCCCCAGCAGGCAGGCCGCATTCCTACCTAGGAAATGGGCGGAAACTGCATAACGGCTTGGCTTTCGTCCGCCGGGTTGCAGTGCTATAGCCCGCCTGTAATCACTCCACGCCGCCCCATCGGCGGTTTTCCGAGCAAAAGGCCCGTTCCACATGGCAAAAATCAAGGTGTCCAACCCCGTCGTCGAACTCGACGGCGACGAGATGACCCGGATCATCTGGCAGTACATCAAGGACAAGCTGATCAACCCGTTCCTGGATGTCGAGCTGTTGTATTTTGACCTCGGAATGGAATATCGCGACCAGACCAACGACCAGGTCACGATCGACGCGGCCAACGCGATCAAGAAGGTCGGCGTCGGCGTCAAATGCGCAACCATCACCCCCGACGAAGCGCGGGTGAAGGAATTCAACCTGAAGGAAATGTGGAAGTCGCCGAACGGCACCATCCGCAACATCCTCGGCGGCGTGATCTTCCGCGAGCCGATCATCTGCAAGAACGTGCCGCGCCTCGTCCCCGGCTGGACCAAGCCGATCATCATCGGCCGCCACGCCTATGGCGACCAGTACCGCGCCACCGACATCAAGTTCCCCGGCAAGGGAACGCTCTCGATGAAGTTCGTCGGCGAAGACGGCACCGTGATCGAGAAGGAAGTGTTCAAGACGCCCGGCGCCGGCGTGGCGATGGAAATGTACAATCTCGACGACTCCATCATCGACTTCGCCCGCGCCTCGTTCAATTACGGCCTGCTGCGCAACTACCCGGTCTACCTCTCGACCAAGAACACGATCCTCAAGGTCTATGACGGCCGCTTCAAGGACATCTTCCAGGACGTGTTCGACCGCGAGTTCAAGAAGGAATTCGACGCCAAGCGGCTTACCTACGAACACCGCCTGATCGACGACATGGTCGCCTCGGCGCTGAAATGGTCCGGCGGCTACGTCTGGGCCTGCAAGAACTACGACGGCGACGTGCAGTCGGACACGGTGGCGCAGGGCTATGGCTCGCTCGGCCTGATGACGTCGGTGCTCCTGACGCCCGACGGCAAGACGGTGGAAGCCGAAGCCGCGCACGGCACGGTGACCCGCCACTACCGCGAACACCAGAAGGGCAAGGAGACCTCGACGAACTCCATCGCGTCGATCTTCGCCTGGACCCGCGGCCTCGCGCACCGCGCCAAGCTCGACAACAATCCGGAGCTCGCGAAATTCGCCGACACGCTGGAGAAGGTCTGCGTCTCGACCGTCGAGGACGGCTACATGACCAAGGACCTCGCGCTGCTGGTCGGCGCCGACCAGCGCTGGCTGTCCACCACCGGCTTCCTGGACAAGGTATCCGACAACCTCGCCAAGGCGATGGCGGCGTAAGCCGCCGTTCACAATTCCCTTCCATATCGATGGCGAGGTCAGAGCGACGAACGATCCATCTCCGCTGGGGGCTCGATGGATTGTTCGCCGCCTGTCACCGGGCGCGTCCGCGCGACCCGCTCGCTCGCCTTGCCAAGAACTCACGACGGAGCAACTACGTGTCGTCCCCCAAGACTTCCCTGATCAAGAACGTGCTGTTTACCGCCATCTTCCTCCTCGTCTCGCTTACCGGCGCCACCGCCCAGACCGCGATTCCCGACGCGATCGCGGCTCCCGGCGAAGCCGCGATCCTCAAGCTGCATGCCGAAGGCGCGCAAATCTACGAATGCAAGAACGGAACGGACGGCTCACTGAGCTGGGCATTCCGCGAACCGATCGCGACGTTGTTCCAGGACGGCAAGACAGTCGGCCGGCACTACGCCGGACCAAGCTGGGAAGTGGGCGACGGCAGCGCCATCGTCGGCCAGGTCGCAGGGACATCGCCGGGGTCCGTCGCCATGGACATTCCCTGGCTGAAACTCACCGTGACTTCGAAGCGGGGCACCGGCGTGCTCAACGCGGTGACGACGGTGCAGCGTATCAATACGGTCGGCGGCCGGCTGACCGGCGCCTGCTACAAGCCAGGCACCTATGAGAGCGTGCCCTACTCGGCCGACTACGTGTTCCTGAAGAAGGGTTGAACCGGCTCAGCCAACCGCAGGTGAGCGATGCTGTTCATGGTGATCGAGCGCTTCAAGAACCAGGACCCGCTCCCGGGATAGCGCGTCAATCCCGCTCCGCCTGCGCGATTTCCGCAGGCGCCAGATCGCCCTTCAGCAGCTCGGCCGTGTCGGCCAGCCGCGCTTCGGCGGTGTCCTTCACATGGGCCGCCAGTTCCGGCAGCCGCTCGATCAAAGCGTGAAAATCCTGCGCATCCAGCGCCAGCAATTTGGTCTTGCGGATCGCGGTGACCGTGCCGCTGCGCTTGGTCCGGTGCAGCAGTGCGATCTCGCCGAAGAACGTGCCGTTCGAGAGCCGCACCCGCTGGTTCGGCAGCTCGATCTCGACCTCGCCGGCCGTGATGAAATACATCGACGAGGCCGGATCGCCGCGCCGCACCAGCACTTCGCCGGCCTCGATCGTCTGCGCCCGCAACAGCCGCATGACGTCGACGATCTCGGAGGCGCCGAGATGTGCGAACAGCGGCACCCGCGCCAGCATTCCCCAGGTGACGATGAAGTCGCGCCGCCTTACTTCATCCGTGAAGGCGCGCGAGACGATGGCGACCGGCAGCGCGATCATGGCGAAGCCGACCACGATCGCGAACACCGTCACGACCTTGCCGAGCGGCGTCACCGGCACCACGTCGCCGTAGCCGACGGTGCCGAGCGTGACGATCGCCCACCACATCGCCTGCGGAATGGTGCCGAACTTGTCGGGCTGCACGTTGCGCTCGATGGCGTAGAGCAGCGTCGCAAACAGCAGCACGGCGCCGGTCAAAATCACGACGCAGCCGAACAGCGTGCGGCGCTCGGCATACAGCGCCGACAGCAGCGAGCGCAGCGCCGGTGAATAGCGCACCAGCTTCATGAACGGCAGCATCCCGAACAGCATCAGCGCATGGCGGTCGCCCGCGGCGAGCGCGATCGCGGACGGCAGAAACGCCATCAGGTCGATGATCCCGAGGGTGGAAAAGACATATTCCAGCCGTGCCCGCACCGGCGTCACCGCTCGCAGCGAATGCCCGACCACGCTCCACAGCCGCGCCAGATATTCCAGCGCGAACGCCAGGACGGCCACGACTTCGATCGACGTGAACAGCCAGCCGAAGCCGGCATCGAATTCCGGTACCGAGGCCAGGATCATCGCCAGCACGTCGAGCACGATGATGGTGACGACCAAATGGGCGAAACGCGAGCCGACCGAATGCGGCAGATGGTCGTGTTCGAGCAGTTCGTAGACCCGGTCCCGGAGATCCGGATCGGGGCTCACGCGCTTGCCCGGGACGGTGGCCACGCTACGCGCCGGCCATCGCCTGCTCGATGGCCGACAGCGCCGCGTCGGCCTTGGCGCCGTCGGGGCCGCCGGCCTGCGCCATGTCGGGCCGGCCGCCGCCGCCCTTGCCGCCGAGCGCTTCCGAGCCCTTGCGCACCAGTTCGACCGCGTTGAAGCGCGCCGTGAGGTCGGACGTGACGCCGACCACGATGCCGGCCTTGCCGTCCTCGGTGACGCCGACGATCGCGACCACGCCGGAGCCGATCTGCTTCTTGCCGTCGTCGACCAGGCTCTTCAAGTCCTTGGTCTCGACGCCCTCGACCGCGCGCGCCAATAGTTTCACGCCACCCGCTTCGCGGATGCCGGCCGCGCCGTTGCCGGCCGACGCCCCGCCGCCCATCGCGAGTTTCTTGCGCGCGTCGGAGAGGTCGCGCTCCAGCTTCTTGCGCTCTTCCATCAACGCCGCGATGCGGGCCGGCATCTCGTCGACGGAAGTGCGCAGTTCGGAGGCCGCATGCTTCGCCAGCGCCATCGTGTCGTTGGCGAATTTGCGGGCGTGACGTCCGGTCAGCGCTTCGATGCGCCGCACGCCGGAAGCCACCGCGCTTTCGGCGGTCACCGAGATAAGGCCGATATCGCCGGTGCGCTTCACATGCGTACCGCCGCACAGTTCGACCGACCAGCCGAGCGCGTTCTGGCCGTGCTCGCGCGCCTGCCGGCCCATCGAGACGACGCGAACCTCGTCGCCATATTTCTCGCCGAACAGCGCGCGGGCGCCGGCTTCGCGCGCGTCGTCCACCGCCATAAGCCGCGTCGTCACCTCGTCGTTTTCCAGCACGACCTCGTTGGCGATATCCTCGATGCGCGCGAGTTCGTCCGGCGTGATCGGTTTCGGATGCACGAAGTCGAAGCGCAGCCGGTCCGGCGCCACCAGCGAGCCGCGCTGGGCGATGTGATCGCCGAGCACCTGCCGCAGCGCCTCGTGCAGCAGATGCGTCGCCGAGTGATGCGCGCGGATCGAAGAGCGCCGGCCATGATCGACCTCGAGCTGCAACGGCGTGCCTACCTTCAGCGTGCCCTGCTCCACCGTGCCGACATGCACGAAGAGATCGCCGGCCTTCTTATGGGTATCTGTCACGCGGAATTTGACGCCCTCGCCGGTCAGCAAACCGGTGTCGCCGACCTGGCCGCCGGACTCCGCGTAGAACGGCGTCTGGTTCAGCACGATCGAGCCGGTCTCGCCGGCCTTGAGGCTGTCGGCGTCCTTGCCGTCCTTCACCAGCGCCGTGACCACGCCTTCGGCGCTCTCGGTGTCGTAGCCGAGGAACTCGGTAGCTCCGAGCTTTTCACGCAGCGGAAACCAGATGGTTTCGCTCGCCGCATCGCCCGAACCGGACCACGACGCGCGCGCCTTCACGCGCTGCCGCTCCATCGCGTCGGTGAACGACGCCTGGTCGACGCTGATGCCACGCGACTTCAGCGCGTCCTGCGTCAGGTCCAGCGGAAAACCATAGGTATCGTACAGCGTGAACGCCGTGTCGCCGTCGAACATGTCGCCCTTCTTCAACCCGGCGCTCTTCTCGTCGAGAATGGCAAGGCCACGCGACAGCGTCTTGCGGAATCGCGTCTCTTCCAGCCGCAGCGTTTCCTCGATCAGCTTTTCGGCGCGCACCAGATCCGGATAGGCCTGCCCCATCTCGCGCACCAGCGCCCAGACCAGGCGGTGCATCAGCGGCTCGCCGGCGCCGAGCAATTGCGCGTGCCGCATCGCGCGACGCATGATCCGCCGCAGCACATAGCCGCGGCCCTCGTTCGAGGGCAGCACGCCGTCGGCCACCAGAAACGCCGAGGAGCGCAGATGGTCCGCGATGACGCGGAACGAGGCGACATTTTGCTCGTCCGGCCCGCGCCCGAGCGCGGACGCCGTGGCATCGATCAGATGACGGAACAGGTCGGTCTCGAATACGCTGTCGACGCCCTGCAGGATGCAGGCCATGCGCTCCAGCCCCATGCCGGTGTCGATCGAGGGACGCGGCAGCGCCACGCGCTCCTCCTTTGTCACCTGCTCGAACTGCATGAAGACGAGATTCCAGAACTCCAGGAAACGGTCGCCGTCCTCCTCCGGGCTGCCGGGAGGACCGCCCCAGATATGCTCGCCGCGGTCGATGAATATCTCCGAGCACGGGCCGCACGGGCCGGTGTCGCCCATCGCCCAGAAATTGTCAGACGTGGCGATGCGGATGATGCGGTCGTCGGAAAAGCCCGCGATCTTCTTCCAGTGCTTCGCGGCCTCGTCGTCGTCGTGGTAGATCGTGACGAGCAGCTTGTCCTTCTTCAGCCCGTATTCCTTGGTGATCAGGTTCCAGGCGAGCTCGATCGCGCGCTCCTTGAAGTAGTCGCCGAACGAGAAATTACCGAGCATCTCGAAGAAGGTGAGATGGCGCGCGGTGTAGCCTACATTGTCGAGATCATTGTGCTTGCCGCCGGCGCGCACGCATTTCTGCGAGGTGGTGGCGCGCTGGTAGGGCCGCTTCTCGACGCCGGTGAAGACGTTCTTGAACTGCACCATGCCGGCATTGGTGAACATCAGCGTCGGGTCGTTGCGCGGCACCAGCGGCGACGACGACACCACCTCGTGGCCGTTCGCCGCGAAGAAATCCAGAAATTTCGACCTGATCTCGTTGACGCCGCTCATGTTCATCCAATCGAAAAACGGGGGGCCCGTCAGGCGGCAACCAGCCTTTAACCTTCCGGCGAAACGCTTTTAGACAAGGCGGCCTGCACTGTCCAGAAATGTCCAGAAAGTGTGCAGGCGGATTATCAAGCGGATCATGGGGTTGCCGCAGCACACACATTGGGCGGCACTTCCCGTTGATAATGCTGCAGCTGCGTTGACAGGCTTGGCCGGGCTGTGGTTCTTTCCCGTCTGTTCGACGTCACGTCGGGAGAGACCGGCTTCAGCGCCGGCGCCGAAGGAGCAACCGCCCCGGAAACTCTCAGGCAAACGGACCCTCGTGACGAACTGACATCTGGAAAGTGACGCCGGGCCGTGGCCCAGGACGTCCGCCGACGGGATAATACTCTCAGGCACAGCGACAGATGGGGCTTTCTTTGGGTTTTTCGGGGGCTGGTCCCCGAGCCCTTGAGGGTCTCTGAATGCTGGCGCGCGACGAAGCTTCTCTCAAACGCACACCTTTGCATGCGCTCCACGTGGCGCGCGGCGGCAAGCTGGTTCCGTTCGCGGGCTATGAGATGCCGGTGCAATACCCGGCCGGTGTGCTGAAAGAACACCTGCATACGCGCAGCGCCGCCGGGCTGTTCGACGTCTCCCACATGGGCCAGATCGCGCTGCGCCCCAAATCCGGCCAAATCACGGACGCCGCGCTGGCGCTGGAGCGGCTGGTGCCGCAGGACATCGTGGCGGTTGCACCGGGACGGCAGCGCTATGCCCAGTTCACCCATGACGACGGCGGCATTCTCGACGACCTGATGGTGGCGAATTTCGGCGACCATTTGTTTCTGGTGGTCAACGCCGCCTGCAAGGCCGAGGACGAAGCGCATCTGCGCGCGCATCTTTCCGAAAGCTGCACCATCGATTCGCTGGCCGATCGAGCACTGGTCGCGCTGCAGGGGCCGAAGGCCGAATCGGCGCTGGCGAAACTTTCTCCTGACGTGACCGCGATGCGGTTCATGGATACCGGACCCCGAAAGGTCGCCGGCTTCGACTGCTTCGTCTCGCGCTCCGGCTATACCGGCGAGGACGGTTTCGAGATCTCGGTCCCCGCTGCGCAAGCGGAAGCGCTGGTGACGGCGCTGCTGGAAAACCCCGACGTGCTGCCGATCGGCCTCGGCGCCCGCGACAGCCTGCGGCTCGAGGCCGGGCTCTGTCTGTACGGCCACGACATCGACACCACGACGACGCCGGTCGAGGGCGCGCTGGAATGGTCGGTGCAGAAAAGCCGCCGCATCGGCGGCGCCCGCGCCGGCGGGTTTCCCGGCGCTGAAAAAATTCTCGCGCAGTTCGAAAAAGGCGCGTCGCGCCGCCGCGTCGGCCTGCGAGCCCAGGGCCGCGCGCCGGTGCGCGAGGGCGCGGCACTGTTCGCGGATGCCAGCTCCGGCGAGCCGATCGGCAAGGTCACGTCAGGCGGCTTTGGCCCCAGCCTCAACGCCCCGGTCGCGATGGGCTACCTGCCAACGCCGCTCGCAGCCATTGGCACCACCGTCTTCGCCGAAGTGCGCGGCCAGCGCCTCCCGCTGGAAGTCGCCGCCATGCCCTTCGTTCCCAATACCTACAAACGCTGAGGATTGTTCATGACGACGCTGTTCACCACCGATCACGAATGGCTCCGCATCGAGGGCGATATCGCCACCATCGGGATCACCGACTACGCGCAGACCCAGCTCGGCGACGTCGTGTTCGTCGAACTGCCAAAAGTCGGCCGCGCGCTGAAGAAGGCCGAAGCGGCCGCCGTGGTCGAATCGGTGAAGGCCGCCTCCGACGTCTATGCGCCGATCTCCGGCGAGGTGATCGAGGTCAACGAAGCGCTCGCCGCCGAGCCCGCGCTGGTGAACTCCGACGCCGACGGCAAGGCCTGGTTCTTCAAGCTGAAGATCGCGGACAAGGGCGAACTCGGCGGCATGATGGACGAGGCCGCGTACAAGGCCCACACGGCGTGAAGATTCGGCCCAACATATCCGCCGTCATGGCCGGGCTTGTCCCGGCCATCCACGTCCTTCTGCCGCCGAGGCAAGACGTGGATGCCCGGCACGAGGCCTGGCATGACGGAGTATCTATTTCCGCTACGTGACGAGGACACCGCCATGAACGCGCCGCTGAAGACCACCGCCGAAGCCGCCACCGATTTCGTCCGCCGCCACATCGGTCCCTCGCCGCGCGACATCGCCGCGATGCTGGAGAGCGTCGGCGCGAAGAGCCTCGGCGAATTGATGAGCCAGACGCTGCCATCGTCGATCAGGCAGAAGGCGCCGCTCGACCTCGGCCGCGCGCTGAGCGAAACCGAGGCGCTCGCACACATGCGCGAACTCGCCGCGCAGAACGAAGTCTACACTTCGCTGATCGGCACCGGCTATTCCGGCACCATTTTGCCCGCGGTGATCCAGCGCAACATTTTGGAAAACCCGGCCTGGTACACCGCCTACACACCGTACCAGCCGGAAATCAGCCAGGGCCGGCTGGAGGCGCTGTTCAATTTCCAGACCATGATCTGCGACCTCACCGGGCTCGACGTCGCCAACGCCTCGCTGCTCGACGAGGGCACGGCTGCGGCCGAAGCGATGGCGCTGGCGGAACGGTCGTCGCAGGTGAAGACAAAATCCTTCTTCGTCGACAAGGAGGTGCATCCGCAGACGCTCGCCGTGTTGCGCACCCGCGCCGAGCCGCTCGGCTGGAGCCTGATCGTCGGCAATCCCCTCACCGATCTCGACGGCGCGGAGGTTTTCGGTGGCCTGCTGCAATATCCGGGTACGTCGGGTGCGGTGCGCGATCTCAGACCCGCCATCGCCGCGCTGCACGCCAAGGGCGCGCTCGCGGTCATGGCCGCCGATCTCCTGGCGCTGACGCTGATCGCCTCGCCCGGCGAACTCGGCGCCGATATCGCGATCGGGTCGGCGCAGCGCTTTGGCGTGCCGATGGGCTATGGCGGCCCGCACGCCGCCTACATGTCGGTGCGCGACGCGCTGAAGCGCTCGCTGCCCGGCCGCATCGTCGGCCTGTCGGTGGATTCGCGAGGGCAGCCCGCCTACCGGTTGGCGCTGCAGACCCGCGAACAGCATATCCGCCGCGAAAAGGCCACCTCCAACATCTGCACCGCGCAGGTGCTGCTGGCGGTGATCGCCTCGATGTACGCGGTCTATCACGGCCCGGAAGGGCTGACGCATATCGCGCGCACCGTGCACCGCCGCGCGGCGGTGCTGGCGGCGGGACTTGCAAAGCTCGGCTTCGCGCCGCAGTCGCCGGCGTTCTTCGATACCATCACGGTCACAGCCGGCGACAAGCAGAACGACATCGTTGCCCGCGCGCTGGCTGAAAAGATCAATCTGCGGATCGGCGAAGGCTCCCTCGGCGTTTCCGTGGACGAGACCACCACGCCCGAAACCGTCGAGGCCGTATGGCGCGCTTTCGGGGGCAAGCTGTCCTATTCGGAGGTTGAACTGACCGCGCGCGAAACGCTGCCGCCCGCACTGAAGCGCGACAGCGCGTTTCTCACCCATCCGGTCTTCCACACGCATCGCTCCGAAACCGACCTGCTGCGCTACATGCGCAAGCTCTCGGACCGCGACCTCGCGCTCGACCGCGCGATGATCCCGCTCGGCTCCTGCACCATGAAGCTGAACGCCACCACGGAGATGATTCCACTGACCTGGCCCGAATTTGCCAGTCTGCACCCGTTCGCGCCCGTCGATCAGGCGCGCGGCTATCACGCGATGTTCAAGCGGCTCGAACGATGGCTGTGCGACATCACCGGCTATGACGCGGTGTCGCTGCAGCCGAATTCCGGCGCGCAGGGCGAATATGCCGGGCTGCTGGCGATCCGCGCCTATCACGCGGCGCGCGGCGAGCCGCACCGAAAGGTGTGCCTGATCCCCTCCTCCGCGCACGGCACCAATCCGGCCTCCGCCCACATGGTCGGCATGGAGGTGGTGGTGACCGCCTGCGACGCGCGCGGCGACGTCGATGTCGACGACCTCCGCGCCAAGGCAGAGAAGCATTCGAAAAACCTTGCAGCCGTGATGATCACCTATCCCTCGACGCATGGCGTGTTCGAGGAGCACATAAGGGACATCTGCGATATCGTCCACCAGCACGGCGGACAGGTCTATCTCGACGGCGCCAACATGAATGCGCAGGTCGGCCTGTCGCGTCCCGGCGATTACGGCGCCGACGTCTCGCACCTCAACCTGCACAAGACGTTCTGCATCCCGCATGGTGGCGGCGGCCCCGGCATGGGCCCGATCGGCGTCAAGGCGCATCTGGCGCCGTATCTGCCGGGCCATCCCGCCACCGACGGCGCTACGGCGCACGCCGTGGGGCCGGTGTCGGCGGCGCCGTTCGGCTCGGCGTCGATCCTGACCATCTCCTACATCTACATTCTGATGATGTCCGGCGAAGGCCTGACGCGCGCCACCGAAGTCGCGATCCTCAACGCCAATTACATCGCAACCCGGCTCGATTCGTGTTTTCCGGTGCTCTACAAGAATGCCAAAGGCCGCGTCGCGCATGAGTGCATCGTCGATCCCCGCCCGCTCAAGGCGACCTCTGGCGTCACCGTCGACGACATCGCCAAGCGTTTGATCGATTACGGCTTCCATGCACCGACCATGAGCTTTCCGGTCGCGGGCACGTTGATGATCGAGCCGACCGAATCGGAATCCAAGGCGGAACTCGATCGCTTCTGCGACGCCATGATCGCGATCCGCAGCGAGATCACCGAGATCGAGATCGGTCGCTGGAAGGTGGAGGCCTCGCCGCTGCGCCACGCTCCACACACCGTGCACGACATCGTCGACGATGCCTGGGATCGCCCCTACAGCCGCGCCACCGGCTGCTTCCCGGCCAGCACCTCGCGCACGGACAAATACTGGTCTCCGGTCGGCCGCGTTGACAACGTCTATGGCGACCGCAATTTGGTCTGCTCGTGCCCGCCGGTCGAGGACTACGCGCAGGCCGCGGAATAGCTTGGGTTTGGCAACGAGTTCAACCCATCTCACCGAATCGCGCCGCTACTGCATTCTTGCAGGCGGCATGGCGGGATATCGCGCAGGCTCACACGATCCGCATTTCGCGATGGCGCGTCTTCTGCACCCGTCGTGGCGCGCGAGGCATCGGAGTTCGCAAGCCTGCCGGTCGGTCGTTCCGATGCTGCGGCAGGCCGACTGGCAGTCGCGAAGGTTATGCACGCAGACGTAATGATAGTTTTGGCGACAGGGGATGCAGGCGTCCTCGGCGGCGCAGGCCCTGCCTGAACTTATTGCGCAGAACATGACGGCGAGCGCGACCGCGCTCGCTTGCCCAAATACCTCCGCTACCCGCCATTTCATGTCACGACGCTCCGATCGCAATATGCGACGAAGGAGTTTCTCGCCCACAAAAAAACGGGCGCTGAAGACGTCGGCAACTCAACGTCCGCAGCGCCCGTCTGTCACGTTTCGGGCCTTAACCCCCGAAACGTCTCAGCCTTATTCGTCGCCCGGCTCCTCGCCGTCCGCGTCGCGCTCGGCGGGACCGGCCAGAATCTGCTCGGCGATCAGGCCGGAGTTCTGGCGGATCGCCAGTTCGATCTTGGCGGTCATGTCGGGGTTGGCCTTGAGAAAGGCTTTTGAGTTCTCGCGGCCCTGGCCGAGCCGCTGGCTGTCATAGGAAAACCAGGCGCCGGATTTTTCGACGATGCCGGCCTTGACGCCGAGGTCGAGGATTTCGCCCATCTTGGAGACGCCCTCACCATACATGATGTCGAACTCGACCTGCTTGAAGGGCGGCGCCAGCTTGTTCTTCACCACCTTGACGCGGGTGGTGTTGCCGACCACTTCGTCGCGCTCCTTGATCGCGCCGATGCGGCGGATGTCGAGGCGGACGGAGGCGTAGAATTTCAGTGCGTTGCCGCCGGTCGTGGTTTCCGGCGAACCGTACATCACGCCGATCTTCATGCGGATCTGGTTGATGAAGATCACCATGGTGTTGGACTTGTTGATCGAGGCGGTCAGCTTGCGCAGCGCCTGGCTCATCAGCCGCGCCTGCAGGCCGGGCAGCGCATCGCCCATCTCGCCCTCGAGTTCGGCCTTCGGCACCAGCGCCGCCACCGAATCGACCACCAGCACGTCGACCGCGCCGGAGCGCACCAGCGTGTCGCAGATTTCCAGCGCCTGCTCGCCGGTGTCGGGCTGCGAGATCAGGAGTTCGTCGATGTTGACGCCGAGCTTGCGCGCATAGACCGGATCGAGCGCGTGTTCGGCGTCGATGAACGCGCAGATGCCACCCTTCTTCTGCCCTTCCGCCACCGTGTGCAGCGCCAGCGTGGTCTTGCCCGAGGATTCCGGCCCATAGATCTCGACCACCCGCCCCTTGGGCAGGCCGCCGACGCCGAGGGCGATGTCCAGCCCGAGCGAGCCAGACGAAACCGTCTCGATATCCATCGAGCGGTCGTTCTTGCCCAGCTTCATCACCGAGCCCTTGCCGAACTGCCGCTCGATCTGGGAGAGCGCGGCAGACAGGGCCTTGGTCTTGTCCATGGAGGATCCTTCGACGATACGCAGGGCGGTGGCGGACATTGTTGCGTGCTCCTTATGACGGGGATTCGCGGGCGGTACAAACGGGAGGTGGCGGGTTCCGGAGTTGAGTGGCGCAGAAATCTCGTACCACCTTTGTTCTCTGTTCGCAATATGTTCTAATTCCTTCCGGCCTAAATTTCACGGTTGCACCGCAGTAAAAAGGCCGTACTTTTACCATGTCCCATTTGGGGCACGCGTAGTCACAGTAACGGGGAGCGCGCAATGCAAGAGCAACAGGTCGAGCTGCCGCGCGGCAGCTTCATGGAAGCAGCGCAAAGGGAGATGATCGCGTTCGAACTCAGGGAGCGCGAATTCCGCAAAAGGCTCAAAACCGATCGCGCCGAAGAGCTGCATATGCCGGCTCTCAAGAACTAGCCAAGGGGGCCGCCACAGTTGGCGGCCTTTTTATGTCCCTCAACGGCCTCCCGGCCCACAACCCTAAAATGACCGCTATGTCCACAAGTGCGCAGAACACCGCGCCCGGACGTGCGTTAACGGATCGCCACGGAACGGACCTCGGCTGCTATCCGTGGTGAGAACGCCTGGTTGCGCTCCCGCCTCCTCCAACGGAAGGAGTACGCCATGACGAAACGGAGGCGTTTCAAACAAGGCCAATCCCTCGAAGAACGTCTGGCGGAGGAAGCAAAGCGCTTGCGCGCCGAGGCCAGACTGATGCCGCCGGGCGCTCAACGCGACGAACTGCTGCGCAAGGCGAGACAGGCCGAGACCGGGTCCCACATGAGCGAATGGCTGCGCTCTCCCGGCCTGCAGCCGCCGTCCGCGTGACCCATCCCCGACATTGCCTTGAATCCTTTCAAAGCTGGGCAGGACGGGTTTGACCTGGCTCAACGAGCGCTGTCCTGCACAAGGGCAGTGTTCAACCGAGCCGTATTTCGACAGGTCCAACCTTCCGGCCTTGGCGTTCGAGCAGCATCGTGCTCGACGCCGGCCGCTTACCGCAGGGGATGATGATGGAACACCTTGAGGCCGTTGTAATGCAGCACGCCGCCTTCATGCGGGCGGTGCAACGGGAGATGGTCAAGTTCGAGCGTCAGGAGATTGAATTCCGCAGAAGGGATCGGGACGAGCGTGCGGCCGAACTGCGTATCCCGCTCGACGAGGCGCGTCACTAAGACCCCTCCAGACCCCGCGATCAGGCGCCCCTCGCCCGCGGACCCGATCCGTCAGAAATACTTGGAACCAGTTGTCCGGTGTCGCGTTACGTGACGGTCACCGGACAGGTATTTCAGTGGATGCCGGTGCCTTAGAGACCGGTCGTGCTCCCGCCTTGCACTGCCAGGGGGAGGACATGGACATGCTCCAGGAAGGACTTGACCCGAAGCGATGGCTCAGGCTGGCCGGGCTTTGGGGGAGACCCGAAGCGTGGCTGCTCGCCGCATCGATTCTCTGGTGCGCCGTGCTCGGTTGCGGCCTCGCCTATGTCATCCTGATCGCCGCGCTATAAGCACGCACGCCCTATCGATCGACGATCGGAGCCCCGCCCGCCCCCTTGCCGCCGGCCGAAGGGGATGTTGGCGCCTGCTCCGCAGCAGCACCTAAGGAAACATACGTAGGTGACCTGAAAGGATGCGTGCGCATACTTCGGGGATGGGTCGACATATTCTTTTCAGGTGTCCGAACCTCGGCACCACCGTGCAGCACTGGTTGCCGAAGACCTCGTCGGAGGACGAGCCCAATTCCTATGGGTCGGTGGTCTGCCTCGCCTGCAGCCGGCTGCATTTCATCCACAAGCAAACCGGCAAGCTCCTTGGCGAGAAGTGATGCGCCGAACCGGATGTTGGCCGCGGGTTTTTTCTGCAGACGTCCGCCGGCTGGCAGGCCCGAAGTGACAAGACGCCTGCCGCCAGCCCCGGGGCGCGGATGGGAGGCCGGCAGAAAGTCAGGTGGCCTTGGCGTTTGGGGATCGGCGCGTTTGGGGATCGGCACACCGGGGCGGCAGCATCGTTTAAAATTTTCAACGAGCTCGCCCTTTCATCTGAACCGTCCGTCAAGCGGCGCCGGCTATGAGTGGCTGCATGCCCGCACAAATCGCCTTTCCGGATGATTCCCTCCTGCCGATGCTTCGAGGGCATGGCGCCGATTTCCTCAGGTGGATGTTGAACCTGTGTCGCTCTGCGGAACCCTCGCGGTCCCCGCAACCGATCCGACCGGCCGATGCGCCGGCGCGGCCGGATATCCCGTCGCGGCAGCCTTATCCAACGCGGCAGGAGTAGAAGCGGCCATCCGCACGGGACACCTCGCGAAACGACCAGTCTCTCAAGCCACTGCGGTCGCACGACCCCGCCGCATGGGGCTACGCGGCGAGGTCGCTGAAGGCCGGGAAATCTGGAGGACCACCCTGCCCTCACCAGCAGATACGCCGGCCACGAGTGCGCGTTTCAACGGATGAATCCTCCCGCTCCTTTTGAACCTTTTTGATTCCAACCAGACACAATGGTGCCTGGGATATTGCATCACTCGGGGAATAGGCCCGCGCCGCTCAAGCGAAGATATTCCGCTCGAGCGGCGCAGTGCTTTTGGCAGGCCGGTAAATCTCGCGGACCCGCCGTCAACTTGATATGCGGCGCTGCGGCTACCTGGCGTCGCATCGGCTTTGCTACGCGCAAATTTTCTACGTCCGCGACACCTGCGATCTTGCCGTTTTCTCCCGGTTTCTGCAAAACGACCTTGAGAAATCTTTGGAACCGCGACGGCGCGGGGGAGATCCGGAATGCCGGATCGGTCGCCCGGCAGCCCGGATCGGCTGACGATTGCAAACAAGAGCGTAAGACGTACCAATATTGACATCCTGATGGGGTCGCGCGGGTTTGGGCTATTCCAGCCCGTCCTTGGCACATTCCAAATGTCGCAAAAGCGTGCTCCTCGTGACCGAAGCGCTGTTGTTCAAATTTCTTTGAGTTGTATTTGCTCATATGCACAATTCTAAGTAAAGGTGATTTTAGGCGGGCGTGGCCGCTGCCAGGATTTTTCGATGATCTACAAGGGCGTTGAATTCACTGTCACGGCAATCGCACCGGGGATCTGGAAATGGCAGTTCCAGATCGGCGACCGGCTCATCACCGGAAAGACCGAAACCAAGCTCAATCTGCTCGCCATCAGACGGGTCCACCTTCGCATCGATCGGGAGTTGAAGAAGACCGAAGCGAAATAACGGTAGGCGATCCCGTTCCTTTCGCGCAAAAACGGCACCCTTGGGCTGATTTGCTGAAGGCTGGCTCAGTTCTTCGCCTTCTTGAAAGCATCGTTCGACTGCTTGCATGGTCCAGCCCTTTGCCGCAGTTCCCTGGCCGAGATGAACCTCACGCCGACAAATTCGCCCCGTCGCCAGATCAGCGCACAGACCCGCCGTACCTCGCCGCTGGCGGTCAGCGACAGTCCGAACATCTTGGGAACCGCGAGGTCGCCCACGTCCAGGCAAGCGCCGTTGTCGGAAATATCGAGAACGCAGCACTCGATCCACGGGGCATCCGGCGCCGGGATCAAAAACCCCTTCTTGCGCAAATCGACCCGCGCGAACTTGCGGGCCCCTAAATCTTTGCGGTCTCTCGCCATGATAACTCCTGCGAAGGAGAGACCTAGCGGGAACACCTGAATACCTCATTATCAGAATCAAGCAAAACCGCGCCATCGAGTACAATTTTGACGTGTGCGCCTTGGTCTAATCGGCGCTGGCAAGCCGGCGCATCGTGAACTCGATGTCGCCGCCGGGCAGTTCGCGCCAACTCTCGACCGAACTCATATAGGCCGCCTTGGGATAGCGATCGAGAAAGTCGCGCGCCTTCGCCCTCGCCTGGTCGCGCGGCAGCGTGAAGGTCTCGCGCAGATAGCCATCGACCGGCCGGCGCCGGCCGGCCATCCGGCTCGCCAGATCGCGCGGACGAAAGACCATGTCGTAACTCCAAACAGGACGACAGGCCGAATATAGGGGCTTTGGAGGCGGAATCCTACTCGCCGCCGGCCGGTGACCGGGCTTACTGGCTGGCGCTGCCGCTCTTGCTCTTCTTGGCCGGCGCCGCCGCGGCCTTCGACGCATCGTTGCTGCGCACCGTTCCCCAAGGATCGGAAGAGGCTTTTGCGTCGGGAATCTTCCGCAAGGAGTCCTTGTAGGCCCTCTCCTTGATCGCGTCCTGCTCCTTCTCCTCCGGTGACTTGGACTGGAATTCCGGCATCAGGTTGATGTTCGGGGTCTGTGCGTAGGCCGGTGCCGCCAACAGCACCGCGACCGCGACCGCGCTCAGAAATCTCATATGATGCTCTCCTTTGGGATGCTGACTTTGCATTGGGTCCAGAATACCACCGGCTCAACCGCGCCGCCAAGCACGAGAGCCTCAGCTTTTGGTGACGCAGGGATATTCGCGCCTGATTTGCCTGCGCCGACGCTGTTCCCCCCCGCCGCAAGGGCCATTAAGATAAAGGCCATTGAGATACCGGCACACATACCAAGGCGGGGATCGAAGCGTTCATGCAGCAGCAGCCACCACCAGCAGCGGAATTCGGCATAGCGGAAGCGAGGCAGGTGCTCGGAGAGGTGTTCGCGCCCTGGGTGATGGATCTCAATCTTTCGATCGAGCAATTCGACTTCGCTCCACCCGCTGATGCCGCCGACTGGCAGCCGGGTGCGATCCTGCGGCTGCCGTTCTCGGAGCGGCTGTGCCGCAATGGGGGCACGGTGTCGGGGCAGGCGCTGATGGCTTTTGCCGATACCGCCATGGTGATCGCCAACCTCGCGGCCAATCGCGGCTTCCGCCCGATGACGACGGTGGACCAGACCACGCATTTCATGCGCGCGGTCTCGGCCGCCGACGTGCTGGCCGATGCCCGCGTGCTCCGTCTCGGGCGCACCATGAGCTTTGGCCGCGTCACGTTGTCGTCTGCGGCCGACAACAAGCCGGTGGCGATGGTCTCGAGTGCGTTTGCCATGCTGTAGCGAGCGGCCGAGGGATCATCGAGCGCGTTGCGCAACGCACGGTCAGAAGCAGTTCGGGTTAGGCGTAGAACAAGCTATCGCTGTTGCGGATCGCCCGGCGGATCGTCGCCATGGTTCGTCCGGCTGACATGTTGAGCACGCGCCTTGTCGGCCGGCTGTTCCTGTCCCCGTTCGTCGCGAACGATGCCCTGCTGCGCCGAACTGCGTTTCTCAGGCTTCGGCATGCCGGCCTGGCCGCCGTGCTTGCCGCCCATGTCCTGACGGCCTTCCAGATCGTTCTCTTTCGCCATTTCGAACTCCGGTGATCTCATCACAACGTGTCCGGCGTGCGGATCGGTGAGGCCTTGTCTTCGTTGCGCAGTTGCTGCTCCGCGAGGTGCCAGAACTCGGCGTCCCGATCTTCGGGGCAACCTGCCTGCTCCCAGAGCCGATAGGCCCGTGCCTCGATGTCCTGTTTGCTGGGTTCAGACACAACCTACCTCCAGAGTGAGATGCGGCCCCGAACTCTTCTCGCTTGCGGCAAAGCCGTCGGGACGTGACCAGACCAGCATCAACCGGCCTTGCGGGTTCAAGTCCACATCGGGCAACTGGTTCCATGCGGCTGCGCGCATTCAAAATAGTTACCTACTGTGCAATGAGTCGTTTTGCAGTTTTCGACGGCGCCGCCACCGCCAGGCCAGCATCGCCATCATCAGCACCAGCATCGCAGCCGCGCTCGCCCCGCCCATGAATCGTCCGCCCGGCCGGTCGATGGTGCGCGACCACAGCGAGGGCGTCTCGCCTGCCCGCGCCAGGCGGAACGCCACTACGCTGTCACCGATGCTTGTACCGGACTCCGAATGCCCGCCGGCAGCAATCGCGACATATTGCTCGCCCTTCCACTGATAGGTCATCGGGTTGGCAACGCCCGGCACCGGCAGCCGGCCCTGCCACAGTTCCCGCCCCGATCGCGCATCGAACGCGCGCAGATAGGCGTCCATCGCGCCGGTGAAGACCAGGCCGCCGGCGGTGACCGCCACGCCGTTGACGAGCGGCGTGCCAAAGCCGAGCGCGAGGCCGAGCGGCGCACGGTCTTCCGTGGTGCCGACACGTGAGCGCCACAGGATTTTGCCCGCCTTCAGGTCGAGCGCGACCATCTCGCCCCACGGCGGCTTGTTGCACGGCAAGCCCAGAGGCGACAGCGCGACTGCGCGCGTCATCGCGAAAGGCGCACCCTGCTGCCGTCCAAAGTCGTGGCCGGGCGGCGGGTTGAAGCCGTCGGGCACGTCCGCGCGCGGCAGCAGTTTCACGATGTGGATTGCGCGCGAGACGTTCGCGTAGAGGATCTGGTTGACCGGATCGAACGCGGCGCCACCCCAGTTCACGCCGCCGCCGGTCATCGGGAATATGACGGTCCCCTGCGTCGATGGTGGCGTGTAGAGGCCCTCGTTGCGCGCAGCCGCGACCTGCGCGCGGCAGGCGCTGCGCTCCCAGAAAGGAACCAGCCCGAATACGTCGTCGGCCGAAATCTGCTGCGACAGCAGCGGCGGCACGTGAGTCGGAAACGGCTGTGTCGGCGAAAGCTGCTCGCCCTCGGCGCCGCCTTGCGGCACCGCCCGCTCCTCCACCGGCCACACCGGCTTGCCGGTGTCGCGGTCGAGCACGAACACAAATCCCTGCTTGGTCGGCTGGATCACGACGTCGCGCGGGCCTTCACCGGCGTCGATCCGCGCCAGCGTCGGCTGCGCCGCCAGGTCGTAGTCCCAGACGTCATGATGCACGGTCTGGTACGACCAGACCCGCTCGCCGCTCTCGGCGCGCAGCGCCACCACCGAATTGGCGTAGTCGTTGTTGCCCGGCCGCTTGCCGCCCCAGAAATCCGGGCTCGGCGAAGACGTCGGCAAAAACACGAGGCCGCGCGCCTCGTCGACCGACATCGGCGCCCAGACATTGGCGTGGCCCGCGGCGATGCCGTCATGCAGCAGCGGATCGAACGTCCAGCGCGGCGTGCCGGTCCGCGCATCGAACGCTCGGACCGTGCCCGGCGGCGCGTCAACCCGGCGGTTGTCCGCGATTGCGGAGCCTGTGATGACGGTGTCGCGCGCCACCACCGGCGCGGAGGTGATCTGGAATTCGCCCGGCCATTCCAGCGGTCCGGGCGTCAGCTTCACCTCGCCATTGCTGCCGAATCCGGCGCAGGGAATGCCGGAGCGCGCATCGAGTGCGATTACCCGCGCGTCGTTGGTCCCCATGAAGATACGCGCCCGGCAGGCGGCATTTTCGGCGGACTGCATATCCACCCAGTACGTGACGCCGCGGCAATTGTAGCGGTTGGCCGGACGCTGCGCGGTCGAGATTTTTGGATCGTAGCGCCATTTTTGCGCACCGGTGCCGGGGTCGAGCGCAATCACCTCGTTGAACGGCGAGCAGAATACGAGACTGTCTTCGACCAGAAGTGGCGTGGCCTGAAACTTGGTCCGCTTCATAATGTCGGACGCGCGGGTGTCGAGATCGCCGGTGCGAAACTCCCATGCGCGGACGAGATTGCCGACATTGTCAGGCGTGATCTGCTTCAGCGGTGAGAACCGTGACCCACCCCGGTCGCCACCCCAATGCTCCCATGCGAAGGCCGGAATCGCGATCGAGGCGCTGCAGATGGCGACAAAGGAAAAGACCAGACGAACCGGATTTCGCATTTCACCCCCGCAAGCACGAGACACGCTTGCGGGGACCACTACCCTGTCGATCGATCAGTATCTACCCCGGCCGCCATAGCCGCCGCCGTAATTGCCGCCACCGTAGTTGCCGCCGCGGAATCCGCCGATGCCAATGCCGATTCCGATGCCCAACCGGGGCGGCGGCGGCGCATCATAGACGCGCGGCGGCGGAACGTCGTAGACAATGCGCGGGGGCGGACGGCGAACGACCACCACCTCTTCGTCTTCGGGCTCCGGCCGGCTCGGCTTGCGATCGGCTTTCTTCTTTTTCTTCGGCGGATCCGGTTCGACGCGGCGCACCGGCGCATTGACCTTGATCGGCTGCGGCTGTGCCGGCGGCTGCACGTTGCAGGGACAGGTCGGCCCGACCAGCGACGCGTTCACCGGCACGGCGGCGTTGGCGGCGGCGACCGCCGGCGTCAGCTCAGGGCGGTTGCGCAACCGGAGTTCAAGCTTGCGCGCGGTCGCGGTGAGATCGCTGTCGGGATATTTTTCCGCGAAAGAACGATAGGCCGACGCGGTGTTGACGAGCACGGCCTCGTTCCACGCCACCATGCGGCGATGACGGACCAGCCAGTCGCGCGCCAGCCGCCCCAGCGTCGTCTGCGGGTAGAGACCGGCGAAGGCTTCATAGGCTTCATCGGTGCCATCGACCACGATGATTTCGTGGGCCTGCTCGACCGACTTGCCCTTCAAATCGCGCGTCCACTCGGCGACCGACTTCTTCGGTGCGGCCGCGGGCTTCGGCCCTGCAATCGACGTGCCCGAAAAACGGAAGTCTTCGGTCAGCGAGGAACTGTCCCACGGCGTCTGCCGGCCTTCGGTCGCCTTGTTCACCGCCAGCCGAACCCGCTTGAAGGTTTCCTCGATCGGAATGTTGTCTTTGCCGGCCGCCACCAGCGCGCTGGTATAGGGGCTGTTGTTGCCAAAACCGTCTTCGGCGACGGCGCCGGGCGAGGTCGAGAACGACAGGAAGGTGCCGGGCGCGCCGACCTTGGCATCGACGATGGCAAGTCCGCTGCCGGCGGTCTTCAGTTCCGGGAACGGATTGTTGCGGCAGGCATCGAGCATCAGGATGCGCATCTTGCTCGGCACCGAGGTCAGTGTGTTGAGGATGTCGTTGAGACGCACCGCCTGCAGCGGGATGTCGGCTTCACGCTTCGGATCGATGTCGATCGGAACCAGGAAATTCTCGCCATCGACCTGCAGGCCATGGCCCGCGTAGAACACCAGCGCCACAGTGTCGGCGCCCTTGGCCGCGACCTTGCCGGCGAAATCGCTGACCGCTTCACGCATCTGGCCCTGCGACAGATCGGATGCGGTTGAGACCTCGAAACCGGAATCGGTGAGCAATTGTGTCACCGCCCTGGCGTCGTTGGCCGGATTGGGCAATGCCGGCACCGAGCGATAGGCGGACTGGCCGATCACCAGCGCGAGGCGGTTTTCCGCAAATGCGGACTGGCTGCCCAAAAGCAGCGCGGCGGGAACCATGAACTTGAACAGCGCGCGACGAAACATGATGCGATCTCCGGGCATGCGGGCTTAGCGGTTGGTCACGGCCTTGGGCCAACGGGTTCAAGTCGGCTGCAATTACGGGACGTGACAAAGGCCTGATTCAATGGCGATCTTGTCGCAGGCAGGAAGGCTCGCGCCGTGACCTGAATCACAGTCGCGCAATCGTTATTCTGTCGACACGGATCTTCTATTCAAAGCGGCATTCGTTCGGTAAAAACAACCTCCGATGCGGCGGATCGGATTTTACATGGCGCTGATGGCAGGCGCGACGTTGGCGCTCGGCGGATGCGGCTTCGGCGACGTCCGTTCGCCGCTGCCCGAATTCCTTCGCGCCAAGGCGCCCGAGCCGCCGCCGCCCGAGCCAGCCCCCGATGTCAAGCGCATATTGAAGGAGAAGCTGGACTCGGTGTTCATGGCGGCCGCGCAACCGACCCAGGTTCGCGTTTCGCAGGCTCGCCCCAATCTTCGCGGCCCAGGTTGGACCGCCTGCGTCAGAGCTGAAGTGGTGTCGGTGACCGGCAAGCCGCTCGGCACCCAGACCTATCGCGTCGATATCACCGGCGGCGTGATCACCGATCGGCGGCAAATCGAGCCGGAGGATACCTGCGCGACCGAGGCCTACGAGCCGGTATAGCTGCTACAGACAGCGCGTCGCCGCCCGCACCGGACAGAGTTTCAGCGCGCTCGTCAGGGAAAACAATACGCGTACGCTGCGCGCGGAATTGTCGGGCGCGCGATAGGTCAGCGGCGCGGCCGCGCCGATGTCGGCCTGCAGGCCGTCGCGAAGCAAGAATCGAACGCCGCCGCCCGCCGAGGTCAACGACAGGCCGTCGCTCGGGCGATAGCCGTCGTTCCAGGCGACGCCGCTGTCCACGAAGCCGTAGAGCTGATAGCCGGTCAGATATTGCAGGCCGGTCTTCTGGTCGAAGCGGAGTTCCGCCGAGCCAGCGAGGCCATTGTCGCCGCTGATCTCGGCGCTGCCATAGCCGCGCCCGAACGCGATGCCGCCGAGATAGAATTGCTGCGAGGCGAACAACGGCCCCGAGGCCGCCTGCCCGGCGGCGGACAACTTCAGGGAAAGGGCATCGGTTAGCGTCTGGTAGCGGGCGAACCAGAGGTTCACGGCAGAAAAGCTGCCCGACGCGCCGGAGCGCGACAGAAAATCATCACGGTGATGCGATGCGCCGAGGATGTCGAGGCCCTGACGAACATTCACCGTCAGATAGTTGGTGCCGCCGAAAGCGTCCTGCAGGCGGTATTCCGACGTAAGACTCCCGGTACGGATACGGTCGGCATAGATCGTCCCGAACACGTCGTTGCTGGTTGCGTTGGTGAAGCCTGCCGCCGCCGTCAGGGTCAGCGAGGACTTCTGCGACTGCAAGGGAACAATGCTGCCGCGCAACTCGAACGACTCGGTCTTGATGTTTTCGCTGAAGAGCCGGCGGTAATCGCCGGGCCAAACCTCGCTGTAGTAGCCCGACGCGCCGACGCGGGCGCCATCGGTCCCGACCGGCACCTCGTAGGACATTCGGCCGAACCTGAGTTGGCGGGGATCGCCCGGCGTGGTCGAGAGGTTCAAAACCAGGGAATCGCCGGGGGCGAGATAGGAATTGAAAGCCGCCGTGCCATAGCTCTGCCACGGTCCAACCGACGACGACCCGAGATTATCGATGCCGACCGATGTGAAGGCGTGCCAGGTCTTCACGGAAAGGATCAGGCGGAACTGGCCGCTGGCGGTGCCGATCTCCTCGATGGCGGTGTCCTCGATCCGCACGCCGGGCCGGCCATTGATCAGGAGCAACTGCCGTTCGAGCGTCGCAAGCCGCGACGGCTGCTCGGCAAGCACCGCGCCGAGCATGGCGCGGATGCCGAACTCTTCGGCGCCATCGCCCTTCAGCGTCGCATCGGTGATGCTGCCCTCGACGACCCGAATGCGGACCTCGCCGCCCTTGACGTCCTGGGGCGGAACGATCGCCCGGCTCAGGTGGAAGCCAGCGGCGCGATAGACGTCGCTGATCGCGCTTGCCATCGCCGACAGATCGGCCTGCGACACCTCTTTGCCGATATAGGGTTGATAGGCCGTCACCAGCCGGTCCGCCGCAATCGCGACCGCCCCGGAGATCGAGACATGCCTCAGCACGAACAGCGGTCTGGTTTCGGCCTGCCCCGTTGCCGCAGCGAATAGCGGCGACGGCAGCTTCGGCCTGGAAACGTCGCTCTGGCTCGATTGCTGATCTTCAAAACGCCTTTCGATCTGGCGGGAATTATAGCCAGGCTGGTTCGCGGTCTGCGCGCGCGCCGGAAGGCAGGCCATCGTCCCGTGTCCGACGGCTGCCGCCAGCAGGCAATACCGGACAACAAAAACAACAACCGCGCGCCAAGACGCTCGTAAATCTACGGATAACCACTGCCGCGCCTGAGAGAAGCCATTAGCCATATGATTTTCAATAGAATTTTATGGTCAATGGACGGTTAATTAATGACGCCAGCGCGCACGAGTTCTACTCACCAAATCTTGAAGCATCTCCGCCTACGCTTGGGACAAGCGGCTAATCGGAGAAAGTTCATGCGTGCGATCCCTCACGTCTCGCGAGCACTTGCAACGGCGTTCGTCCTGGCGACCGCTTCCGCCGGCTTCGCCGCTGACGGCGGCGAGTGGACTGTCTCAAAATCCTCCGGCGAAGTCTGGCTCAGCGGGTCGGACGTGCAGCAAGCCTCCGTGAAACAGCAGGACATCCTGAAACCGGGCGACACCGTTCGAACCGGCAAAACCGGTCGCGTCCTGCTCAAACGCGGCCAGGAAACCATTCTGGTGTCGCCGAACTCCGTCGTCGGCGTTCCCGCCGAAAGGAAGGAAGGGCTTTCGACCACCATCCTGCAACGGGCCGGATCGATCCTGCTCGACGTTGAAAAGCGCAACGTCCAGCACTTCGAAGTCGAGACGCCCTATCTCGCTGCCGTCGTGAAGGGCACGCAGTTCCGTGTCACTGTCAACGCCGGCAAGACCACCGTTGACGTCGTCCGCGGCCAGGTCGAGGTCGCCGATTTCAAGTCGGGTGAGATCGCCCAGGTGAAGGCAGGCCAGCACGCCACCGCCTTCGCGCATGGCAAGGCCGGCCTTTCGCTGGGCGGTGCCGGCACACTCAGTCCGATCGAGCAAGGCCAACCACGCACGCCCTCTATCGAGCGCGTTCCGGTGCCCCGCAACGGGCTCTCCGCCCCCCGCAACGCCGGCAATGAGCGCGGGGTTCAACCATCCCGTCAGGCAAGCGTGCACACCGTCAGGCATGGCGTAACGCGAATCTCCTCTTCGATCGGAGAAGTCCGTCTCAACGTTCACCGCGTGACGCACGGGCTCGCCCGCGAGAAGCCAGTGGGCAATGCCACCTCAAGAAGTGCCGCCAGGAACGATACTGTCTGGGGATCTGCCGAGGCCGGCGCTGGCACGAACAGCCAGGGCAATGCAGCCAACGCAGCGACCGGCGCAGGCGGCGCTTCCGGCGTCAGCGCGGCGATCGCGGCTTCCAGCGGTTCGGAAGGTGGCGCCAAAGGCAACGGCAAAGGCAACAACGGCAATGGAAACGGAAATGGTGGGGCCAACGGCAACGCCAATGGAAACGGCAACGGTAACGGCAATGGAAACGGCAACGGCAACGGCAACGGCAACGGCAACGGGCGTGGCAGGAGTTGAAGCCGAGGTCAATTGACAAGCACGTCTTGGACGTGACGGGTTCGAATTTTCAACCACCAGAACGGTGATCAAGTGAAACGATATCGGCCGCACCTTTTCGTGGCGATTGCATTGACGATCGTCATGCTGTGCGGGTGGCACAACGGATTGCGTCACGACCTGGCGGACTTTCGATTCGCCTGGCAACCGCGCGAGCCGAGCGGCGAAATAGTCGTAGTCGCAATCGACGCGCCATCGATCGACAAGATCGGCGTCTGGCCTTGGCCACGCGCGCTCTACTCTCAACTGATACGCCAGCTTCAGGCGGCCGGCGTGCGGGATATCGCCCTCGACATCGACTTCTCCACGCCATCGGATGCGGCATCCGACCGGAACTTTGCCGAAGCGCTGGCGAGCGCGGGCGGTTCGGTGATGCTGCCTTTCTTCCAGCAACCCCGAACCGATCGCAGGAACCTGCACGTCAACCGCCCGCTGCAGCTGTTTTCAGAACATTCCTGGTCTGCACTGGTCAATGTCGAGGTCGGACCGGACGGTCTTGTCCGCCATTACCCGTTCGGGGAAAGGCTGGACGGGACATTCGTTCCTTCGATGGCGGCGCTTCTCGCCGGCCAGCATGCAGAAGGCCGCGCGCCTTTCCTGATCGACTACGGCATCCGCGCGGCGCGAATTCCGAAAGTCTCCTATGTCGATGTACTGCAGGCCGACGAAGCGACGCTGCGAACGCTGAACGGCAAGAAGGTCATTGTAGGCGGCACGGCGCTTGAGCTCGGCGACCGCTTCAGCGTCCCGAACGGCGCGATATTGTCCGGACCGGTACTGCAGGCGCTGGCGGCGGAATCGCTGCTGCAGAACCGCGAACTGCGATGGACTTCGGGAACCGTTACGGTCGCCATCCTGACCCTGATCGCCGTCGTCATGCTGATCGGCTGGCGACGTCTTTCCGCAGGCAAGCGGGTGGCGCTGCTCGCGGCGACGGCATTTGCGCTTGAAGCCGCCGCATTCACCCTGCAGACGGCGTTTCCCTTCATTCTCGACACTTCACTGTTCCACATTGTGATCTTCGCTTACATTGCCGCCATTGCGCTCGACGAAATCGACATCCGCAACTTGCTCGGCAGGGTCGCTGAGAGCCGCTTTCAGCGCGTGGCGATGTCGCTCGGCGATGGCTTGATTTGCACCGATTCGAACTACCTGATCACGGAATGGAATCCCGGCGCGACCGCGATCTTCGGCCATCTGCCCCAGCAAATGATCGGCCAGCCTTTTGATGTGATCTGCTCCCGCGACGCTAGGACGGGGGCGACGGCGTTTTCCATCGATAGCGTCGCGCACCTGCCCACCGGATCGGTGGTCGAGTTCGACGGCCTGCGCCGCAACGGCGAGGTGTTTCCGGTCGAGGCCAGCTTTTCCCGCTGGCAGGGCGCCGACGGGCAACAGTTCGGTGCGATCCTGCGTGACATCTCGGTGCGCCGGCGCGAAGCTGCAAGAATCCGATACCTCGCCGAACACGATACGCTTACGGGCCTGATCAACCGCCACACCCTCCTCGGGCATCTTGCTGACATGATAGACAGGGCAGCAGCCGACCACCATGCGGTCGCACTGCTGGTGATCGGCCTCGAAGGATTCCAGCAGATCAATCAGATGCTCGGTCACGCCAGCGGCGACCTTGTGCTGCGCGCGATCTCGGAACGGCTGAAGGCGAGAATACCCGATACGGGTATTGTCGCGCGGCTGAACGGCGACGAGTTCGCCATCGCGGCCCCCCTGGCCGACATCGGCGACAGCGTCAAAAACTACGCGGAACAGATCAGCGCCAGTTTTCACGCACCTCTGCTCGCCGGCAACAGCGAACATCGCGTCAGGGTAAGCATCGGCGCGACCGTTTTCCCGGGCGGCGGCAACACGGCCGATGAAATGCTGAGCAATTCCCACATGGCGTTGAGCCGCGCCCGGGCGACCCAGCGCGGCAGCCATGTGCTGTTCGAGGAATCGATACGCCGCGATCTTGAAACGCGCCTGACGCTGGAAGCCGAGCTCGTGCTCGCGGTCAACCGCGAAGAGTTCGAGTTGTTCTATCAACCGCAACTGCACCTCGCCGACGGCCGCCTGATCGGTGCCGAAGCGTTGATCAGGTGGCGTCATCCGGTGCGGGGTCTGGTTTCGCCGGCGGATTTTATGCCGGTGGTCAACACGTCGCCGATTTCCGAAAGGATTGCGAAATGGGTGCTGCATACCGCCTGCGCCAGGGCAGCCGCCTGGGAACGCAGCGGACGCACGGTTCGCATGGGAGTCAACCTCTCACCCTCACTGTTCCGTTCCGGGGATCTCGCCAGCACGGTAGGCCAGGCACTTGCGTCGTCGGGGCTCAGCCCTGCCAACCTCGAGCTCGAAGTCACCGAGGATATCCTGCTGCATGACGGGATGGCCGCGCTGGACACGTTCCTGAAGATCCGCAAACTCGGCGCCCGCATCGTATTCGACGATTTCGGCACCGGTTTCGCCAGCCTCAGCCATCTCAAGAAATTCCCGCTCGACGGGCTGAAGATCGACCAGTCCTTCGTGTTCGGTTTGCTCACCAATTCCGAAGACGCAGCGATCGTCTCCTCGACCATCGGCCTGAGCAAGCAACTCGGCATGTCGGTTATCGCCGAGGGCATCGAGGATCGGGCCACCGCCGACCTATTGCTCCGGATGGGTTGCGAAGAGGGACAGGGATATTTCTTCGGGCGACCGATGCCAGCGAGCGAGTTCGAAGCGAGGTTTCTCACCGCTCCCGCCACGGCCGAGGTGGCGTAGTCGCTGCGGACCGATTGCTAACGGCACGTTAACGCGACCGCTCGAATCCGAGCTTCGCGGCAACCCTAATTTCCATCTATCTCCACTAGCTTCACCGCGTCAACGCGATGGCAAACGGCATTTTCAGGTGTCATGGGCCGCATCAGTCGTGAACGGGGATTGGGGAAGTGGCCGATATTGCCGACACATCGACGGTTCGCCGCGTACCGGACACGGACGCGAAAGCGTCCGCGCCAAACGGCGCTGCGCTGACGCCGCTCACCGGCGTATCCGCGCCGCAATGGCGCGCACTCTCGCTGCGCGCCGCCGAGCCGAACGCCTATTATCTGCCCGAATGGGAACTGGCGGTGAACGCGTCGGCGCGAGGCCGCGTCGATGCTGACGCCCTCGGCGCATGGCGCACTCCGTCCACAATGATCGGCCTGGCGCCCGTGGTTACGCTGTGGCGCGCCTACCGGATTCCGCTGCCGGCGCTCGTCAGCGCCGATCCCTACGGCACGCTCTGCACGCCACTGCTTGACCACGACATGGCCGGGCAAGCCGTCACGGCTCTCCTTGAGCAGGCCCGCCGTGCCGGCGCGCATGCGCTGATCTTCCGTGCGACCTCGCTCGACGGCGCCGCCATGAAGGCATTTGCCGATGTGCTGCAGCGCCAGGGCATGCAGCCGGTGGTGCTGCAATCGCACGTCCGCGCCTGCCTCGATGCGACCGGCGACGCCGACCACATTCTGCGCGAGGCGCTGGGCGCGAAGAAGCTGAAGGAGCTGCGCCGCCAGCGCAATCGTCTCGCCGAACATGGCGACGTGCATTTTGAAGTGGCGCGGAGCCCTGCGGAGATCGCGGCCGCGATCGAAACCTTCCTGGTGCTCGAAGCCAGCGGCTGGAAAGGGCAGCGCGGCACCGCGCTCGGCCAGGATGCCGGCGATGCGGCCTTCATCCGCCGCGCCACCGCGGCGCTGGCCGAAACCAACCAGTGCGAGATCGTGACGCTGCGGACCGGAGCCACGCCGGTGGCATCCGCCATCGTGCTGCGCCATCAGGACCGTGCGTTCTATTTCAAGCTCGGCGTCGACGAGCGCTTTGCGAGGATGTCGCCGGGCGTGCAGATGACGCTGGAATTGACGCGATATCTCTGCGCGGATCCGGCCATTCGCCTGGTGGATTCCACCGCCGCCCCCAACCACCCCATGATCGACCCGATCTGGCGCGGACGCCTTGCGATCGGCGACGTCCTGATTCCCCTGCGACGGGGCGATCCGGTCGTGTCGCTGATCCGTGCCGCCATCGGTCTGCGGACCGCCATCCGCGCACCGCTGCGCCGCATCGTTCATTTTATCAGATCACGACAGGAAAAATCCTAGATGAATACGCTCACCGCCATTGCACCCGCGATCAGTGCCGACCGCGACGCGCTGCGCTGCGATTTTCCGCTGAGGCCGTTCGCGATCCGCCACAAGCTTGCCGGCCATCCGCTATTGACGCTGCCACGCATCGCTCAGCTCGCCGCCGAACTGCCGCGCGATCTCATCGAATACAATTCCGGCAAAGTCGCGATCAGCCAGGATCCGGACGCGATCCCCTCCGTCGACCTCGATCCGGTCGAAGTGGTGAAGCGCATCGAAACCGCGGGCGCCTGGATGGTACTCAAGCGCGTGGAAAACTCCCCCGAATATCGCCATCTGCTCGAGGACACCCTGCTCTCGGTCGCCCGCGCCCGCGGCTATAACAGCCTGCTCGATGCCGGCTTCGAGCAGGTCGAGGGGTTTCTGTTCGTTTCGTCGCCGAACTCTACCACGCCGTTCCACCTCGACAGCGAGGACAATTTCTTCGTCCAGATCGATGGCGAAAAATTCTTTGCGATCTTCGACAACACCGATCGCTCGATCGCCTCGGACGACGAGATCGAGCGCTCGATGACCAAGCACCGCAACCTCAAATTCGACGATCGCTTTGCGCCGCGGGGACAAGAATTCCACCTGTTCGCCGGCGACGGCTGCTACGTGCCGTATCAGTGGCCGCACTGGGTGCGCACCGCGGGGTCGTACTCGATCTCGATGGCGATCACCTGGAAGACGCGCGAAGTGCGGCGGATGAACGATCTGCACTTCTTCAATTCGATGCTGCGCGGCATCGGCCTGCCGCAACAGCCGCCCGGCCGGCAGCCCTTGCGCGACGCGCTGAAGCTCGCCTTCTATCGGACGGTGACGACGGCCATCAGGCCGCTGCGCGCCTCGATGGCAATGCGACGCGTGCTGCGGCGGATCGCGCTCGGCAAGCGGGCTAATTATTATCTGAAGGGCGCGTGATGCTCTCTGACTGGTAGATGGGGTAACGGGCCGGCCGCCCGCGACGCGCGCTTCCAAATTGCGCCGTAGCGAGCGGGCGGCCGGCCCGTTACCCCATCTACATCAACTCACTGCAGCGGCGAGTGCGGCGCCGGCAACATGATCGTGGAGTGCATTTCCTCGAGAAAGCCCGGCCCCCTGCCCAGGAATTCCTGCCAGGCCGGATCCTTCATCGCGTTGCCGCGGGCTTCGGCACGCGCGTTCAGGCTGGGATAGGCCCAGATGTGGCAGGCCTCGTTCGGCTGCCCCGCCTCGGTGGTCCACAGGCCCACGATCTTCGAGTATTTCTCCCGCTCCGGCAGCACCTCGGTGAAGGCATCGAGCCACTGCTTCAGGCCACCTGCCGCCTTGCCGCGATAGTTTCGGAGTTCATAGACGTTGCCCGTCGAGGCCGGCGCTACCGGCGGCCGTACCGCATTCATCAGGCGGACGTCCTGGCGCACCAGCAGCGGCCGGATCAGCGGCACGTACTCGCCGGTCCAGCGCGGGTTCTTCGCGAGCTCGGCGCGCAGCTTCGCCCGCTCGTCAAAACTGTTGTAGCTCCACATGTGCAGGACCTGGTTCAGCGGCCCGATTTCGGTCGACCAATAGCCTTCGAGCTTGCCGTAGTCATCCTTGCGGATATCGCGCGAAATGGTGCTCGCCGCCTTGATCATATCGCCGAGCGTGCCGGGCTTCACAGTGTAGGTTCGCAGTTCGTAGATCATGATGCCTCCCCTGGGTTTGTTGCTGGTCCTGATGTCTCACTCGGCCGCCTGCGCGTTGATCTCGCCGGACACCTGACGGATCGCGCGGGCGAGTTGCTCGGCGGGCTGGGCGCCGGAAACGGCGTATTTCTGCGCAAACACGAAGGTGGGCACGCCCGAGATGCCCTTGTCGGACGCTTCCTGCGCCTGAGAGGAAACCCGCGCGACGTCCTCATCGGTAGCGAGGCGCCTGCGCACGTCGCCAGCATCGAGGCCGATATCGGCGGCGGCCTGCACCAGCACCTCTATCTCGGTCAGGTCGCCGCCGTCGCGGAAATACAATTCCATCAGCCGCTGCTTCATCTCGGCGGATTTGCCCTGGGCCTCCGCCCAGTAGATCAGGCGGTGGCAGTCGATGGTGTTGGGCTGTCGCTTCACAAGTTCGGGACGATAGGTCAGCCCCTCCTCGCCGGCCGCCGCCACGACGCGGCCGGCAATGCCCTTGTAGGCTTCGACCGAGCCGAACTTGGTGGTGAGATATTCGTCGCGGCTGATGCCCTCGCGCGGCACCCAGGCATTGAGGAAGAACGGCCGCCAATGCACTTCGACGGGAATGTCGGGCACCAGCGCCAGCGCGTTCTCGATCCGGCGCTTTCCGATGTAGCACCACGGGCAGACCACGTCGGAAACGATGTCGATCTTCAGCGGCTTCAAGGTGCTCATCGGCATCTCCTTAAGGGCTCTGACGGCCAAAATAATGTTCGCAAGGTAAGCGGAATGGGCCGCCGCACAAGCCCGGCGGGCACATGCCTCACATGGCATAGCCGACGCGGGCATCGTGGCGGTGGCCGGCACTGGCGGCCTATCGCCCGCGATCGAACGACGCGTCTGCGATGACCGGCCGGCCCCGATAGATCACGGACGTGCACTGACCGGCCATGCAACCAGGCCGATTTTGGTAACCATATCCGTATGCTAGACTACCACTGGGGCGCTCCCGGCAGTATTGGCGGGGGAAGCCGGTTCCAGAATTAACCCGCAGCGCGGACATAAAGCTTAACTGGCAAGCTTAACGCAGGGATTCAGTTGCTCGATCTCCCCGAGCAGCTAACCGTGTCCGCTGCATTTTCGAAAACCTTTACCGACTGCTCGAGAAGGAGCATTGCCATGGCACAGCCACCCAAGCCGCCGATCTTCGACGTGATCGATATCGAGCGCGAGATCGAGGAAGAATTCCGAAAAATTCCCACGGTTCGCGAGGTCCAGCCGACCGTCCCCGCGCCGGAGCTGGCGATGCCGGATTATGTCGAGCATCGCGACGGCGCCACCGAGATCGGCAAGCTGTCGGCGGAAGCGGTGGTGCGCGAATACGAAGCCGCGGCGAAGGATATCGAGGAATTGGGCGCCGAACTGGTCGGGCACGTGAAGAGATGCGAGGCCATGACCCGCGACGCGCTCGCCGTGATCGAGGAGATCAAGGAAACCGCGAGCCGGTACCGCGAGGAAGCCAAACGTGTCTTCCTTCACATCGAGAATTGCTCGCTGGTGACGGCGGAGGTACGCAAGACCTGCATCGAAATGCGGGAAAAGATCGCAGCTTCGGCCGAAGCCGAAGCCAAGGCCAGGGAACTCGCAAGCTGACGGTGACGGCAGGAGTCGGCGCCGGCGTGCGCCGTCCTCCTGCCAGCCCTGCTAGGCGCTCGCCGCGATCTGCCGCATCCGCTCGGCGGTCAGATCGTCCGCCGGGAAAAAAGTTTCCAGCGCCAGCTCCTGCAGCGTGATGTCGACCGGCGTGCCGAACACCATGGTGGTCGAGATGAAGCTGAGCACCTCGTCATTGCGGCGCAGCTTGAACGGGATCGCGACATTGTCGGCGGAGATCGGGCCTGGACGCGCCGGCATTCGGTAGGCCTTCAGCTCCTGATAGAGTTTCAGCAGTCCGGGGTCAGCCGTCGCCTCGCACTGGCGGTGCAGCCGTTCCAGCAGGTGCGCGCTCCATTCGGCGAGATTGACCGTGCGCGGCGCAAGCCCCTCGGGATGGAAGGCCAGGCGCAGGATGTTCAGAGGCGGCGCCAGCAGATGCGGCGGCAGACCTTCGAGCAGCGGCGCCACCATGCGGTTCCCACTGACGAGATTCCATTGCCGATCATAGCACAGCGCCGGGTTGGGCTCGTGCGCCTTCAGGACCAGGTCGATCGCGGCCCGCGCCGATCTCAGCGCAGGATCGTCGAGCGAGCGCTGCGGAAAGGCGGGCGCAAATCCCGCGGCAACCAGCAGCACGTTGCGTTCGCGCAAGGGGACCTCCAGTCGCTCGGCAAGCTTCAGCACCATCTCGCGCGATGGCGCAGCGCGCCCGGTTTCCACGAAGCTGAGATGCCGCGCGGATATATCAGCGTCGCCAGCCAGATCGAGCTGGCTCAAATGGCGACGTTGGCGCCATTCGCGCAAATGGTCGCCGATATGAGCGGGCTGATTTCGTCCGGCTCGCGCCGCGGAAGCATGTGCGTTCATGGCATGGAAATTACCACGCGGATTTCGCACGATCCATTACGTCCGAGGTAATGTAAACACCCCTATTCCGGCGTTCGCAGCCCCTTCATGCGGGCAATGTAGGCTTCGATCGCTGGATGCGCGCGCAATTCCCGTGAGCCGACCGGCGTTCGGCCCAGATAGACGAGTTGCCCGAACAGCGCGAAATCGCACAAATGGGGCTGTGCGCCGAGAACGAAGCGATTGGACTGGACGAGGCCTTCGATCGCCTCGAGGTGCCGGCGCAGGTCGGCGAGCACATGCGCGGGCGGTTTCCGCGATGTCCCCTGCCCGTGCAACTGCCGCAGGATGCGCCGCAGGTAGACCAGATACATCAGCCGCCCGTAGAGGCTGCGTCCGAACGCCTGCGGAACCATCTTGCGGCCTTCCGCATCATGCCACTGGAAATAAAGCCCGCTGAAGTAAAGCGACTCGTCGGACCACTCTTCCACCGCATGGCAAAGGGCGCGCTGCCGCGCATCGCCGGGGATGACGGCGGGCGACGGCGCCCCGCCTCCAGCTCGTAGGAGATGTCGGTGGAATCCACATGCATCCGGCCATCGATCTCGAGCGCCGGTGCCTTGCCGATCTTGCCCCGGCTGCGTACGGCCCACCAATTGGAGGGGGCGAGCATCGACACCCGCTCAAAGGCGATACCTTTGTACGCCAGGATGGCCCTCAGCTTCAGCGAGAACGGCGAAGGCGCCCAGTCATACAGTTTGATACGCATGCGTCTTGGAACTCTCCAGAGTGGACGACCTAGGCGACGGCCAGTTCGCCGTGTCGGCCTTTTCCACAAAGGCCGCGGCACGCTCCGCGATCATGGCCACCACAGCATTGGGATGACCGCGCGGCACGGAAGGCATCACCGACGCATCCGCAATCCACAAACCGCCGACGCCCCGCACCCGCAGCCGGGGATCGACGACGGAGCCGGCATCGCTGCCCATACGACATGTACTGGCCGGATGATAGACCGTCTGGAGGTTGCGATGGATCCAGTCGGCAAGCGAGGCCTCCGTTCCCGATAGTGGGCCCGGATCGACCTCGCCGGTGGCCTCGCCCCCCAGCGGCGCAGCGCCCGCAACCTTCCGGGCAAGCCTGATGCCTTCGAGCATGATCTGCATGTCGTGATTCTCGGCATCGCCCAGCAGGTTGAAATCGATTACCGGGCGATCTCCCGGTCGCCGGCTAGCGAGCGTGACCGTCCCTCGCGACCTCGGCTTGGCGACGACGGGCGCGATCGTGAAGGCATGCCGCCGCGGCGGCTGCAGTCCCTGCGCGCGCCATTCGAACGGCACGAAGATCAATTCGATATCCGGCGCGTGCTCGACGGCGCGCGAGGACTGCGCGAAGGCAATCGCCTCCACGGCGTTCGAGGCCAGCATGCCCTTCCTGAACAGGAGATAGCGGAGCAGGCTGGAGATCGATTCCGCATTCTTGAACGTGTCGGTCCGCGACGTTGCGAAGACCAGCGGCACCAGCGGATGATCCTGCAGATTGCGGCCGACCTCCGGCGCATCGAGGACAGCACCAACGCCGAGCCTGCCCAGATCCCGTGCCGGCCCGATCCCGGAATGCAGCAAGAGCTGCGGCGTGCCGATGGCTCCGGCGGCCAGAACAACGCCCTTGCCGCATGGGAAGGTGATGCGCTGACCCGCGCGCTCAACCTCGACGCCGACACAGCGGTCTCCCTGAACCAGGACGCGGTTGACCGCCGCCCCTTTCAGGACCTGCAAATTGGCGCGTCGACGGGCCGGCGCGAGATAGGCATCGTAGGCACTGTAGCGACGTCCCGCCTGATGGGCGATCTCGCTGATCCAGGCCCCCTCATAGGCCTCCCCATTATACTGTTCGCCCGAACTGACGAGAACCTGGCGCGCGGCCGCAACATAGGCCTTAGACAGCGGGTGCGGATCGGCGACCGGCGTGACTTTCATCGGTCCGGACCGGCCCCGACCCGGCGCGCCCGGGCCGGCGAGGCATTCCTGCGCGGCAAGCGTCCCTCGCACATCCTTCCACGCCCAGCCCTCGGCGCCGTCGGCCGCCCAGCCGTCGAAATCGGCAGGGTGGCACCATTGATGGATCTGCGCGTTCATGTTGGACGAGCCGCCCAGCATCTTGCCGCGCGGGACGAAGATGTCCCGCCGCAGGTCACCGTGACGGTGCTCGCTTTCAAACCCCCAGTCGAGCTTGCCGCGAAACAGTTTTGCGAAGCCGGCCGGAATCTTCACGAACGGGCTCTTTGGTTCGCCACCGGCCTCGATCAGCAGGACGCGGTTGCGCCCGCTCGCGGTGAGACGCTCGGCGAGGACCGCGCCCGCGGTCCCGGCCCCGACAATGATCAGGTCTTGCATATCAGGCTCCATGATGAACGCGCGTCCACGCCGGCGAAAAGCGGCGGTCGATCGACGGCTGAATCCAACGTAGCGGCGCGGCGCAAAACCGGGTAGGTAGCGAATGGTTTCAACTTTCGAAAGTAAAACCATTGAAACAGTTCACAGTCGGTCCGGCGCTTCTGGCCTTCGCGAGGACGGTCGAGCACGGCAGTTTCGCCGCCGCCGCCCGCACCATGAACCAGTCGCCCGCCGCGCTCGGACAGAACGTGGCACGGCTGGAAGATTTCCTCGGCGTGCGGCTGCTCAATCGGACCACCCGGACGATGAGCCTCACCCCCGAAGGCCGCATGCTCATCGAGCGCGCGCGCGGACCGCTCGGCGAGATCGAGGAGATCAGCCGCATCTTCGAGGAACGGCGCGGCAAGGTGTCCGGCCCGCTTCGCGTGTCGGCTCCCGTCGGCGTCGCGCGACACCAACTGGTTCCGCTGATTGCTCGCTTTGCCGCGCTGCACCCGGCCGTGCAGATCGAGCTCGACGCCTCGGACGAGGTGCGCGACTTTGCCGAGGGCGCCATCGACGTGAGCTTGCGGATCTTGCGGCCGCAGGATTCGTCGGTCATCGCACGACCTATCACCACGCTGCAGGCGATGACCTTGGCCTCGCCCGATTACCTCAAATCAGCCGGCGTGCCGGCGGACCCACGCGACCTGATGCAGCACCGATGCATCGGCTACCGCCATTCGGGCTCCGGCCGGATTGCCGACCTGCATTTCCGGACCGGCGGCAAGGACGTCACGATGGCCTTTCAGCCGACGCTGATCGTCAACGACGTCGAAGCAGCCTGCGAACTGGCGGCCAGCGGGCTCGGCGTCGTGCAGCCACCCAGCAACTACGCGGCCCGTTATCTCAAGAGCCGGCAGTTGGTACAGGTTCTGTCACGCTTCGCGGCCACGCCATGGCGCGTCTATCTCTGCTATCCCAACCGCAGCAAGCTGCCGCTGCGCGTCCGCGCCTTCATCGAATTCGCGCGCGAACACCTCAAGCAGACGTCGGCTTTGGCGGGTTTGGAGGACAAGCCTCGCGCCCGGCGCGCGATCCGGTAACGCCCGAGGAACGGCCGCAAAGGCCGAACCGCGACTGGCGGATCATCCGACGAAAACTGCACGGCATTACGTCCAAGGTAATCGAAACACGTCACGGGGCTGGTCATCTTCGACAGCACAGGAGATGCCCCATGCTGATGCTTGCCCTCTTTCGTTTCGGCACCGCTGCGAGCCGGTGGACGCTCAACCTCGTCACCTCGTGGCTGGCACGCGCGCTGAATATGCCGCAGCCGCTGGTGCACGACGCCGGCGTCTTCGTGCTCGTTCAGGTGCAGACGATCGAGAACAGGGTCGGCAAGGCGCTTTGTCCGCTAAGGCTGATGCGCCGGCTCCGGTTACTGCTGACGCGCTGAGTTCCGTCCCTAACCCAAGGAGAATGTCATGATCCACCCGTCCACCTTCCTGAACCGCGCACTGCTCGCTGACGCCATCTTCAGCGGCGTCGCCGCGGTCGCGCTGACGCTCGGGGCCGGCGCGCTGTCGCCGTTGCTCAATCTGCCGGAATCGCTGCTGCGCGAGACCGGCCTGTTCCTGATCGCCTACACGATGCTGGTCGGCTGGCTGGCGGCGCGCTCATCGGTGCCGAGGGCGCTGGTCTGGTTCGTGATCGTGGGCAATGCCGCCTGGACGCTCGGCAGCATGGCGTTGCTGTTCTCGGGCGCGGTCTCGCCGAACCTGCTCGGTCAGGTTTTCGTCGTGGCCCAGGCGATCGCGACCGGCGTGTTCGCCGAGTTGCAGTTTATCGGGCTGCGCAAGAGCAGCAGCCCGGTAACGCCGTAGGTCTCTGCGTCATTCCGGGATGGTGCGTCAGCGCCGGACCCGGACTCCGACGATCCCTGCATGTCGGGGCCTATGAATTCCGGGTTCGATGCTTCGCGTCGCCCCGGAATGACGGCATCGCCTCAACTTAACGCCAGTGCCGCAATCATGCCGGCGAATGTCAGCACCAGGCCGATGACCAGCATCGGCACCAGGCTGCTGCCGGCGTATGGATCACCCTGCTCCTGGTCCGTCACAACATGACTGCGATTTGCCATCACTTGGCTCCTGACTGATTCAGCCGAAATCGTTCGCCGTTGCCGAGCATCACGCCGTGGCTGCCGGCGATGCCAAGTTCGAGGCTGGATGCGATGCGCCGCGCTCGTTCCACGAAATGCGCCTCGGCTGCGGGCGGGCAGATCTCGCGAGCGGTCTGCTCGAACAGTTCAAGCCAGCGGTCGAAATGCCCGGCATCGACGGGCAAAGGCAGATGTTTGGCCATCGGCGTGCCGTGGTATCGGCCGGTCATCAGCGCGACCGACGACCAGAACGCGCACATCTGCGCCAGATGCGGCGCCCAATCCGAGATTCGGGCCTCGAACACCGGTCCTAACGCCGCGTCGCCCCGCACCTTGGCGTAGAAGCCGTGCACCAGTTGCTCGATCATCGCTTCGTCGATGCCGGTCCGTTCCATGATCTCGGCCGTCAGACGCTCGCGCCGCGCCGGCCCGCCCACGATTGCTTCCATTGACCTGACCCGTAAATAAGTATTTCAAATGCCTATTTAGGCGATTAAAGCTGGTCTGCAAACTGATATTTCGGGAGGCCTCCCATGCGCCTGACGCTGTTTACGGACTTTGCCCTGCGCGCGCTGATGCGGCTGGCGGGCGAGCCCGGCCGCTCGTTTGCGACCAGCGAGATAGCTACCGAGTTCGGCATTTCCCGCAATCATCTGGCAAAGGTGGTGCGCGACCTCGCCGATGCCGGCTTCATCTCGACCCAGCGCGGCGTCGGCGGCGGCTTCACGCTGGCCCGCCCCGCGCAATCGATCACGATCGGCGAAGTGGTGCGCGCGCTGGAGGGGCCGGCGCTGGTCGAATGTTTTCGGGAAGACGGCGGCAACTGCGTGCTAAAGCCGCGCTGCCGGCTGAAGGCAAAACTGGCCACCGCGCGCGAAGCCTTCATGCGCGAACTCGATACGACGACGCTGGCCGAATGCGCCTATCCCGCGCCGGCCGGGCGGCGGCCGGTGCCGGCGTGACGAGGCGCACTTCCGGAAAGCGCCGTCCTGGCTTCAGAAGGAGCGGGCACGGGCAAGGTTGCGAGCCTTGCCGAGCGTGGGATTGGTGCCGATGCCGGCCGGCATCGCTTCACCGTCTCAATGCACAAGCCCAGGTGAGACCTCGGGGAGTGTTACGGCCTCCGTCTGCAAGACCGGCGCCGGAGCCTGAACCATCACCTCGGTCGGCACCGCTTCTGTCGCCTTCTTTCGTGCGACCCTGACGCGCCCATTGCCGTTCAGGTGCATCCCATTGGCGGATTTTGTGGATGGCGAGTTCGCCTTCAGCGTTTTGCTCTTGGCAGCCTTGTTCTTCGCCGCCTTGCCTTTAGCAGCGTTGACCGCAGCAGACTTGGCTTTAGCAGACTTGGCCCTAGCAGACTTGGCTTTGGGAGACTTGGCTTTAGGAGACTTGGCTTTAGGAGACTTGGTCTTGAGCAGCTTCTTGTCGATGGCCTTGCCCTCGGGCGCACCGCCATTCTTGAGCGCCTTCTTCGCCTCCCGCTCCGCCTTTTCCTTCAGCTTCGATTTGGCCTTCGCCTTCTCGCGGGCGAGCTTCTCCGCCTGCTTCCTCGCCTTGCGCTCGGCCTTGGCCTTCAGGCGGGCCTTTTCCTCCCGCGCCTCGGCGCGCTTCTTCTTGCGCTTCTTTTCGCAAGCCGTGCATTTGCAGCCGATCGGCTTCAAATAGGCTTTGAAGTAGTCGGTGCCGTAGTCGTAGTTGATCTCTTCGCCGGGCTCGATGTCCTTGATGGCGCGAATGAACACCTTGCGCTTGCGCGGCTTGACGTCGGATTCCGCGTTCGGCTTGCAGGAATGGTTGATGTAGCGCGCGATATTCTTGCGAATCGAACCGTCGATGGTCCAACGGTTGGTCAGTTCGAACAGGTATTTGTTCTCGATCGCGTCCTCTTCCTTCTTTTTGGAATCGAGCAGCGGTCCGATATAGCGGATGATCTTGCTGCCCTTCTTGATCGGCTTGGTGGCGAACAGGCCGAGCCCGGTGCGTGAACGGCCGACACGATAGGGCTTATTCGAAGGGATGGAGGGCATGACAATGAATGACTGCGCGTTCGGAGACGAGGAATGACGAAGCCGCTCTTCTAGGATGATTCCGCGGCAATGTCAGGAATTTCGTGCCTTCGCCGTGAACCTTCCCCAGATTGCGTATGTCTTATTCCTAGGTTCCACGGGAAGTGCAGATGAAACGCGTTCACCTTCGGCCGTTTGCCGTACCAGCCGCCACGGCCCTGTTGGTGTTGACAGCCGGCCCGATTGCGCCAGCGAGCGCCCAAGCGTTCAGCAGCAGCTATACATCGACGGCGCCGAAGGACTGCCGCACGTTCGGCAAGCGGGGGGATGGCGGCCAGTCTTGCCCCGGAAGATCGGGATTTGTCGTGGTAATCCGCGAGGACGATCTGCGCCAGACCGTGTCCGTTGGGCCCACAGAAGCTGCCGCGGCAAAAGAGCCGGCTGCGGAAACCTGGTTTTCCCCCTTCAACTCCACCGGCAACACCATCGAATGGCGGGCGGCGGACGGAAAACCGTTTGCCATCATCCAGCGCTGGCTGCTTTCCGACAATGACGATGTCGATAAGAGCGGAACCCCGGTCAACAAGCCGATGCTGGCGGTGACGAGGCTGCCGCCGGGGCCGGTCTGTCATGTCGCCTATATCGACGGCCAGGCCAACCGCAACGCCAACGAAGTCGCGCGCCAGGCCGCGGACCAGTTCGCGCGCGATTTCAAATGCGGCAGGGACGAGGTAAAAGTAGTTGGTGAAAAAGGCGCGGCCGTGAACCTTGCGAAGCGCTGATGAAGCCGCTATCCGGCGTGTTTTCGCCGCATTAACGCCAAAGCTACCGCCTTGGTTGTTTGATAGTAATACCTCCCAACTTTAACAACCGCCCTCCCGGAGCAACGATGCTAACGAGAATCATGGTTCTGCTCGTCGCCGGCACCGCCCTCGCCGGCTGCTGCGCCTCCGGCACCGGGTGTGCGACGCCGACCGCCGGCGGGCCGATCGCCTGGGACGGCTTGGGCGAACCGCCGGCCGAAAACGTCGCGCCCGGAGAGGAAGCGCGGCCGGCGAAGCGCAAGGTCGCCCGTAACCGCGAGATCATCCTCGGCCCGCTGAACGGCGCCACACCCCAATCGGAAGCAAAGGCGCGGTACAACGACTGGGAACGGAGACCCAACGAAGACGCGGAAGCGGATGCGAGACTGGCGCGACAAACCAGGATTTGCAGGGGCTGCTGAACTGGCTCGTCGAGGCGTCAGGTCTTCTCCTTGATCCGCCGATAGCGCTGCAGCAGCCGTTCGCCCTTGGCGGCGATGCGCCGCGCGGCAGCGACCGTTCGGGGGACTGGTTCGCCCCAGGCGTGGGCTGACAGCGCATGCCGCGTCGGCCTGCCCCGATCGTCCACCAGCGGCGGCAGCTTCTTGCGGCCGTAGAACCTTACCGCCCAACTACCCTTGCGACGCATGTCCTGCGGCGTCATCTCTGACATCGGTTTCGTTACCCCCGGCCGGAGATGGGCGCCATCCTGCCGTGCGAACGCCGCGCGGCCGGCGGCGGTGAGCCCGCCCTTTGGATCTTTCTGAGGGGCCTTCTTCGCGTTCGCCGGGTGCTTCCGGGCGGCTTTCCGGGAAGACTTCTTCGGCGTTTTCCTTGCTGCTTTCCTGGCCGCGGTCTTCTTGGCCGGGCGCTTCTTGGCTGACTTCTTTGACCCCTTCGATACCGAGCGCATATTGTCCACGAGGTTGGGATACCGACGCCCGGCACGGCGCGCCCGCGCTTTCGCAGCCGACTTCTGCGTAGACGTCAAATGTCTAGATTTCTTTCCTGCGCGTTTGCGCGGGTTCGATCGTTTCCAGGGAACGCGCGATGTCTTTGCCATGCAGGCTCAACGCCGAAGTCTGGCGGGAGTTTCCGTTCTTACGTCAACTCGGGCGGCCGCTGTACCGTCGAGCGCAGCATGGCATCCAGGAGCTGATCGACCCCGAGTCCCTCGGGCAACCGGCGTAGAATGTCCTCCAGCCTGCCGTCGAGCAGCAGCGTGGTGAAGCCATGCACCAGCGACCATGCGCGGGCGATCGCGGCGGCCTGGTCGAGCGACAGCCTTTCCAGCGGGTCGCCGGTCAGCTTTTCGTTGCGTCCTGCGCCGATCGCGCTCGCCAGACCCGCGAATGACGCCATCGCCGCCTCGTGCAGCGACGGCCTGGACATATCGAGCCGCTCGGTGCGGAACATCAGCCCATACATGCCCGGGCAAGCCTGCGCATAGGCGACGTAAGCCTTGGCGCGCGCCATCGCCTTCATCAGCGGATGAGTTTCGGTTTCGCCCGCCGCGATCATGGCCGCGTTGAAGCGGCGGAAACCGATGGCGGCGAGCTCGCTCAACAATCCGGTGAGATCGCCGAAATGATGGGTGGGCGCGGCATGCGACACGCCGGCCTCGCGCGCCACAGCGCGCAGCGTCAATCCCGCCAGCCCGTCGCGTTCCAGCACCCTCTCGGCGGCCGCGAGCAGGGCGTCGTGCAGGTCGCCATGATGATAAGGGGTTTCGCCGGCCGGAGGGCGGCGCCGGCTGACCGGCCTTTCCTTTGCGGGTTTTGCCGGCCTGCCCCGTACGGGAGTGCGTATTTTTCTGGTTTCTCGCGATGTTCTGGTCATGAGATTCTTATAGCTGCAATTTTTACACTGTAAAGATTTTGCTTGACGGCCAGCCGGAACATCCCTACCAATATCTTTACGATGTAAAGATAAAACCGAGGAGGCGCGCGATGCTCGAACAGGCGAAGACCGAGATGACCCGGACCAATCTGGCGCCGATCCCCATGGAATGCGACGCACCGTTCCTGAAAGTGACCGGCGAATTGCCGCGAGAACTTAACGGCACGCTTTATCGCAACGGTCCCAATCCGCAATTCGACGCGCCCGGCGCGCACTGGTTCGTCGGCGACGGCATGCTGCACGCCTTCCATCTGGAGAACGGCCGCGCCAGCTACCGCAACCGCTGGGTTCGCACCCCGAAATGGCTGGCCGAGCACGATGCCGGCCGCGCGCTGTTCGGCGGTTTCGGACGCAAGTTGCCGGGCGCACCGGCAGGCGTTACGGATGACGCCGGCGTCGCCAACACCAACGTCATCTTCCACGGCGGAAAACTTCTCGCGCTTGAAGAGGGCCATCTGCCGACCGAGATCGAGCCGGGCACGCTCAACCGTCTCGGCTATTGCGACTATAAGGGCGCCATCAAGGGCCCGTTCACGGCGCATCCGAAGATCGATCCCGTGACCGGCGAGATGGTGTTCTTCGGATACAATGCCGCTGGCCCCCTCACCCCCGCGCTCTCCTTTGGTTCGGTCAACGCGGAGGGCGTGGTGACGCGATTCGATCGCTTCGAGTCTCCATACGCCAGCATGGTGCACGACTTCATAGTGACCGAGAACCACATGCTGTTTCCGATCCTCCCGATCACCGGCAGCATGGAGCGTGCAATGCGCGGCCAGCCGCCCTACGCCTGGGAGCCGGAGAAAGGCGCCTATGTAGGCGTCATCAAGCGCAACGGCCCCAGCAAGGATCCCGTCTGGTTCCGCGCCGAAAGCTGCTACGTCTTCCACATCATGAATGCGTGGGAGGAAGGCAGCCGCATCGTCGCCGACGTCATGCAGTTCGAGGAAGCACCGCTGTTTCCGCATCCGGACGGTTCAAAGACCGATCCAGAAAAATCGCGGGCGCGCTACTGCCGCTGGACGTTCGACCTCGCAGGCAACACCGACCGTTTCACGCAGACCTATCTCGACGATCTCACCGGCGAATTCCCGCGCATCGACGACCGCCGCGCCGGCTTTGCCAGCAGCCATGGCTGGTACGCCTGCGCCAACCCCGACCTGCCGATGTTCGGCGCGCTGTCCGGCATCGTGCATGTCGACGGCAACGGCAAGCGGCTCGGCAATTATCTGCTGCCTGCCGGCGACACCATCTCCGAGCCGGTATTCGTTGAGCGCAGCGCCGATGCCGCCGAGGGCGACGGCTGGCTGCTCGCGGCCGTCTGGCGCGCGCGGGAGAACCGCAGCGATCTCGCGGTGTTCAATGCGCAGGATGTCGAGGCCGGCCCGGTCGCGCTGGTGCATCTCGGCCACCGAGTGCCGGACGGGTTTCACGGCAATTGGGTCGGCGCGGCGTAAGCGCCACCTGCGCGTCATTCCGGGGCGATGCGATAGCATCGAACCCGGAATGGCAGTCTTTGATAGAGGAGAAGCTCCATGCATCTGCCCTCGATCACCTCGGTCTATCTCGCGCTTCTCGCCCTGCTCTACACCGTGCTCGCCGGTCAGGTCGGGCGCCTGCGCCAGCGCGACCGAGCCGCGTTTGGCGACAATGGAAGCCTTCAACTGCGCAGTGCGATCCGCGCCCATGCCAATTTCATCGAATACGTCCCGATCATCGCGCTGATGGTGGCGATGCTGGAAATGTCCGGCCTGGCGGCCGTGTGGGTGCATGTGTTGATGGGTTCGCTGCTGGTCTCGCGGCTGCTGCACCCGCTCGGCATGTATGCGGCGCCAAACACGCTGCAATTCCGCATCGGCCGGGTCTTCGGCATCACGATCACGCTGGTTTTACTGCTGGCCTGCGCCCTGACCATCCTGTGGCGTGCGGCCGCCAGCGACTAACTTGAATGAACGCATTGACAGAGTTGAATAAATTCATCGCCTCCTTGCTAATTTGACACTGTAAAGATTTTCCTTGACGCAGCCGACCTTCGCCTCCACATTATCTTTACGATGTAAAGATAGCCCTGAGAGCGCCATGACCATCTTCCTCATCCTCGCCCCCTTCGGTGCTTTTGCGCTGCTGATGCTGGTGACCCCGGCCGAGATCGCGTTGTTCGCGTCGGCGGCGATCTGCCTTGCCGTCGTCTGGATCGACGTCGCGCGCGGCCGCTCGATCAAGATGCTCGGCGTCGGCAGCGCCGTCGTCTTCGCCGGCATCGGCGGCTATGTCGCTCTCGTCGATCCGCATGTAAGCCAATCGGCGATCAAGCTCGCCGTCGATGTCGGCGTGCTCGCGATCTCGCTTGGCTCGCTGATGATCCGTAAGCCGTTTGTGCTGCAATACGCGCTCGAGGAAGTCGATGCAGAGACCGCCAGGCAGCCCGGCTTCCTGAAGGCCACTTATGTCATCACCTGGGCCTGGACTGGCGCCTGCGTGCTGATGATGATCGGCAACGTCCTGATGATTTATGTGCCGGGCCTGCCGCTGTGGTCCGGGCTGGCGATCGCCTTCGCCGCCCGCAACAGTGCCGCCTACTTCACGACATGGTATCCCCAATATCGCAGGGCCAAATATGCGACGTCACCCACAAGCGCCCTGCCCGGCACCAACTGACTAGTACTGTCACCGCAACACGATCGAGCGAGAGAAAGCCGATGAAGGACGTCTTTGCCAGACTGGGAGCCGACTTTTTCTCCACCATCCTGTTTCTCGCGATCTATCTCGCTACTGACAATGTGCTGCTGGCGACCGGCGTCGCCATCGCCGGCGCGATCGCCCAGGTGATCTATTCGCGGATCAAGGGCAATGAGCTCGGCTACATGACCTGGGCGAGCCTCGCGCTCGTAATCGTGCTCGGCAGCGCGACACTACTCACTCATGACCCGCGTTTCGTGCTGGCCAAGCCTGCCATCGGACACTTCGCGATCGGCCTCATAATGCTCAAGCGCGGCTGGATGCTGCGATACATGCCGCCGATCGTGACTCAGAACGTTCCCGAATACGTCACCTACGCCGGCTACGCCTGGGCCGCGCTGATGTTCGTGCTCGGCGCCGGCACGATCGGCGTCGCCATGACCGGCGACATGAAGCTGTGGACGTTCTACGTCACCGTCGTGCTGATCGGCGCCAAGATCGCCGCCTTCGCAATTCAATACATCGCGTTTCGTGTTCTGGTCGGCAGCCGGCTTCGCGCCGCCGCCCAGCGCGTCTGAACAATAGCGTCAAAACGACGCTCGGGACGGTTGGGCTTGTCCGGCGAGATGGGCTATACCGGCGACCAGTTTGTCGGATCTCGCAAGCCATTCCGGCTTGCCGGGAAGCAATGTCGGGGAGACACAGATGGCCGTGGACGGAAACTGGAACATCACCATGAGCACGCCGATGGGCGAGCGCAAGGCGACGCTGTCGCTGAAAAGCGCGGGCGGCACGTTGACCGGCACCCAGGGCGCCGACGGCAATTCCGGCGAGATCTTCGACGGCACCGTCAACGGCGACGACGTCGCCTGGAAGATCTCCATCACCAACCCGATGCCGCTGACCCTCGCCTTCACCGGCAAAGTTTCCGGCGACAACATGACCGGCGAAATGGGCATCGGCCCGATGGGCAGTTTCCCGTTCACCGGATCGCGGGCGTAACTGAAATGGCGCGGAGGCCGCAGCGCCTCCTCGCTCCCTCATCTCAAATCTAAAACCATATCTGCATTGGCAGGCCGCAAGCATCGCGCGGCGGCTCGCCTTCCGGCATACGGCCGGCTACATCGCGCGCGGCAAGCGCAACGGCGCAGGCGTCAAGCACGTCGTCGCCTTTGGCGCCGGTACCGATGCGCTCGCCGGTCAACCATTCGTCGATATCGCGGATGCCGTGCCGCTTCAGCAGCTTGCGGCGACGTTCGAACCCAGCCTCGGACTTCTTCGAAGGCAACGCCATGCCCGCGTTCAGGCGCAGGAACACCAGTTCGGGATGCGCCTCGCGAATATCGCGAGAGCCGTTGGCGCGGACGAAGCTATCGACTTCCATGATCTTTGGCCCGAGATGCCAGAGCTGGCGCGATACTCTCTGCTGGCCGCGGCGCAACGCATCCTGATTGGCTGCGTCGGGATCGGAGAATTCCTCCCACAGCCAGCGCCTCGCCCCGGTGAACACCCGCGAGGAATGCGGCCGCAGCCGCTCGCGTGCGAGCCTGTCGCAGGCTCGCTCGCCGTCGTCGGTCATGCCGATGGGAATGTCGATCGCGGCGCGATCGAAGCCGATCGACAGCGCTTGGGCGATGTCGCGACAAAACCTTATCTCATGAAGGTCGCCATCGAGCAGCACGGCGACCCAGCCCCTGCGGAATCCGTCGAGGCCGAGCGCCCTGCAGCTTGTTTGCGCGCTCACTTCGGCCGGCTTGGCACGATCGCAATCGGGTTGAAAACATACACCGCCTCGCCGTGCTGGTTATAAGCGGTCCATTTGATGCGGGCGACGCCATGCGGCTTCGATCGGGAAGGCACCAGTTCCAGCAGTTCCCCTTCGAGATGGATGGAATCGCCGGGACGCACCGGTTTAAGCCAGCGGAGCTCGTCGACACCGGCGCCGAACAGCGGATGCGGCCCGAAAGGCTTTGTGCTCGCCGCGAGCCGCATGGCAATGGCTGCGGTATGCCAACCCGACGCTGCCAGCCCGCCGAGGATCGTCTCCTTGGCCGCCTCCTCGTCGAGGTGGAACGGCTGCGGGTCGTATTCCCTGGCGAAGCGGATGATGTCGTCCTTCGACACCGTCACCGGATCGCTCTTGAAGCGCATGCCGACCTTCAGGTCTTCGAACCACTCGACCATGCTGCTGTCGCTACCCCAGATTCAATTCCTTGAAGAAGTCATTGCCCTTGTCGTCGACGATGATGAAGGCCGGGAAATCCACCACCTCGATGCGCCAGATCGCTTCCATGCCGAGTTCGGGATATTCGACGACTTCGACCTTCTTGATGCAGTGCTCGGCCAGGTTTGCCGCAGCACCTCCAATCGAGCCGAGATAGAAGCCGCCATACTTCTTGCAGGCCTCGCGGACCGCGACCGCGCGGTTGCCCTTCGCCACCATCACCATCGAACCGCCTGCCGCCTGGAACTGGTCGACGAAGGAATCCATCCGTCCCGCGGTGGTCGGGCCGAACGCGCCGGAAGTGTAGCCGTCGGGCGTCTTGGCGGGGCCGGCGTAATAGACCGGATGGTTCTTGAAATAGTCCGGCAGCGGCTCGCCCCTCTCCAGCCGTTCGCGCAGTTTTGAATGGGCGGAGTCACGGGCCACGATCATGGTGCCGGTCATCGAGACGCGGGTCTTGATCGGATATTTCGACAGCGTGGCCAGAATTTCTTTCATCGGCTTGTCGAGGTCGATCTTGACGACCTCGCCGCCGAGCGCCTGCTCGACTTCGGGGAGATACTGTGCCGGATTGTGCTCGAGCTCCTCGAGATAGACGCCATCTTTGGTGATTTTGCCGAGCACCTGGCGGTCGGCCGAGCAGGACACGCCGAGCCCGATCGGCAGCGACGCGCCGTGGCGCGGCATCCGGATCACGCGCACGTCGTGGCAGAAATACTTTCCGCCGAACTGCGCGCCGACGCCGAGCGACTGCGTCATCTTCAGAATTTCCTGCTCCATCTCCAGGTCGCGAAACGCGTTGCCGTCGGCCGAGCCCTGCGTCGGCAGCGCGTCGAGATATCGCGCGGACGCGAGCTTCACCGTCTTCATGCAGAGTTCGGCCGAGGTGCCGCCGATCACGATGGCGAGGTGATAGGGCGGACACGCAGCGGTGCCGAGCGTCAGCACCTTCTCCTTGAGAAACGCCAGCAGACGTTCCTTGGTCAGCACGGCGGGCGTCGCCTGGAACAGAAAGCTCTTGTTGGCGCTTCCGCCGCCTTTCGCCATGAACATGAACTTGTAGGCATCATCGCCCTCGGCGTAGATCTCGCACTGCGCCGGCATGTTGTTGGCGGTGTTCTTTTCCTCGTACATCGAAAGCGGCGCGACCTGCGAATAGCGCAGGTTGCGGCGCAGATAGGCGTCTCGCGCTCCTTCCGACAGCGCCGCTTCATCATCGCCGTCGGTGATGACGTTGCAACCCTTCTTGCCCATGATGATCGCCGTGCCGGTGTCCTGGCACATCGGCAGCACGCCGCCGGCGGCGATGTTGGCGTTCT
>CAZSRR010000036.1:0-65022 GCA_964609175.1 uncultured Bradyrhizobium sp.
CGCGCCGAACTGCCGCGCATCTTCGAGGCGTCCGGTGCCATCTTCGTTTACGCCACGACGGAGCCTTCGGAAGCGCTGCTGCTCGGCGGCGACACCGTGTGCATGTGGGAAGGCCAGGTGCTGCAGGCCGGCAGCACGCCAAAGGTCTATCGCCGGCCCGACACGCTGCGCGTGGCGCAGGTGTTCTCCGATCCGCCGCTCAACATCGTCGGCATCGAGAAAAAAAACGGCGCGGTGCAATATGCCGGCGGCATCGAGGCGCCGGCCACCGGACTCTACGCCGCGCTGTCGGACGGCCCATACCGCGTCGGCTTTCGCGCCCACCAGCTCGAAGTCGCCAACGGCATCGCCGGCCGCCATGCGTTTCATGCCACCGTTACGGTGACCGAGATCACGGGTTCGGAAAGTTTCGTGCATCTCAGCTGCGACGCCTCGAATTGGGTCGCGGTGCTGCCAGGCGTGCACGAATACGAGCCCGGCTATCTGCTCGATGCTGTGCTCGATCCCGACAACGTCTTCGTGTTTGATGCGGCGGACCGTTTGGTTGCTGCACCCGGTAAACCGTGAGGAGATGCGACATGGCCCGCATTGACCTCGTCGATCTCGCGCACTCCTACACCGGCAACGATGCCGCGCCCGAATCCTTTGCGCTCAAGCCGGTAACCATGACGTGGCGGCAGGGCGGCGCCTATGCGCTGCTCGGGCCTTCCGGCTGCGGCAAGACCACGCTCTTGAACCTGATTTCCGGCATCGTGACACCGTCGCGCGGAAAAATCCTGTTCGACGGCGCCGACATCACGCCGCTGTCGACGCAGAAGCGCAACATCGCGCAGGTGTTCCAGTTTCCGGTGATCTACGACACCATGACGGTGGGCGAGAACCTCGCATTCCCCCTCAGGAATCGCGGCGTGCCGAAAGCGGAAGTCGAGGCAAGGGTGAAGCAGATCGCCGATCTGCTCGATCTCACGCCCTGGCTCGGCCGCAAGGCGACGCGGTTGACCGCCGACGCCAAGCAGAAGATCTCGCTGGGCCGCGGCCTCGTCCGCTCCGACGTCGCCGCCATTTTGTTCGACGAGCCGCTGACGGTAATCGATCCCGAACTGAAATGGCAGCTGCGCTCGAAACTGAAGGCGCTGCATCGCGAGCTTGATCTCACGATGATCTATGTCACCCATGACCAGACCGAGGCGCTGACCTTTGCCGATACCGTCGTCGTCATGCATGACGGCCGCGTGGTGCAGAGCGGAACCCCGGCCGAACTGTTCGACAAGCCCGAGCATACCTTCGTCGGCTATTTCATCGGCTCGCCCGGCATGAACATCGTTCCGGCCAAGGTGAGCGGACAGCAGGCGCAGATCGACGGCCACGTCATCGGGCTGCAACGGAACTACAGCGCGCTGCCGTCGGGTGCCAACATCGAGATCGGCGTGCGGCCCGAATTCGTCCATGTCGCGGCTCCTGCTCCGGGACTGCTGTCGGCCACGATTGAGCGCATCGACGATCTTGGCCGCGTCCGCTTTGCCCGCGTACGTGTCGGCGATGCCAAATTGGCCGCGCGTGTGCCGCCGGGGTTTTCCATCCCTGACAACAATGTCGGGCTGGTGTTCGACCCCGCGCGTGTTCACGTCTATGCCAACAGCCGTCTGGTCGAGGGGGTGTCCTGATGGACAAGACGGTCAACCAGAAGGCCTGGTTCCTGGTGCTGCCGGTGTTTCTGGTGGTCGCGTTCTCCGCGATCCTGCCGCTGATGACGGTCGTGAACTATTCGATGCAGGATACCTTCGGTAACAACCAGTTCTTCTGGAACGGCGTCGGCTGGTTCAAGGAGCTGCTCGATCCCTCCACCGATCTCGGCGGGCGCTTCCTCGCCTCGCTTGGCCGCAACCTGCTGTTCTCGGCGATCATCCTCGCGATCGAGGTGCCGCTCGGCATCGTGGTGGCGCTGTCGATGCCGCGCCAGGGTTGGACGGTCGCCGCCTGTCTCGTGATCCTCGCGCTGCCGCTGCTGATTCCGTGGAACGTGGTCGGCACCATCTGGCAGATCTTTGGCCGCCCCGACATCGGCCTGCTTGGCTACACGCTGAACAGCCTCGGCTTCGACTACAACTATGTGTCCAACGAGTTTGACGCCTGGGCCACCGTCATCGTGATGGACGTCTGGCACTGGACCAGCCTCGTCGCGTTGTTGTGCTACGCCGGTCTGAAATCGATCCCCGACGCCTATTACCAGGCGGCGCAGATCGACGGCGCCTCGCGCTGGGCGGTGTTCAAGGCGATCCAGCTGCCGAAGATGCATCGCGTGCTGCTGATCGCGGTGCTTTTGCGCTTCATGGACAGCTTTATGATCTACACCGAGCCGTTCGTGGTGACCGGCGGCGGCCCCGGCAACTCCACCACCTTCGTTTCGATCGAACTCGTGAAGATCGCGCTCGGACAGTTCGATCTCGGCAAGGCGGCGGCGCTGTCGCTGGTCTATAACCTCATCATCCTGATCGTGTGCTGGGTGTTCTACACGGTCATGACCAATGCGGGGGCCGAGCGCCCCGATAAGCAGGGAGCCGCGTCATGAGCACGATTCCCGGCCGCCGCATCATCATGGTGGCGTTCCTGATCTTCCTGCTGTTGCCGATCTACTGGCTCGTCAACATGAGCTTCAAGACCAATACCGAGATCGTCACCACGATGACGCTGTGGCCGCACCAGCCGACGCTGGAGAACTACAAGCGCATCTTCACCGACGAGAGCTGGTACTCCGGCTACATCAACTCGCTGACCTACGTGCTGATCAACACCGTGATCTCGATCGCCGTGGCGCTGCCGGCGGCCTACGCGTTCTCGCGCTATCGGTTTCTTGGCGACAAGCATCTGTTCTTCTGGCTGCTGTCGAACCGGATGGCGCCGGCGGCGGTGTTCGCGCTGCCGTTCTTCAATCTCTATTCGGCGATCAATTTGTTCGATACGCCCTGGGCCGTGGCGCTGGCGCATTGCATCTTCAATGTCCCGCTGGCGGTGTGGATCCTCGAAGGCTTCGTCTCCGGCGTGCCGCGCGAGATCGACGAGACCGCGTTCCTCGACGGCTATTCGTTCCCGCGCTTCTTCGTCAAGATTCTGGTGCCGTTGATCGCGAGCGGCATCGGCGTCGCCGCGTTCTTTTGCTTCATGTTCTCCTGGGTCGAGCTGCTGCTGGCGCGCACGCTGACGTCCGTCAACGCCAAGCCGATTTCGGCGATCATGACGCGCACGGTCTCCGCTGCCGGCATGGATTGGGGCCTGCTGGCGGCGGCCGGCGTGCTCACGATCATTCCAGGCGCTTTGGTGATCTGGTTCGTCCGCAATTACATCGCGCGCGGTTTTGCGTTGGGCAGGGTGTAGCCATGGAACACATCGCATGGATGGCGTGGACGCTGCCGACCGCGATCTTCTTCGTGACGCTGGCGCTGACATTGGGCGCCATGACCTGGCTTGCCGCCGCCCATCCCGAGGCCGAGCGCATCGGCGTGCTGCGCATTCCGACCACGCGCGGCGACCGGCTTTTCATCTCGCTGGTGCTCGCTGCCGTCATTCATCTGCTGTGGATCGCCTTCGTCGGCACCGATCCGATCGCCACGCTGCCGGTCGGGGAGGAGGGCGTCGAAATATCGAGCCTGTGGCTCGCAACCCTGATTTCGCTTGTCTCGGCCGTTGCGGTGTTTCGCACCGTCTGAGGAGTGGAAGAGACAGACCCGGGATCAACCCGGGCCTGAAACAGTGTCTATCGCTGCAACCGGAGGAACCAACATGCGACGCTTGAGAGGAAGTCCGCTCACCAGGGAGAGTTTTCTGACGATGACCAGCGCGGCCGCGCTGATCGCCTCTTCCGTGACCGTTGCCGCGCCCGCGCGCGCCGACGACGCCGTCAATCAACGCTGGATCGACAGCGAATTCCAGCCCTCGACGCTGTCGAAGGCCGATCAGATGAAGGAGCTGCAGTGGTTCGAAAAGGCCGCAGCCCCCTTCAAGGGCATGGAGATCAACGTCGTGTCGGAGACGATCACGACGCACGAGTATGAAGCGCGGACGCTGGCCAAGGCCTTCACGGAGATCACCGGCATCAAGGTCAAGCACGACCTGATCCAGGAGGGCGACGTCGTCGAAAAGCTGCAGACCCAGATGCAGTCCGGCAAGAACGTCTATGACGGCTGGATCAACGACTCCGACCTGATCGGAACGCACTTCCGTTACAACCAGACGGTCGTGCTGTCGGACTACATGACCGGCGAGGGCAAGGACGTCACCAATCCGATGCTCGACGTCAACGACTTCATCGGAAAATCCTTCACCACGGGTCCGGACGGCAAGCTCTATCAGCTGCCCGACCAGCAGTTCGCGAACCTGTACTGGTTCCGCTACGACTGGTTCTCCAATCCGGACTACAAGGCGAAGTTCAAGGCCAAGTACGGCTACGAGCTCGGCGTGCCCGTGAACTGGTCGGCCTATGAGGACATCGCCGAGTTCTTCACCAACGACGTCAAGGAGATCAACGGCGTCAAGGTCTATGGCCACATGGACTATGGCAAAAAGGATCCCTCGCTCGGCTGGCGCTTCACCGACGCCTGGCTGTCGATGGCCGGCAACGGCGACAAGGGAATCCCGAACGGCAAGCCGGTCGACGAATGGGGCATCCGCATGGAAGGCTGCCGTCCGGTCGGCTCCTCGGTCGAGCGCGGCGGCGACACCAACGGCCCCGCCTCGGTATATGCGATCGCGAAATATCTCGACTGGATGAAGAAATATGCCCCGCCGCAGGCGCAGGGCATGACCTTCTCCGAAGCGGGCCCGGTGCCGGCGCAGGGCAACATCGCCCAGCAGATCTTCTGGTACACCGCCTTCACCGCCGACATGGTGAAGCCGGGCATCGCGGTCGTGAACGCAGACGGCACGCCGAAATGGCGCATGGCGCCGTCGCCGCACGGCTCGTACTGGAAGGAGGGCATGAAGCTCGGCTATCAGGACGCCGGCTCCGCGACGCTGCTGAAGTCGACCCCGCCGGATCGCCGCAAGGCGGCCTGGCTCTATCTGCAGTTCATCAACTCCAAGACGGTGTCGTTGAAAAAGAGCCATGTCGGCCTCACCTTCGTGCGTGAATCCGACATCTGGGACAAGTCGTTTACGGAACGCGCGCCGAAGCTCGGCGGCCTGATCGAGTTCTACCGCTCGCCCGCGCGCGTGCAGTGGACCCCGACCGGCAACAACGTGCCTGACTATCCGAAGCTCGCGCAATTGTGGTGGCAGAACATCGGCGATGCGTCGTCCGGTGCGAAGACGCCGCAAGCCGCGATGGATGCGCTGGCCGCGGCGCAGGACTCTGTGCTCGAGCGTCTGGAGAAATCCGGCGTGCAGGGTGCCTGCGGGCCGAAGCTGAACAAAAAGGAGACCGCGGAGTTCTGGTTCGCGAAGTCCGAAAAGGACGGCAACGTCGCGCCGCAGCGCAAGCTCGCCAATGAAAAGCCGAAGGGCGAGACGGTCGACTACGACACGCTGGTGAAGTCGTGGCCGGCGACGCCGCCGAAGCGGGCGGAAGCGAAGTAGGCGACGCGATAACGCGTGATGCAAACCAAGGGCCGGGAGCGATCCCGGCCTTTTTCTTTCCGTCATTCCGGGGCGATGCGAAGCATCGAGCCCGGAATCGGACGTGCAGCGCTGCACGTATTGAGGAGGAGTTTTTTTCGTCATGGCCGGGCTCGTCCCGGCCATCCACGTCCTCGCTTCTGACGCCAAGGACGTGGATGCCCGGGACAAGCCCGGGCATGACGGAGAATTGGAGGGGGCGCGGTTCACTCCGCGGCCTGCGCCTCCGCGAGTGTTGGGTAATCCGTGTAGCCTTTCGCGCCGCCGCCGTAGAAGGTGTTCTTGTCCCACTCGTTCAGCGGCGCGCCCTTCTTCAGCCGCTCGACCAGGTCGGGATTCGAGATGAACAGCTTGCCGAACGCGATCAGGTCGGCCGCATTGGCGTCCAGCACCTTGCTGGCGAGCGCGGCGTCGTAGCCGTTATTGGCCATGTAGGCCTGCTTGGAGCGCTTGCGCAGGCTCGCATAGTCGAACGGCGCGTTGTCGCGCGGGCCGCCGGTGGCGCCTTCGATGACGTGAATGTAGACGAGCTTCATCGCGTCGAGCTGGTCCACGATGTAGTCGAACAGCGGCTGCGGGTTGCTATCGGAGACATCATTGGCCGGCGTCACCGGCGAGATGCGGATGCCGGTGCGATCGGGGCCGGCGACGGCGGCCGCCGCCTTCGACACTTCCAGCATCAGTTTTGCGCGGTTCTCGATCGAGCCGCCATAGGCATCGGTGCGCTTGTTGGTGCCGTCTTTTGCAAATTGATCGAGCAGGTAGCCGTTGGCGCCGTGGACCTCGACGCCGTCGAACCCGGCGGCCAGTGCATTCTCGGTGGCGCGCTTGAAATCGTCGATGATGCCTGGAATTTCCGACAGCTCCAGCGCGCGGGGTTCGGAGATCTCGGTGAAGGTGCCGTTCACGAACGTCTTGCCCTTGGCGCGGATCGCCGACGGCGCCACCGGCTTGCCGCCACCGGGCTGCAGCGAATCGTGCGAGATGCGGCCGACATGCCAGAGCTGGATGAAGATGCGGCCGCCTTTTTCGTGCACGCGGTCGGTGACCTTGCGCCAGCCTTCGACCTGCTCCTTCGAATAGATGCCGGGCGTATCCTGGTAGCCCTGGCCCTGCTGCGAGACCTGGCTGGCTTCGGTGATCAAGAGCCCGGCGGAGGCGCGCTGGCCGTAATAGTCGACCGCCAGCGGGCTCGGCACGAAGCTTGACGGCACGGCGCGGTTGCGGGTCAGCGGCGCCATCACGAGGCGGTTGGGCAGGGTGATCGGGCCGAGCTTGAAGGGCTCGAACAGTCTGGTTGGGCTCATGTCTGGGGTATCCGGATGAATGGCTGGTAAGGATTAGGTGTGCATCGCGGTCATTTTCGCAATGGCGAAAGCCATTCGGCTTGCGCAGACGAGCTGCGCGGGCCCGTTCCGGCCCCAAGGGGATCACAGGATCACCGCGCCGCGATCACGCCTTGGCCACCACGCTGACCGGCACACCCACCGGCCCGCTGCCTGTCCCTTGCGCCGCGACGCCGGCGCGCTTGGCGTCGAGCTCGATCGCGGGCCCGGCGATATCCACCTGCATCAGCTCGAAGGTCAGGCATTCGCAGCCGATCGAGCGGAACACCTGGCTCGCCGCCTTCTGCACGCTGTTGCCGAACGCCTGGTGGTCGGCCTGGATTTCCAGCCGCGTCTTGCGGCTGCACATCGCCTTCACCACCGATTGCAGGCGCATGCAGATTTCGTCGCGATAGTTCTGCGTGCTCTCGAAGGTGGTGCGGGGATCGACGATCTGGGTGCGCACCACATAGGTCAGGTTCAGCGCGAACCGGTCGGTCGATACCGTGCCCTGGCTGAGCCGGAAGATTTCCGGCCGGCGGTCGATCCGCGCGATCTGCCTGATGCCGGAGCGGACGCGGTGCCGCCCGGGCGGCAGCGCGCGGTCGAAGCGGCCGTTGCGGTACAGCAGCAGAGTCTCGTATTGCTGCACGCAGACCCGGTCGTAGCCGAACAGCGCCGTCACGCCCTTGCGCAGCAGCGTGGATATTAACGCCCATGTGCCGGCAATCACGGCAATCACGATCAGAGTGAGGGCAATCGAACCCAGAAGTTCACCCACGCTGCGTCTTCCCCACGGACTTGATCTTTCGTCTACTCCGCCAGTCCAGCCCTAACGGATGTCCTCTCTGCGTCGAAAATAAGTCGGCTGCACCGCAATACCGGACGGACCGGAAAAAAAGTGCAGGGATGTGGCCTGGTCGTTTCGATTTCAAATCCGCATATGGCGATAAGCGATTGATCCGGAATCGAGCCGCGGCTTTTGGTTGTGGGGGTGCCGGTTTCTTCCTCCGACTTCGCCCGCATGAGCCGACATAGCCGCCCCTCACTCCGGTGTCATCCCCGCGAACGCGGGGATCCAGTACGCTGCGGCTTCTCGGTCCAATCACGACTGCCTCTGGAATACTGAATCCCCGCGTTCGCGGGGATGACACCTGAATATGCGTCTGCGATCTCGCGACATCTTCAGCCCGAGTTGTGCATCGTCGTTGTCCCTCCCGAAACCGGAGGGCGCAGGAAAGACCGGGTGCTTCCCGCACCCGCGGTCCCGCGTGCCGTTTGCGCAATGGCAAGAACTTGCACACGAGCATACAGGTACAGGCGGAGCATCCCGGCCTTCCCTGCGCAATGGCTCGACGGCTTATCTCGTGCTCTCCCCGGAGAACGGCTCTTTTGCCTCCGTCATCCGCGAAAGACTTTCGCCTCCCGCCGACTTGATGCCAGCACCGCGACATCAGGACCACACGACTTCACCGTACACCTCCGGCGCGCACGTCTGTCACGCCGTCAGCGTCCACCGCATCCCGCCGCGCGTTCGTGACGTTCGCGAGCGCCCCTCATCGGGCGGGACGGGCGGAGTTATGCGGGTGATTTGGGGAGATAAGGAAGCGGAATATTTTTGCGGGGAGGGGTTGACGTGATTTCGGAAAATCAGAAGTGATTTGCCTTGGGTTTGAAATATTCGGGGGACTCAAGCGCCGTCGCGATTGCTGCGCGTCCAGGCCCGATTAAAGTATGGTGAATACCGCGCGACGGGAGGTTCGAGATGGCAATCAACAAGGACAAGCTCGACGATACGGCACTGGCCCTGCTTTATCTCACACTGCATGACGGGTACCGCGCCTGGAAAGGCTTCGACTGGGGCGTCCTCGGTCGACTGCACGAAAAGGGAATGATCGATAACCCGGTCGGCAAGGTCAAGTCGGTAGCATTCACTAACGAAGGGCTGGATCGCGCGAAGCGGCTGTTCAAAGAGATGTTCGAGGATTAGCGGCGCCGCCTGGGTAGCACAGGGCGAAACATTTTGTAGCTGCTTGTAGCCCGCATGAGCTCTTGCGATATGCGGGAGGATGTGAGCCCCGGATGTCGCTGCGCTCATCCGGGCTAAGCTTGCTGCTCGCTACGCTTGCTACCCGCTACCGGGCCGGCTCCTTCGCCCGTTCTTCGACCACAACCGCTTCCGCAGGCTTGCTCGATCGCACCATCAGGAACGTTCCCGACGTCGCCGTGCCTGGCAGCTTCCAGCGTCCATCGATTTCCGTCGCCTCGGCATTGACCGTGCCCTCATAGGAGACGGTGCTGTAACCGTAGCCGGGCGGCTCGTAACGCTTGATGAACGAGACAGTGCTGCCGGATCGATGACCCGCAATCGAAGCGTTGTGGGTGCTCACGGGGCAGCCGAGCACCGTGCAGGGTTCGGTCACGGTTCCTGCGAGCGCGCCGCCGGATTCGACGAGCGTCGCCAGAAACGTGACCATTCCAACCTGCTTCTGAACAAAGGTGCCGTCCCAGACACCGGTTAGACTGTCGGTCATCGCGTTCAGGATGCGTGCGCAGCCTTCACAACACCCGATTACTCTCCTTCACCTTCTCCGCATCCAGATACACGCTGCTGCCCATCTCCTTGAACTTCTTTGACATCGACGCCATGCCATCCTCGATGGTGCCGCTCACCGACATCCCAACCCCCGCCGGATCATTCAGCGTCGCCGCGTAATCCCGCACATCCTGCGTGATCTTCATCGAGCAGAATTTCGGCCCGCACATCGAGCAGAAATGCGCGACCTTGTGGGCTTCCTTCGGCAGCGTTTCGTCGTGAAAGTTCTTGGCCGTGTCCGGATCGAGGCCGAGGTTGAACTGGTCGGTCCAGCGGAAGTCGAACCGCGCGCGGGAGAGGGCGTCGTCGCGCAGTTGCGCGGCGGGGTGGCCCTTGGCGAGATCGCTGGCATGAGCGGCGATCTTGTAGGTGATGACGCCGGTCTTGACGTCGTTGCGATCGGGCAGGCCGAGATGCTCCTTCGGGGTGACGTAGCAGAGCATGGCGCAGCCGAACCAGCCGATCATGGCGGCGCCGATGCCTGACGTGATGTGGTCGTAGCCCGGCGCGATATCTGTCGTCAGCGGCCCGAGCGTGTAGAACGGGGCTTCGCCGCACTCCTTGAGCTGCTTGTCCATGTTGATCTTGATCTTGTGCATCGGCACGTGGCCGGGGCCTTCGATCATCACCTGGCAGCCCTTGTCCCACGCGATCTTGGTCAACTCGCCGAGCGTCTCCAGTTCGGCGAACTGCGCGCGGTCGTTGGCGTCGGCGATCGAGCCGGGGCGCAGGCCGTCGCCGAGCGAGAACGAGACGTCATACTTGCGCATGAGCTCGCAGATCTCGTCGAAGTGGGTGTAGAGGAAGCTCTCCTTGTGATGCGCCAGGCACCACTTCGCCATGATCGAGCCGCCGCGCGAGACGATGCCGGTGACGCGGTTGGCGGTGAGGTGGATGTAGGGCAGGCGCACGCCGGCGTGGATCGTGAAATAATCGACGCCCTGTTCGCACTGCTCGATCAGCGTGTCCTTGTAGAGCTCCCAGGTCAGCTTGACCGGATCGCCGTCGCACTTCTCCAGCGCCTGATAAATCGGAACGGTGCCGATCGGGATCGGCGCGTTGCGCAGAATCCATTCCCGGGTGGTGTGGATGTTGCGGCCGGTGGAGAGGTCCATGACGGTGTCGGCGCCCCAGCGGATCGCCCACACCATCTTGTCGACTTCTTCCTCGACCGACGACGTCACGGCGGAGTTGCCGATATTGGCGTTGATCTTGGTGAGGAAATTGCGGCCGATGATCATCGGCTCAAGTTCGGCGTGATTGATGTTGCAGGGGATGATGGCGCGACCGCGTGCGATTTCTGATCGCACGAACTCCGGGGTGATGAAGGCGGGAATTTCCGCGCCAAAGCTTTCGCCGTCGGCCAGCGCCGCTTCGGCGCGGTCGAGCTGTTGCTTGCGGCCGAGGTTTTCGCGCTCGGCGACGTAGATCATTTCCTTGGTGATGATGCCGGCGCGGGCGAATTCGAGCTGGGTGATCTTGTGGCCGTCGAGGCCGCGCAGCGGCTTGTGGTGCGCGGTGAAGGCTTTTGCGGCGTGGGAGGCGCCGACATTGCCGTTGTCCTCCGGCTTGATGGCGCGGCCCTCATATTCCTCGACACCGCCGCGCTCCTTCACCCAGGCGAGGCGGTTGCGGGGCAGGCCGGCGTTGACGTCGATCACGACGGAGGGATCGGTGTAGGGGCCGGAGGTGTCGTAGACCGGCAGGTTCGGTTCGCCAGCGGCTTCGCTCAGGATGATCTCGCGCAAGGGCACGCGCAGGTCGGGCGCGGCGTCGGGGATCGCAAAAATTTTGCGCGAGGAGGCGAGCGGGCCGGTGGTGACGGCGGGCAGCGTGGTGTCGGGGTTGGAGCGGATGTTCATGGGGATCCTCCTTGTTCTAATTCGTTGGCGTCGCTGAGCGAGAAACGTTCGCCACATCGTCGTCCCGGCGAAGGCCAGGGCTATCGCATGGGGACGAAGTTGCCTTCGGTAACTCACCGTCATGCCCGGGCTTGTCCCGGGCATCCGCGTCCTTGGCGTCAGAAGCGAGGACGTGGATGGCCGGGACGAGCCCGGCCATGACGACAAAAAAACTCCTCCTCCATACGTGCAGCGCCATATGCGATAGCCCTGGCCTTCGCCGGGACGACGGGAGGAGAGTGATCGCGTTCACGTCGTCCTCCCTGCTGCGGTGCACTGGAGAGACCGTCGCATCACGCGGCCTCCGCGCTCTGGCCCAGCCACTGCCGCACCCGTGCATCGGGGTCGGCGTTCTGGGTGACGTCGCTGACGACAGCGATGGAGTCGGCGCCGGCGGCAAAGATCTCCGCCGCCTGTTCGAACTTGATGCCGCCGATCGCGACCAGCGGGAGGTTGCCGATGCGCTTTTTCCACTCGGTGATTTTCGGAATGCCCTGCGGGGCGAAGCGCATCGCCTTCAGCGTGGTCGGGAAGATCGGGCCGAGCGCGATGTAGTCCGGCTTCGCCGCCAGCGCGGTGGCCAGTTCAGCATCGTCATGGGTGGAGATGCCGAGCGTCAATCCCGCTTTGCGGATTTCGCCGAGGTCGGCGTCGACGAGGTCTTCCTGGCCGAGATGCAGATGCTTTGCGCCGGCGACGATCGCCGCGCGCCAGTAGTCGTTGACCACGAGTTTGGCGTCGGTGCCCTTGATGACTTCAAGGGCGTCGGTGACGATCTGCAGCGCTTCGGAATCGTTCAGCTCCTTCGCGCGCAACTGGATGGTGCCGACGCCGAGCAGGGCGAGCCGCGCCACCCAGGCGACGCTGTCGACGACGGGATAGAACTTGTCAGGATACGGCATGCCAGAACGGGGTCCCGATCACAGGGGTGGAGGGCGAGGCGAAGTCGCGGGCTTCCATCAGCCCGGCCTCGTAGGCGGTGCGGCCGGCTTCGACGCCGAGCCGAAACGCATTGGCCATCGCCACGGGGTCGGCGGCCTTGGCCACCGCCGTGTTGAGCAGCACGGCGTCGTAGCCGAGTTCGAGCGCATGCGCGGCATGCGAGGGCGCGCCGAGGCCGGCGTCGACCACCAGCGTGATGTCCGGCAGGCGTTCGCGCATCAGTTTCAGCGCGTCGCGGTTGGTGATGCCCTTGGCGCTGCCGATCGGTGCGGCCCATGGCATCACCACCTTGCAGCCGGCATCGACCAGCCGCATCGCCACCGACAGATCCTCGGTGCAATAGGGGAACACTTCAAAGCCGTCCTTGATCAGGATATCTGCGGCTTCGACCAGGCCGACCACGTCCGGCTGCAGCGTGTCGTTGTCGGCGATCACCTCCAGCTTGATCCAGGGCGTGGAGAACAATTCGCGCGCCAGCTTTGCGGTGGTCACCGCCTCGCGCACGCTGCGGCAGCCGGCGGTGTTCGGCAGCACGGTGACGCCGAGCTCGCGGATCAGCGACCAGAACGCGTCGCCGGTCTTGCCGCCGGCGGCCTCCCGCCGCAGCGACACGGTGACGATGCCGGCGCCGGACGCTCGGATCGCGTCCTGCATGATCGCGGGCGAGGGATACAGCGCCGTGCCGATCAGGAGGCGGGAAGAGAAGGTCTTGCCGTAGAAGTTCAACATCAGCATTCTCCGTCATTCCGGACGGTCCGCAACGCGGACCGATCCGGAATCTCGACGTGAAGTTCGCGGCTGTATGCGCGAGATTCCGGGTTCGCGCTGAAGCGCGCCTGGGAATGACGGGCAAGCCGACAAGCACTCATCACCATCACCCTCCCTGCCGCGGCGTGATGATCTCGATCTCGTCGCCGGCCTTCAGCGCGGTTTCGGCCCATCGGGCTTTCGGCACCACGTCGTAATTCAGCGCGATCGCAAAATGCGTGCCTTCGTAGTCGAGCTCGGCGAGCAGGGCGTCGACGCGCGAGGAAGTGATCTCCCGCGCCTCGCCATTGACCGTCACACGCATCGCATCACCTCATTGTCGATCGCGCCGCGCTGCACATAGGCCAGCGTCAGCTCGGCCAGCGCGGGCGCCAGCAGAAAGCCGTGGCGGTAGAGTCCGTTCACGGCGATGTTGTCGTCGTGCACCGTGATCCGCGGCAGATTGTCGGGAAAGGCCGGGCGCAGGCCCGAGCCGAATTCGAGGATGCGGGCTTCGGCGAACGCCGGATGCACGGCATAGGCGGCGCCCAGCAGTTCCAGCGCCGAGCGGACGCTGACGCCGGTGTCCTCGGCCTCGATCGAGGTCGCGCCCAGCATGAACTTGCCGTCGCCGCGCGGGATCACATACAGCGGCCAGCGCGGATGAATCAGCCGCAGCGGGCGCGACAGTTCGACCTCGCGGCTCTGGACGACGATCATCTCGCCCTTGACGCCGCGCAGCTCCGGCTGCGTGTCGCGCGCCGCAAGCCCGCGGCAGTCGATCACGATGCCGTCGAGATCCCGCGCATCGACGTCGCAATCGAACTTGACCGTGCCGCCGGCGGCCGCAATGCGCGCGTGCAGTTCGGGCAGCACCTTTCGCGGCTCGACATGCGCCTCGTCGGGGTAGAACAACCCGTCGCGGAAACGGCCCTCCAGCGACGGTTCGAGCTCGCGCAGCCCCTGCGCGTCGAGGCGGCGGTGGCCGGTGGTCAACCGCGCAAAGCGCTCGAAATCGGCGCGGTCGCGCGCATGCGCCACCACCAGCGAGCCGTTGAACGGGGTGTCCGGAAAATGCGTGCGCCAGAGCTCGAGCGAGCGGAGGCCGAGCCGGCCGATCACCGGCTCCGACGTCTCCGCCTCGCAGCCGGGGGCGAGCATGCCGCCGGCCCAGTGGCTGGTGGAAAGCGTCATCGCGGCGTCACTGCGCTCGTATAAGGTTACGGCGCGGCCGGCCTGTGTGAACAGCAACGCCTGCCAGGCGCCGGCAATGCCCGCGCCGATGATGGAAACGGGGGAATCGCCCCGCAAGACTGACTTCTGGTACATCCCTGTCCCTTCGCCGGCATGACCCGGATCAGGTTCAAAGGGTCACCGCGGTCCCGGACCTTTGCCTCGAACAGGCAGGCGGCCCAAGCGTGCGGTATCTCAGCTCCTCGTCGGAGCACCCCTCGGAACGGGTCTAATGTAGGGCGTTGGCGCGGCGTGTCAACGCGCGTGGCGGGGAACTGCACCGCATTCGCGGGATGCTGCGTCGCGCGGAGCGCCGCACCATGGTCCCGTTGGCAGGGGCCAGCTATTTCGTCGTCTGCAGCGCGTTGGAATCCGCCGGCTTCTTCGGCGCTGCGACGATCTTCGGCGCGCTGCTGCTGGCGAGCGCCGGGGTGATGTCCAGCGGCTTGTTCTGCCGCTGGCGCTTGGCGGCATAATAATAGCCGCTGGCGTAATACCGCACGGCGCGGTTGTGGTCGCCATTGGCGGCGCGGTAGGCGCCGGCGAGATATTTGACGCCCCAGTTGAGATTGGTGTCGGGATCGCGCAGGCCGGCGGCATCGCCGGTGTAGCCCATGCCGCGCGCGGTCGGCAGCTTGATCTGCATCAGCCCGATGTGCCGCCGCGCCCGACCAGCCCCGCATGATACTTGCTCTCGCGCACGATCACGCGATGCACCAGCGCTTCCGGCACGTTGTTGGCGCGGGCGTGGCTGGCGACCATGCTCTCGTACTGCGCGCGACTCTGCGCCATCGCGTCGGGGGAAGCCGCAAGCGCGAGAACGGCGGCACAGGCGAAGGTCGGGAAACTTTTCATCAAAACGATCTCGGACAATGAAGGGTAATGGCCGGCTGCGGGGTTAGTTCCGCGAGCAGGCGCAGATGTGGCAGAAAACCGGCGATACCGCGGCGCATTGCCTTGCGCCGGACGCAATCGTTAACGGCGTGCGCGGGCCAGCCATGCAATCTTCAATTGCTTTTGTTCCGGTCGCGATCTTCACCTGCGTCATGCCGACGCGCATGAATCGTGCACGTATATCGTGCAGACTCGCCGAGGAGCGTGTAAAAGCGTGCCCGTTTGTAGAGTCGGTTTTGACAGTAGCCCTGACTCATTCAGCAGCCTTATCCGTTCATCGATCAACAAGAAGCGTCGCGGCGAAAGTTCGCCTGCAGGACGTTACAATGGGAGATGCGCCATGGCTCAACTCGATTTCAGCACGCTGCCCCGCGGCAATCCCTGTGCGCAGTGCGGCAAGCCCATACCGCGGCCCGACTGGGTCGAGAGCAGCCCGGGCCGCACATCCTTTCTCTGGTTCTGCCGCGCCTGCGACTACCGCTTCGAGGCGGTGGCGATCTACGAGCAGGCCGATCCGGATGCATTAGCGGCCTGAGGCGGTGGCTTAGGCCTGCCGACGGCTCAAGCCGCCCGGCGCTTGCCCTGCTGGCGAACCGGCAACCGCAGCCGAACGATCAGGCCGTGCGGTTGCCGGTCTTGCAGCGACAGCGTTCCGCCATGCGCGCGCACGATGGCGTTGGTGATCGAAAGGCCGAGGCCGAAGCCCGTCGCGTCGTCCATGTTGCGGGCCTCGTCGCCGCGTACGAACGGCTCCAGCATGTCCTGCTTGTGCGCGTCCGAGATGCCGGGGCCGTCGTCCTCGACGTCGATGGTAAAATGGTCGGCCGTAACGCGCAGGCGGATCGTCGCTTCGGCGCCGAACCTCATGGCATTTTCCACCAGGTTGGTGACGGCGCGGTGCAGGTCGTCGGGCCGCACCGTGGCCATGGCCTGCGCGGGGCCGTCATAGGCCACCTGGCGTCCCATGTCGCAGAACTGGTCGGCGACGAGCTGCAGCGTGCTGGCGACGTCGGTCAGCGTCATCGCCTCCAGCCGGCGGCCGTTGCGCAGGAACGACAGCACCGATTCCAGCATCGCGCGCATCTGGTCGAGATCGGCGAGCATGCGGCCGCGATAGGTTTCGTCCTCGATGAATTCGGCGCGCAGGCGCATGCGCGTGATCGGCGTGCGCAAATCGTGGCTGATCGCGGCGAGCATCTTGGTGCGGTCCTCGATCAGGGCCGTGATCCGCCCCTGCAGGCGGTTGAGCGCCCGCGCGACCGAGCGGATTTCTTCCGGCCCGCGCTCCGGCAGCGGCGCCGCGTCGCCGTCGATGCTGAAACTCTCGGCGGCCCTGGCGAACGACGACAGCGGCGCGGTCAGCGCCCGCGCCGCCCACAGGCCCAGGAGCGCGACGCTGATGACGGCGAACAGCAGCGTGATCATCCAGGGGCTGCCGAAGAACGGCGGCCGCGGCGGGTCGGGAAGCACATTGGCCGACATCGTCGTGCCGTCGGGCAGGGCGATGCCGAACCTGCCGCCGCCGCCGGCCAGCGGGAAGACGCGATAGTCATGGCCGAGACGGCGCTGCAGGCCGTGCAGCTTGCCCTCGGCCGGACCGATCGCGGCGGGCGCCGGTGCCGCCTCGGCAATCGCGAGGCCGAGGTGCGGAAAGGCGCGCGCAATGTCCTGGGAAAGGCGGTGCCGATCGGAAGCCGGCGCCGCGCCGAGCAACTGCACGGCGGTGACGAGCGCGCCGTGGCCGCGATCGGGCGGCGGCTCCGCCTGGTCGGGCCGGTACAGCAGGAAGCCCGCGGTGACGACCAGATGCAGCGCCACGATCGAGACGACGACGAGCGCCGCGATCTGGCCGCTGATGCCGCGCAGATTGAACGGGCCTTTCATGGTGGCTGGCTGGCGGCGGTTGCCGGCTCGGCGCTGACCGGTTCGACGTGCGGGGTGAAGATGTAGCCGCCCGAACGCACCGTCTTGATCATCGTGGCCGTTTGCGGGTCGGGCTCGATCTTGCGGCGGATGCGGCTGACCAGCACGTCGATCGAGCGTTCGAACGAACCGGAGTTGCGGCCGTGCGTGAGGTCGAGCAGGCTGTCGCGCGACAGCACGCGGCCCGGCCGCTCGCAGAACGTACGCAGCAGGTCGAACTCGGCGCTGGTCATCGCCACCAGCGCGCCCTGCGGGTTGCGCAATTCGCGCCGGCGGATATCGATCCGCCAGCCGGCGAACGTCAGCGCGGTGGCGCCTGCGCTGGCGCTCGCGGTGTAGGCGGCGGCCTGCCGGCGCAGCACGGCGTTGATCCGGGCCAGCAGTTCGCGCGGGTTGAACGGCTTTGCCAGATAGTCGTCGGCGCCCATCTCGAGGCCGAGGATGCGGTCGACGTCCTCGCCGCGCGCGGTCAGCATGATGATCGGGGTCTGCGATTGCGCGCGCACCTTGCGGCACAGCGTCAGCCCGTCCTCGCCGGGCAGCATGACGTCGAGGATCAACAGATCGACGCGGCGGTCGGCCATGGCGCGCGCCATCTCGCGGCCGTCGGCGGCGGTGGTCACGTTGCAGGCGTTGCTGCGCAGATACTTCGCGATCAGCGACCGCGTCTCGCGGTCGTCCTCGACGACGAGGATGTTGGGAATTGCGTGGGCCATGCCGCGCCTTTTGTCGGTAATTCGGCGCGCGCGCGAATCATTTTTGTTTCTATATGTTTCTGAGCGGACGAGGGCAACACCGGGCAACAGGTGCGAGGGCCGGCGACAAGACCTCGTTAAGACCCGCGGCCCTAGGGTCGATCCGTCCTTCATGCGTACCCCTGTCAACCGACCCTCTCTCACCGATTCCTTGGAGCTATCGTCATGACCTCGATCGCGGCGGCCTCCGCCCAGACCTACCAGTCGCCTCTCCAGAAGTTGCAGGCCGAGTTGCTGTCCGAAGTGAAATCCGGCGCGGTCAAATCGGCCGATCAGGACGCGCTGGCGGCGGCGCTGACCGATATCGATTCGGCGCTGCAGGCCGGCCGCGCCAGCGACCAGGCCAGCGGCACGCGGCCGTCGCCCGGCGATCTGAAATCGAAGATCGACGACCTCATCGACAGCCAGGTGGCCGAAGGCAACCTGACCAGCGAGCAGGCGACCGAACTGCAGGGCATCTTCGAGGCGACCTTCGCCAAAGGACCCGGCGGCCCAGGCGGCCCAGGCGGAGCCGGCGGTCCGCCTCCGGGAGGCCCGCCGCCTGCGGATGGCGCCGCCGCGACCGACGACACCTCGTCGAGCGCGACGTCGATCGAGGATATCCTCGCGCAGTTCCTGGAATCGCTGCAGGAGTCCCTGTCGGCTTCGTCGTCGACGAGTTACGGCGCCACCGGGGCGTCGAGTGCGAGCAGCAACGTTTCAATCTCGGCGCTGCTGATCGACTACCGGATCTGAACGGCGGCTCGCGGATCGCGCAACGAGCCGCTTGCGCCTGGTTCCTCAGCCGCCCTCCGTCACAGCGCCGGCAGCGCGGTCACGTAGACGTTGATCGCGCCTTCGGCTTCCGCGATCACGCGCAGCGTTTTGGAATCGAAGGCGATGTCGGCGAGCCGCAACTTGCTGATCTCGGCCGCAACGCGAAGGCCGTTCTCGTTCTTCCGAAAGTCGGCGATCACGGCGGCGATCTTTTTCTGGGCGTTGACGGCGAACGGCTTGAGGTCGACAGTCGCCTTCTCTGCCAGCGTCTTCTGCAAATGCGGGATCGCCGCGCGCGCCGCGGCGCCGAGCAGGCCGAAGGCGGTTTCAGACTCGACGGCGAGTTCGATGTCGGTCAGCCGCAGCGTCTGCGCCGCCTGATCGAGCGCCGGACGTCCCCAGATATGGACGTTGGCCTCGCCGGCCAGCCCGAGGAAACTCGCCTTCTCCCTGGCGCTGACCAGTAGCGAAATCAGCAGCCGGTCGCCCGACGCCGCGACGGTGGCGCGCCGGACGGTGACGTCGATCGCGCCGGAGCGGTCTTCCGGAAACGTCTTGCCGGCGAACTGCGCTTCGACGAGCCTGTTGATCTCGGTGAACGGCATGTCGATCGGCACGCCGATCGCGACCCGTCCCGGCGTCGGCGGCACGATGTCGATCGTGGCGGGGAACGGGCAGGACGGCCTGGTTTCGGCGGGCGTGACGCGGGTCTCGGCCTCGATGCCGAGCGTCAGCGTCAGGTTCGCAGCGTCGACGCGCGGCTGGGCGGCGATCGCGCGGATCGGGCGCACCTCCAGCCACAGCGCCGGCATCGTCGACCCCGCACCCGTGCCCTGCAGCGGGATCGAGCGGCAGGCTTTTGCCCATTGCGCCTTCGCGCCCTGTTCGAGGGCCGGATCGTTGCGCATGCGCGCCTGAACCAGCGCGATCTGCTCGGCGACGTTCCTGTCGATCAGCGGCTTGACCTGCGCTGGCACGTTGACGCGCGCGCCGGCGACGCTGAGGCTGGAGTCGCCGAGATTGACCTGGCCCGCCAGGTTCGGATCGATCCGCCAGTTCGCGGCGATCTTCGGCCGCGCCGAGATCACGACGTTGCCCTTGATCTCGGCGCTGGCGTTGATGTTCTTGATGTTCACGCTGCCGATCTGTTTCGCCACATTGCCGCCGAGCAGGCCGCCGAGCGCCTCGCCGACCGCACCGGTCGCCTTCGCCGACAGCGAGCCGGTGACGTTGAGCGTGCCGCTCAGCGGCGTCGAAAGCGTCAGCACGTCCTGCGCGCCGGTCGCGGCGATCGGCCCGCGCGCGGCGCTCCAGCCGATATCGGCGTTCTGCAGGATCTGCGAAACCGGATTGTCGGCCTTGCCGGCGAACTGGCGCGGCGCGTCGCGATCGGCGGCGTCGCGGATCGCCGACAGCGCCACCGCGATCGGCGCCATCACCATGGACGCGCGCGGGGCGGGCGGCAGCGGCGGCAACTGGGCAAGCGCGGGAGGGCGGTTCGTGGCGCGCGGCGCGATGACGTCCATGACCTTGAGGCTGACCACGAACGACACGATGACGACCGCGAGCGCGATCGAAATCCTCTTCAGATGCAGCGGCAGACGCAATCGTGCTCCCGGACCCTGTCGACTCGCCCCGATTGTTTTACCGCGAAGGCGAGCAGCGCGCCAGAGCGGAGGTCATGTGCTGCCGCCGCCTGGCGTGTTTCGCCGGGCTCCACGGCAGTTGCGGCTCCGGCACCCAGCCGGCCTGGCCGCGAGCCTGCACGATCCGCGACGAACCTGCGCCCGGGCGGATGTCTTCGTTGACTCCAATTTTTATACCATGTACTATAAAAAATGTAGTAAGGGGAGCTCGTCGATGTCGGAAGCAACTTACGTCGTTCGTCCAGCCGACACCCGCGGCTTCTGGCTCGGTTTGGCCGCCTACGTTCTTGCGACCTTCCCCGTTGCAATTGTCTGGCATCTCGTCCTGTTCGAGCAGAAATATCGCACGCTGCAGATCTATCGTGACGAACCTGTGATCGCCTTTGGCCTGGGTTCGATGATCATCCAGGGCGCCATCTTCTCGTGGTTGTTCCCGCGTGTGTTCGCGAAAGGCGGGTCCGTCCTGGGGCAGGGGCTGCTGTATGGCCTCGGCGCGGGCCTGCTGTCGTGGTCTTTCACCACGCTCGCCGTCGCAGCCAAGAATGCGATGGTTTCCGTACCGGACTACGTGTTGCTCGAAACCGCGTTCACCATTTTGCAGTTTGCGTTCGTGGGTCCGCTGATCGCGCTCGCCTACCGCAGATGATACGAAGGGACCGATCGCGAAGGCATGAGCAACCTGCATTATCCGCAGTTCTGCGCGCTGGCCCGCGCGGCGGAAATCATCGGAGAGCGCTGGACCCTGCTGATCATCCGGGAACTCCTGCTTGGGCCGAAGCGATTTGGCGATTTGCTGGATCATCTCGACGGTATGAGCCCGAGCTTGCTGACGGCGCGTCTTGCCGCCCTGATCGAATGCAACGTCGTGCGCCGGACCGTCCTGCCGCGGCCGGCCAATGCGCAGGTATACGAGCTGACGGAGATCGGGAGGGAAATTCAGCCTGCGATCCGCGAACTGATCCGCTGGGGAGGGCGTTTCCTGTTCCCGCCGGTGCCGGGCGACGCGTTCGAGCCGGACTGGGTGATGCTCGGCCTCGAGGCCATCGCCAAGCGCACGGCTGTGCCGGAACTCACCATCGGCCTCGTGGTCACCCATGGCAAGAAATCGGCGGGGTTTACCGTCGCGGGTGGCACATCCGGCACATCAATTCAAAGAGGCATCGCCGATTGCAGGGGGATATTGGAAGCCCCGTTCGACGCGGTGCTGCAGATAATCGGGATGAGCCTGCCTCTTCGGGGCGCGATCGAGGCGAAGCGGGCCAGGGTCAGCGGCTCGATGGCGCTGGTTCGCAGGCTCCCCGTTCTTTTCGATCTTGCGGAGCGGCGCCGCGGGACCGCCGCCCCAAATTGAAGGGATCAGTACGGTCGAGAGCGTGGGGAAGAACTGCGTGCGTCAGGAAGCAGTAGCAGGAGTTGCAGATGAAAAAGTTCGTGATGTTGCACTATGGTTTTGAAAAGCCGACCCCGGATATCATGGCCGCCTGGGGAAAATGGTTCGAAGCCGTCAAGGCGCATACCGTCGACATGGGCGGCTTCGGCAATGGGCGCGAAATCTCCGCCAGCGGAACGCGAGATCTTCCGCTCGGCCCCGACTCCATTACCGGCTTTACGATCGTCAACGCGGCGAACCTCGATGACGCCGAGAAGCTGGCGGAAGGCAACCCGTTCATTTCCAGCATTCGGATCTACGAAGTGAGGTCGAACTGACGCAAGGCGTCCGGTTTGCGCATCACGGTGCGAAAGCGGCCCCGGCAATGCCGAGGCCGCCGCACGAGCTTTCCTGCGGTCAGCGAACGGTACGCCCGATATCGGCGCGGCGATCCGTCATCGGCAGCACGATCACCTTGGTGCCGACGCTGACGCGCGAGTACAGGTCGGTGACGTCCTCGTTGGTCAGGCGCAGGCAGCCGGAGGAAACGCGGGTGCCGATGGTCTCCGGCGCGTTGGTGCCGTGGATTCGATAGATCGTATTGCCGAGATACATCGCACGGGCGCCCAGCGGGTTGCCGGGGCCGCCGGTCATGTGGCGCGGCAGATAGGGCTGGCGGGCGATCATTTCCGGCGGCGGGGTCCAGGCCGGCCATTCGGCCTTGCGCGTGATGGTCTGCGTGCCGGACCAGGTAAAACCGTCGCGGCCGATGCCGATGCCGTAACGCATGGCCTGGCCGTTGCCGAGCACGAGGTAGAGATAGGTGTTCGGCGTGTCGATGACGATCGTGCCGGGCGCCTCGCGGGTCGGGTAGCTGACGACCTGGCGGCGCAGCCGCGCCGGCAGTTCGACGGAACGGTCCTCTTCATATTGCGGCTCGGCCTGCACCGGCGGCGGGGCCGCTTCGATCTGCGGCAGAAAGAACGGAAAGATCGGCAGCGGCGACGCAGGCGCGGCGGCGGCAGGCGCGCAGAACGCCGTTGCGCCGATCGCCAGCGCGCCGAAGGCGGCGGCAGCAATGCGGGTGTTCAGCTTAAATGAATGAAACATTGGTCGTCCCCTGTTCTAATGCCCAGTCGCACCGTTTTCGGCGCCTTGTTGGGGGAATCTCTACAGGAGAACCGTTTCGGGACATTTGCACCATGTCGCCAAAATGATTTCGTCGCGTTAGGGAATTGTTTCGTTAAGGTTTCGTTGGGCGGCGGTTGGCGCTCCCTTACCCTCCCCCCTTGTGGGTCCTTGTGGGAGAGGGTGGATCGACGGCGCGAAGCGGCGGCGAGACGGGTGAGGGGTTCTCTCCACACGCAAATATGTACCGTGGGAGAGAACCCCTCATCCGGCGCTTCGCGCCACCTTCTCCCACAAGGGGAGAAGGGAAGGAGCCTAGCCCGCGCGCATCCTTGGCTTGCCGGCTTCGCCGCTGCCGAGCACCGTGCGGCGGTCGGCCACCGCGTGATGGAATTGCTCGAGTGTGAGTCCGATCACCGAAAGGTCGCCGTCCTCGAGGGTGCCCTCATCGTAGCAATCGAGCGCCTTGCGCAGCATGCCGTCGGCGGCGCCCTGCATTTCCGCAAGCTCGCCCGGCGTCTCGGCGGTGCGGACCTTGGCGATCAATTCGAGCAGATGGTCGCGGTGGGCGAGATACTGCTCGCGCTCGTCCTTGTACCAAAAGTGCTTGAACCACGCGCCGGCCGATCCGAGGCCGGAGAGGATCAGCACCAGGAACCAGATGTAGTCGGTGTATTTTTCCAGAAAGGTCCGCTCGTTGCCGTCGATATAGGCGGCGGCGCCGGCATGCGCCGGCAGCGCGGCGTCCTTGTCGGTATCGGGCTTTTCGATCTGCGAGGCAGAAGGCAATTCGCGCGCGAGCAACTGACGGCTGGTGAAGAGCTGACGGGCGAAGGTGGCGACCGCCGTGTCGGACAGCGATTTTGGCGCAATGATCAGGTGATTGACCGCGACCGTATCGACCTTGTCTTCGGGGCGCTGCGGCGAGGAGCCGAAAATGCTGGCTGGGATTTCCTCGGATTCGTAGATCGGGTTCTTCTTCGCGATGGCGTCGGCCACCTCGATGGGCAGGAATCGCGGCTCGCCGCGCGCGGCCGCCGTCGCCGCGATCGCGTCGATCGTGATCTTGCTCTTGAGCGGTCCGACCGCCATGAAGGCGTCGATCGACGTGTCGCGCGCCATCTCGCCGATCTGGTTGGTGGCGAACTGGTTGATCTTGACCTTGTCGGGATCGATGCCGGACTCTTTCAGGATCACGCGCAGCAGCGTGGCGTTGGCCTGCGTCCGCCCGACCACGCCAACGCGGCGGCCGGCGAGTTCGTCGAGGCTCTTGATCCTGGCCGCCGGCTTCTTCGCCCCCTTGGCAGCAAGCCCGGACGGCGCCCACAGGACGACCAAATTCTTGCGCAGGATGGCGACCGACTCCGCGTTCGCCGGCAGGCTGAGGTCGCCGCGCGCCACCGCAAGATCGACCTTGCCGGCCGCAAACAGCGCGATGCTCTCTGCGGTTCCCTCTGTCGTGGTCAATGCCAGCCGCACCGAACTGCTGTCGCGCGCGAACGTCTGCGCCATGAGCTGGATCAGTTTCTGATCCTCGCTGTTGGCCGGGCCGACCGCGATCCGCAGCGTGGTCGGCCGCAGCACATAATAGAGCGTGCCGGCGGCAGCGGCGAAGGCGAGCATGCCGGCGGCAAGGACCAGCAGCGCGTAGCTCCGCTGCTGTCGCTTACGGCGCGATCTCGCAGCGCTGTGGTCCAATTCTGACATCTTACTGTCACGTTACTCGAAAATGCGTGGAGATGGGCTTAAAAAACAACCTTACAGAACGATGACGTCATACGCTTGAAATATCCATGTCCCAACGTCGGACTTGAGAATCATAAATCTCAGGCCTCGGACATGAAGATACTGATTGCGACCGATGCATGGCATCCGCAGGTGAACGGCGTGGTCCGCACCCTGACGTCGCTGGCGAAGAGTGCGGGTGCCCTGGGCGCCGATATCAGCTTCCTCACTCCGGACGGATTCCCGTCGATGCCGCTGCCGACCTATCCCGGCCTGCGCATCGCTCTGCCGAACCGCCGCGAGATCGCGCGGCGGATCGAACAGGCCGCGCCGGACGCGCTTCATATCGCGACCGAGGGGCCGATCGGCTGGGCGGCGCGCGCCTATTGCCGCCGCCGCAAGCTGGCGTTTACCACGTCCTACACGACGCGTTTTCCCGAATATGTCGCGGTCCGCACCGGACTGCCGCTCAGTGTCGGCTACGCGGTGATGCGACACTTCCATGCCGCGTCTTCGACCGTCATGGTCGCGACCGAGTCGCTGCGGCAGGAGCTCGGCGCGCGAGGTTTTCGCAAGCTGGGCTTCTGGACGCGCGGCGTCGATACCGAGCTGTTCAATCCGCATACGCCCGCCGTGCTCGATCTGCCGCGGCCGATCTTCATGGCCATGGGCCGCGTCGCGGTGGAAAAGAATCTCGAGGCGTTTCTGTCGCTCGAATTGCCCGGCACGAAAGTCGTGGTCGGCGACGGGCCGCAGAAAGCGCAACTCGAAAAGCAGTTCCCCGGCGCGGTCTTTCTCGGCGAGAAGAAGGGCGCGGACCTTACCGCGCATCTCGCCGCCGCCGACGTTTTCGTGTTTCCGAGCCTCACCGACACCTTCGGCGTGGTGCAGCTCGAGGCGCTGGCCTGCGGAACGCCGGTGGCGGCATTTCCTGTCACTGGCCCGAAAGACGTCATTGCCGATCACCCGATCGGGGCGATCGACACCGATTTGCGCGGCGCATGCCTGCGTGCGCTCGCGATGTCGCGCGAGGCCTGCCGGAATTTTGCGCTGTCGCGCTCCTGGGAGAACAGTGCGCGGCAGTTCATCGGCAATCTGACGGCGTTGCAGCCGAGCCGCTCGCTTCGTCCGGTGCGCCGGACGCCGGCGGCGAGCGCCGTGCAAGGTTGAGTCGAACACCCATCAACAAAGTCAAAAGCGTGAGACGGGAAGGCAGAATCAAACCATGGCAGACATCATCAAGCTCGACGGAACCAGGCAGCTCGATTTCGACCGCGAAATGGTCGAACAGGCCTATGACCGCTGGGCGCCGGTCTATGACCTCGTGTTCGGGGGCGTGTTCTCCAAGGGCCGCAAGGCGGCGATCGCGGCGACCAACAAGATCGGCGGCCGTGTGCTGGAGGTCGGTATCGGCACCGGCATCTCGCTGCCGCTCTACGCGCCCCATGTCCGGATCTTCGGCACCGACATTTCGGAACTGATGCTGGAGAAGGCGAAAAAGCGCGTCGATGAACTCGGCCTGAAGAACGTCGAGGGACTGGCGGTGATGGACGCCGAAAATCTCGAATTCCCTGACAATTCGTTCGACGTCGTGATGGCGCAATACGTCGTCACCGCGGTGCCGAACCCGGAAAAGGCGCTCGACGAATTCGCCCGCGTGTTGCGACCGGGCGGCGAGCTCATCATCCTGACCCGCGTCAGCGCCGATGCCGGCATGCGCCGCTTCATCGAACGGCGATTGCAGCCGGTGGTGCGTCCGCTCGGCTTCCGCACCGCCGAGTTCGCCTGGTCGCGCTATGCGCAGTGGCTGGCCGGCGCGCGGGGCATGGAGCTCGCGGAGCGCCGCCTGGTGCCTCCGCTCGGGCATTTCTCGCTGGTGCGCTTCCGCAAGGTCGAGGTCGCCGCGGCCGCGTAAGGCGCGACCGCTTGACATTGCGTCATCGCGTCGCTGCGCGTTGTCACATGTCATTACGATGATGTCACATGCCGGACATCGAATCTCATTACACCGGTCCCATCGAAGTTTGGGGAAGCACATGATCAAGAATTTCCTGCAGCAACTGCACACCCAGCGCTGGGATGACCACCGCTACTATCACCACAGCCGCATCAACCAGTCGCTGCACTTCGTCAGCGCCGCGAGCTTCCTGTTCGCCTATGCGATGCTGTTCATCGATCCCGTAGTGTCGGCGCTGGTCGGCTGGCTGGTGTCGATGACGACGCGGCAGGCCGGTCACTTCTTCTTCGAGCCGAAGGGGTATGACCACGTCAACCAGGCGACCCACGAGCACAAGGAAGAGATCAAGGTCGGCTACAATCTGCAGCGCAAGGTCGTGCTGATGTCGATCTGGGCGATGTCGCCGCTGGTGCTGTATGTCAGCCCGACGCTGTTCGGAATGGTCGATCCCTGGGTCACCACCGCCGATTTCCTGCGCCAGGTCGCCAAGATCTGGCTGGCGGTCGGCATCGGCGGGCTGCTGTTCCGCACCATCCACCTGTTCTTCATCCGCGACGTCGAGACCGGCCTGGTCTGGATGACCAAGATCCTCACCGACCCCTTCAGCGATCTCAAGCTCTACTACAAGGCGCCGCTGGCGCTGATGAAGGGCGAACTGATCGATCCGGGTCTCGAGAAGCACGTCAAGCCCGCGTGAGATTGCACGAGGCTGCATGAAAGAGGCGTCATGGCCGGGCTCGTCCCGGCCATCCACGTTTTTGAACACCAATCGTGAGACCGTCGTTGCGCACGAAGCCAAGCAATCCATCTGTCCGCGCGGGAAGATGGACTGCTTCCGCCTTCGCTCTTCGAGCTACGGCGGACAAGTCGTTGCTGAGCGTCGCAGCGGGCCGGCCGAAGGCCGGACCTGGCGGCTCGTCGCGATGACGAAGGGAACGGCCGGGGATGTCGGCAGCAGATAACACGTGGATGGCCGGGCCTTCGCCTCGCCGAAGTGGCTTCGGCCACGCAGGCGGGACAAGCCCCGCCATGACGGTAGAGAGCCGGGCGCCCTCAGCGTCCGAACCGCTTCGCGAGCATCTCTTTCAGGATCTGCCGCTTGATGTCCTTGTTGGTCATCACGCCGTCGTGCCACCACCAGCCATCGCGCTTCATCTTGTCGGCCGCCGCGACGAAGCGGTCGGCCACCTCGGAAAAATCCGCGTCGGTGTAGTTCAGGCTGAAGATCAGCCGGCCGGTGCCGACCCAGCTCAAGGCCAGGCCTTCGGCGCGGAGATAGTATTGCAGCATCCAGTTGTAGCGGGACGGCTCGGTATATTGCACCGTCCAGATCGAGGAGAGATTGCTGACGCGGACCGGCAGGTCGCTGGCGGCGAGCTTTGCGTTGAGCGCCTCGGCGCGGCCGTTCCAGGTCTCGTCGAGTCCCTGATAGACCGCGTTGAAGTTCGGGCTGGCAAGGCGGCTCAGGAATTCGTCCATCGCCGTCATGACGTAGGGGTGCGAATTGAAGGTGCCCCGGGCAAAACAGACGTCGGCCGGACGGTCGTCGCGGTAGCGCCGCATCAGATCCTTGCGGCCGCAGACCACGCCGACGGGAAGTCCGCCGGCGAGGCTCTTGCCGTAGGTCACCATGTCGGCGCGAACGCCGAAATATTCCTGCGCGCCGCCGGCGGCGAGACGGAAGCCGACGAACACCTCGTCGAAGATCAGGACGATGCCGCGCTCGGTGCAGACCTCGCGCAGCTTCTTCAGCCACTCGGTGTAGGCGGCGCGGTCGAACGCGCCCTTGCGCGAGGAATCCACCAGCGCGGAATCGCCGGGTGCGTTGGCGTTGGGGTGCAGCGCCTGCAGCGGATTGACCAGCACGCAGGCGATGTTCTTGCGGGTGCGCAGCACATGCAGCGTCCGCTCCGACATGTCGGCCAGCGTATAGGTTTCGTGCGGCGACACGGGATTGCCGACGCCGGGCTGCACGTCGCCCCACCAGCCGTGATAGGCGCCGGCGAAGCGAACCAGATGCGAGCGCCTGGTGTGGTAGCGCGCCAGCCGCACCGCCTGCATGACGGCCTCGGTGCCGGACATGTGGAACGAGACTTCGTCGAGCCCGGAAATCTCGCAGAGCCGGCGGACATTGTCCGTGATGACGGGATGGTAGGGGCCGAGCACGGGGCCGAGCACATGGGCGCGCTTCTCGGCTGCCGTGATGCACTCCTTGTAGAAATCGTTGCCGAAGATGTTGACGCCGTAGGAGCCGGTGAGGTCGTAGAACACATTGCCGTCGACGTCGGTCACGGTGACGCCGGACGAGGATTCCATGAAAGCGCCGGTGCCGAGATTGTCGCGCACCAGGCGGCTGTACTGGAACGGCACCCGGTAGCTTTCGGTGAACTGCAGGTCGGAGATGCGCGTCGCGGCCTCCGCCGTCATCTGCCGGCCCTTGGCGTAGCGCTCCTGGTAGAGCGAGGCGAGGCGGAAGAACGCGTCCTGGCGCTGCAAAGCGACGTCGGCGGGCGCGCCGTCGGAGCGGAAGAAATCGTCGATGTCGAATTCGTAGTGCGGCACCAGCCGCGCGACCATCTTGGACATTTTGGAATGTCCGGTCAGCGAGCGGTGCTTGGCGCGCGACAGCGCCAGCCGCGCCTTCAATTTGGGGAACACTGCCGCGGCGCCCACGGCCGCAGCGGCGGACAGCGAAAGAATCGGAAGGGTCGAATCCATGCCTGAAGCGCTAGCCAATCCTGCTGACAGATTGATGACAGTCCGCGGCCTGATCGCCCGCTTCACCCAACAGGAGGACCTCAATTTCCTCTTGACCAACCGCATTCCGCGCGCGGCCATCACCCGCTTCATGGGCTGGTTCAGCAAGATCGAGAACCCGCTGGTGCGCGATGCCTCGATCGCCTGCTGGCGGCTGTTTTCGGACCTCGACCTGTCGGAGGCGAAGAAGACCGAGTTCAGGAGCCTGCACGACTGTTTTACGCGCGAACTGCGCGACGGACTGCGGCCGGCCGATCCCGATCCCGCGGTCGTGGCGAGTCCGTCCGACGGCATCGTCGGCGCGTTCGGCAAGATCGCCGATACCGAACTGTTCCAGATCAAGGGCGCGCCCTATTCGCTGCTCGACCTGCTCGGCGATCCGGCGCTCGTCGAAAAACACCGCAATGGGCGTTTCCTCACGCTGCGGCTGACGTCGAGCATGTACCACCGCTTTCATGCGCCGTACGACGCGAAGATCGAGCGGGTGACGTTCATCCATGGCGACGTCTGGAACGTCAATCCGATCGCGCTGAAGCGGGTCGAGCGGCTGTTCTGCAAGAACGAGCGGGCGGTGCTCGAGATGCGGCTGGCGACGGGCGAGGCGCTGACGCTGGTGCCGGTTGCCGCCATCCTGGTCGCCAGCATCCGGCTGCATTTCCTCGACCGCACGTTCAATGCCCAGAGCAAGGGCCCGAGCGTATTTCCGTGCGACGCCGAGGTGCGCAAGGGCAGTGAGCTCGGCTGGTTCGAGCACGGCTCGACCATCATCGTGCTGGCGCCGGAACATTTCGAGTTCGCCGATGGCGTTGCCGATGGCGCGCGCGTTCGCGCCGGGCAGGCGCTGTTGCGCCGACCGGTTTAGGCTCGATTCTTTTGGCGCATGCCTCTATATGCTCGCGCTCGCACCGGAATCGCCGGCTGCGATGACACGGGAACATCGAGATGGCGCGAGCGCCGGTTCTGGCGGCGGGAGGCATTGTGCTGCGGCAGGCGAAGCCGCCGCTGGTCGCCGTCGTGCGCCTGCGCAAGCGCAACGAATGGGTGTTGCCCAAGGGCAAGCTCGACGACGGCGAGACGCCGCGCGCCGCCGCCGAGCGCGAGGTGGTGGAAGAAACCGGGCACGATGTCGCCGTGCACGAATTTCTCGGCACGCTGGTCTATGAATCCCGCGGCGGTTCCAAGGTCGTGCACTATTGGCGCATGGAAGCGCGCGGCGGGCCGGCGCACGAACTGATGCGCGACGTGAGGGCGGTGGACTGGCTGCCGCTCGACGCCGCCGTCGACCGGCTCTCGCGCGACCATGAGCGCGCGTTCCTGGAAAATGTCGGCCCGATTGCGCTCTCCGCTGCCGCCCATGCCGCCACCGCGCGACGGGTGCGGGCCAAACCTTCGCCGGAGAAGCGTCGGCCGCGGCGGCCGGACGCGACAGTGCCGCCCGTGGTCGCGCCCGCGCCGGCTGCGGCCGTGGCAGATCAGTCGCCGCCGGTCGCAGAGCATGGTGACGTCGCCGTCATGGTCGATGCGGCCGCCGGCGCGTGCGTTGAGCCGGCCGCTGATCAAGCGGTCGATCAGACCGTTGATCAAGCCGTCGATCAGATCGTGGACGACGCGCAGCCGGCCGGGCCGGAGTCCTTTGCCCCGGAGATCGAGCCGGTGGCTGTCGCTGCCGTGAAGAGCCGGGTGCGATGGCGGCCGCGGAGCTTCATTCAGAAGCTGCGCGACTGGCTGCGGCGCGACACCTGACTGCCTGTTCCGGCTAGAGCCTTATCCGTTCCGAACGAATCGGAACGGGGCTCCAGGTTGATGTTTTGACGCGTTTTCTTGACGCAAACCGGTTTCCACTTCGCTGGAAAACGTTCTAACGCTCATCCCGTCGCGGCTTGCCGCGTGGCGGTGCTTGCTTTCGCGGCGCGCCGGGCAGTCCCGGCCGCTGCAAGGCCGGTGCTCCCTGAACCGCCGGGGGGCGCTGCAGTCCGGGCGCGCCGTACCGGCCGGGCAATCCCGGCCGCGCCGCCGGCGGCTGCGCCGGCACAGACGGTTGCTGCGACGGACCGGCGCGCCGCGCATCGCCGGGCGGCGGCGGCAGATCGGTCCGTGGCGGTTGTCCGGCACGCGGCGGTTGGCCGGGCTGATCGGTGGCGCCGGGTTGTCGCTGGCCGGCGCGTGGCGGCAGACCCGGTCGCGGCGGCGACGCCGGCTGCCGTTGACCCTGCCGGTTCGGCGCGCCTTGCTGCTGGCCCGGGCGGTTCAATTGACCGGGCTGCTGCTGGCCGGGGCGATTGAACTGGTTGGGCTGCTGCTGCCCGCCCCGATTCGGCACGTTCGGCAGCGGCGGCTGACCGGGTTGTCCCGGCAGATCGTTCTGGCGCCGCTGGCCGGGCAGACCGTTCGGCCGGGTCTGGCCGGGCTGCAAGCGCCGGATCGGACGGTTCGGATTGACGAAGGTCGGATTGGCGCGGCGGAATTCGCGCTGCTGGAACACGACCTGCCGGCCAAGATTCTGCGCCGCGTGAAGCTGGCGCACAAAACCCTGATCGCGCAATATCGCGGCTTGCGGTATCACCAGCGGCACCGCGGCAAAGCGCGCGCCGCCGGTGCCGGGGCGAATGGTAAAGCCGCTCGCGCCCTGCGTCAGAAAGCCGAGTTGCGCGCCGGCGCGGTCGTTGACCTCGATGCGGCCGACGCGGCCGTCGGCGTCGGGATAAAGCTTGACCGCGACGTTGTTCGGACTGTTGGCGGAGACGCCCTCCGGCACCTCGACGAGGCCGGTGGTGCCGCGAATGCCGAGCGTCGCGGTGGGCGTCGTGATCTTCATGTCGCCGGTCTTTGCCACCGCAGAGGCGACGAACGCCGCCGTGCCCCGGGCGACGTCGAAGATCGCCGCGTTGCTCTTGCCGCCTTCCTCGTAGACGTAATTGTCGATGGTGATCTTCGTGCTCGCTTTCAGATTAAAAGTCGTGGCGTCGATGAAGGTGATGCCGAGCGCGGAGTTCTTTCCCGTCTGCACCACGTCGTTGAGATAGATGTCGTCCTTGACCTTGAGCGGCGTGGTCCTGTCGTTGCGGATCACGCTGGCGCTGCCGGTCACGGTCGCGACATTGCCGATCGGCTCCTCCGGCGTATCGGCCGCCGGCGCGGTCGCGTCGGGCGCCGGCGCCGCGGGTGTCTGGGCCGGATCGGTTTGCGCTTGCGCCAGTTGCGTCGGCTCGGAAGGCCCGGCGAGAACGTCCGTTGCGCCGATCACCATGCCGCAGGCCAGCAGCACGAGCGCAAGGGAGAAGCGGCGCAACATCGATGAATTCCGTTCACGGGGAGGGCAGAAGGCAGGCGCCCGATTTCAGCCCGACCAGGCTGAATACCGGATGAACGCCGCATTTGTTGTCAGCATGGCACATGATCAAGCGCCACGCCCGGCTGGAAGCCGGACATGGCGCTCTTTCACCGCGCTGGAAAAAAAACGGTTCAGCCGCGCTTGTGCGGGTTCAGGCTGAGCGGCTTGCTGGGTTTTGCGGAGGGCGCGTAATTCGCGGGCGCGGCGGCCGGCGGCACGTAATGAAATACCGCCTTGCAGCCGTCGCTGAGCTGGGCGCGCTTCTGCACCATGCAGGCGGTAATCCGATCGACATCGGGAATCTCGGACGAGCAAAGCCGCATCGCATCGCCGGTGCACAGCTGCTGCTGCTCGGCGGTGTAGGCGTTCGCCGCCGTTCCCAGCGCGGCCAGCGCAAAGCCGGTCGCGATCAGCATTTTGCAGGCACGCGCGGTCGTGATGCCGAGAGTCATGGTCTGTCCCCTTGTTCGGATGATTCGGCAGCGGATGCTGCGCCCCGGTGAAGCGCCGAAGTGGCGCCTCGTTGGGCAGGAGAAATACGCGGCGCCGGTTTCGGCAATTTGTCGTCGTCGCGGGAAAAGTGTTTCGTCGCCGCGCGATTTGTTTCGTCGCGGCAGCGGCGAGAATCGGCTATCGTCCAATTCCGGCGCGGCCCATGCCTCCCCCCTCCGACGGGAAAGCATCTTTCATGCGGGGCCATTTCCACCGTCGAGCCCACTGTTCGAGCAGCGGCATAAGGAGGGGTTGCGCGATTTCGCTCGCAAACAGGAGGTTGTTTCGATGAAGCTGTCCGCGCCGCTGTATCACTTGAAGCGCAAGGCCAAAGTTCTATCCCGCGCCGAAAACATCCCACTGCATGACGCGCTCGACCGTATCGCCCGGCAGGAAGGTTTTGCCGGCTGGAGCCTGCTGGCGAAGAAGACGGCCGCCGCCCCGCCCGCCGAAAAGCTGTTTGCACGGCTTGCCCCCGGCGATCTCATGCTGATGGGCGCGCGACCCGGTCACGGCAAAACCCTGATGAGCCTCGAACTCGCCGTGCAGGCCATGAAGTCCGGCAGCCGAGGCGTTTTCTTTACGCTGGAGTATACGGAAAAGGAGATGCTGGAGCGTTTCCGCGCCATCGGTGCGGCGCCGGAAACGTTTGCGGATCTGTTCGAATTCGACAGCTCCGACGAGATCAGTTCGGATTACATCGTCAGGCGGTTGGCGAATGCGCCGCGTGGAACGTTCGTGGTCGTCGACTATCTGCAACTGCTCGACCAGAAGCGCGACAATCCGGAACTGATGGCGCAGGTCCGCGCGCTGAAATCGTTCGCCCGCGACCGCGGGTTGATCTTCGTGTTCATCGCCCAGATCGACCGCGCCTATGATTCGTCGAAGAAACCCTGTCCCGATCTGGATGACGTCAGGTTGCCCAATCCATTGGATCTGAGCCTCTTCAGCAAGACATGTTTCCTGAACGACGGTGAGGTTCGCTTCCGCGCCGCGAACTGAGCGCAAGAGAAAGAGGCCCCGTGAAGATTTCACGGGGCCCAAGTCTCAGGGAGAATAAAGTCTCAGGGAGAATGAGGTCTCGGTGGAGGCCGGTCAGCTTGCGCGCTTCCAGGTCTGGCCGCCGCAGAACATGCCGCCGAAGGCGCAGCCCTGGACTTTCAGCGTGTCGGTGTTCTTCAGTGCGATCGTCGAGTCGTAGTGGCGGCCGCTGTCGGGATCGTGGATCCGGCCGGTCCACTTGTTGCCCTGGGGCTTCATGTTGATCAGGATGCGCGCGCCGGTGTTGACCGAATAGCCGCACAGGTTGGCGCCGCATTCCTCGATACGGACGTTGCCCTTGTTCTCTTCCGTCATCCAGATGCCGACCGGCGAGTTCGGATTGGAGGCGGCGGCGACCGCCGGAGCGGGCGCAGCCGCGACCGGAGCAGGCGCAGGCGCCGCGGCGACCGGGGCTGGCGGCGCAGGCGGAGCCGGCGGCGCAATCTCGCTTCGTGACGGGGTTGCCGCGGCGACGGCGGTCGGTGCCGGGGCGGGCGCCGGTGTTACGGCTGCCGGAGCGGGAGCGGGCGGTTGCGGCGCGGCGGTCTGGGCCGGCGCAGGGGCCGGCGGCGCGGCGGGCGTCGACGTCACGACGTCATCATCGTCGTTCTTCTTCTTGCCCATGCCCTTGAGATCGACATTACCGATCGAGCCGGTGTAGCCGGGCGAAATCACCTTGACGCAGGAGATGGCGGCGCAGTTGCGCGGCGCTTCGATGCGGACGCGTTCGCCGTTGATCTGGAAGGAAATGCCACCGGCCTGGGCCGAGGTGGTGGCCAGCAGCAATGCGGCGAGAATGTAACGCTTCTTCATGTCGGGCTCCCCTGAGCGGCTTGTTCGTGTTCGGCGGTGAACGTAGGCGAACCCTACGCAGGGCGGGCGACCCGTTCTGTGATGCGCGTCACAGGGCGCTCGGGGCGCCCGCCAACGGCAAGCGTTCCGCCGGCAACGACCGGTGATTCAAATCACATTCAGCGCCGCATCCCCGCGGCTAGCTTGCCGCCTCACCAGCGACGAGGCCGTTATGAAAAGACTTTGTTTTCTCGCCGTGCTGCTTGCGCTCACGTCCCCGGCCGATGCCGGCCGCTCGATCTCGTTCAACTTCGGCAAACATCGGGTCCACGTCGAATCCGCCAGGCATTGCTGGTCGCTCAGATGCGCGTCGGTATCGATTTCCAAACGTCTCAACGGGCGTCAAAGACGCGACCGGCATGACGAGGAGCGCGACGCGACGGGGCCGGTAAAGCCGGTGCCGCCGGTGCCGCAAACGGTTTCGCCGCCCCCTCCGCCACCGGTGCTCGCGCCGCCGCCCAAGAGCATCGTCGCCGCGCCGGCTCCCGTCTACGCGGCGGCCGCATCGAGGAGCCTTGCCGTCGAGCCGCCTCCGCCGGCCCCGGCGGTTGAGGACACCTCAAGTCCGGAACCTCCCGCCACTTCGGCCCTAAAGCCGGTCGAGCCGGCGCCCGCCCCCTCGCAGGTCGAGCGCGTGCTGCACCGGGCCGAGGAAGAAACGCCGGCGTCGGACTCTCCGATCGGCGACTGGCGGACCGAAGGCAAGGGAACGGTGCGGATCGCAAAGTGCGGCGATGCGCTGTGCGGCTTCATGCTCGATTCATCGAATGAAAGAGGCGAGGCGATCCTGATCAACATGAAGCCGAAGAAGGAGAAGCAATGGACCGGCGGCGTCTATAGCCAGAGCAGCGGCGAGACGTATTTCGGCACCATGTCGATGAAGGGCACCGATACGCTTCGCGTCGAGGCCTGCGCCCTCGGCCGCTTCTACTGCTCGGGCAACGATTGGAGCCGTGTCGTGCGCCGGGCCGACAGCGTGGTGACGTCGCGGCCGACGTCGTTCGGCTATCGCTCGTAACGATTCATGAAAACGCCCGGCGACGAGGTCGCCGGGCGATTCAAGTTCACTTCTGAACGACGGCTTAGAACACGCCCAGCACAATCGCGCCGACGAAAGCGAATGCAGCGTACGCTGTTACAACGCTTAGCCTGCTGGCGAGAGGACTTACGAAATCCATGGGATAGCTCCCTTAGGGTTACGCTCGTGCTCACAAATAACAAGCAAGGCTAGCAAAGCGTTCCCGGCCTAAAAAGTCAGGGTTGCTGTCTATCCACTGCTTCCTGACCGGCACCAACCGGGGGAACATGGTAAAAAATATGTAAAAGCAATGCGTTGAAGTGTCCTTAAATAATTTCGTCGAACCTGCGCGCCATGAAGCGCGGAGTTCGTTTGTATCTCGTCGGCTCCTTCGTCCTCGTCACGCTGGCGGGTTGCGGCCGTGGATTTTTTCAGTCCGCCGAACGCGAGCCATGGCGCGCCGAGGCCGAACTCGCTTGCCTGAAATCCGGCGCGGTCAAGGAAAGCGCGGAACTGGTCCGCATCGATCCGATTTCCGGTCCGGGCGTATGCGGCGCCGAATATCCGCTGAAGGTCGCCGCACTCGGCGAAACCGACGGAAGTCTCGGATTTGCCGACGAAAGCCTGCGACCGCCAGGCAATATCGGCAATCAGCCGCGCTGGCCGATCGCGCGCGTGCCGGCGCCGCCCCAGGGCAGTCACCGCGGGAGCCATCCGGGCAGCTATCCGGTCTCGCGCGAGCCGAACTATGCCGCGCCGTCGAACGGCCCGATCTCGCTGGCCGCACCGGGCATTGCTCCGCAGCAGGACGACGCCGATCCGCCGCAGGAGCGGTATCCGTCAATCTCACCCGTGCCCCGTTCGCAGCCATCGTCCTTTTCGCCGCCGCCGGCCGCGCCGCGGCTCGGGCCGGCGCAGGGCAATCCCGTCAGCGCCTTCGGTCAGGTCTCGATGAAGCCGCCGGCGACGCTGGCATGTCCGATCGTCTCGGCGCTCGACCGCTGGCTCACCGATGCGGTGCAGCCGGCGGCGATGCGCTGGTTCGGCGTGCGCGTGGTCGAGATCCGGCAGATCTCGGCCTATTCCTGCCGCGGCATGAACGGCAATCCGCACGCGCATATTTCCGAACACGCGTTCGGCAACGCGCTCGACATCGCCGCGTTCACGCTGGCCGACGGCCGCCGCATCACCGTCAAGGGCGGCTGGCGCGGCGTGCCGGAAGAGCAGGGCTTTCTGCGCGACGTACAGGGCGCCGCCTGCCAGCATTTCAACACCGTGCTGGCGCCGGGCTCGAACTCCCACCACGAGGACCACATCCACGTCGACCTGATGCGCCGTGCCTCCCGCCGCATTATCTGCCAGCCCGCCGCCGTCTCCGGCGAGCAGATCGCCGCGCGCGCCAACCAGCGCAATCCCTATGCGGCGCGCGATCCTTATTCGACGGGATCGACCGTCCAGAGGTCGGTGTCGCGCTGGTTCGCCGGCAAGAGCAGCAAGGTCAACGATGAAGAAGAGTACGAGGATCACTGACCGAAGCGTTGTTGCAGCGCGCAACCTGCCTCGCCTCAAGTCTCTCGAATAGTTGATCGAATTTCCCGAGCCGTCGCTTCGACCCAATCAAAGGACAATTGATTGAGGCGACGCCCATGCTTGCCGAAAAGTTCATTCTGTTGCTGGAAACGATCAAGAGCCACAGCCATGCCGACGGCAGCCCCCGCGTGGTGAGCACGTCGCGCCACGTCCCGGTCAAGCTGCCGGAGCGGAAGTAACTGCGGCTTCGCGCGATCAATGAGCATACAGCGCCGCGTCATCTTCCCGCCGGAAGATTGCGATGATCGCCGAATTGTCGATGACGATCACATTGGCAAGCCGTGCTCGTCGTATGCAAGGATCCCTTCCGGACTTTGTTCGCTGTCAGGCAAAGCGGCATATCTGCTGCCTATCTTCATCAGCCTCGCGGCGACATCGTCAATGTCCGGCGCCGACGCTCGCGAGCCAGGCATTCGCGCAGCGCCAACGTTACCGCCGAGGTCAGGTTCTCTCCAGTAAGCCTGGCCAACTCGGTTGCCAGCCTGTGGGCTTCATCGTTCTTGAGGTTCAGGTGCATTCGATGTCTCGCGATGGAAGAGATATTTGGAACGTCTACCATCAGTGCAAGGGGCGCCAAGGCAGGGGTTGAGGCCCACCCGCTCTTCCAGACAGTTCGGGCGTCAGCTACCGTGCCAACTGCTCAAGCAGATCCCGCACCACGCCTTTCAGCAGATCGAGTTTATAACCCGTCATCGGCAGCGGATTTGCGCCCGATGCCGCGCGCTCGGCGGCGACCACGATCGTCCCGATATCGGCCGGCTTGCCCTGCAGCGCTTCTTCCGCGGCCGCGAGCCGCAGCGGCACCGGCGCGATGCCGCCGGCGGCGAGGCGGATGAACTGGAAGGTGCCGTCCTTGACGACGGCGCGGGCACAGATTTCGACCAGCGGCCATTCGGCATGGGTGCGGCTGATGGCGCGCTTGTACAGCGCGCGTTCGCCCTGCAGCGGGACGCCAAGTTCAATGCTCCGGATCATTTCGCCCGGCTGCAGCGCGTTGTCGCGGCCGTTGCTGCCGTCACCGAACAGGTCGCCGATCGCGAGCGGATTCCTGCGGTCGGTGGTTATACTGGCGTCATAGGCCAGCAGCGCCGCCGCCATGGTCGAGGGATGCGGCGCCACGCAGGGGCCGAGGTCGAACGCCACATGGTAGAGATGATTGCCCGATCGCGCCCGGCACTCCGATCCGCCTTTCTTCAGGCAGACGATGTGCGGATTTCGAAAGTACCAGCAGCGCGTACGCTGCGCGAGATTGCCGCCGAGCGTGGCGAGGTGGCGGATCTGCGGCGTCGCCAGCCCCTGCGCGGATGCTGCAATCCCCGGATAGGAAGCGGCGAGGCGCGCATCGGCGGCAATCGCCGCGATGGTGGTCAAGGCGCCAATGCGCAGACGGCCGTCGGCGGCCCAGTGCATCCCGATCGTGTCGGGCCCGGGCGACAGGTCGATCAGCGGTCCCCTCGAGACGCCGCTGCGGCGGCGCTCCGAGAGATCGGTGCCGGCGGCGCGGAATTCGGCGGCTGGCGTAGCTGTCATGGCTGCTGGTGTCATGCGGCGGTCCTCCCTTTCAGCGCGGCGACGAGGCGGTCGGGACGAATCGGTATTTCGGTCAGCCGCACGCCGGTGGCGTTATGGATCGCATTGGCAATCGCGGGCGAGGTCGGCACGGTCGCAACCTCGCCGATCCCGACGCTGCCGCCGAGCACATGCTCGAAACCGCCCTCGTCGAAATGGATGTCGATCGCGGGCGTGTCCGCGATGCCGGGAATGCGATAATCCTCCATGCCGCCGCTCAGCACATCGCCGGTGCGGGAATCGACCTCGCGCGCCTCGTAGAGCGCATAGCCGACGCCCTGGATGACGGCGCCCGCCGCCTGGCTGCGTGCCAGCGCGGGCGCTGCGACCTTGCCGATCGCGATGCCGGTGTGAACGTTGACGACGCGGACGTGGCCGAGCCAGGTGTCCACTTCGACTTCGATGATCTGCACCGAACTCGGCACGCCGGCGCCGATCGCGAGGTTGGACATCCACCGCATCATGAAGCCGAAAATCGTGCCCATGATCCCGACCTGCTTCAGCGGCGACTGCACCCCGGGCGCGGTCGGCTTCGAATCCTCCGGCCGCACGCTGGTGGCGCTGAGGTCGGGCGAAGCCGCGAGCAGCTCGCGCCACGGCGCGTTGGAGCCGGGGACCGGCTGCCGCTTGGCGTGCTGCTGGATCGACGCCTTCAACTGCTCGATCGCCAGCAGCATCGGCGGGATCACCGAGGCGGTGACGCGGCTGCCGCCCGAGCCCGGACCTTCCGGCAGATTTGAATCGCCGATCCGGACCTCGATCTCATGCGGCTCCAGCCCGAATTCGCGCGCCACCGTATTGGCGATCACCGTGCGGGTGCCGGTGCCGATGTCCTGCGTCGCGGTGCTGGCGATCAGGCGACCGCCCTTGACCGCGACTTCGACCTTCGAGCCGGGCTGCCAGATATAGAGCCAGTAGCCGGTGGCGACGCCGACGCCGCGCCGATAGCGGCCGCTCTGCGCGGCGATCGGCTTGCGGTTGCGCCAGATGTCGAGGTTCGATGCCCAGTCGTACAGCCGTTGCCGGTTCGGATCGGGATCCCATCGCTTGCGCAGCGCGATCGGATCGACGTTCATGCGCTGCGCCGCTTCGTCGATCGCCTGTTCCAGCGCAAACGCCATCGGCGGCCCGCCGGGGCCGCGGAACGGCGCGCCGGCCGGCAAATTGCTGATGACGTCGAAATCGGCCAGTTCCTTGGCTTCCGCCGGATAGATCAGCCGTGCCAGCGCGGCGACGGTCGAATTGGTCGCCGCACCGGTGTCGGCCCAGGCGGTCAGCGACAGCGCTTTCAACCCGCCCTGTTCGGAGGGCAGCAGCGCGATCTTCAATTCGGTCGCCGGCCGATAGCCGGTCACGGAAAGTTCCTCGTGCCGGTCATAGGCGACCCTGACCGGCGCCTTCGCTTCGCGCGCCAGGTCGATCGCGGTGGTGGTTTCGACGCCGAGCGTGCCCTTCGAGCCGAAGCCGCCGCCGACATGATCGGCGATCACCCGCACCTTGTCGTGGCCGAGCTTGTAGCGCTTGGCGATCAGCTCCATGACGTGAAACACCGACTGCGTCGATGCGTGCACGGTGAGCCGGTCGCCGTCGAAGCGGGCCACCGCGGCATGTGGTTCGAGGCAGGCGTGCTGCTGCGTGGCGGTGCGGAACGTGCCCTCGACCAGCAGCGGGTTGTTCGCGACGCGTGCGCCCTCGACCCAGCTCCGCACGTTCTTCGGCTTTTTGGAGAACGCCGCCGACGGTCCGCGGATGTTGCCTTTCCAGGGCGCCGGCGCGCTGCCGCCTTCGGAGACGTTGCCGGCCTTTTTTCGCGCGGCTTTCTCGAAAACCACCGGCGCGTCCGCCTTGCGCGCCTCGTCGAGCCCGATCGCCGCCGGCAGCGGGTGGCTATCGAGTTTGATTGCGGCGATGGCGGCCAGCGCGGTCTTGCGGTCGGTGGCCGCGACGGCGGCGATGGGTTCGCCGACATAGCGCACGACGCGGTCGGCGCCGAGCAGCGAGATCGCCGCCGCCACGCCCGGCATCGCGCGTGCCGGTGCGAGATCGAGTTCGCCGATGCGCGCATGCGCCGACGGCGAGCGCAGGATCACCCCTTCGAGCTGGCCGTCGTGACGGATGTCGACGGTGTACTTCGCCGCGCCCGTCACCTTGTCTCGGGCCTCCATGCGCGGCGGCACGACATCGCTGCCGTCGAAGCGGCCGGCGCAGGCGTCCGCCACAGCGCGAAAAATACCGTCATAGGCGCCGCAGCGGCACAGATGTCCCGACAGCGCCGCGCCGATTTCCTCGCGCGACGGCACCGCCGTTCCCTTGGCCGCGCGCCAGCGGTCGTGAAACGCCACAGCCTCGACGATGAAGCCCGGCGTGCAGAAGCCGCATTGCAGGGCGTCGTGCGCCATGAACGCCTGCTGCACCGGATGCAGTCTTGTCGCGCCGATGCCCTCGACCGTGGTCACGTTGGTGTTGGCCGCAGCGCGCGCCGGCATCAGGCAACTCACCACGGGCTCGCCATCGACCAGCACGGTGCAGGCGCCGCACACGCCGGCCCCGCACACAAGTTTTGTGCCGGTGAGGTCGAGCGTGTCGCGCACGACGTCGACCAGCAGCGCATCGGGATCGTCGGGGAGGGAGGCTGGCTTGCCGTTGATCGTCATCGTGTTCATCTGCGATCTCCAGGTTAGCGGGCGGTGCGGCGGAAAACTTTCTTGGCGGGTTTCGGCTTGGAGGTTTTCGGCTTGGCGGGTTTCGGCTTTTCATCGCGCGGCTTCGCCGCCGGACGCACGGCGCCCGCGATCAGCGTGCGCAGCATGACTTCCAGGTCCCTCAGGAACGGGCCGGCCGGCTGCATCGCGGGATAGGCGGATTTGGTGCCGTTGACCGCCATCTCGATGCAGCGCGCCAGATCGCGCGGCGTCATGCCGGCGTTGAGGGAGAGGCCCTGCTTGCGGCAGACGCGTTCGATGGTCCTGGCGATCAGATCCGTATAGGCGGCAGTGTATTTCTGGTAGAGGTCGCGCGCCTGCACGAGATGTTCTGAGAACAGTTCCTCGACATGGGGCGAGCCGTCGAGCGAGGCGGCGAGCTGCCCGAGCTTGGCGGTGACCGACGCCACCAGGATGTCGGCGAGGCTGCCGCCGGCCTTCTCCGCGGCGGCGGCCGCTGCGATTTCGGCGGCGAGCGCTTCCTCATGCAGCCGTTCGATGACGGCGCGGAACAGTTCTTCCTTGGACTTGAAATGGTGGTAGAGCGCCTGCCGCGTCAGCCCCGCGGCATCCGCCGCCTGCTCGATCGACGAACGCCGAAAACCCTGCAGGCGGAATACCAGCATCGCGGCATCGAGAATGCGGGTGCGCGGGTTCATTTGACGATTTTGACAAAATGGAAATAAATGTCAAATCACGGACAGGTGTGCGTTGCGCGGACGGCCATCGCGAAAATGTTTGCTTCTATCGATGCGGCGGGCAGGCGTAAGGGCCGCTTTCGCCGCCTTCAATGTTGATCTTGAGAAACCGTCCCATCGACGGCGCGTTCAGAAAGGCATCGACCGTGCTTTTCGGCAGTTCGCAATATTCCCGGTAGACCGTGTGCCGCTGCACGAGCAGGCGGCGGCTTTCGGCATCGTAGCAGACCCGGCCGACGACGCTGCTGCGGGTGATGTCCTGGCAGTCGAACGATTTGAGATCGACCGTGCCACGATCCTTCACGTCAACGGTCTCGGCCTCTTGCCAAGGAGCGGTGAATAGCAGCGCGAGGATGAAGACGATGCGGGTCATAACGTTCGTGCCGGCAAGGAGGCAGGACTTTGCACCTTCGGCGGGAAGCAGGCAAGCGATTGCGCCGGACGGTCAACCTGGATGAAGGAACAGCGCGACCAATAGGATGACCGGCAGCAGCGGAAAGCCGGTCAGCCAGAGCAGGGTGGATTTCACAGGTCTCATTTCGCGGTCTCTCACCGCGAAGCAACGATTCGTTGCGGGTTTGGTTCCGGCGAGCGCGTGTCGCCACATGGGGTTTCGCTGATTGTGGATCGGACGGTGAGCGGGCGACAGCCTCTGCGCTCGCGCGAGAAGATGCGTTGCGCACCAACACCCCTTTTGCGACGTGCGCTTGGAGCAATACTAATTCTAAACGGACGGTTGCTGCGCCGCTGTCTCCCTCATGCACTTTCATCGCGTCGTTCGCGCTTGCTACTGGTTCCTCACGAAGCGATGGGGACTGGGAATGAATGCATGCTTGAAGACCGCGGGATGGTTCGGCGCTGCGCTGCCGATGCTCGCCGCGATGATCGATGTAACGCCGGCGCAAGCGCAATCGTCTGCACGGGAATTGCCGGCCGTCGTCGTCGACCAGCCGTCCCGTCCCCCGGCCGCGCGCTCGCGTCCCGCACCGAAACGGCAGGCCGCGTCGGCCGCGAGCCGCCGCGCAGCCCAGCGTGGGCAGACGACGCCGGATGCCGCGGCTGCCGCCGGCGCACGCGCCGAAACGGCCTACGGTCCGGTGCAGGGTTACATCGCCAACCAGAGCGCGACCGCAACCAAGACCGATACGCCGCTGAACCAGACGCCGCAATCCATCACGGTGGTCACCGCCGACCGCATGCGAGATCAAGGCGTGACCACGGTGCAAGAGGCGCTCCGCTATGTGCCCGGTGTCAACGCCGACGCCTATGGCCCGGATTCGCGCGTCGACTCGATCATGATCCGCGGCATGAATCCGGATATTTATCTCGACGGCATGCGTATCACCAATTCCTGGTGGAACTATCAGCGCGTCGAGCCCTACGCACTCGAGCGCGCGGAGGCGCTGCGCGGCCCGTCTTCGACGCTCTATGGCAGCACCACGACCGCCGGGCTCATCAATCTGGTGTCGAAACGGCCGCGCGCGGAGGCGCTGCACGAAGTCGAGGTCCAGTACGGCAGCTTCAACCGCAAGCAGATCCAGACCGACCACACCGGCAAAATCTCCGAGGATGGTCGCTGGCTCTACCGCGTGATCGGCGTGTTCCGCGACAGCGACTACCAGACCGACTACGTCAAGGATGATCGCGTCTTCTTCATGCCGGCGGTGACGTGGTCGCCGACCGATATGACCACCTGGACCGTGCTCGCGAACTACCAGAAGGACAAGACCGGATCGTCGACGGGGTTCCTGCCGCACTCCGGCACGATCTCCTTCAATCCGAACGGCACAATCCCGATCAACCGCTTCGTCGGCGATCCGAACTTCGACCTTTATCAGACCGAGACGAAGTCGATCACCAGCCTGTTCGACCATCGCTTCAACGACGCGTTGAAGGTCTCCGTCAACGCGCGCTATCAGGACGTCAACGGCATCTACAACACGGTCTATTCCAACAGCTTCTTCAATCCGATCACTTTCGGCCGAGACCCGTACCTCGATCCGGCGCGGCGTACGATTTCGCGTTATGTCGAAGCCTGGAACAGTCACCGTCAGACGTTTACCTCCGACAGCAACGCGGAAGTGAAGCTCAACACCGGCCCGCTATCGCACAAGATTCTCGCCGGATTCGACTACCGCCGGATGGACGAGACCGGCACGGCAGGAGGCTATCTCGACCTGACACCGTTCGATCTCTATTCGCCGGTCTACACCTCCGTAGCGCCGCCCGTGCTCTCGGTGCTGCCGGAGCTATCGCAGAGGCAGGCCGGCGTCTACGTGCAGGATCAGGTGAAGTGGGGCCCGTTGATCGGCCTGTTCGGCTTGCGCCATGATCGGGCGACCAGCAACCTTCAGGGCAATCCATCGCAGACGGACAAAGCGACGACTTGGCGCGCGGCTCTGATGTACGAGCTTCCGTACGATGTGACGCCGTATTTCTCCTACGCGAAGTCGTTCGATCCGCAGTTCGGTACGGCGCCGTATGGCAACAACCGCTGCGTCGACAGCGCCACGGGCCTCTGCAAGCCCGTGCTGGGCGAGCAATATGAAGTCGGCTTCAAGTACAAGCCGTCGAATACGCTCGCCATCAACGGCGCGCTGTTCGACATCACCCAGCAGAACCGCATCGCCTATAGCGCCAACTCGTTGGGGGCCGTGCAGATCGGCAGGGCAAGTATCAAAGGCGCCGAACTGGAAGTGCTGACCACGGTCTGGGGCAACCTCGACATCATCGGTGCCTACACCTACCTCGACGCCAGGGTCGTGGAAGGTGACAACGCCGGCAAGCGGATCGAGACGGTGCCGGAGCATCAGACTTCGTTGTGGGCGAAGTATCGCTTCATGGCCTTCGGCATCCCGGGTTTCTCGGTCGGCGCCGGCGTCCGCTACATCGGCGAACAGTGGGACGGCACCGACACGCTCATGACGCCATCCAAAACGCTGTTTGACGCGATGATCGCGTGGGAGAACAAGAACTGGCGCTTCCAGATCAACGGAACAAACCTTGGGGATCAGCAATACTTCTCGTCGTGCCTGGCGCGCGGTGACTGCTTCTACGGGGCGAGGCGGTCCATCCTGTCGCGACTGACCTACAAGTTCTGAGCGAGTCTTCGTGCCTGTCCCTGCGCGAGAGGCGGCGAGTCCTGGGACGGCCCCGACCGTCTCCGCACGCCCGACCACTCGTTGATCGACGCGATGATCCGCCATGAGACCGACTCATGGCGGCGAAGCGCAAGGTACAGGTTCTGATATCGAGGAGGAAAGGGAGGCCGGCGTCAGGCCGGCTTGGCCCGGTATGCCTGCAGGAACAGCCGCACCGCGCTGTCGACCACGCGTGCGATGCGTTCCGCCGATGGCGCCGGTTCGGCCTGGAACACGAACGGCAGGAACAGCGTCGCCTGGCACATTTGCATGAACTGCGCCGCCGCCAACCGACAGTCGTCGATCGCCAGATCGCCGGGGCGGACATGCGCCTTCAGATAGTCGGCGAGGCTGTTGATCGACTTCGCCAGCACGTTCTCGTAGAAGCGGCGTCCGACGTCCGGCATTCGTTCGGCGATCGCCATCACCGTGCGGATCGACGATCCGCCGCCCGGCCGGCACATCCTGCCGATATAGACCCTGCCGAACTCGCGCAGCGTGGTCTCGACATCGCGCGCGGGATCGAGATCAAAGGCGAGCTTGCTCTTTTCGAGCGCTTCGTCCTCGACGATGGCCTCGAACAGCCGGCTCTTGTCGGTGAAATAGACGTAGAGCGTTCCCTTGGAGACGCCGGCGGCGCGGGCGATTTCGTTCATGCTGGCGCCGTCGAAGCCCAGATCCATGAACACCTTTCGCGCGCCGTCCAAAATCTGCCGGCGCTTCGAACTGTCTTCCTCGCCAAAGGGATGAATGGTGTTTGAAGTTGATGCAACCATTGGTTTATCTTCTCTCGCGAGAATTCTACCCGGGATATTGCGGCAGGTTTTTCTCCCGCTATGGTCCACTGCACCATTAATATAGCTTGACCGAACCGTTCGGTCAATGATACTTTTGATCTTGGCTGCGCGATGCCGCCGGGTTTTCCCGGCTTTCCTGGCCTCACGCGCGGCGCGTATTTTGTAGGAGGCCGTCATGGCTCCAGCGAGAGATCACGCCGCGCGCGTCATCCGCGGCGGATCGGAGGCGACGCCGGACGTAGCCGCGGACGAGGTCGGCGCGCAACTCGCCGATCAGCTGCGCGCCCACGTGTCGGAAGAAGGCAAGCGTCGTCCGGCCGAGCCGCACGGCGCCGAGCGGCCGGCCGCGGCGAATGCACCGGCTGCGAAGCCCGGCAAGCGCAAGTTCGTCATGATCGGCGTGCTCGGGCTGCTCGCGCTGGCCGCGATCGCTTACGCCGTCTACTTCGTGCTGGTCGGACGCTTCTACATCTCGACCGACAACGCTTACGTTCGCGCCAACAACACCACGCTCGGCGCCCGCGTTGCGGGCCATATCGCGGCGATCCTCGCCCGGGACAATTCGCAAGTTCGCGCCGGCGACGTCATTTTCCGGATCGACGACGGCGACTACCGCATCGCCGTGGAGGCCGCGCGAGGCAGGATCGCGACCCAGCAGGCCACGATCGATCGCATCGGCCGCCAGGTCACGGCGCTGGAAAGCGCGGCCGAGCAGGCCAGGGCCCAGCTTGCTTCCGCGGAGGCGGTGCTGAAGCGCGCCGGGCTCGATTTCGAACGGCAGCAGGCGCTGAGCACCAAGGGCTTTGCCTCGCGCGCGACCTTCGAGGTTTCCGAAGCCAGCCGCGACCAGGGCGTCGCCGCGGTGAAGTCGGCGCAGGCGGCCTATGACGCCGCGCGCGACAATGTCGAGGTGACGAAAGCGCAGCAGGCCGAGGCGCGCGCGCAGTTGGCCGAACTGCAGAGCCAGCTCGCCAAGGCGGAGCGCGACCTCGACTTCACCTCGGTGCGCGCGCCGGTCGACGGCACCTTCGGTAACCGCTTGGTCAATACCGGCGATTTCATCCAGGCCGGCCAGCGGCTGGCAAATGTGGTGCCGCTCAACGACGTCTTCATCGACGCCAATTACAAGGAAACCCAGCTCAAGCGCATCCGCCCCGGCCAGCCCGTCACCATCTCGGTCGACGCCTATGGCCATCGCAAGTTCGCCGGTGTCGTCGACAGCATTTCGCCGGCGGCCGGCTCGGTGTTCACGCTGCTGCCGCCCGACAACGCCACCGGCAATTTCACCAAGATCGTGCAGCGGCTGCCGGTCCGCATTCGCGTGCCGAAGGAAGTGGCGAAACAGAACCTGCTGCGCGCCGGCATGTCGGTCTATGTCACCGTCGACACCCGCGAGGGCGCGGCCGACGCCGACAGCGAGGCCGATCTCGACGCGCCCGGCATCGTGCAATCGAAATAGGCGTGTCTTGAAGCGCCGGGCCTAGCTAGGTCCGGCGCGGTTCCGGGTTCATCATGGCCGACGCCGCTGCCCCATCGCCTCCGACCTCCGCCGCGGCCGATCACATCCCGCCGCGCCGGCTGTTCACGTTCCTCATCATGGTGTTCGGGATGTTCATGTCGATCCTGGACATCCAGGTCGTCTCGGCATCGCTGCAGCAGATCCAGGCCGGGCTGTCGGCCTCTTCCAGCGAAGTGTCGTGGGTGCAGACATCGTACCTGATCGCCGAAGTGATCGCGATTCCGCTGTCCGGATTCCTGTCGCGCGCCTTCGGCACGCGGTTGCTGTTTGCGATTTCCGCTTTCGGCTTCACGGTCGCGAGCCTGTTCTGCGGCTTCGCCTCGACGATCGAGCAGATGATCTTCTGGCGCGCGCTGCAGGGATTTCTGGGCGCGGGCATGATCCCGACCGTGTTCGCCTCGGCCTACACGGTGTTCCCGCGCTCGAAATTCCACATCGTCGGTCCGATTATAGGGCTGGTCGCCACCCTGGCGCCGACCATCGGGCCGACGGTCGGCGGCTACATCACCGATTTGATGTCGTGGCACTGGCTGTTCTTCATCAACATCGTTCCCGGCATCGGCATCACCATCGGCGTGTGGATGCTGTGCGATTTCGACAAGCCGAACTTTGCGCTGCTCGAGCATTTCGACTGGTGGGGGCTGGCGTTCATGGCCGGTTTCCTCGGCACGCTGGAATATGTGCTGGAAGAGGGCCCGCAGTCGCAATGGCTGGAAGACACCTCCGTCGCGGTCTGCGCCGCGATCTGCGTGGTTTCGGCGATCGCCTTCTTCTGGCGCGTGCTCAGCGCGCGCGAGCCGATCGTCGACCTCCGGACGTTCACCGACCGCAATTTCGGCGTCGGCTGCCTGATCTCGTTCTGCGTCGGCATCGGGCTCTACGGGCTCACCTATATGTATCCGCGCTACCTCGCCGAGGTGCGCGGCTACAGCCCGCTGATGATCGGCGAGACCATGTTCGTCTCCGGCGTCGCCATGTTCTTCACCGCGCCGATCGTCGGCCGGCTGATGGCAAAATACGACATGCGCTACCTGATCGCGGCGGGCCTCGTGCTGTTCGCGCTCGGCTCCTGGCAGATGACGTGGATCACCAAGGACTACGATTTCTGGGAACTGCTGCTGCCGCAGATCCTGCGCGGCGCCGGCATCATGCTGGCGATGGTGCCGACCAACACCATCGCGCTCGGCACGCTGGCGCCGGAGCGGGTCAAGAACGCCTCGGGCCTGTTCAACCTGACGCGCAATCTCGGCGGCGCGGTGGGGCTTGCCGTCATCAACCAGGTGCTCAACGAGCGCACCGACCTGCACATCTCGCGCCTGCACGACAGCGTCACCTGGGGCAACGCCACCGCGGTCGAGACGCTCAACATGCTGACCCAGAAAATGCAGGGCATGGGCGACGCCGCGCTGATGGCGATGAAGCAGCTGTCGCAGATCGTGCACCGCCAGGCCGTGGTGATGGGCTATGGCGACGCCTTCTTCATGCTGACCGTATTCTATCTGGCGCTGAGCCTGCTGGTGATGGTTCTGAAAAAGCCGTCCGCCGCCGTGCTCGGCGGCGACGCGCATTAGCGGAGATGCTGCGATAGCCCGTCATGAGCGCAGCGACATGCGGGAAGCCAGAGCGCATGCGCATGCAGTTGTCCCGCATCTCGCAAGGGCTCATGCGGGCTGCGGGACTGCGATCGTAGCCCGTCATGAGCGAAGCGACATGCGGGAAGCCGCGCGCAAGCGGATAGAGTTGTCCCGCATTTCGCTGCGCTCATGACGGGCTACGCGTCCGTATTCGTGGCCCGCCATGAGCGAAGCGATATGCGGAAGTAAACGGTACGGCGAAATCCGAATGGTCAACTATCGACGCAATTTCATCCCGGGCGGCACGTTCTTCTTCACGGTTACGCTCGCGGACCGACGCTCCAAACTCCTGGTGGACCATGTTGACCTTCTGCGCAACGCGTTGCGTGTGGCTCGTCAGGAACGCCCATTTGTCATCGATGCAGTGGTGATCCTCCCGGATCACCTGCATGCGATCTTGACGTTGCCACCCGACGATTCAGACTTTTCGGGACGCTGGCGGCGCATCAAAGGACATTTCAGCAGCGCGTTGATTGACGCCTCGACAGAATTGAAGCGCCGATCGAATGGTAGTTTGGCAGTTTGGCAAAGGCGGTTCTGGGAGCATACCATTCGTGACGAAGGCGACTATGCGCGGCACGTCGATTACATTCACTTCAATCCGGTCAAGCATGGGCTGGTGCAGCGCGTGCGGGATTGGCCCTATTCGTCGTTTCATCGCTATGTGAAAGATGGAATCTTGCCTGAGGACTGGGCGGGAGATGTCGGTCAGATTGAGGGAAATTTCGGCGAGCGCATGTAAGCGGATGGACTTGTCCCGCATTTCGCTGCGCTCATGACGGGCTACGGGACTGTGGTTGTAGCCCGCCATGAGCGAAGCGACATGCGGGAAGCCGCCACACACATCACGCCCTTGTCATGTTGCAAATCACCCTTGATACCTTTATAAGCAGTGCATTGTCGCTCGAACCGGGGAGATGCGCATGATGTCGATGTATTCGCAGATCGCGCCCTCGCGTCCGATGCCTGTGCTGGTGTTCCGGTCGCGTCATTGAGCGCGATCGCCGCCGGCCCCGATCGGGGCTGATGCCCGATCTCCAAAACTTCCCAACGACTTGACCCTTTCAACGACGCCGTTCGGCCTTGGGCTGTCCGCGCGTCCATTCAGATGGAGCCGGCGTGTGCGCCTTCAGCGCAGCCGGATGATGCCATGACCGCTATCAAGGACAAGAAGCCCGCGGCGATACGCGTGGTGATCCCGTTCGTGTTCCGTCACTGGCTGCAGCAGCCCGTCCGCGCCGCCATCGTCGCCGGCGGCCTGCTCGGCGCGACGGCGGCCGACCTGTTCATGCCGGTGTTCTCCGGCCATCTGGTCGATGCGTTGACGCGGGGCACCGCCGATCCGGCGGCGCGGCAGGCCGCGTTCACCGCCTTCGGCGCCATCGTGGCGCTCGGGCTGATGTCGATGATCCTGCGGCTGACCGGCCTGCAGGCGATCGTGCCGTTCACGCTGAAGACGATGTCGGACGTGTCGCGCGACGCGTTCGCGCGCGTGCAGCGCTTCTCGACCGACTGGCACGCCAACGCGTTCGCCGGCTCAACGGTGCGCAAGATCACGCGCGGCATGTGGGCGCTCGACCTGCTCAACGACACGCTGCTGATGGCGCTGCTGCCGTCGCTTCTGGTGTTGCTGGGCTCGATGATCCTGCTCGGGCTGCACTGGCCGGTGCTCGGCGCGGTGATCGCGGTCGGCACGGTGGTCTATGTCGCGATGACGTTGGCCTTTTCGATGAACTACATCGCGCCCGCCGCGCGCGTCTCCAACGCCTGGGACACCAGGGTCGGCGGCACGCTGGCGGACGCGCTGACCTGCAACGCGGTGGTGAAATCGTTCGGCGCGGAAGCGCGCGAGGATGCGCGGCTGGCCGGGGTCATCGGCCGCTGGCGCAGGCGGGTGCGGCGGACGTGGTACCGCTACAACTACACCTCGACGGCGCAGCTCGCGGTGTTGCTGTGCTTCCGCGGATCGGTGATCGGCGGCGCGATCCTGCTCTGGATCGCCGGCCGCGCCACGCCGGGCGACGTCACCTATGTGCTGACCAGCTACTACATCATCCACGCCTATCTGCGCGATGTGGGCATGCACATCAACAATTTGCAGCGCTCGGTCAACGACATGGAGGAGCTGGTCGCGATCCATGCCGAGCCGATCGGGATTTCGGATGCGCCCGATGCGAAACCGATCGATATCGAGAGCGGCCGCATCGTGTTCGACGATGTGACGTTCCACTATGGCGGCCACCGTGCGCCGCTGTATGACGGCCTCTCGGTCGAGATCCGCGCCGGCGAGCGGGTCGGCCTGGTCGGACGTTCCGGCTCGGGCAAGACCACCTTCGTCAAGCTGGTGCAGCGGCTCTACGACGTCAGCGGCGGCAGGATCCTGATCGACGGTCAGGACATCGCGAAAGCCACGCAGCATTCGCTGCGCAGCCAGATCGCGATCGTGCAGCAGGAGCCTATCCTGTTTCACCGTACGCTGGCCGAGAACATCGCCTATGGCCGGCCGGGCACCAGCTTCGAAGCGATCGAGCAGGCGGCGCGGCTGGCCAACGCGCACGACTTCATCCTGCGGCTGCCGAAGGGCTACGGCACGCTGGTGGGCGAGCGCGGCGTCAAGCTGTCCGGCGGCGAGCGGCAGCGCGTCGCGCTGGCGCGAGCGTTCCTGGCCGATGCGCCGGTGCTGATCCTGGACGAGGCGACCTCGAGCCTGGATTCGGAATCGGAAGGGCTGATCCAGCAGGCGATGGAGCGGCTGATGAAGGGACGCACCTCGATCGTGATCGCGCACCGCCTCTCGACGGTGCGCAGCCTCGACCGCATCCTGGTGTTCGACCGCGGCATGATCGTCGAGCAGGGAACCCACGCGTCGCTGACGGCGCGTCCCGGCGGCGTCTATCGCACCCTGTTCGAACTGCAGGCAACCGAGTTCGGCCGGATCTCGGCGGCGGAGTGAGGCAGTTCACATTTGCAGACCCGATCGGTGTGGGAATAAACTTCCCGCACCGAGAGGGCTTGCGCGATGCGCTGGTTTAACAGGGAAAGGCAGCCTGACGTCTGGGAAGTCGCCGACGAACAACCGTTGGGCGATATCGAGGCGGCGCACAAGATCCGGAACATCTGCGCCGCCGCTGGCGCCATTGCGGATAAGCTGGTGGCGGCCGGCACGCGCGATGCCGAGCAGCGGCTGGCGGCCGATGCCGCGCGATACCAGGCCGCCATCAAGCGCGCGCTCGAAATTGCGATGCAGATTTCCGACGATTCGATGCGCGACGTTTCGGTGATCCTGATCATCAGGCTGTGCGTCAAGGTGGATCACCTGAAAACCGCAAAAGTCCTGCTTCGCGTCATTCGATCGGAAAAATCGCGAGCGGAACTGGTCGCCGAGCATCCGGTCCTGATCGATCAGGGCGCCGCCAGCTGAGGCGGCTCCCGATCGCGCGCCGGCGGCGCGGCTTTCGGCGGCGCGGTCTTGCCGCGCGTGCGCGTCGAGATCGCGACCGTCACCACCACGGCGGCGGCGAACAGCAGGATCTGCAGCGTGATGGTCTCGTCGTTGAACAGCGCCGCCAGCGCAAAGGTGACGAAGGGTTGCAGCAGTTGCACCTGCGACACCCGCGCGATGCCGCCCATCGCCATGCCGGCGTTCCAGGCGAAGAAGCCGATCCATTGCGAGAACAGCGCGACATAGAGCAGCCCGAGCCACGGCTTGAGGCCGATCTGGCCGGCGTCGTGCGGCAGGGTCAGAACCGCCGCGGGAATCGACAGCGGCAGGCCGATCACGAGGATCCAGCTGATGACCTCCCAGCCCGGCATGTGCGAGGTCAACCGGCCGGAGAAGGTGTAGCCGATCGCCGAGACCGCGACCGCGCCGAACAGCAGCAGGTCGCCGCTCGAAAACGTGCCGCCGCCCTGGCGCAGCGAGAACGCGATCACCAGCGCGGCGCCGGCAACCGAAGCGATCCAGAACAAGGGCCGCGGCCGCTCATGGGCGACGACCACGGCGGCAAGCGCGGTCGCGATCGGCAAGACGCCGAGCACCACGCCGCCATGCGAGGCATCGACCCGCTGCATCCCCATCGACATCAAGAGCGGAAACACCACCGCGACGCAGAGCATCGCGACGACCAGTTGCGGCCACAACGCGCGGGGCGGCGGCTTGCGGCGCAGCACCAGCAGCAGCGCCAGCGAACAAGCCCCGGCGATGGCGGTGCGCAGCGCGGTCAGTGCAATCGGATCAATTTCGGAAACGGCAAGCCGCGTCGCCGGCAGCGTGCCGCCGAAGATCACCATGCCGATGAAGCCCAGCAGCAGGCCGAGGCGCTCGCGCGAAGCGGTTGAAGACATGATGCGAGTCGTTAGCCGCTTTGCGGGCCAGCGTACAGCAATCTACTCGGAGCACATGGCGGCCATGCGCCGCTGGATTCTTTGATTTGACGCGTTTTCCTGGCGCGAACCGGTCTCCACTCCGCTGGAAAGCGCTTTACCTCGGAGCAATGCTGCTCCACACCAATCCCAGTCCCGACATGAACAGCAGCGCCAGGACGACATCGTAGAAGTTTCGGTCGTTCAGGGCGCGGTAGGTCCGCATGCCGAGGCGGGCTCCGATCAGCGTGCCGGGCAGGGCGAGCATCGCCAGGAACAGGACGTTCAGCTTCACGAAACCGGAGGCGATCTGCAGGATCAGCGCGGCGCCGAGCACGCTGCCGTTGAAAATCTGAAAGACGCCGCGGCGCTGGTCCTTGGTCCAGCCGCGGATGGAGGCCCACAGCGTCGGCAGCGGTCCGGACAGCCCGGCCAGCCCGCCGAGGATACCGCCGGCAAATCCGACGCCGGCGTCCGCGATGCGGCCGCCGAAGCGAAAGGCCATCGGCCTGCGGATGAAGAACAGCGCGGCGGGAAACACCAGCAGCATCACGCCGACGCTGAGCTTGAAGGTCTGCGGATCGGCGCGTGCCACCAACAGCGCGCCGATCGGCATGCCGAGCAGCCCGCCGGCCACGAACGGCAGCGCGAGCTTGAAGTCGAGGAGCTTCCACATCGACGGCAGGGTCGAGATCTGCGAACTGACCGAGCAGATCAGCACCAGCGGCACCGCGACCGGCGGCGGCAGGATGTACAGCCAGATCCCCAGCGCCATCAGCGCGGTGCCGAAGCCGGCCAGTCCGGAAACGAAGCCGCCGGCGAGTGCGCCGGCGAGCAAGACTGCGTAGGTGGTTAGGTCCACTCTTTATCTCTCCCTATCTCTCTCCGTCATTCCGGAGCGCATCGCAGATGCGAACCCGGAATCTCGAGATTCCGGGTTCGTTTCGCGCCCCGGAATGACGACACTGAAGTCGCAGCGTCGTTTACACGACGCCCCGGACAGGTACTATCGCAATCCAAGCCTTCAACAATAACTTCAGGAAACAGCCCATGAGCGCCGCCTCGTCAAAAACCTTCCTCGTCTGTCACGGCGCGTGGTCCGCGGGCTGGGCCTGGAAGAAGATGCATCCGCTGATGCAGGCGGCCGGGCACCGCCTGGTGACCCCGAGCTACACCGGCCTCGGCGAGCGGGCGCATCTGGCGCATCCCGGCCTCGATCTCAATTCGCATATCGAGGACATGCTGAACGTCATCAAATACGAGGACCTGCGCGACATCGTGCTGGTCGGCCACAGCTATGGCGGCATGGTCGCGACCGGGGTCGCCGACCGTGCGCGCGACAAGGTCCGGCAACTCATTTACATCGACGCCTTCGTGCCGGAGGACGGCCAGTCGCTGCTCGATCTCAACGAGGTGGGGCGGCCACGGATGCAGGAACTGTCGAAGACCGGCGACGGCTGGCGCGTGCCGCCGAACCCAACGCCGGAGGATACGCCGCAAGCCGACCTCGAATGGCTCAGCGCCCGCCGCGTCGACATGCCGATCAAGTGTTTCGATACGCCGCTCAGGCTGCAGGGCGGCCCGCTCACCTTGCCGCGCGCCTACATCTATGCGACGCGCATCACGCCGGCCGATACGTTCGGACGCTTTTCGACGATGACAAAAAACAATCCGGCCTGGAGCTATTACGAGATCGACGCCAGCCACTCCCCGAACGTCACCGCGCCGGAAGCGCTGATGGCGCTGCTGCAGAAGATCGCGGCGTAGCAGGCTTCGGGTGTCTTCGAGGATTGACTCTCTGCCATCCGCTCAACAAGCTGGCGACCAGTGATCGACGTCGATCGCGGAGGACGGGGCCATGGCGGCCAGAACGACGACGGGCATCGAGACGTGGTCGACGGGTTCGGTCGAGCCTGAGCGGCGCCTGGATTACTGGATCGGCGCCGTCTGCGAATGTTTTCTCGAAATGGACATCACGACACAGGTCCGCACGGACTTCGATTGCTCCGTTCGGCGCGGGCAGCTCGACACCATCGGCATCAACCGTGTGCAGGGATCGGCGCAGCACGTCTACCGCCGGAAAGCGAGCGTCGCGCGCAGCTCGTCCAACTACTATTACTTGCTGTGCAAGACCGACAATGACTGGACGGTCATGCAGAACGGTCATTCGTCACGGATGCAGCCGATGGATCTTGTCCTGCTGGATTCCCGGCGCTGCTATGAATTCAACTTTCCGGCGACCGCCGACACGCTGTCGCTGGAGCTGCCGATTCACTGGGTCGAATCGTGGATATCAGATCCCGAGCGGCGGATCGGGCAGCGTATCGACGGGCGCGCCGGCTGGGGCGCGGCGCTCAGCGCATTTGCCAGCCAGCTGACGCCCGAACTCGCCGCCGACCGGCCGTTGCCGGCGCCGGTGCTTACTGACCAGCTCGGCGCGCTGCTGGCGCTGGGGCTTGGCAGCGAGATTCCAGCGACGCCCGCCGAGCAGCGCGATGCCACGAAGCTCTTGGACCAGATCGGCCGTGCCGTAAGGCTGCGCTACGCCGAACCGGGACTGACTGCTGTGGCCGTCGCGGAGGATTTGCGTGTTTCTGAGCGGACCTTGCACCGCTGTCTCAACAAGGCGAGCCTGACGTTTAGCGGCCTGCTCAACGATTGCCGGATGGCGGCCGCGCGCCGGATGCTGAGCGAGCCGCGGTTCGACCGCGTCAGCGTCGGCGGCATCGGGCTGCGCGTCGGCCTGTCCGATCCATCCCACTTCATCCGCCAATGCCGCAAGTCTCTGGGCATGACGCCGGGCGCATTCCGTCGGCAACGCTAGAGCCGCATTGCAATCCCCTGGCGTAAATCGCCGATGACGGTGGCTGAATCCGGCCATCCGGCACGGACGCCCGTCCGTATCAATGTTCGACTTTTCGAAATCGAGGGGAGACGGGGATGGCAGACACTTATGTTCTGGTTCACGGCGCGTGGCACACCGGTGCCGAAATGGAAGCGGTGGCCGGACATCTGCGAACGGGCGGCAATGTCGTGCACTGCCCGACGATTGCCGGCAACAACAAGGATGATGATCGCGAGGCGATTGGCCTTGAGCAGGCGATCTCGTCGATCGTTACCTACATAGAAGCGAACAATCTGCGCGACATCCGCCTGGTCGGACATTCCTATGGCGGCATGGTGATCTCGGGCGTCGCCGACCGTTTGACCGACCGGATCAGACGCCTCGTCTATGTCAATGCGTTCGTGCCGCTGGACGGACAGTGCCTCAACGACATGGTGCCGCTCCACTATGTCGGCCTGTTCGATGCGGTAGCCGCCGCCAACAAAGGCGCCGTGATGCTGCCGTTCGAAATCTGGCGCGATGCCTTCATCAACGACGCCGATCTTGAGCTGGCAAAATCCGCATACGCCAAACTCAATCCGCATCCGTACAAGACGTTCACCGACAAGATCACGTTGAAGCAGGCGTTGGCGGAATTGCCGGTCGGCAAGTCCTATGTCAATTGCCGGCAGGACACCGCCCTGCCGCACGGGCTGCCATGGCATCCGCGGCTGTCGGAACGGCTGGGGCTTTTCCGGCTGGTCGAATGCGACGGCAGCCACGAGATGGTCTTCAGCAATCCGGCACGGCTGGCGCAAGCGATCGCGGAGGCGGCGCGCGACTGAGGTCATCAGCGGATAAGCCCTGTCTACAAATGGCGAGGGGTCCGGCGTGTTGCGCCGAACCCCTCATTCAACATATCAGCCGGCCTGTAAGCCGGGTTCTGTAGGGCAGCATTCTCGCGAATGCTGCGTGACGGCCATTCCTCTGGGACCATGTTTGCACAGGGCCTCGAGCAACCTACCCGGACGGCGAGCCTGACATCGCCCTGCGGTGTTATCGCTTTCGCGAACCAACCCGCGTTGCCGTCCCTATTCGGTTTTGCTCCCGGTGGGGTTTGCCATGCCGTTTCCGTTGCCGGACACGCGGTGCGCTCTTACCGCACCTTTTCACCCTTACCGCGCCGAAGCCCGAAGGCGAGGGCGGGCGGTTCGTTCTCTGTGGCACTATCCCTGGGGTTGCCCCCGCCGGACGTTATCCGGCACCGCATGTCGATGGAGCCCGGACTTTCCTCCCCCGCAGCCTTTCGACCCTGGCGGGAGCGGCCGTCCGGCCGACTGATGGTCTTGTGATGAGGGCTGGGAGGCGCGGCGTCAAGGGACAGCGATGGTTAATCGGGGCCGGCTGGCATTATTCTGATCAAAGCGCCGGCGGGATCTTGGATGCTGGCGCATTCGCCGTCAAAAAAATTCTCCGATCATGTCGTTTTGCGACGTCGGCGTTCGACTGGGTGTCGGCGATCCAGCCGACGAAGAGGAGCTTCGAAATGCAGTACTTGCTGTTGATCTATCAAAACGAGGTCGAGTACGCCAGGAACGACGCCGAGACGAGCCAGAAAATGCTCCAGGAATATGGCGCCTTCACCCAGTCCATCATCCAGAGCGGCAATTTCAAGGCCGGCGACCGGCTGCAGCCGACATCGACGGCCACGACCGTTCGCGTACGCCACGGCAAGACGTTGACGACCGATGGTCCGTTCGCGGAAACCCGGGAGCAACTCGGCGGTTACTACCTGATCGAGGCCAAGGACCTCGACGCCGCGTTGGCAATTGCCGCCCGGATACCCAGCGCCCGCATCGGCTCCATCGAGGTACGGCCGATCTGGGTTTATGATTGAGGGCGCATGACCCCGGCGGAGGTCGAGAAAATATTTCGCGACGAGGCGGGCAGGGCGCTGGCGACCCTGATCCGCTTCGTCGGCGACTTCGATCTGGCGGAAGATGCCTTGCAGGATGCGGTGGCGGTGGCTTTGGAACGATGGCCTGCTGACGGCGCGCCTTCCAATCCGCGCGCATGGCTGGTCAATGTCGGGCGCAACAAGGCCATCGACCGCATCCGGCGCAGCATCGCCTTTCGCGGCAAACAGCAGGCGCTGGCGCAGGAGCTGTTGCTTGCCGCGTCGGAGCCGGACGAGAATGACGACAGCGTCCTCGCCGACGACACGCTGCGGCTGATCTTCACCTGCTGCCATCCGTCCTTTGCCGCCGAAGTGCAGGTCGCGCTGACCTTGCGCACGGTATGCGGGCTGACGACGGCGCAGGTCGCGCGCGCCTTCCTCGTCAGCGAGGACGCGATGGCGCAACGGCTGCTGCGCGCCAAGCAGAAGATCCGCCTTGCCGGCATCCCCTATGAGGTACCGGAGCGCGATGCGCTGGAGCCGCGGCTGCGCGGCGTGCTCGCCGTGATCTATCTGGTGTTCACCGAGGGTTATATTGCGACGTCAGGCGACGACCTGATGCGGCCGGACCTGGCGCGCGAAGCGATCCGGCTGGCGCGGCTGCTCGATGCGCTGATGCCGGGACGTGGCGAGATCAAGGGGCTGCTGGCGCTGATGCTGCTGCACGATTCTCGCCGCGCGGGCCGCCAGACGGCAGGCGGCGACATCGTGCTGCTGGAAGCGCAGGACCGCTCGTTGTGGGATCGCGCGCAGATCGCGGAAGGCCTGCGCCTTGTCGACGACGCGTTGCAGATTCCGGGCCGGCCGCAATCCTACGCCGTGCAGGCTGCGATCGCGGCGCTGCACGCCCGCGCGGACAATTACGAGGAAACCGACTGGCGCCAGATCGCCGGTCTCTATGAAGTGCTGCTGCGGATCAGCCCGTCGCCGGTCATCGAGCTGAACCACGCCGCCGCGATTTCGATGGTCGACGGCCCGGCGCGGGCGCTCGATCTGATCGACGCCATCGCGGCGCGCGGCGGGCTGGACGGGTACGAATTGCTGCCGGCGGTGCGCGCCGACCTGCTGCGCCGCCTCGGCCGGCATGATGCGGCCCGCGCGGCCTATCTGCAGGCGACGGCGGCGACGCAGCTCGAGCCGCTGCGGCGGTTTTATGCCCGGCGCATCGCGGCGCTGGACGGCACGGGATAGGCGCCGGAGGCTTCGGCAATCCTGCTTTGCATGGCGTTGTTTTCGATGTTTTGTTTGTCGGCCCCGCCGGGGCCTCCCGCTAATGCGCGGCGACGGCCTCGTAGATGTCTTCCTCCTGCGCGGTGTGCAGGCGGACCAGGGTCTCGATCGCCTCGATCAGCCGCTGTGCGTCGCGAATGAGATAGCGGTCGACATTCTCCGATGGCAACTCCTGCGCGACGCGATCGAGCAGCCGGGCCAGATGCAGGATTTCGCGATGCGCCCGGCTCATCGCCGAAAGCCCGTGAGTCTCCCGCAGCACTTCGGCGAGCTGGGGATAGACGTTGCCTTCGTCGTCGCGCTCATGCGCGACTACCTTGTTCTGCACCAGCGAATTCGCTTCGGCGATCAGCGCGGCGGCGCGCTCGGGGACGGCGTCGTCGAGCGCATCGACGACCGAGCGCAGCCGGTCGAGGTCGGCAAGCAGCGCGAGGTGGTCGTGATGCAGTTCACGGCCAGTCTCGGCGCTCATGGTCCGGCCGCTGCGCCCGCCGCCCGGCGTGAGCGCGCGCAGCGCGTTGAGGATCACCGCCACGTCGATCAGTTCCTGCAGGATCGCGGCCGGCACCGGCAGCAGCCAGCCGGCGGCCGCGGCCAGCATCGCCAGCAGCGACAATCCCATGCCGGCGACGATGCTCTGGATGGCGATGTGCCGCGCCCGCCGCGCGATCGCGATCGCTTCGCCGACGCGGTCGAGGCGGTCGGCGAGAATGACGACGTCGGCGGCTTCCGAGGAGGCGCTGGCGCCGCGCGCGCCGAGCGCGATGCCGACATCGGCGGAAGCCAGCGCCGGCGCATCGTTGATGCCGTCGCCGACCATGATGGTGGGATGCAGCCGCTGCTCGGAGCGCACCGCGTCGACCTTGTCGGAGGGAACGCGTTCGGCGAGCACGCCGTCGAGATCGAGCGCGGCGCCGATCGCCTGCGCGGCGGCGGCGCGATCGCCGGTGACCATCAGGATGCGGGCGATGCCGGCCTCGCGCAGCAGGCGGATCGCCCGCGGCGTGTCGACGCGCAATTCGTCGGCCAGCAGCAAGGCGCCGGCCGGCCGGCCATCGATCGCGACGAACACGATCAGCGCCGATCGCCACGACGCCCGCCGGATCGCGCGCGTGGCCCAATCGGAAGTGCGCCCATCAGTAAAGACCATGTCGCGCGCGCCGGCGATGACGCGGCGTCCCTCGATCACGCCCTCCAGTCCCGAGCCCATGGATTCTCTGACCCGCTCGGGCAAGGCAAGCTTCAGTCCGCGCTGGGTCGCCGCCTGCACGATGGCGTTGGCGATCACGTGATGCGAGGCCTGTTCCAGCGAGGCGCCGAGCCTCAATATCTCGTCGGCGTTCTCGCCGGGCGCGGCTTCGACGGAGAGCAGCCGCGCGCCGCCGACCGTCAGCGTTCCTGTTTTGTCGAACAGCACGGTATGCGCCCGCGCCAGCGCCTCCAGCGGCCCGCCGCCCTTGACGAGGATGCCGCGCCTTGCGGCCTGCGCGACCCCGGCGATGAAGGCGACGGGCGCCGCGAGGATCAGCGGGCAGGGCGTCGCCGCCACCAAGACGGCGAGGCTGCGCATCAGGTCGCCCGAAATCAGCCAGGCCACGAGCGCGAGCGCCAGCGTGACCGGCAGGAAGATCAGCGCATAACGGTCAGCCAGCCGCACGAACGGCGCCCTGGCGGTCTGCGCCGCGGTCACCAGGCGGACGATGCCGGCATAGGTGCTTTCGCCCGCAAGCGCGGACACCGACATTTCAAGGGTTTCGCCGGCGTTCAGCGAACCGGAAAGGATCGCGGCGCCGCGCGCCTTGGCGACCGGGATTGGCTCGCCCGTCAGCGCGGATTCGTCGACCGAGGCCATGTGCGAGTTGACGACGCCGTCGACCGGCACGACCTCGCCGGCATGCACCAGCAAGCGGTCGCCTATCGCCACGGCGGAAATCGGCACGTCCTCGACATGGCTGTCGGTGAGCCGATGCGCCTCCCGCGGCGCGCGATCGACCAGCGAGCGCAGGTCGCGCTCGGCGCGGGCCACCGCGATCACCTCGAGCACGTTGCCGCCGGAATACATCAGCGCCACGACGGCGCCGGCCAGCGGCTGGCCGAGCGCGATCGCGGCGCTCATCGACACCAGCGCGATCGCATCGACGCCGAGGCGCCCGGCAAGCAGGTCGCGCGCCATCGAAACCACAAGCCCCGCGATCACCGGCAGGGTTGCAAGCGTCCAGCAGAGATCGGCGAGCGCCGGCCGGCCCGCGAGCGTGGCGGCGATTCCAGCGGACAGCCCCACGACCGCGATCGTGACCAGCGCCCATCGCATGACGCGTTCAAATGACATCGCCCGATTCCGTGCTCAAGCCGTTGCTGGCTTGTCGCCGAAAACGTCCCGTCCGCTATTGAGGGAAATCAACCGGCGCGGGCCGGCTATCTCGCCGCGACCACCCTGTTCGTCGCATCCGCCGGCAGGCTCGCCAGCAGCGCATGCAGCGTGCTGATGGTCGAGTGATCGGCGATGCCGTCGACGCGCACGGGACGGAAGTGGCGCTGGAACGCGGTGACCACTTCCATGGTCGGCCCGTCGAACTTGCCGTGGGTCGGGATGGCATAGCCGTATCTGGCGAGCGCCATCTGCAGGCCGGCGACGGCCTCGCTGAGGCTGCCGAGCTTGAGTGTCTCGCCGCGCACGATCGGAGCCGGCTGCACCCAGTGGCCGACGCCGGAATTGGCCAGCGAATGCCACGGAAATTTTTCGCCGGGATCCTTCTTGCGCGCCGGCGCGACGTCGGAATGCGCGAGCACGCGGTGCGGGGGGATCTTGCGGCGGAGCAGGATGCCGCGGCACAGCGCGATCACGGCGGCGATCTGGCGCAGCGGGAAGTCCGGATAGCCCCAGTCATGGCCGCGATTGACGATCTCGATCCCGATCGAGCAGGAATTGATGTCGTCCTCGCCGGCCCAGGACGACACCCCGGCGTGCCAGGCGCGCTTGGCCTCCGGCACGCATTGCACGATGCGGCCGTCTTCCAGCACGACGTAATGCGCCGACACGTCGGTCCCGGGGGTGCAAAGCCGCGCGATCGCGCCCTCCACATCCGGCATGCCGGTGTAGTGCAGCAGGATCATGTCCGGGACACGGCCGTTGTTGCGGTCGCCGTAATTCGGCGACGGGATGACGTCGGACGCGATCGAGGAATCCGGGGTGAAGGTCTTCATGTCGGCGTTGGCCCTGGTCACGGAGAGGGCGCGTTGACGCTTCGAATCAATACCAGCAGATGCGAACGAACCAGAAGTCATTTTTCAGGGATAAACCGGGCAGGAGAACGGCAATATCGTGCCAGGACGATACGCCGCTTACTATTCGTTAACCCAGCGCCGTAGCAATGCGGCGGGCCGGTTCCAGCTTTTAATTTTGAGCGGTCTGTGGAAAGCGCTCGTAAAGCCGCCGCCGATCATCAACGCTTTCTTAACGCTAAGTGCCGTTACTAAGTGGTGAAGAGCCGGACCGGGTGTGGGACGGCCGAAGCCTCTTTCGCGCTCGAAAAGCCATGGCAGCCCAGCAAATTCCGTCCGGAAATGAGGGGGCGCGAGGCCGGGCCGGTGGTGGCGATCGTGCCGCTTCGCGGCTCTTTGGCTGGAAAAGTCCGGCGAAGCGCAGAGATTTGAGGCGCAATGGGGCCGTTCGCGTCCATTATCCGATTGGCAGGCTGCATGGCGCCGGAGTCCGGCGCATGAGCCCGGCCGCGCCGCGCCATGTCTCCGTGCTCGGCCGCGAGGCGGTCGAGATGCTCGCCCCCCATGACGGCGGTATTTATGTCGACGCGACCTTTGGCGCCGGCGGCTACAGCCGCGCGATCCTGGCCGTCGCGGGAACCCGCGTGATCGGCATCGACCGCGACAGGTCCGCCGTGGCCGGCGGCTTCGACCTGGTCGAACAGTCGGAGGGACGGCTGACCCTGGTCGAGGATCGTTTCTCCAACCTGGCCGAGGTCTGCGCCGCGGAAGGCGCGGCCGCCGTCGATGGCGTCGTGATGGACGTCGGCGTTTCCTCGATGCAGCTCGATCAGGCCGAGCGTGGCTTCTCGTTCCGCCTCGACGGCCCGCTCGACATGCGGATGGGTCATGACGGGCCGACGGCGGCGGATGTGGTGGCGAAAGCCTCCGAAGCCGATCTCGCCAGCATCATCTACATCTTCGGCGAAGAGCGGCATTCCCGCGCCGTGGCGCGCGCTATCGCGGCGGCGCGCAAGGAAGCGCCGATCACGACGACGCGGGCATTGGCCGACCTCGTCGGGAAGGTGGTGCGTTCGAAGCCGAACGAGATTCATCCGGCGACGCGCACGTTCCAGGGCTTGCGGATTTTCGTCAATGCGGAACTCGACGAACTGCACCAGGCGCTGACGGCGGCCGAGCGCGTGCTGAAGCCGGGCGGGCGGCTGGTCGTGGTCTCGTTCCACTCGCTGGAAGACCGCATCGTCAAGGACTTTTTCAACGCGCGCGGCAAGACCGGCGGCGGATCGCGCCATTTGCCTGAAGTCGCGCAGGCCGCACCGAGCTTTCAGATTTTGACCAAGCGACCTGTGATTCCCACTGAAGCCGAAGTCGCCGCCAATCCGCGCGCGCGATCCGCAAAACTCCGCGCCGCCGAGCGCACCGCGGCGCCGGCCCACGCCGCGGACCGCCTGCCGGCCTGGCCCGTCCTCGCCGACGTGATGCGGGGAGGCTGAGGATGCGGATCATCCACCTCCTCGTCATCGGCGCGCTGATCTTCGCCGCCGCCTATGTCTACCGGATCAAGATGGATTCGACGGCGCGCGTCGAGCGCGTGTTGCAGCTCAACGCCGAGATCCGCGAGCAGCGCGACGCCATCGCCGCACTGCGCGCCGAATGGGCCAAGCTCGATGCGCCGCTGCGGCTGCAGGGGCTCGCCGAGCGCCATCTCAAGCTGCAGCCGCTCGCCGCCACGCAATACGACCAGTTGAAGAACCTGCCGGAACGGCCGCCGGCCTTTGCGCGG
>CAZSRR010000037.1:0-63262 GCA_964609175.1 uncultured Bradyrhizobium sp.
ACGCCGGCAGGCGTTTTGTCGCACCGCTCTCGTCGTACCAGAGCAGGCCATGCTCGCCCATGGTGACGCCGCCGATCCTGCAGCCGCGCTCCTTGAGATAGGGCAGCATGGCATCCGGCGTCATGTCCATCTGCTCGCACAGCCGTTCGGCGACGATTGCAACATCGATGAATTCGAGCAGCTCGTGCGTGTTGCTGCGCAGTCCGCCGCCGTCGAGCGAGGTCAGAATGCCGGCTTCGCGGCACAGCTTGGCGTAGTGGATCGCTGCGTCCGGCTGGTGGCCGTCGACATGCAGCACGCGGCATCCCGTCAAGTTCAGGACCGGGAAGGGATGGATGTGCTCGTCGTCGCGGCAGCGCACGATGGCGCGCTTGCCGTCCTTCGGCATGATGAAGGACAGCGAGGACGTCCTGACCTTGCGCGGATGGATCGAGATGCCGTACTTCGTCGCCATGTCCTGGAACATCCGACCGAGCCAGTCATTGGCGACGGTGGCGATCAGGTCCGGCTCGATGCCGAGCTTGGCACAGCAGAATGCCGCGGTCACCGCATTGCCGCCGAACGACACCGCATAGTCGGAGGCGACGTGCTTTTCGTCGCCGACGGGCATGTGGTCGGTGATGAAGGTGACGTCGATATAGGTCTGACCGATGAAGAGAGCCTGCATGCGATTTCCGTGGGCTGAAAGTGGATCCCGCCCGGCGCCGATACATTAGCACCGCTTATCGCCGATGATCGCCGAAAAAAATCGCATCCTGCTGCCTTTGTGTCTTGAGGTGGGAATGCGGGAAGACTACGACCGTCCGGAAGGCGCCACATGCATAACGTCCGGAAGCCGGATTTGGTTTCCGGCTGCGCCAGCGGGGAGGCGACATGACGGTCTATTCGGGCCCGGTATTCGAGATGGCGGTCAACCAGTTCAACGTCATCGCCAACCACCTCGACATTCCCATGGACGAGCGCGACCGCATCCTGATGCCGAAGCGGGCGGTCACGGTGTCTTGTCCGATCCACCGTGACGACGGCACGGTCGCGGTGTTCGAGGGATACCGCGTTCAGCATCACCTGACGATGGGGCCGACCAAGGGCGGCACCCGCTTTGCGCCGTCGGTCGACATCGGCGAGGTCGCGGCGCTGGCGATCTGGATGAGCTGGAAATGCGCGCTGGTCGGGCTGCCCTATGGTGGCGCCAAGGGCGGCGTCAATGTCGACCTTTCCACCATCTCCAAGCGCGAGCTGGAAGCGCTGTCGCGGCGCTACATGCAGGAGATGATTCCTTTCGTCGGCCCGCATACCGACGTGATGGCACCCGACATGGGCACCAACGAGCAGGTGATGGCCTGGTTCATGGACACCTATTCGATGTACCAGGGCCGTACCGTGACGGAGATCGTGACCGGCAAGCCGGTCGCATCGGGCGGCACGCTCGGCCGGCGCGAAGCGACCGGGCGCGGCGTCGCCTATCTCGCGCGGCGGGTGCTCAAGGAACTGTCGATCGATCCCGGCACTGCGACTGCCGTGATTCAGGGTTTTGGCAATGTCGGCTCCTTTGCGGCACTGGAACTGTACCAGCACGGCCTGAAGATCATCGCGGTCAGCGACCACACTGGCGCGCTGCACGATCGCGCCGGGCTTGATATTCCCGCGCTGATGCGCCACGCAGGCACGCATGGCAGCATCGCCGGCTTCTCCAATCAACTCGCCTTCGACCCCGAACAGATCCTGACGATGAAGTGCGATGTGCTGGTGCCGGCGGCGATGGAGCGCGTGATTGACGCCAGGGTCGCGGAAAACCTGAAATGCCGGGTGCTGGCCGAGGGCGCCAACGGCCCCACCACGCCGGAAGCCGATCTGGTGCTGGAGAAGCGGCAGGGCGAGGTGTTTCTGATCCCCGACATTCTCTGCAATTCCGGCGGCGTCGTGGTCAGCTACTTCGAATGGGTGCAGGACCTCCAGCAATTGTTCTGGGAGGAGGAGGAAGTGACGCGGCGCGAATACGCCATCCTGGATCGCGCCTTCGATACCATGCTGCATCGGGCGAAAGCCGACAAGATTCCACATCGAACCGCGGCGATGGCGATCGGCGTCGAGAAGGTCCGCGCCGCCAAGAACACGCGGGGCCTGTTTCCGTGATCACCGGTCTGGACCACGTCGTCGTTCTCACCGGCGACATCGCCGCGGCCTCCGCTGCCTACCAGACCTTGTTGGCGCGGGCGCCGGCCTGGCAGTACGGCGGCGACGGGGCCGAGCGCGTGCTGTTCACGCTCGACAACATGTCGCTGGAATTGATGGCGCCGGACGGCGAGGGGGCCAATGCGGAGCGCATCCGCGCGGTGCTCGCCGCGCAAGGCGACGGGCTGGCAAGCCTCTGCTTCCGCACCGGCGACATCGCGAAGATGCATCGCAGGCTGGAGCGGCTCGCGCTGAAGCCGGAAGCGGTTGCGGAGGTTGAAAGCCGCGACGCGATTTCGGGTGCGATGCTGTCGTGGAAGCGGACCCGCGCCGCGACCGAAGCCACGCGCGGCGTCCGCCTGTTTTTCCTCGAGCGCGACGAGGAGCGGCCGCTGTCGGCGCGGACGGCGACAGGCCCGATCACGGCGCTGGACCATGTGGTGGTCTCGACGTCCGATCCGGAGCGGGCGACAGCGCTCTATGGCGCCCGTCTCGGCCTCGACATGGCGCTCGACCGCTCGCATCCCGGTTGGGGCCGGCTGATGTTCTTCCGCTGCGGCGACCTCGTCGTCGAGGTGGCGCACCGGCCGGACCAGCAGGAAGATACCTCGCGGGACCGGCTGGGCGGCCTGTGCTGGCGCGTCTCCGACATCGACGCCACCCATGCGCGCCTCTCTCAGGCAGGCGTCGACGTCTCCGACGTCCGCACCGGCCGCAAGCCGGGCACGCGGGTGATGACGGTGCGCAGCGGCACCTGCGGCGTGCCTACCCTGCTGGTGCAGCCGTCATCGGGGAAGGGTTGAATCTTTCCCTCTCCCCCTTGTGAGAGAGGGGGGCGCCGAACGAAGTTCGGCGACGGGTGAGGGGCTCTCTCCACAAGCGCAAAAACCTCGTGTGTGGAGACAGACCCCTCATCCGGCGCTTCGCGCCACCTTCTCCCACAAGGGGTAAGGGAAGAGCCGTCCGCCTCGTTCTCAAACCGCACCTTGCATGCTACAGCCTGTCTGATGCAATTACCGGGCGGTTGAATTTGGCCAAGGCAAGGCGCGTTCAGAAATGGCAGCGCGATCCCGAGGGGATGCGGATACGCATCCTCGAAGCCGCAAAGCAGGAATTCGCCAGCCATGGCCTCGCCGGCGCGCGCGTCGACCGCATTGCCATCAATGCCGGCGCCAACAAGCGCATGCTGTACTACCACGTCGGCAACAAGGAAGACCTCTATCTCGCGGTGCTCGAAGGCGCCTATGAAAAGATCCGCTCCGAGGAGCGCGCGCTCGATCTCGAACATCTCGATCCGCCCGAGGCGATCGAGCGGCTGATCGACTTCACCTGGAACTATTTTCTGCGCAACCCGGAGTTCCTGGCGCTGCTCAACACCGAGAACCTCGCCAAGGCGCGTCATCTGAAGCGCTCCTCCAAGGTCAAGTCGATGCACTCGCCGTTCGTGGAGATGATCCGAACGGTGGTGACGCGCGGCGTCGAAAGCGGCGATTTTCGTGTCGCCGTCGATCCGGTGCAGCTCTATATTTCGATCGCGGGCCTCTGCTTCTTCTATCTCTCCAACAGCGCGACGCTCTCGGTGATCTTCGGCCGCGACCTCCTGAAGAAGCAGGCGCGGGACGAGCGGCTGGCGCACATGGTGGCGCTGGTGCTGGCGGCGCTGACGGGGAAATCGACGGCGGATTTCGGCAAGGCGGCAAAGCCGGGATTGCGGACACCAGCGCAACAGCCGGTGTGACACGCGCACATCGCCCTCGTCATGCCCGGGCTTGACGATGGTGATGTGCGTGGCCGCGACGCGGAGCGTCCGCAGGGGCGTCCGGGTGCGTTCACCCGTCGCGCGCTTCATATATTTACCAGACCTGTCAAACAGCCCTGTGCGTATTCAAAAAACATGACTTCGCGATCTCGTGGCATCATCTGCCCGAGTTTTGCTCTCGAACGTGCCGCCCTCCGATCGGAGGGCGCAGAGAAGACCGGGTGCTTGCTGCACCCGCGGTCCCGTGTGCTGTTTGCGCATAGCAAAAGATGCACACGAGCATACAGGTACAGGCGGAGCATCCCGGCCTTCCCTGCGCAATGGCTTGACGGCTTATATCGTGCTCTCCCCGGAGAACGGCTCTTTTGCCTCCGTCGCCCGCAAGAAGCCTGGCCTCCCGCGGACTTGATGCCAGCACCGCGACATCAGGACCACACGACTTCGCCGTACGCTCCAGGCGCGTCCGTCTCGCACGCCTCTCGCGTCCACCGCATCCCGCCGCACGTCCGTGACGATCGCGAGCGCCCCTCCATGGGCGGGACGGGCGGAGTTATGCGGGTGATTTGGGGGAGAACGAAAGCGGAATATTTTCGATTCGCAGGCTTGACGCGATTTCGGAAAATCGTAAGTGATTTGGGCGTCGGGCGGTTTTGTCCCTCTCGACGACGCCGCGCGGCGGAGCGCGAACGTCTTGCCGTCTTCGGAGGTGACGTGGCCAGCCGCGCCAGTAAGGCGAGCACCTCGCCAACCTTCTTTTCGGTGGTCTTGGTGCGTTCGAACCGGGCCGCAAGGACCATGGGCGGAACCAGAGCAGTCGGCCGGCCTCGGCATGACGAGGGCGAGCGCGATACCTCGAAGGCGCTGCGTTGCAGGAATGGCGGTAAACCAGATTCTCGCTCCGAATCCAGCTTGCCAGTATTTATCCAACGGGTTAATTTTATGCTCGGAGGAAGCGACGCATCGGGCAGCGCGTCAGCAAGAACCGGCTTGCGTTTTATGGAGGTGATCTCTTGACGGGATCGCTGACGACATCCGGTTTGGCCATGTTGGTTTACCCGGACTGGTGCACGATGCAGCGGCTCGCGCCGCCAACAGCAAGAATTCCCCTGGAGGAAACCGTATGACCACCAGACGCCTCGGCCTGATCATGAACGGCGTGACCGGCCGCATGGGCCTCAACCAGCATTTGATCCGTTCCATCATCGCGATCCGGGACCAGGGCGGCGTGCTGCTCGCGAATGGCGACCGCATGCTGCCCGATCCGATCCTGATCGGCCGCGACGCGGGGAAGGTCGAGCGGTTGGCGAAGCGCTTCAACATCGAGCGCTGGTCGACCGATCTCGACAAGGCGCTGGCCAACAAGGACGACACGATTTTCTTCGATGCCGCGACGACGCAGGCGCGCCCCTCGCTGCTGACGCGGGCGATCGACGCCGGCAAGCATGTCTATTGCGAAAAGCCGATCGCGACCAATCTGGACGAAGCGCTCGCTGTGCTGAAGCTCGCCAACGCCCGTGGCGTCAAGCACGGCACCGTGCAGGACAAGCTGTTTCTCCCGGGCTTGAAGAAGCTCGCCTTCCTGCGCGATTCCGGCTTCTTCGGCCGCATGCTCTCGGTCCGCGGCGAGTTCGGCTACTGGGTGTTTGAGGGCGGGTGGCAGGAGGCGCAGCGGCCGTCGTGGAACTATCGCAGCGAGGACGGCGGCGGCATCATCCTCGACATGGTCTGTCACTGGCGCTACGTGCTCGACAACCTCTTCGGCGAGGTGGAAAGCATCTCCTGCCTCGGCACGACAGATATTCCCGAGCGCTTCGACGAGAAGGGCAGGAAATACACCGCGACGGCCGACGATTCCGCCTACGCCACCTTCCGCCTCAAGGGCGGCGTCATCGCGCATATCAACATGAGCTGGGTGACGCGGGTCTATCGCGACGATCTCGTCACCTTCCAGGTCGACGGTACCCACGGTTCGGCGGTCGCCGGCCTGACCGAGTGCATGATCCAGGCACGCCAGGCGACGCCGCGGCCGGTTTGGAATCCCGACGAAAAGCGCACCCACGATTTCTACAGCGACTGGCAAAAAGTTCCCGACAACGTCGTCTACGACAACGGCTTCAAGGAGCAATGGGAAATGTTCATCCGTCACGTTTGCGAAGGCGCGCCCTACAAATACACGCTGCTCGAAGGCGCCAAGGGCGTGCAGCTGGCCGAATGCGCGCTGCAGAGCTGGCGCGAGCGGCGCTGGATCGACGTTGCCCCGATCAAGGTGTGAAGATTAACCTGGAAGTGGAGCCGTCATTGCGAGCGAAGCGAAGCAATCCAGCACGTCGCAAGGAAAGTCTGGATTGCTTCGTCGCTTTGCTCCCCGCAATGACGGAGAAAGGTTCGAAATCATGAACAAGCCCGTCCTGCCGATGTCCTCGCTGTCGCTGAAACTGCCGACGGCGAACCGCTCGCTCGAGACCTATCGGCTGGCGGCGTCGCGGAGTTTCCCGGCACAGCTCAACGGCACGCTCAACCGTGTGGTTTTCTCGGCCGCGCATGTCGTGGCGGACCCGCTGGCCGACAACGACCCGTGGCTGTCATGCGCGATCGACTGGGATCGCACCATCGCGTTCCGCGAGCATGTCTGGGATCTCGGCCTCGGCGTGGCCGAAGCCATGGACACCGCGCAGCGCGGCATGGGGCTGGACTGGCCGACATCGCTGGAATTGATCCAGCGCTCGGTCAAGGCCGCGAAGGCCAGGGGCAATGCGCTGGTGTTCTCCGGTGCCGGCACCGATCATCTGGCGGAGGCGGACGCGAAGTCGATCGATGACGTGATCCGCGCCTATGAGGAACAGGTCGCGGCGGTGGAGAAGGCCGGCGGCCGCATCATCCTGATGGCTTCGCGCGCGCTGGCAAGGCTCGGCCGCAACGCTGACGACTACGCGAAGGTCTATGGTCGCATCCTGGGCCAGGTTCGCGAACCCGTCATCATCCACTGGCTCGGCGACATGTTCGATCCGGCGCTGGCGGGCTATTGGGGTACCGCCGATCTCGACGAGGCGATGGATACGGCAGTCGCGATCATCAACGCCAACGCGGCCAAGGTCGACGGCGTCAAGGTCTCGCTGCTCGACAAGCAGCGCGAGATCGACATGCGCCGGCGGCTCGACGGGAAGGTCAAGATGTATACCGGCGACGATTTCAACTACGCCGAACTGATTGCCGGCGACAGCCAGGGCTTCTCGCACGCGCTGCTCGGCATTTTCGACGCCATCGCGCCCGCGGCGTCCTATGCGCTGTCGCGGCTGGCGGCCGGCGACGAGGCCGGCTTCCACGACGTGCTCGGGCCGACCGTGCCGCTCTCGCGCCACATCTTCCGCGCGCCGACACGGTTCTACAAGACCGGCATCGTGTTCATGGCCTGGCTCAACGGCCATCAGGATCACTTCACCATGGTCGGGGGGCAGGAGAGCGCGCGCTCGACGTTGCACCTGGCTGAGCTGTTCCGGCTGGCCGACAAGGCCGGTCTGCTTTCCAATCCGGGACTTGCGACGCAGCGCATGAAGACCGTTCTCGCCATGCGCGGCATCGAGGCCTGATGCGCGATTTTTCCAACGACCACCGCTGGCTGTCGCTCAACACGGCGACGGTTCGCAAGCAGGGCGATCTCCTGGAGATCATCGACGCGTGCGCGCGCCACGGCATCCGCGCCATCGATCCGTGGCGCGACCAGGTCGCGTCGGTCGGCCTCGATCGCGCGGCGCGCGCCATTCGCGACGCCGGCCTCGAACTGTCGGGCTATTGCCGCGGCGGCATGTTCACGTCCGACGCCGCGCGCCGCGGAGAGGTGCGCGACGACAATCGCCGCGCGATCGACGAGGCGAGCGCGCTGGGCGCGCCGTGCATCGTGCTGGTTGCCGGCGGCCTGCCGCAATATTCGCGTCCGCCGAGCGCGCCCTCGCAGGATATCGCGGCGGCGCGCACGCAGGTGGACGACGCCATCGCCGAAATGCTGGAATATGCGCGGGCGGCGAGCATGCCGCTCGCGATCGAGCCGCTGCACCCCTCCTATGCCGCCGATCGCGCCTGCGTGAACACGACCAAGCAGGCGCTCGACATCTGCGATCGGCTCGATCCGCAGCGCAGCGGCATGCTCGGCGTCGCGCTCGACGTCTATCATATCTGGTGGGATCCCGAGGTGATGGCGCAGATCGCGCGCGCCGGCAGGGACCGCCTGCTTGCGTTTCACGTCTGCGACTGGCTGGTGCCGACGAAGGACATTCTCAACGACCGCGGCATGATGGGCGACGGCGTCATCGACATCAGAGCGGTTAGATCGGCGGTCGAGGCGCAGGGGTTTGCCGGCCATTGCGAGATCGAGATCTTCTCGAACGACTGGTGGGGAAAACCGATCGACGAGGTTTTGCGCGTTTGCATCGAACGGCACCGCACGGTCGTCTAGCGATCCGAAAGCGATTTTGGAGGCCGTGTGTCGGCGGAGGACAGTACTGTTCCGCCGTGGCGCCGGCGATCCGAACCGTGTTGCAGAACGCAACAGTTTCAGGTTCCGGATTTAACCTTTGTCCACGCTATTTAGCTTAACAATGGGTTAGCGTTGCGCGGTCATCGCCTGCGGCATTAGCTGAGCCGCACGGAGAAGGTCTCCGGAAAGCGATGAGCGGCAACATGAAAATCCTCTACGCAATTGCAACCCTCGCCCTGCTGTCGACGTCGGCACAGGCGTGGCAGATCGTGGAACGCTGCACCTACAGCAAGTTCAATGGCAAGGTGTGCACGACTTCCTATCTGGACGATCCGGTGCGCAACCCGGCGCAGGATCAGGAAGACGAGAGGGCACGGCGCGCCAGCATCGAGAAGTGGGAGGCGTTCTGCAAGCCGCGGCGCACCTATGATGACGAAGGCGTCGTCCGCCTGCAGTATGCCCGCAGGGGCTGCGAGTTCGGCCGCAGCGAATGATCACGATTTCTCCCCGCCGCGGCGGGGAGGCGTCTGGCTCTGCAAAGCGATGGGCCTGACAGATCGCTAAATCTTTATCGGCGAAATTTCGTCTCGATTAGTTACTCCGTTTTACGCTGTCTCAAGGGCTGTCCGTCGATCCTGACGGACGGCATTCATCTCATGAGGCAGTGGCATGCGCGTCGTCGTCGCAATCCTGGTTGTCGTCGCTTCGGTCACGTCGGCGTCCGCGCAATTCGCGTTGGATCACGGCCACGCGGCCGACGCTGCCGCGGCGGCGCGCGCGGCGAAGAAAGCTGCGGATGCAAAGGCCGCCGCCATCGCTTCCGGCGCGCCGCTGCTTCCGAGCCAGCAGACCAATTTTTTCGTCGGCGGCGCCGGCATCGTAAAGGTCGTTGCCCGGACGGCGGAACAGCAGAAAGCCGATGAAGCCGGCCAGGCCGCGTGGGCCGCGCGCTGCCGTCCGACCGTAGTCGAAGACCGGGACGGCCTGCGCCGCGTCCGATATGCCGAACGCGACTGCGATCTTTCCAACTTCAACACCGCCGGTAACTGAATCCGCCATCGTAGCGGAGTCGAACCCGCTGCGGCGGATCGGCAGCGCGGTTTCGGCTAGGCCCTCCCGAACTGAAATGATAGTGCTTCCCCGATCACCGTTGGGGCGGCATGACTTTCACTTCCTGGCAGTTCGGCGTTTTCGCCGCGACCGTGTTCGCGGCGTATTACCTGCCGCCGTTCAGGGCCTTTCAGGTCCAGTTGCTGGTATTCGCCAGCCTGTTCTTCTACGGGTACGGCCAGCCGGAATTGCTGGCCTTGCTCGCGGTCGCGGTGTGCGGAACCTACCTCTTTCTGGTGCTGGCGCTGCAGAACCGGCGCGTGTGGCTTCCGGTGGGCATCGCCTTCAACCTCGCGCTGCTTGCCTTCTTCAAATACAAGCTGCTGTTTGTCGATCCGGCCTCCGCAAGCCTCGTCGGCTTTGCGCCGCTTGATTTCCTTTTGAAGCTGCCGCTGCCGATCGGCATTTCGTTTTTCGTCTTTCACAATATCAGCCTGCTGGTCGATCTGACCCGGCAGAAGACGGCGCCGCCGGCGCTGACCGACGTCTTCCTCTACATCATCTTCTTTCCGCAGCTCGTGTCCGGTCCGATCACGCGTGCGGAAATGTTCATGCCGCAGATCAAGCCGAAATATTTCGCGGACATTCCGTTCGTCGATGCCGCGAAATGGATCATCGCCGGCTTCTTCTTCAAGCTCTACGTGGCGAACAATCTCAACGAAATGACGTCCCACATGAGCTTTCCGCTCCATGAGGCGTTGCAGACCCAGGACCGCTGGCTGCTGGTGTTCCTCTACAGCTACCAGATCTATGCGGACTTCTTCGGCTATTCGGCGATCGCGCTCGGGCTTGCTCTCCTGTTCGGTTACCGCCTGCCGGTCAACTTCAATCTTCCTTACGTCTCGGCATCGTTTTCCGAATTCTGGACGCGATGGCATATTTCGCTGTCGACATGGCTGCGGACCTATCTTTACATACCGCTCGGCGGCAACCGGCGAGGACTGTGGCGGACATATCTCAACCTGATGATCGTGATGGGACTGGGCGGGCTCTGGCACGGTGCCGGCTTCAGCTATCTCGCATGGGGCCTGATGCATGGCTTGCTGTTGGTGCTCGAGCGGCCGCTGTTGCCGCGGCTCGCGTCGATCGACGTTGCCGCGTTTCGGGCGGCGCGGATGACCGTGGTGTTCGTCTGCGTCAGCATGCTCTGGATCTTCTTCAAGCTGCCGAATTTCGATCACGCGCTGGGCTATCTCGCGGGCATGTTTTCACCAAGCACCAACCCCAATCCCACCAAGCTGTTCTACAGCCTGGCGCTGCTCTATTCGTTGCCGGTGATGATCCAGCATCTTGGCTTGCGGTTGTTCGAGGGAAGACTTCGCTGGGCCGAGCCCTATCTCTACGGGGCGATGGCCGCACTGACGTATCTGGAAGCCGGCCCCGAAGCATCGTTCATCTATTTTCAGTTTTAGGGACGAAGAACATATGCCTGCCGTCCGATGGCTGGTGAAATGCGGTGTGGCTGCGGCGATCGTGCTGATCGCCTGCGGTTTCGCCACTGCGCGCTTCGGCAGCGGGCTGCAGATGCCGGCGACGACGACGCGGGACGGGACGCTGATCACCCTGAGCCGGTATCTGCGCGAACCGGTGCCCGACATCGTCCTGACGGGAAGTTCGATCACGTTCCGCCTCAAGGAGGAATATTTTGCGACGCCCCGGGTGAGAAACCTGGCGCTGGCCGGCGGCTCGCCCGTGACCGGTCTCGAAATCGTGGCCAAACAACCGAGCGTGCCGGGAATCATCCTGGTCGAAGCCAATGTTCTCGGCCGTCCCGTCGATGCGCCGCTGGTCGAGCGCTATTCCCGCGGCGATGCGGAACCGCTTTTCTTTCGCCCGGTGCGAGCGGCGGTCGCCGCCTATGAGCAGCGGCTTCACGCGCCGCTGACACATCAGCAGGCTGCGTCGGAACTGCACCGGCTGGTGGCGCAGCCGCCTCGCGAATTCGACAACCGCCTCTATGTGGACCGCGCGGTGCAACAGTTCAATGCGGAAGACCCGACCGAGGCCGTACGGAGCAATGCCAGGAGGATCGGGGAGCTGATCTGGATGCTGGAGCAGCGCGGCGCGCGGGTGCTGCTGTTCGAGCTGCCTTATGCCGATCCGATCGAGAGCTCGCGCGCCGCCGCGATCACGCGCGAGGTCATTCACGCGGCGTTCGCCGATTCCAAGCGATGGCTTCCGATCGAGGTGAACCGGAGCGAGCTGCGCTGGGCCGACGGCGTGCACCTCGACGAACGTTCGGCGGTGATCGTGACGCAGGCGCTGGAACGCGCCCTGGCGTCCGCGCGCCGGGTGCATGACGGCTAAAGCAAGATCCGGAAAAGTGGAAACCGGTTTTCCGAAAAGATCATGCACAAATAACGAGATAAGATCATGATGCGATTCCTTCAGATCGCATCATGATCTAGGTCCGGCCTCTGTCTTCGCCGGCCTCGCAGGGCACGCTGAGAAAGCCGCGGAAGCGCACGCGGCCGCCGCGCACCGGCTCGCCTGCGAGCGCGTAGTCCGGAAAGCGTGCGAGGAAGCGCGAGATCGCGATGGCGCCCTCGAGCCGCGCCAGCGCCATGCCGGCGCATTGGTGCGCGCCGGTGCCGAAGGCGAGATGCCGGTTCGGCGTGCGGCCGATATCGAAACGTTCGGGATCGGCGAACTGCGCGGGGTCGCGGTTGGCGGCGCCGATGCACAGCGTCACCGGCGTGCCGGGAGGCATGGCAATGCCGCCGAGTTCGAACGGTTCGACGGTCATGCGGTTGCCGAGCTGGTTGGAACTCTCGTACCGCAGCACTTCCTCGACCGCCGTCTTGATCAGCGCGGGATTTTCGACCAACCGCGCCTTCTCTTCCGGATGGTTCGACAGCGCCACCAGGCCGTTGCCGATCAGATTGGTGGTGGTCTCGTGGCCGGCATTGAGCAGGAAGATGCAGTTGTGCAGCAGCTCGTTCTCGGTCAGCCGTTCGCCATCGTCCTCGCCATTATTCTCTCCCTGGATCAAACGCGTCAGCACGTCGCGCTCGGGATTGCCGGGCCTGGCCCGCCGGCGCGCCACCAGCCCTTCGAGGTAGGCGAGAAAATCCTTCACCGCCGCGTTGCCGCGGGCAAAGGCTTGCGGACTGACCACCGGCTCCAGCGCGCCAAGGATGGCGAGCGACCAATCGCGCAAGGGGCCACGCTCGTCCTCGGGAACGTCGAGCAGGTTGCCGATGACCTCGATCGGGATCGCGGCGGCGAAATCGTCGATCAGGTCCACCTTGCCCTGGGCGGCAATCGCATCGAGCAGGCGGTCGACCAGCCGCACCAGGTCGGGCTCCATGCCGGCGATCGCGCGCGGCGAGAGCGCGCCCGTGATCAGGCGGCGGACGCGGGTATGGGCGGGGGGATCGTTGAAGACGAGGCTGGTCGTGTGGTGGTCGTAAAGCAGGGAGGCGCCGTATTTCGGCAAAAACTCCTTCTTCTTGTCCGAGGAGAAGACCTTGGTGTTCTTGTAGGCGGTAACCAGGTCATCATGGCGGGTCAGGAAATAGGAGCCGTTCGGCAGCCGTTTCACCGGATCGGTCTCGCGCAGCGCGCGATAGGTCGGGTAGGGGTCGGCATAGAATTCCGGCGTCAGCTTCTCGAGGTCGAAGGCCGCCGCCAGTTCGCGAGCATCCATGTGCGTGCCCCGCCCCTTCCATCGCAAAGATTACGTCGATGGCATCAAAATTAGTCGCGTTTGCAACTACCCTAATCGCCTACCTGGAGGCGTCAAGTCGAAGCGCAGGCTCCGGGCGACGTGCATATGGCGACGTGCCTATGGCGGCGTGGAGCGGGCGGCCGATCGCGCATGGGGTTTGGTAAGGTTCGCGGCGGATTTGTGGAAAAATCGTGTCTAAACAAGGCGATCGGGATGTGTTTTCGGTATCACGTTGCAGCTAAATTTGGCTGTTGCGGCGCAATGGAACATTGACTTGCATCTGGTGAGTGATTACTCACGCTCTCATGTCTACCCTGCGCATGACAAGTGACTTGCGGCGTCAGTTGATCCTGAGCGCCGCCAAGCGATGCTTCGCCCGCCATGGCTTTGCCGGCACCACCACCAAGAGCGTGGCGGCGGCTGCCGCTATTTCGGAAGGGCTGCTCTTCAAGCACTTCCCCTCCAAGGCGGCGCTGTACGCCGAGATCCTCGCGGAGGAGTGCGAGGCCGATCCCGATTTCGCGATCCTGCTCGGCCAGGAGCCTTCCACCGCCACGCTGATCGAACTGGTCAAGGGCATGGTCAGCCATTTCCTGGCGGTATCCGACGGGTCGGACGCGGAGGAAGCGCAGCGGATGCGGCTGATGACGACGAGCCATCTCGACGATGGCGAGTTCGCGCGGCTGCTCTACGGCAAGATCGGGGGCCTGATCGGACCGGTATTCACCGCCTCGATCGAAAGCGCGGTCGCGTCGGGCGACGCGGCGCGGATCGGCGGCGATCCGCTCAACCTGTTCTGGTTCGCCCACCACACCGTGCTGATGGCGGCGCTGACCCGGCTTCCTGCCGTCCCTTGTCTCGCCTACGGCAATGCTGCCGATCTGGAGCGGCAGCTTACGCAATTCATCCTGCGCGGCATCGGGCTTACCGAGGCCGCGATTGCTTCTCATACGGGCTGCGATCCGTCGCCGAATGCGGGACGATCGGCAAATGCAGAAAGTGCATGACATGAATATCGTGACTGAACCCAATCTGACGGGCAAGCGGATCGCGGACCAGGCGCACAAGCGGCCGGTGCGGCTGGTGCGCTGGTTCCTGATCGTCGGCTTGCTGCTTGGCGCCATCGTCGGCGGCCTGGTGTTCTTCAAGTTCGTCTTCCTGCCGAACCTGTTCAAGGAGATCTTCAGCAAGCCGCCGCCGCCGACCAACGTCAATGTCGCCACGGCCAAGCTGGAGACCGTTCCGAACCTGCTCACCGCGGTTGGCGATCTCGCCGCCGTGCATCAGGTCAATGTCACCTCCGACGTCAATGGTCGCATCACCAACATCATGTTCACCGCCGGCGCCAGCGTGAAGGCGGGAACGCCGCTGGTGCAACTGTTCGACGCTCCCGACCAGGGCGACCTCGCCAATTTCAAGGCCCAGCAACGGGTGGCGCAGATATCGCTGGATCGCGCCAAGCAACTCGCCGAGCGCCAGTTCGGACCGCAGGCGACGGTGGATTCCGCGCAGGCCGCATTCGATCAGGCCAGCGCCGGCATTGCCAAGACCGAGGCGATCATCTCGCAGAAGCTGGTGCGGGCGCCGTTCGACGGCGAACTCGGTGTCCGCAGGGTCGAGGTCGGACAATACCTGACCGCGGGCACGCAGATCGTCTCGCTGACCGATCTGTCGATGCTCTATGCCAACTTCACCGTGACGGAAAAGGATTCCGGTCAGCTCAAGGTCGGCCAGACCGTGCGTATCAGGGTGGATGCCTATCCGGACCGTACCTTCGAGGGAAAGATCACCACCATCGAGCCGCAGATCGCCACCGACACGCGCAACATCCGCGTGCAGGCGACGCTGCCGAACCCGGACAAGATCCTCAGGCCCGGCATGTTCGCGACCACCACCGTGGTGTTGCCCGACAAGCCGCCCGTCGTCACCGTGCCCGAAACCGCGGTCGACTACACGCTTTACGGCGACTCGGTCTACCTCGTGACCGAGAAGAAGGCGGAGGATGGCAAGACTAGCCTCACGGTAACGCGGACCTTCGTGCAGACCGGCGACCGCGTCGACGGACGCGCCGAAATACTCAGAGGGTTGAAGCAGGGCGACCGCGTCGTCGCCGTGGGCCAGCTCAAGCTGCAATCGGGATCGGCGGTGACGATCTCGGACGATCCGGTGCCGCCGATACCGGCGAAGCCGCCGCGCTATTGACGCGTCACGCGGCTCTTGAGGCCGCATCGACGATACGGCGGGCTGCGGTCTCGAGACCGCGCCCGAACATGCTGAACCCAGCGGGATATTCTTGCGATGGCCTTAACCGATATTTTCATCAAGCGTCCGGTCCTGTCGGTCGTCGTCAGCCTGTTGATCCTGCTGATCGGCCTGCGGGCGGCCTTCGTGTTGCCGATCCGGCAATATCCGAAGCTGTCGAACACGGTGATCAACGTCACCACGGTTTATCCGGGCGCCTCGGCCAACCTGATCCAGGGCTTCATCACCACGCCGCTGGAGCAGGCGGTGGCTTCGGCCGAAGGCGTCGATTACGTCACCTCGTCGTCGGTGCAGGGCACCAGCACGATCCAGGTCTACATCAAGCTGAACTTCGATCCGAACCAGGCGCTCACCGAAGTGCTCGCCAAGGTGAACTCGGTCCGCTACCTGATCCCCAGGGAGTCCAACGACCCGATCGTCACCAAGACCACCGGCCAGACCACGGCCGTGATGTATCTCGGCTTTTCCAGCGACGAACTCTCGGGATCCGCGATCTCGGATTATCTGACGCGCGTGGTGCAGCCGGTGCTCTCGACGGTCGACGGCGTGGCGTCGGCCGACATTCTGGGCGGTCAGACGTTCGCGATGCGGCTGTGGCTCGATCCGGTGCGCATGGCCGGCCGCGGCGTGTCGCCGAGCGACGTCTCGGCGGCGATCGCGGCCAACAACTTCCAGGCCGCCGCCGGCCAGACCAAGGGCTATTTCATCGTCTCGAACATCCAGGCCAATACGGACCTGCGCAACCTCGATCAATTCAAGAAGATGATCGTCAAGTCGAAAGACGGCGGCTTCGTGCGGATCGAGGATGTCGCCACCGTCGAACTCGCCGCCCAGAGCTCGGATGCGAGCGTCGCCTTCAGCGGCGAGCGTGCGATCTTCATCGGCGTACAGGCAACCCCGCAAGGCAACCCGTTGACGCTGGTCAAGGGCGTGCGCGCGTTGATGCCCGATATCGAGCGCAACCTGCCGCCGTCGATGAAGATGAAGGTGGCCTATGATTCCACCAAGTTCATCCAATCGTCGATCGACGAAGTGAAGAACACGCTGATCGAGGCGGTGGGGATCGTCGTTGTCGTGATCTTCCTGTTCCTGGCTTCGTTCCGCTCGGTCATCATCCCCGTGGTGACGATCCCGCTGTCGCTGATCGGCGTCTGCAGCCTCATGCTGGCGCTGGGCTTCAGCTTCAACCTGCTGACGCTGCTGGCGATGGTGCTGGCGATCGGGCTTGTGGTCGACGACGCCATCGTGGTGGTCGAAAACATCCATCGCCATCTGGAGGAGGGCAAGACGCCGGTCCAGGCGTCATTGCAGGGCGCGCGCGAAATCGTCGGCCCCGTGATCTCGATGACGATCACGCTGGCGGCGGTCTACGCGCCGATCGGCTTTCTCGGCGGCTTGACCGGTTCGCTGTTCCGCGAATTCGCCTTCACGCTGGCGGGCTCGGTGATCGTATCCGGCATTATCGCGCTGACGCTGTCGCCGATGATGTGCTCGGTCCTGCTCAAGAGCGCGGAGGAGGGGCGGTTCGTCAGGCTGGTCAACCGGGTGTTCGGCGCGATGACGCGCTGGTACGGCCGCCAGCTCGACCGCTCGCTCGACTATCGTCCGGTGACCTACCTGTTCGCGGTGACGATGCTCGGCATGGTCGGCTTCCTCTATCTGAACTCGGCCAAGGAACTGGCGCCCGAAGAGGACCAGGGCATCGTGTTCTCGGTGACCAAGGCGCCGAAATACGCCAACATCGACTATGTCAACTTCTACGGCGACAAGCTCGACAAGGCGTTCGCCAAATTCCCCGAAACCGACCTGCGCTTCGTGCTGAACGGCATCAACGGGCCGCAGGGCGGCATTGCCGGCATGCTGCTCAAGCCGTGGGACGAGCGCGAGCGTTCTTCGATCAAACTGAAGCCGCTGGTGCAGGCGGAGATCAGCAAGATCGAGGGCGTACAGGCGTTCGCGTTCAACCTGCCGCCGCTGCCGGGCGGGCCCGGCGGACTTCCGATTCAGATGGTGATCAATTCGACGTCCGGATTTCAGGCGGTCTATGAACAGATGGCCAAGCTGAAAGATGCCGCGCGCAAGAGCGGTCTGTTCATCGTGTCCGACAGCGATCTCGAATTCAACCAGCCGGTGGTGCGCGTTTCGATCGACCGATCCAAGGCCAGCGATCTCGGCATCAACATGTCGCAGGTGGGCGCCACGCTGCAGACGCTGCTCGGCGGCAACTACGTCAACCGCTTCAATCTGGACGGACGCTCCTATCAAGTGATCCCGCAGGTGCCGCGCGCGCTGCGGCTGTCGCCGGAATCGCTCGGCGGTTACTACGCCCCGACCAACACCGGGCAGTTGGTGCCGTTGTCGACCATCGTCTCGATCGAGACCGGCACCGACCCGAACTCACTCACGCGCTTCAACCAGCTCAACTCCGCGACCTTCTCGGCGGTGCCGATGCCGGGCGTGACGGTCGGACAGGCGGTGGACTTCCTGGAGGGCGAAGCGAAGAAGCTGCCCGCCGGATTCGGTCACGATTATCTCGCCGACTCGCGTCAATATGTGCAGGAAGGCAACCAGCTGGCGATCACCTTCGGCTTCGCGCTGGTCATCATCTTCCTGGTGCTGGCGGCGCAGTTCGAGAGCCTCTGGGATCCGCTGGTCATCATGATCAGCGTGCCGATGGCGATGGTCGGTGCCCTGATCCCGCTGTTCTTCGGCGTGGCGACCATCAACATCTACACCCAGGTCGGCTTGCTGACGCTGGTCGGCCTGATCACCAAGCACGGCATCCTGATGGTCGAGTTCGCCAATGAACTGCAGCTCAAGGAAGGCCTCGACAAGCGATCCGCGATCGAAATGGCGGCCCGGATCCGGCTGCGTCCGATCCTGATGACGACGGCGGCAATGGTCACCGGCCTGATCCCGCTGCTGACGGCCACCGGCGCGGGCGCGGCGAGCCGGTTCTCGATCGGTCTCGTGGTGGTCGCGGGCATGTCGATCGGCACGCTGTTCACGCTGTTCGTGCTGCCGGCGGTCTACGTCTTGCTGGCCACCAACCACCAGGCCAAGGCCGGCTCGCAGCGGACCAAGGAGATCGAGGATTTCGATCTCGGGCGATCGGGGCTCAAGCCGAGCTGAGCCAGCCCGGCAGGCAGGCTCATCGGGCGACGGCGGCGGAAATCGCTGCCGTCGCTTTTTTGTGTGCACCGCCGGCAACGGTCGCTAAGCTCTCCGCTCCAGAACGAGACAGGGGGCACGATGACGACGAGCGACTTTACCGCCGGCAACTACCGCTTCATCCCGGCTGTGTTTCAGTATTCCGCAGGCGCAGCCGCCAGCCCCGGCTACGAGATCGAGCGGGTGCGCTTCGACAAATGGGTGCCGCTGGCGGAGGGATTTGCCCAGATTGCAAAGTACATCGAGGCGGCGGGCAGGCCGCTGACGTCGTTCTGCGCCTGCGAACTGCGCTCGCCGGCCGCCTTCACCGACGAAGGCTTTCGCAATTTCAACCTGCACTACGTCAAGACGCTGGCGGAGTGGGGCATCTATGACGGCACGACCAACCCGGTGGCGCGCAGCAACGTCTGTCCGGAGATCGATCCGCCGTCCGAGCCGTCGTTCTACGCCTTCTCGTTCACCCGGCCGAGTCAGGGCACAACGCCGACCTTCGTCATCGCCGGCAGCGGTGAATCGCAGGAGGGCAATGCCAGCTACGCCGAGCGCACGGTGCGCTATCGCGACATCAGCCCGGACGGCATCGCGGACAAGGTCCGTTACGTCGCCGGTGTGATGGAGCGGCGCATGGGCGAGTTCGGCTTCGGCTGGAAAGACGTCACGGCGGTCCAGACCTACACGATCCACGACTTTCACCACGTCTTCGCCGACGCACTGGTCCGCCGCGGCGCCGTGCGCGCCGGACTGACCTGGCACTTTGCGCGACCGCCGGTGATCGATCTCGAATATGAGATGGATTGCCGAAGGGTGCTGCGGGAAGTGGTGATTTAGCCGATCGCATAAATCTCGGCCGTCTTCCGGGGCGCGCCTTGGCGCGAACCCGGAATCCAACTCACCGCAGAGCAAGTGTCGCGGTGGATTCCGGGTTCTCGCTACGCGAGCCCCGGAATGACGGTTGATGCCAGACGAACGCCTGCAATGACGGCGTCAGAGCACTTGCCGCGCCTTCGGATTCAGCGCGTCGCGAAGGACTTCGCCGACCAGGTTGAACGACAGAGGGGCCCTTGTCATGCTTTTGGCGCCAGTGCCGCCTCGATGGTGGCGTCGATCACCTTGCGGTCGGTAATCCCGGCAGGATTGCTGCGGGTCGGCAGGAACTGCCGAAAGTGCACCCAGCGCTCGAGGCTGACCTGTTCCAGCCGTTCGAGTTCGGCGAGCGGATCGGAGTGGTCGTCGACGCGCAAATCGAGGTCGGACCATTCCTCCTCGCCCTGGATCACCAGTGCCGCCGATTGCTTGCCGCGCTTGTCGCCGCCGGCGGCTTCGCCGGCCTTCATGGCTGCGATCAGCCGCTGCGCAAAGGGCAGGGCGGCGTTGTCGGCAAAGGCGCGCGCCGTATCAGCAAGGACGGCCGCGCCGGCCAGCATGTTGCCGGCGAGCGAAAAGCCGTCGCCCTGGAGACTGCCGCACCAGTCGATGCAGTCGCGTCCGGTATGCGCGGCGATGCGTCCCTTGATGTCCATGACGTGCAGTTGCCGGCTCTCGCGGCCGGCATCGGTGGCGAGCATCGTGTCGATCACCTCGCGCGGCGATCTGCCTTCGCGCAGCAGCTTGACGCCGTCGATGCCGTAATAGGGATTGACCAGCGCCTGTGTCGCGATGCCGCCGGCGCCGGGAGCGATGTGCGGGACGCGGGCGCCGACCGCGAAGAACCGCGTCGCGACCGCGATGCCGATGTGGCCGGTGAGGGGATCGCGGGCGATGATCGACCAGGTCATCCTGCCTGTCTCCGCTTACCGGCCTGCCGCATAGCCCTGCATGCCGCGCGGGTTGGCGGCGGCGCGGCGTCGGCGGCCGACCTTCGAGGCGGCGGTGAGGCGGCCCTCCGACCAGTCGGGACCGGTCTCGACGACGTGGCCGCGGCTCTTGAGTTCGTCGACGGTCGCCTTCGGGACGCGGCTCTCGACCACCAGCACGCCCGGGCGCGCGGTGCGCGGCCAGAACGAGATCGGGAAATGTTCGGAGTGCCACGCCGGCGCGTCGATCGCTTCCTGCAGGTTCAGCCTGGCGTGGACGTGGCGCAGGAAGAACTGCGTGGTCCATTGATCCTGCTGGTCGCCGCCGGGCGAACCCCAGGCCATGTAAGGCTCGCCGTCGCGATAGCACAGGGTCGGCGACAGCGTGGTGCGCGGGCGCTTGCCCGGCGCCAGCGCCGCCGGATGGTTTTCCTCGAGCCAGAACATCTGGGCGCGGCTGCCGAGGCAGAAGCCGAGTTCGGGAATCACCGGGGATGACTGCAGCCAGCCGCCGGACGGGGTCGCCGAGATCATGTTGCCGTCGCGGTCGATGATGTCGAAATGCACGGTGTCGCCGCGCACTTCGCCGAAGCGCCCGACCGTCGGTTCGCCTGCGCCCATGGCGCCGACCGCCTCGCGATGACCTTCGGCGCGGCGCAGCTTTACGACCGAGCCGAAGCCTTCCACCGAACCTGGGATGAAATCGAGCGAGGCGTTGTCCCGGGAGATCAGCTTGCGGCGCTCGTCATTATAGGCGTCCGACAGCAGGGTCTCGATCGGGATGTCGGTGAACTTGGGGTCGCCATAAAACTTCTCGCGGTCGGCGAAGGCGAGCTTGGCGCATTCGATCTGCAGATGGATGAATTCGGGGCCGGCGGGATCGAGCCCGTCGAGCTCAAAACCCTTCAGCAGCGCGAGTTGCTGCAGCATCACCGGGCCCTGGCTCCAGACGCCGGGCTTGCAGACGGTATAGCGGCCGTAATCGTAGGTCAGCGGCGCCTCGACGGTCGGCTGCCAGCGCGCCATGTCGTCGGCGCTCAGCACGCCGCGATGCGGCGAGCCCGAGACGTCCATGACGTCCTGCGTGCGGCAGAATCTGTCGATCGCTTCGGCGACAAAACCGTGCGACCAGGATTTCCGTGCCGCCTCGATCTGTGCGATGCGATCGCCGCCGGCGCTCTCCGCCTCCTGCAGGATACGCGCGTATGTTTCCGAGAGCTGCCTGTTGGTGAACAGCGTGCCGGGCACGGGCACCTCGCCATCGGGCAGATAGACCGCGGCCGACGTCTTCCAGTGATCCCGAAACAGCTTTTCGACGACCTGAATCGTCGCCGAGGCGCGCTCCACCAGCGGATAGCCGTCGCGCGCGTAGGCGATCGCCGGCTCCAGCACGTCGCGTAGCCGCATCGTGCCGTAATCGCGCAGCAGCAGCATCCAGGATTCGAACGTACCGGGCACGCAGGCGGCAAGCAGCCCGGTGCCGGGCACCATCTCCAGGCCTTCGCTCCTGTAATGCGCGATCGTGGCCTTTGCCGGCGCCGGACCCTGGCCGCAGATCACTTCGGTGCGGCCACGCCTGGTGTCGTGCACGATGATCGGCACATCGCCGCCGGGTCCGTTCAGATGCGGCTCCACCACCTGCAGCGTGAACGCGGCCGCAACCCCGGCGTCGAACGCGTTGCCGCCCTTTTCCAGAATGCCCATGCCGACCGCGGTGGCGATCCAGTGCGTCGAGGTGACGACGCCGAACGTGCCTTCGATTTCGGGCCGGGTGGTGAACGGATCGGGATTGATTTTGCTCATGGGAATCCGCTGCGGCGAGGAGACTGCGATGCACGTCCACTTGACCACAGCGGCGGCTGGATGCCAACCGCTGGGATGGCACGCATTGCACCCATCTCCGCGATCATGCCAGCGCCGCGGCTTCAACCGGCTGGTTGACGGCGTGGCAGGCGACGCCGTCGATCAGCAGCGGCGCCTGCTTTCGGCAGAGGTCGAACGCCAGCGGGCAGCGCGGGTTGAAGGCGCAACCGGGCGGCGGGTGGATCGGGTTCGGAATCTCGCCCTTGACCGGAATTCGCTGGCGGCCGGACATCGCCAGATCCGGCACCGCGCCGAGCAACATTTTGGTGTAGGGCATTCTGGGGTTGGCGAACAATTCGCGGCCTTCCGCGATCTCGACGATGCGGCCGAGATACATCACGCCGATCCGCGTCGCCATGTGGCGGACCACGGCGAGGTTGTGGCTGATCAACAGGTAGGTCAGGCCGAACTTGTCCTGCAGGTCGCGCATCAGATTGAGGATCTGCGCCTGCACCGAGACATCGAGCGCCGAGGTCGGCTCGTCGCAGACGATGAATTCCGCCTCCGAGGCCAGCGCGCGCGCAATCGCGATGCGCTGGCGCTGGCCGCCGGAGAACTCGTGCGGGTATTTCAGGCCGTCGTCGGGATGCAGGCCGACCAGGCTCAGCAACTCGCCGACGCGCGCGCGGATATCGCGCTCGCCCTGGATCAGGTGGAAAGCGCGGATCGGCTCCGAGACGATGGCGTCGACCCGGAAGCGCGGGTTGAGGCTGGCATAGGGATCCTGAAAGATCATCTGGATGCGGCGGCGCAGCCGTTGCCGCGCCTGGGCCTGCCGCGGATTGGTCATCGAAACGCCGTCGATGACGACCTCGCCCGAACTCGGCGGCAGCAGTCCCACCACCATCCGCGCCACGGTCGTCTTGCCCGAACCGGACTCGCCGACCAGCGCGAACGTCTCGCCCTTACGGATGTCGAACGTCACGCCATCGACGGCCTTCAGGTATTCGAGATGGCCGCCTTCGAGCACGCGGTTGAGCCATGGCTTCGAGACGTCGAACACGCGGCGCAGGTTTCGCACGTCGACAAGGGGCGCCGTCATGCCGCGCTCTCCGTGGCCTTGTCGTAGAGATGGCAGGCGACCGCATGCGAGCCCTGTTCGATCGGCTCGGGCCGCTCGACGCGGCAGCGGTCGAAGGCAAAGGCGCAGCGCGGGTTGAACGAACAGCCGGGCGGAATCGCGGACAGCCGCGGCATCGAACCCGGGATCTGTACCAGCCGCTTTTCTTCGCCCGCCAGCGTCGGGATCGCGCCCATCAGGCCCTTGGCGTAGGGATGCAGCGGGTTCCGCACCACCTCCTGCACCGGGCCGATCTCGGCGACCCGGCCCGAATACATCACCGCCACCCGGTCCGACGTTTCGGCGATCACGCCCATGTCGTGGGTGACCAGCATCACCGCGGTGCCGTGATCGCGCCCGAGGCGCTTGATCAGCGCGATGATCTGCGCCTGCACCGACACGTCGAGCGCGGTGGTCGGCTCGTCGGCGATGATCAGTTCCGGCTCGGCGCAGATCGCCAGCGCAATCACGACGCGCTGGCGCATGCCGCCGGAGAATTCGTGCGGGTAGGCGTCGATGCGCTTTTCCGGCGCGGGAATGCCGACCTCGGCCAGAAGGTCGATGGCGCGCTTGCGCGCCGCGGTCTCCGACAGGTTCATGTGGGTCCGGATCGTCTCCACGATCTGGTCGCCGATACGATAGAGCGGATTGAGGCTGGTCAGCGGATCCTGGAAAATCATCCCGATGCGCTTGCCGCGGATGCGGCGAATCTCTTCCGGCGGCAGATGATCGATCCGCGTGCCCGACAGATAGATTTCGCCGCCCGAGATGCGGCCGGGCGGATCGATCAGGCCGATCACGGCCAGGCCGGTAACCGACTTGCCGGCGCCGGACTCGCCGACCACGCCGAGCACTTCGCCCTTGGCGATGTCGAACGACACGCCGTTGATGGCGCGCAGCGCCGCGCGGCGGGTGATGAATTCCACCTCGAGGTTGCGAACGGAGAGGACGGGGCTGGTCATCGGAGCTTTGGGTTGAGCGCGTCGCGCAGCCAGTCGCCGAGCAGGTTGATCGAGAGGATCAGGCCGGCGAGCGCGATGCCGGGGAAGGCGACGATCCACCATTCGCCGGCGAACAAATAGTTGTTGCCGATCCGGATCAGGGTGCCGAGCGAGGGCATGGTGTCGGGCATCCCGGCGCCGAGGAACGACAACGTCGCCTCGGTGATGATGGCGAGCGCGAGGTTGATGGTGGCGATCACCAGAATCGGCCCCATCGTGTTGGGCAGCACGTGCCGCAGCATGATCTTGGGCGCGGGCAGGCCGATCAGCTGCGCGGCCGCGACGTAGTCCTTGTTCTTCTCCACCATGACCGAGCCGCGCACGGTGCGGGCGTATTGCACCCAGAAGCTCAGCCCGATGGCGACGACCAGCACCGCCAGCGTGCTCATGGCGTCGAGCCGGTTGCCGAACACGGATTTCGCGACGCCGTTGACCAGGAGCGCGATCAGGATCGCGGGGAAGGTGAGCTGCACGTCGGCGATGCGCATGATCAGCCCGTCGACCGCGCCGCCGACATAGCCCGCGATCAGCCCGAGCGTGATGCCGAGCGTGCCGGCAAGGGTCACGCCGAGCACGCCGACGACGAGCGAAATCCGCAGGCCGTAGAGGATAGCGGAAAACACGTCGCGGCCCTGTTCGTCGGTGCCGAGCAGAAACGGGCTCTGGCCCTCCGCGGTCCACAGCGGCGATATGCGCGAATTCATCAACTGCAGTTGCGCCGGATCGAACGGGTTCTGCACCGCGAGCTGCGAGGCAAAGAGGGCCAGCAGGAAGAACAGCAGCGTCACCGCTGCCGCCACCATGGTCATGCGCGAGCGGCGGAACGAATAGAACATGTCGCTGTCGAGCGCGCGCTTGATCCAGTTGGTCCCGGCTCTCGCTGGTGGTGCGCTGGGCTCGGCTCGGTGGGGGACGACGGCGTCGGACATGGACGCCTCAGGCCGGCTTGCTGATGGTCGAGCGCAGGCGCGGATCGACGATGGTGTAGAGGATATCAACCACCAGGTTGATAGTGACGAAGATCAGCGAAACCATCAGCAGATAGGCGGCCATGATCGGGATATCGACGTTCTGCACCGCCTGCACGAACAGCAGCCCCATGCCGGGCCACTGGAAGACGGTTTCCGTGATGATCGCAAATGCAATTACCGAGCCAAACTGCAGCCCGGCGACCGTGATGACCGGCACCAGCGTGTTCTTCAGCGCGTGGCCGAAATGGATGGCGCGGGTGGTCAGGCCGCGGGCGCGGGCGAAGCGAATGTAGTCGGTGCGGAGCACTTCCAGCATTTCGGCGCGCACCAGCCGCATGATCAGGGTCATCTGAAAAAGTCCGAGCGTGATCGATGGCATGATCAGCGCCTTCAGCCCTGAAAGCGTGAGCAGGCCGGTCGTCCACCAGCCGATCCGCACCACGTCGCCGCGGCCGAATGAAGGCAGCCAGCCCAGCGTCACCGAGAACAGGTAGATCAGGAGAATGCCAATCAAAAACGTCGGCAGCGAGATTCCGATCAGCGACACCGCCTGGAAGAATTTCGTGAGAATTGTGTCGCGGCGCAGCGCCGAATAGACCCCCATCAGGATGCCGAACACCATGGCGAAGACGGTGGCGCAGGCGGCGAGTTCCAGCGTTGCCGGCATCCGCTCCATCAACAGGTTCGAGACCGGCTGGCGGAACTGATAGGAAACGCCGAACTTGAACTGCGCCGCATTGGCGAAATAGCGCGCGAACTGCACCGGCACCGGATCGTCGAGGCCGAGCGACTTGCGCACCGCCTCGCGTTCGGCGGCCGGCGTATCCAGGGAGACGATCTGATTCACCGGGTCGCCGGCGAAGCGGAACATCGAGAACGCGATGACGCCGACCGCGATCATGACGCCGATGGCTTGCAGTGCGCGGCGAAGCGTGAAAGCGAGCATGGATTCCTTTCACTGCTCTCTTATGTCAGCGACATTGCTGTCGTCTCGAAAAGAAAAGTCCCGGAAGCCGCAAAGCCGCCGGGACCCGTGTTGAAGCCGAACTAGTCCTGTTTGGTCGCCCAGTACAGCAGGACCTGATTGTCGGCGCGCTGGCTCAGCTTGACCTTCTTCGACACACCCCACGCCAGCGCCTGCTGGTGCAAGGGGATGTAGCCAAAATCCTTGGCGCCGATTTCATAGGCCTGCTTGATCAGGAGGTCGCGCTTGTTGGCGTCGGATTCCTGCAGCACCTTGTCGGTGAGCTCGTCGAGCTTCTTGTTGCAATAGCCGCCGAGATTGGCTTCGCCGCGGCTGGATTTCGGGTCGTCACGGCAGCCCATGATGTCGAACAGCACGTTGTGGGAATCCAGCGTTCCCGGCGTCCAGCCGAGCAGGAAGAACGAGGTCTGGTAGCCGCCGGGCTTCAGCACTTTCGCGAAATATTGCGCCTTGGGCTGCGCCAGCAGCGTCACCTTGACGCCGATGCGGGCCAGCATGCCGACCACGGCCTGACAGATCTGGGAGTCATTGACGTAGCGGTCGTTCGGGCAGTCCATCGTGACTTCGAAGCCGTCGGGATAGCCGGCCTCGGTCAGCAGCTTCTTGGCGCCGTCCGGATCGAATTTCGGCCGCGTGAAGTCGCCGGACAGCTTGAACAATTGCGGCGCGATCATCAGCGCCGAGGGCGTCGACAGGCCGCGCATGACGCGGGTCTTGATCAGTTCGATATCGACCGCCTTGAAGAAGGCCTCGCGTACCCTGACGTCCTTGAACGGGTTCTTGCCCTTGATGTTGGAATAGAGCAGTTCGTCGCGCACCTGGTCCATGCCGAGGAAGATGGTGCGAAGCTCCGGCCCCTTCAGCACCTGCGCGTTCGGGCTGGAATCGACCCGTGAAATATCCTGGATCGGCACCGGCTCGATGATGTCGACCTCGCCCGAAAGGAGAGCGGCGACGCGGGTCGCATCGGAGCCGATCGGGGTGAAGATGATTTCCTTGAGGTTGTGTTCGGGCTTGCGCCACCAATTCGGGTTCGCCTTGTAGACGGTCTTGACGCCGGGCTGATGGCTTTCGACGGTGAAGGGCCCGGTGCCGTTGGCGTTGAGCGAGGCGAAGCTCGGCGTCGTCGCCGCGGCGGGCGTGGGCTCGACGGCGTTGTTCGCCTCGGCCCACTCCTTGTCCATGATGTACCAAGTGTCCCATTGCGAATTGAGAATGGGGTTGGGCCCGGGCAGGATGAAATCCACCGTGTGATCGTCGACCTTGACCACCTTGGTGCCGCTGGGAACGCGGGTCTGCAGGTTCGAGCCCTTTTTCTGGACGCGCTCCGCGGAGAACACCACGTCGTCGGCGGTGAAGGGATTGCCATTGTGGAATTTCACGCCCTTGCGCAGGTGGAACCGCCAGCGGGTCGGCTCCGGGGTTTCCCAGCGTTCGGCCAAAGCGGGGATGATCTTCAGATCCTTGTCGCGGGCCACCAGGCCTTCGAAGACGTGGCCGAGATGGGCGTGGGTGGTGCTCTCGTTCAGCGTGTAGGGGTCGAGCGATTTGAGGTCGCCCTGGTTGGCATAGCGCAGGGTCTGGGCCGAAACCGGCGATGCCGTGAAGGCAAGAATTGAAGCCGTGGCCGCTGCAAACAAGCTCCGACGTAGCGACATTTGTTGGATTTCCCTGCTTATGGTCTGCAATTTCTGCGATTGCGGCGGATATTGCCGAGCCATGTTGCCAAAGTCCAGTCACCGCGCAAGCATCATTATCCCGCATTGCGTGCCGGTTTGCGCGGCGGTGCGGCATTGATTAGGTTGACCATGAGACGCGCGAGCGCGTGACATTGAACTTTCGGAGTGCAGGATGGCGGAACTGAAGGCCGACGTACTCGTCCTGGGTGCGGGCATGGTCGGGGTAGGCGCCGCCTTGCACCTGCAGAAGCGCGGCCGGAACGTGGTATTGATCGACCGGCACGAGGTGGCCGGCGAGGAGACCAGCTACGGCAATGGCGGGTTGATCGAGTGCGCGTCGGTCTTTCCCTATATGTTCCCGCGCGACCTCGGCCAGATCCTGCGCTACGCGTTTCTTCGCGCGCCTCAGGCGCGGTACCATTTCAGGGATTTGCCGGTCTTCCTGCCTTGGCTGGCGAACTATTTCCTCGCCTCGTCGCCCGAGCGCGCGCTCAACAGCGCGATGGCCGAACTGCCGCTGATCCAGCGCAGCCTGATCGAGCATGAAGCGCTGATCGCGGAAGCCAACGTGCCCGAGCTCTTGCGTCGGATCGGCTGGATCAAGCTGTTTCGTTCGGAGGCGACGCTCTCGGCTGCCGTGGGCGAATTGAAGCGGGCCGGGCAGTATGGTGTCACCGGCGACATTCTTGACACGGCCGCGATCCTGGCGCGCGAGCCGCATCTGACCGGCGATTTCAGCGGCGCCATCCATTTTCCGACGCCGGGCTTCGTGCCGGATCCCGGCGGACTGACCAAGGCCTATGCGGCGCTGTTCGGCCGCAGGGGCGGGCGATATCTCGTCGGCGACGCGCGCACGCTCGAACAGTCGGATCGGCGGTGGCGGGTCGCGACGCTGGAGGGCACGATTACGGCGCGCGACGTCGTGGTGGCGATGGGGCCGTGGTCGGACCAGATCTTCGCGCCGCTCGGCTATTCGATCCCGCTCCAGGTCAAGCGTGGTTACCATTTGCACCTCAAGCCGCGCGGCAATGCCGTGCTGAATCATCCCGTGCTGGACACCGACCTCGGCTATCTGCTGGCGCCGATGAACCGCGGCATCCGCCTGACCACGGGAGCCGAGTTTGCCCACCGCGACGCCCCGCCGACGCCGGTCCAGGTCGAGCGGGCGCTGCCGCGGGCGCACCGCCTGTTCCCGCTGGGGGAGCCGGTCGACGCCAAGCCCTGGATGGGCGCGCGGCCCTGTCTGCCCGACATGCTGCCGGTGATCGGCAAGGCCCCCCGCCATAGCGGGCTATGGTTCGATTTCGGACATCAGCACCACGGCCTGACGCTGGGGCCGGCCACGGGCCGTCTGCTGGCTGAAATGATGACCAACGAAACCCCGTTTGCCGACCACAGGCCTTTTGCCGTCGAGCGTTTTGGTTGACCATACCGGAAACTGAAAAAGCCGGGGTCGGGCTCTTGTCCTTGCGCGATCAGGATTATCATGGCGATACTGCAGGGACCCAGCAAGAGGAGTGGTCATGAAAGTTAACGTCGAAATCGATTGCACTCCGCTGGAGGCCAGGCAGTTCTTCGGACTGCCCGACGTCTCGCCGATGCAGACCGCCGTGATGGACAAGATGCAGCAGCAGGTGATGGCCAACATCGAGAAGGTGTCGCCGGAGTCGCTGCTCCAGAGCTGGTTCACCTTCGATCCCAAGATCGCCGAGCGGTTCCAGGATATGTTCGTGACCATGTCGGGCCTCGGCGGCCTCAGCCAGAAGGACAAGAAATAAGTGGCCGCCGCGGAGGGCGGGATGGCGGAAGGGCAAAGACTTCGGCCGCCGAGCCTGTTCCTGATGCTGGCCGAGGCGAGGGGCCTGTTCGAGCTGAACTCCAGCCTTCTGCTGTCGCCGCTGTTGTTGCGCGCGCCGAAGGGCGACGGGCATCCCGTGCTGGCGCTGCCGGGCTTTCTCGCCAGCGATCTGTCGATGGCGCCGATGCGGCGCTACCTGAAAGAACTCGGCTATGATGCCCATGCGTGGAACATGGGCCGCAATCTCGGCGGCGTCGCGTCCAAGCGCAAGGCGCTGCGCGACCTCCTGCAACGCATTTTCGATCAGACCGGCCGCAAGGTCAGCGTGGTCGGCTGGAGTCTCGGCGGCGTCTATGCGCGCGATCTCGCGTTGCAGGCACCGGACCTGGTGCGCTCGGTGATCACGCTCGGCAGCCCGTTCGCCAGCGACATCCGCGCGACCAACGCCACGCGGCTCTATGAGGCGCTGTCGGGAGAGACGGTCGACGGCAACCGGGAGATAAGAGAGGCGATCGCCGGCGACCTGCCGGTGCCGGCGACCTCGATCTATTCCCGTACCGACGGCATCGTGAACTGGCACACCAGCCTGCTGCGCCCGTCGGCAACGGCCGAAAACATCGAGGTCTACCTCGCCAGCCACATCGGGCTCGGTGTCAATCCGGCGGCGCTGTGGGCGGTGGCCGACCGCCTGGCGCAGCCCGAGGGTGAATTCAGGCATTTTGACCGGTCGGGACCATTTGCCGTTGCCTATGGCCCCCCTGAAAATGCACAATCCTGATCTTGCGCCCTGAGCCAGGGCCATGATGCCGACGGGTGCCTCCCTGCGATTGATGCGGGAAGGCGAGAGGTTTTCGGATATGCTCCATTAACGAAAGTCATTTCAGACGCCAGAAGCGCCAGCAAGGCGCCGCGTTTTCTACCGCGGGAGGAAGCCATGGCAGATGCCAGGAAACTGTCTTCGATGGACGCGTCGTTTCTCTACCTGGAAACGCCGGAAATGCCGATGCATGTCGGCAGCATGGCGATCTTCCGCTTGCCGGAGAACTACCAGGGCAACTTCTTCGAGGACTTCAAGGCGATGATCGCCTCGCGGCTGCACATCGCGCCGATCCTCAAATCCCGTCTGGAAAAGGCGCCGCTCGACATCGACCATCCCTCCTGGGTCGAGGACGACCAGTTCGACATCGACCGGCACATCTTCCGCGGCAGCCTGCCGGCGCCCTACGACCGCGCCACGCTGGAGCGCATCGTCGGCTGGATGCATGCCAAACTCCTGAACCGGGCCCGGCCGCTCTGGGAGTTCTATGTCTTCGAGGGCATGAAGGACAACGAGATCGGGCTCTATTCCAAGATGCATCACGCCTGCATCGACGGCGGCGCCGGCGCGGCGCTCACCAACATGATCTACGACGTCACGCCGATCCCGCGAAAGGTCGAGGCGCCGATCCCGCAGGCCAAGGGCAGCAACGAGCCGCGCGACATCGCCGCCAATCTGATCGATTCCTACCAGCAGCTCTGGCGTCAGCCGTTCAACGGCTCGTCGACGCCGAAGACGCTGGATTTGCCGCGCTCGGGCAAAAGCGATCTCGGATCGATCCTGTTCGACAACGCCATGTTCCAGATCGAGAGCGCGGTGAAATTCGCCGGCAGCATTCCGGCGATGCTCAAGAGCGTCTCCGACGTCGTCGGCAAGATTTCCGATCCGAAATCGCGCGACAGCATCGCCAGCATGCTCTCGCCGCCGACCGTCCTGAACAAGGCGATTTCGTCGGAGCGAAGTTTTGCCGGCACATCGATCTCGCTGTCGCGGGCCAAGGCGGTCGCCAAGGCATCCGGCGGCAAGCTCAACGACGTGGTGCTGGCGCTTTCCTCCGGCGTGGTGCGGCGCTATCTGCTGGAGCGCGGCGCGCTGCCGGCGAAATCGATGACCGCAGCGGTGCCGATCTCGCTGCGCGAGGAGGGCAACACCGAGGCCAACAACCAGGTGTTCGGCATGATCTGCTCGATCGCCACCAACATCGCCGACCCCAAGGAGCGGCTGGAGGCGATCATCGCGCAATCGACAAAATCCAAGGAGATGTCGCATCCGCTGCGGGCCTTCATGCCGCAGGTCTCCAACATCTCCATGCTGGGCGCGCCGATCATGGTGCAGATCCTGGCGCTGCTCTACAGCCGCTCGAACCTCTCCGACGTGCTGCCGCCGTCCGCCAACATCACTGTGTCCAACGTGCCGGGGCCGCGGCAGACGCTGTACGCTGCGGGTGCGGAGCTGCTGCACATCTTCCCGGTGTCGATCTCGACCCACGGCATCGCGCTCAACATCACCGTGCAGAGCTACCGCGACCAGCTCGATTTCGGCTTCATCGCGGGCGCCAACATCATTCCCCACGTCCAGGTCATGTGCGACATGCTGCCTCGCGAATTCGAGGCGCTGGAGGCGGCGTTCCTGCCGCCATCCAGCATGACCAGCGCCGCAGAATAGGAATTTGCGATGATTGAAATGCCGCCGCTGCAGTTCGCCGAGGTGAACGGGATTCGCATGGGCTATTACGAGGCCGGCCCGAAATCCGACGCGCCGCCGCTCGTGCTCTGTCACGGCTGGCCCGAGCTGGCGTTTTCCTGGCGTCACCAGATCAAGGCGCTGAGCGAGGCCGGTATCCGCGTGATCGCGCCCGATCAGCGCGGCTATGGCGCCACCGACCGGCCCGAGCCGGTCGAGGATTACGACATGGAGCACCTGACCGGCGACCTCGTCGGGCTGCTCGACCACCTCAAGATCGACAAGGCGGTCTTCGTCGGCCACGACTGGGGCGGCTTCGTCGTCTGGCAAATGCCGCTGCGCCACCCGGATCGAGTCGCGGGCGTGGTCGGCGTCAACACGCCGCATTACGACCGCCTGCCCGCCGATCCGATCGAGCTGTTCCGCAAGCGGTTCGGCGACAGCATGTACATCGTGCAGTTCCAGGATCCCGCGCGCGAGCCCGATAAAATCTTCGGCAGCCGGGTCGAGCAGACCTTCGACGCGTTCATGCGCAAGCCGCTGCCGCGCAAGGAGGCCGCCGAGGCGCCGGCGGTGGCGGGCGTCGGCGCGTCGGCCAAGACCAACCTGGCCTTTCCGCAGATGATCGCCGCCTACGACGCGAAATTCGATCCGCGCACGCCGATCCTGTCTCCCGAGGAGAAGAAGGTGTTCGTCGATACCTTCACCCGGACCGGTTTCACCGGCGGCATCAACTGGTACCGCAACTTCTCGCGCAACTGGCAGCGCTCGGAAGGACTCGATCATCATGTGCGCGTGCCGTCGCTGATGATCATGGCCGAGAACGACGCCGTGCTGCCGCCCTCGGCCGCCGACGGCATGGAGAAGATCGTACCCGATCTCGAAAAGTATCTCGTCCGCGACAGCGGCCATTGGACGCAGCAGGAGAAGCCGGATGAGGTCAGCGCCAAGCTGATCGAATGGCGCAGGAAGCGATTTGGGTAGGATAGGCAGACCGTCATTGCGACGGTCGTGATATTTTGCACCGTCATTCCGGGATGGTTCCGAAGGACCAGACCCGGAATCTCGAGATTCCGGGTTTGATGCTGCGCATCGCCCCGGAATGACGGCGTGACTGAGGCAGGGCAGGAGAATCTTCGACAATGGCGTCCCCCAACAAGCTCGACCCGATCCCGCATCCGCCGAAGATGCCTGTCGTCGGCAACATGCTGTCGCTGGATCCCAACGCGCCGGTGCAGCATCTGGTGAGGTTGTCCAAGGAACTCGGGCCGATCTTCTGGCTCGACATGATGGGCGCGCCGATCGTGATCGTCTCCGGCCACGATTTGATCGACGAGCTCTCCGACGAAAAGCGTTTTGACAAGACCGTGCGCGGCTCGCTGCGCCGGGTTCGCGCGGTCGGCGGCGACGGGCTGTTCACGGCCGACACCACCGAGCCGAACTGGAGCAAGGCGCACAACATTTTGCTGCAGCCCTTCGGCAACCGCGCGATGCAGTCCTATCACCCGAGCATGGTCGATATCGCCGAGCAGCTCGTCAAGAAATGGGAACGCCTGAACCCTGACGAGGAAATCGACGTCGTGCAGGACATGACGGCGTTGACGCTCGACACCATCGGGCTGTGTGGCTTCGACTACCGATTCAATTCGTTCTACCGGCGCGACTACCACCCCTTCGTCGAGGCGCTGGTGCGCTCGCTCGAGACCATCATGATGACGCGCGGCATTCCGCTGGAAGGCCTGTGGATGCAAAAGCGGCGGAAGACGCTCGCCGAAGACGTCGCCTTCATGAACAAGATGGTCGACGAGATCATCGCCGAGCGCCGCGGCGACGCGGAGACGGCCGACGGCAAGAAGGACATGCTGGGCGCCATGATGACCGGCGTCGACCGCACGACCGGCGAGCAGCTCGACGACGTCAACATCCGCTACCAGATCAACACGTTCCTGATCGCGGGACACGAGACCACCAGCGGATTGTTGTCCTGCACCATCTACGCGCTGCTCAAGCATCCCGAAGTGCTGAAGAAGGCCTATGAAGAAGTCGACCGGGTACTCGGACCCGACATCAACGCGAAGCCGACCTACCAGCAGGTCACGCAGCTCACCTACATCACGCAGATCCTGAAGGAAGCGCTGCGGATGTGGCCGCCGGCGCCCGCCTACGGCATTACGCCGCTGCAGGACGAAACGCTCGGCGGCGGCAAATACAAGCTGAGAAAGAACACCTTCATCACCGTGCTGGTGATGGCGCTGCACCGCGACCCCAGCGTCTGGGGTCCCAACCCCGACGTGTTCGACCCCGAGAATTTCAGCCGCGAGGCCGAGGCCAGGCGGCCGATCAACGCCTGGAAGCCGTTCGGAAACGGCCAGCGCGCCTGCATCGGGCGCGGCTTTGCAATGCACGAGGCGGCGCTGGCGATCGGCATGATCCTGCAGCGCTTCAGGCTGCTCGATCCGCATCGCTACCAGATGCATCTGAAGGAAACGCTGACGGTGAAGCCCGACGGCTTCAGGATCAAGGTTCGGCCGCGCGCCGACAAGGACCGCGGCGCCTTTGCCGGCCGCTCGGCGGTCGCCGCCGCATCGAACGCCGCGGCGCCACAGGCGAAGGCGCGCCCGGGTCACAACACGCCGCTGTTGGTGCTCTACGGCTCCAATCTCGGCACGGCGGAAGAGCTGGCGACGCGCGTGGCCGACCTCGCCGAGGTCAACGGCTTTGCGACGAGGCTCGGCGCGCTCGACGATTACGTCGGCAAACTGCCGGAGGAGGGCGGGCTGCTGATCTTCTGCGCCTCCTACAATGGCGCGCCGCCCGACAACGCCACGCAGTTCGTCAAATGGCTGAACAACGGCCTGCCAAAGGATGCGCTCGCCAAGGTGCGCTACGCCGTGTTCGGCTGCGGCAATAGCGACTGGGCGGCGACCTATCAATCCGTCCCGCGCACCATCGACGAAAAATTGGCGGCGCACGGTGCGCGCAGCCTCTCGGCGCGCGGCGAGGGCGACGCGCGCAGCGATCTCGACGGCCAGTTCGAGAAATGGTTCGCGAAGGCCGCGCCCGCGGCGATGAAGGAACTCGGCGTCGATTCAGGCTTTGCCCGCAGCGCCGACGACGCGCCGCTCTATTCGATCGAGCCGGTGGCGCCTTCCGCCGTTCACGCGATGGTCGCGCAGGGCGGCGTCGCCCCGATGAAGGTGCTGGACAATTCCGAGCTGCAGAACAGGAGCGGCGCCCATCCTTCCAGCCGCTCGACCCGGCATATCGAGGTGCAACTGCCTCCGGGCATCGCCTATCGCGTCGGCGACCATCTCAGCGTCGTGCCGCGCAACGATCCTGCGCTGGTCGATTCGGTCGCACGCCGCTTCGGCTTTTTGCCGGCCGACCAGATCCGGCTTCACGTTGCCGAAGGCCGCCGCGCGCAACTGCCGGTCGACGATGCCGTGTCGGTCGGGCGGTTGCTGACGGAATTCGTCGAATTGCAGCAGGTTGCGACCCGCAAGCAGATCCAGATCATGTCGGAGCACACCCGCTGCCCGGTCACCAAACCAAAGCTGCTGGCCTATGTCGGCGATAGCGAGGCGTCCGCGGAGCAATATCGTTCGGATGTGCTGGCAAGACGCAAATCGGTGTTCGATCTGCTGGAAGAGCATCCGGCCTGCGAACTGCCGTTCCATGCCTATCTGGAAATGCTGTCGCTGCTCGCGCCGCGCTACTACTCGATCTCGTCGTCGCCCTCGATCGACCCCACGCGCTGCAGCATCACCGTCGCCGTCGTGGACGCACCCGCGAGTTCAGGGCGCGGCGTCTACAAGGGCGTCTGCTCGAACTACCTCGCGGGCCGCCGCGTCGGCGATAGCGTCCACGCCACCGTGCGCGAGACCAAGGCCGGCTTCCGCCTGCCTGATGATCCCGCCGTGCCCGTGATCATGATCGGTCCCGGCACCGGCCTGGCGCCGTTCCGCGGCTTTCTGCAGGAGCGCGCGCACCGCAAGGCGCAAGGCGCGAAGCTGGGCCCCGCGATGCTGTTCTTCGGCTGCCGTCATCCCGACCAGGATTTTCTCTACGCCGACGAACTGAAGGCGTTTGCCGCCGACGGCATCGTCGAATTGCACACCGCGTTCTCGCGCGCCGACGGGCCCAAGACCTATGTGCAGCATCAGGTGGCGGCGCAAAAGGACCGCGTCTGGGCTCTGATCGAGCAGGGCGCGATCGTCTATGTCTGCGGCGACGGCGGCAAGATGGAGCCCGACGTCAAGGCCGCGCTGGTCGCGATCTACCGCGAAAAAGCCGGCGCCGATGCGGAGGCGGGATCGCGCTGGATCGACGACCTCGGCACCAGGAACCGATACGTGCTGGATGTGTGGGCCGGCGGTTAAGCTTGTACTGCTGCCGTAGGGTGTGAGAAGGAATTGTAGCCCGCATGAGCGTTTGCGACATGCGGGATGCTGCGGGCGCCGGTCCCGCATATCGCTGCGCTCATGCGGGCTACAGAGACGACTAACCGTAGGGTGGGCAAAGCTTCCGCCGCAGCTCGAAGAGCGAAGGCGCAAGCGTGCCCACCATCGCATAGCGAGTTCGCCGATAGATGGTGGGCACGTCGCTGAGGGCTCCTTTGCCCACCCTGCAGCATCGTTCGTGCTACAAGCCTCGGCATGATTCCCTGGGAAAAACTCGACACCGCCGGCATTCCCGGCACCGCCGACGAACTCCGCCTGATGCGTCGCGGCAAGGAGTTCTCGATCATGCTCGGCACCAACGAGCTGATGAACAGCCGATTGTCGGGCTCGGAAGCAGCACTGGCGACGCTCGCGGCGAAGAAAATCGAGACGGTCGCAAAGCCGCATATGCTGATCGGCGGCCTCGGCATGGGCTTCACGCTGCGCGCCGCGCTGGGTGTGCTGGGCAGCGAGGCGCAGATCATGGTGGTTGAACTCGTGCCGGCTGTCGTCGCCTGGGCGCGCGGCCCGATGGCGGACATCTTTGGCGACAGTCTTGACGATCCCCGCGTCAGCATCCGCGAAGCCGACGTCACCGAAATCATCCGCGCCCACCGGGCGAAATTCGATGCCATCCTGCTCGACGTCGACAACGGTCCGGAGGGCCTGACCCGCAAGGCCAACGACGCGCTCTATACCTCAGCGGGACTGAGTGCCGCGCACACCGCACTGCGTCCGGGCGGCGTGCTCGCGGTCTGGTCCTCCGGGCCAAATCCGGCCTTCGCGAAACGCCTGAGTAGCGCACACTTCGACGTCAACGAAGTCAACATCCGTGCCACCGGCAAGGGCGGCGGCGCCCGCCACGTCATCTGGATCGCGACCAAGAGTTAAGCCGCCTTCGCGGCCGCGCGGTGGGCGTGCTCGTCGATCGCGCCGATGATCTGCGGCCACATCGGGATCGGCAGCGCGTGGCCCATGCCTTCGATCATCAACAGCTTCGCGCCCGGAATCGACGCCGCGGTATCCTTGCCGCCCTCGGGGCGCACCAGCGGATCGACGGTGCCGTGAATGACCAGCGTCGGAATTTTCAGGTGGTGGAGCCGTTCCTTGCGGCTGCCGGAGGCCAGCACCGCGCGCAACTGCCGCCCGACGCCGGCCGGATTGAGACCGCGTTCGAAAGTGCGCGCGGCGCGCGACGGATCGAGCGCTTCGTCTTCGGGGAAGGAACCGACGCGCAGGATTTTCCAGGTTTTGACGAACCGCGCGAAATATTCCTCCCTGGTGCGCGGCGGCGGCGCCATCAGCGCAGCGGCGGCCTCGCGGGTCGGCGGCGGGAGCCTGGGGTTGCCGGTGGTCGACATGATCGAGGTCAGCGAGCGCACCCGCTGCGGAAACGACAGCGCCACTTCCTGCGCGATCATGCCGCCCATCGAGGCGCCGACGAGGTGCGCGGACTTGATGCCGAGCACGTCCATCAGGCCGACCGTGTCCTTGGCCATGTCGATCAGCCTGTAGGTCGAAGCGACGGGTATCCGGAGGAACCGCAGCTTCAGCAGTTCGAACGGCGTCAGCCGGCTGCCGCCGGACAAATGCGAGGACTTGCCGATGTCGCGGTTGTCGAAGCGGATGACGCGAAAACCGCGCGCGGCAAGCTGGCGGCAGAAATCGTCATCCCAGTGGATCATCTGGGCGCCGAGCCCCATGATCAACAGCATCGGTTCCGCGGCCGGATCGCCAAAGATCTCGTAGCAGATGTCGATGCCGTTGGCGCGGGCGATCTGGGGCGGTTGATGGGCGAGCATCGCGTTGGTCTTCCCTCGAGTGAAACCTCTGCCCGCAACTATGACACGGTTTCCCGCACCGCAGAAGGCTTGGCAATGAGAGGCTTGGCAATGAGAGGCTTGGCAACGGTTGACCGCCCCGCCGCAACGGTGTGGTATGGGCCAGACAAAGCAGCGAAGCGTGGCAAGCGCTCGTCACTTTTCCGGGAGAGGGCGCCGATGGCCGACAAAGGCAACGATCCTGCCGCGATCTGGCAGACGATGATCGGGGAGATGGAGAAGGGGTTCAACTCCTTTGCCAACCAGGCGATGGCGTCGCCCGAATTTTCCAAAGCGATGAACCAGGTCGGCGGCGTGACGGCGGGCGCGCAGAAGCAGCTTGGCGAGCTGATGGAAAAATATCTGCTCGCGATGAACCTGCCGAGCCGGGCGCAGATGGTGGGCATGGCCGAACGCCTGCAGTCGATCGAGGGCCAGCTCAACGAGATCAAGGCGATGCTGCACCAGGTGCATCACAACTCGCTGGCCCGCGATAGCGGCACCGGTGCACCGCGACCACCGCGCACCAGGCAGCCGCCATCGGAGGGAGGTGCGAAATGAACGCTCCCGCGGGCCTCGACCTGGCGTCGATCCCGGAACGGATCCAGTCCGAGGTGCAGCGCGCGATCCAGCGCAGCATCAAGGGCGTCGAGTATTTTGCGTCATCGGGTCCCTCTCTCGGCTCGACGCCAAAGGACATTCTCGCCGTCCGCGGCACCATGAACCTCTATCACTATCGGCCGATGGCGGACGAGATCTACCGCGTGCCGATCCTGATCGTGATGGCGACCACCAACCGCGGCTACATCCTCGATCTCGTGCCCGGCCAGAGCTTCATCGAGTTTCTGCTGAAGCGCGGCTACGACGTCTACATGCTGGACTGGACCGCGCCGAAGCCGGAAGAGAAGTCGTTGCGGATGGAGGACTACGTGCTCGACTTCATCCCGGACTGCGTCCGCCGGGTGCAGCAGGATTCCGGCGAAAAGGACGTCAGCGTCATCGGCTATTGCTTCGGCGGCGTGCTGTCGCTGCTGTACGGCTCGATCTTCAACGACGGGCCGATGAAGAACCTGATCTGCTTTACCACGCCGATCGATTTCCGCGAGATGAAGCTGTTTTCGAATTTCTCCGACCGCCGCTATTTCGACGTCGACCGCCTCGTCGACAGCGTCGGCAACGTGCCGCCGGAAATGATCCTGTCGTCGTTCGAGATGCTGCGCCCGGCGTCGCGCGTTGCGAGCCAGGTCCAGCTCTGGGAAAACATCTGGAACGACGAATACGTCAAGGCCTACCGCATGATGGATCGCTGGGGCACCGACACACTGCCGCTGGCCGGCGAATATTTTCGCGCCATCACCAAGGACCTGATGTGGGACAACAAGCTCTTCAACGACACCATGTCGGTCGGCGGGCGTGCGGCCAACATTGCCGATATCAAGGTGCCGATCCTGCATGCGGTCGCCGAGCACGATCACATCGTGCCGTATGACGCCGCCAGGCATCTGATCGCGAAGGTCGGCTCTGCCGACAAGGAAGAGGTGATGCTGAAGGGCGGCCACGTCAGCGTCGTCGCCGGCGCCAACGCGATCAAGCGGCTGTGGCCGAAACTGGATTCCTGGCTGGGCAAGAGATCGACATAAAGAGATCGACATGAGCGAAACCCGTTCCTATCCGCGCCACGTCACGACCGACGCCGGCAAGATCGAATTCCGACTGATGGCGCGTGCCGACGAGGCCGCCGTGCTGGCCTTCGCGCAGAAACTGCCGACGCATGATCTGCTGTTCCTGCCGCGCAACATCAGCGAGCCGAAAGTGCTGTCGGCCTGGGTCAACGAGATCGAGCGCGGCGACATCGTCAGCCTGCTGGCGGTGAAGGGCGGCACGGTGGTCGGCTGCGGCACGCTGGTGCGCGATCCGCATTCCTGGTCGCCGCATGTCGGCGAGATCCGGATGGTGGTGTCGCTGGACGTCCGCGGGCAGGGCGTCGGCCGGGCGCTGTCGCAGGAGACCTTTGCGCTGGCCCTGGGCTTCGGGCTGGAAAAGCTGTCGGTGCAGATGACGGTGGACCAGCAGGCGGCAATCGCGCTGTTCGAGAGCCTCGGCTTCAAGGCCGAGGCGCTGTTGCGCGACCACGTCCGGGATGTCGACGGCAGGAAGCATGACATCGTCGTGCTCGGGCACAATGTGGCGCAGGTGCGGGCCCAGATGGAGGCCTACGGGTTGCCGGGGGCGGTCCAGCACTGACCGGCCGGGCACCGCCCGGACAATGGCCGGGCTGGCCACCGCCCGGACAAAAACATGCAAAACAACCCCATGCACAGTAAGCCGGGGCGGTCACCGGCTGGCCTTGGCCTAAAGTTGAAGTTTTGCCGGTTCGGCAGGCAGTTCGCCTACCCGGCGTGCTGTTCACGGATTTGTGATTTCGCGCTGCAACATAGATGTTGCGTTGCACCATTAACTATGAGACAACCCTCTTGCCCCGGGCCAAAACCGGACGGGGTGAGCCCATAGCTCAAACACTGAGGATGGAGAGAACCCCAATGACCACCGAATCCATGCTGAACACCGTCAAGGAAGCCTTCGCGCCCGTCACCGACGCGTTCACCAAGCTCCAGAACATGGAAGTTCCGGAAGCCGCCCGTGAGTTCGTGAAGAAGCAGGCCGAGACCGCCAAGGTTCGCGCCGCCGACTTCCATGCCGGTTCCGAGAAGGTCACCGACGCCGTCGAAACCGCCGTTGCCGGTTCGGTCGCCGAGGCCGCCAAGATCAGCCGCAACATCCAGCAGGCACTCTATCAGGACGTGGAAGCGTTCTTCGCGGGCATCGACAGGCTCGCCTCGGCCAAGTCGCTGAGCGAAGCCGCCCAGATCCAGTCGGACGCGCTCCGCGCGCACGGCGAGGTGCTGGTCTCCCGCGCCAAGGCGACCTCCGAATATCTCGGCAAGCTCGTCTCCGAGAGCGCCAAGACCGCGCAGGACAATTTCTCGAAGGTCTACTCCAAGACCGCCTGATCGAGACCACCTGATCGAGACCGCCTGATCGCGATCTGCTGACAAACTGCCGTTTTGAAGGCCCGCTTTGCGGGCCTTCTTTTTTGCTTTTTGTCCTCTCCGCGTCATGGCCGGGTCAAGCCAGGTCAAGCCCGGCCATGACGGCAATGGGACATCGCGATAGACTCGGAACCATGAGCCTTCCCGCCACCTTCGCGATCGACACCCCCGCCGACGCCGCGCGAGCCGCCGAGCTGCGGCGCATAAAATGGCTGGCGACATCCGTGCTGGCGGCGACGTTCGTGATTTTCCTCGGCGCGCGGGCCTTGTTGCCGGTTCATCCGGCGTTCGGCTTCATCGCCGCCTTTGCGGAGGCCGCCACCATCGGCGGGCTTGCCGACTGGTATGCGGTCGTCGCCCTGTTCAAGCGGCCGCTGGGCCTGCCGATCCCGCACACCGCGATCATCCAGGGCAACCAGCACCGCATCGCCGACAAGCTCGGCGAATTCATCGAGCGGCATTTCCTCGAGGCCGCGCCGGTCGAGGCAAAGCTGCGGCAGATCGATTTCGGCTCGTTCATCGCCGACTGGCTGCGCGACCAGAAGCGCAGCGAGGATCTCGCGCGTTTCGCGCTGCGGCTGCTGCCGGAAGCGGCGGCGGCGACCGAGAATTCCGGGCTGATCACCTTCGTCAGCCGCCGCATCACCGCGCAACTGATGGCGGTCGATCTCGCGCCGCTCGCCGCCGGCACGCTGCGCGCCTTCGTGAAGGAAGGGCGCCATAGAGGCCTGCTCGACGATCTCCTGCGCGGGGTGCATGAGGCGATGCACCAGCCCGAAACCATGGCCATGATCCGCGAAAAGATCCGCAACGAACTGCCGACGCTGCTGAAACTCTATCGCGCCGACAGGTTTCTGATGAACCGGATCGTGGCGTCGGCGACGTCCTTCTTCGAGGAGGTCCGCAACGATCCCGTGCATCCGTTTCGCGGCGAGTTCGATCGCATGATCCTCGGCTTCATCGATCGGCTGGAGACCGATCCGGCCTATGCCGAACGCATCCAGGGCCTGAAGCGCGATCTGATCGCGCGGCCCGAACTCGCAGGCCTCGCGCGGCATGTCTGGGAGAACCTGCGCACCTTCGTCGAACGCAGTGCGTCGGGCGAGACGCAGGTGCTGCAGCAATATCTGGTGCGCATGTTCACGACGGCGGGCGAGGCGCTGGCGGCCGACGCCGAGATGCGCGCCGAGATCAACCAGGGCCTCGTTGCGGTATTGCGAACCGTGGTCGCCGAACAGAAGAGCGGCGTCTCCACCTTCATCTCCGATCAGGTGAAGGCCTGGGACATGGGCCAGTTGATCTCGCTGATCGAACTCAACATCGGCCGCGACCTGCAATACATCCGCTTCAACGGCGCGCTGATCGGCGGGCTGGCGGGGCTCGTGCTTTACACCCTCGAATACCTGCTGCGGCTGCTGTGATTGATTCATCACGTCAACGCTTTTAGTTGTCCCGATCGGTAGTTGCGCGGCTTGCAAGCCGAAAGCCGGTTCCCTAGCTTTTCAGATGGCGATGTTGCGTTGCGGAACGATTCTGCTGCCTACGCGTCTAGTTCATTGAACCATGGCCGGTCGCCATGACGTCATAGAGCCGGTTCGAGAGGAAAAACCATGTCCGCTGCCACCCAGACCCTGGCGCCGCCGTCCAAGACCCTGATGTTCATGGAAGGGCGGGCGTTTTCCGAACTGGGTGCGTTCCTCGGAGCGTTGCCGCTGCTGAGCCTTGCGCCGCGCGGCGATGGTCATCCGGTGCTGGTGTTGCCCGGGCTCGTGGCCTCCGACGTTTCCACACGCCCGCTGCGCGCCTTCCTGCGCGGCCGCGGCTACGCCGTTTCAGGCTGGAAGCAGGGCCGCAATCTCGGCCTGCGCCACGGCGTGCAGGACGCGATGGTCGATCTGCTGCAGGAAATGAACGATACGCACGGCCGCAAAGTGTCGCTGGTCGGCTGGAGCCTCGGCGGCCTCTACGCGCGCCAGCTCGCCAAGATGATGCCGGAACGCGTGCGCGGCGTGATCACGCTCGGCAGCCCGTTTGCGTCCGGCCCGAAGGCAACCAACGCCTGGCGCGTCTACGAGTTGGCCAGCGGACGCAGCGCCGAGGAAGAGGACCATCGTTTCGGCGGCACGCTGCACGACGCCCCGCCGGTGCCGACCACGGCGATCTTCAGCCGCACCGACGGCATCTGCGCCTGGCAGGGCTGCGTGGAAAAGACCTCGGCGATGTCGGAAAGCATCGAGGTCGAGAGCAGCCATTGCGGCATGGGGCATCACCCGGCGGCGGTGTATGCGGTGGCCGATCGGCTGGCGCAGGCGGAAGGCGAATGGGCGCCGTTCGATCGCAGCGGCTGGCGCGCGATGGTGTATCCGAATCCGCATCGGTAGGCGCCGGTTCTTGACCTCGCCCCGCTCCTGCGGGGAGAGGTCGGCGCGCAGCGCCGGGTGAGGGGAGTCTCCGCGCATTCCGTTCTATCGAATTGCTGAGGCCGCCCGTCATCCGGACCTTCTAACAGCGAGCTTCGCTCGTCTCGGCCTGCGAAAGAAGCGGACGCATAAATCGCAGGTTCGGGCGTCGCTAACCCTATGATTGTATTTCAGTCGAACTTCGCTTTCGTGTGAGAATGCAGTATGCCCCTTGCATGGCATATGAATTCGATATCGAAGTCGATCCTGACCCGCCGTTCACCGATAATTTGGGTCTGGAGATCGTTGAGTTTGCGCTGGGGTACGACGTGGATGCCGACCTCGTTGTCGTGATGTCGGTGATCCTCGTGCCTGTACACGACCCCGAAGCGCACGATTTGAGATTTGGGATTCGGGAAAACAGCCTTTCCAAGGAGTGGAAAGCAGGCGGTTTGGACTACACCAAGGAATGCGTCGATAAGTACGTTCCAAAGGAATGGCGTGCTTTCGTTCTCACACAAGTTGGACGAGCGGTAAGGACGCTGGTCGAGAAGGTAAAACCAGCCAACATAACCATGGAGACCTATTACGCGGGTCTGGAACAGAAGGCCCTGCAAAATATGTCCTTATCTGTAACGCCGTATACGGATGTGGGTATCTGCTTGGAGACCAGTTCCGCGACGAGGAGTCACAAAAGAACTACTGGTTGTTTACAAAACAGGTTTAAGACCACTGGAAGCGTGTTATATCTACGGTAGTCGGAGTTGATGCTATGACGCGTGACCAGATCAAGAAGGCCAGCAAGGAGGGAGCCCGCAAGGCATCCGATCCGAAGTCTGGCAAGCCGGTGAGCGCCAAGCACGTACAGCGTTTGGCTGAGCTCAAGCTGAAGCGCGCGGCCGCCAAATCCGCCCCGGTCGATTATCAGGGTCGGAAGAGAGCCTGAGGCTGTCTCTTGGTGTGAGTTGGTGGGACGTAGGAGGCTGCCAGTAGGCGGCCTTTTTTTAGGCATACGACGCTCTCACTCATTCTGCTTGAACTCCCTCACCATTGTCGCCCTCCCGAAAAACGCGCTATGCCCTGACGCATGCCGCCGCCGCTTGCCCGCATCGTCCAGCATTTGAAGCGCGAGCCTTCGCGCACGGGCTCCATCGTCATCACCCTGTTCGGCGACGCCATCGTGCCGCGCGGCGGCTCGGTCTGGCTCGGCACGCTGCTGGAATTTTTCGAACGGCTCGACATCGATGCCAGCGTGGTGCGCACCGCGATGTCGCGGCTGACGGCGGACGGCTGGTTCGAGCGGCACAAGGTCGGCCGCAACAGCTTCTACCGGCTGGTGCAGAGCGGGCGGCAAACGTTTGATATCGCGACAAAACACATCTATGGCCCGTCGGCTTCCGAATGGACCGGGCGGTTCGAGCTGCTGCTGATCGGCAATGGCGGCGATCGCGACGTGGCGCGCGAGGCGCTGAAGAACGCGGGCTTTGGCAGCCCGCTGCCGGGGGTGTGGGTCGCGCCGTCGGGCGTGCCGGTGCCGGCGGAGGCGGCCGGCGCGATCCGTCTCGAAGTCTCGGCCGAGGACGACAGCGGGCGGCGCCTGCTCAGCGCCAGCTGGCCGCTCGATCGTACTGCCGACGCCTATCAGAAATTCATGAAGACCTTCGAGCCGCTGCACCGCTGGATCGCCAAGGGCGAGCAGCTGTCGGAGGCCGACGCCTTCACCGCGCGCATTCTCCTGATCCACCATTACCGGCGCGTCGTGCTGCGCGATCCCTTGCTGCCGACCAAGCTGTTGCCTTCGGATTGGCCGGGGCGGGCGGCGCGGGCGCTGTGCGGCGACGTCTATCGCGCGCTGCTTCCCGCGTCCGAACAATGGCTTGACCGTCATGCCAGTAACGAGGCCGGGCCGTTGCCGAAGCCCGGCGCGGAACTCGCGAAGCGGTTCGGCGATCCGTAAACATGTTACAGAAATATATTGCGCATCCGCATTTTTGTTATACATTGATGCCCAACAATTCAGGGGAGGTCCGCCATGTATACGCAGGCGCTCAATTCGTCCGAGGCCGAAGACCGCAGCATCGAGGACGCCGCGCGGGCCGCGCAGTTCCAGGCGCGCATCGATGCCGAGGAGCGCATCGAGCCGAACGACTGGATGCCAGCGGCCTACCGCAAAACCCTGACCCGGCAAATTTCGCAGCACGCGCATTCCGAGATCGTCGGCATGCTCCCCGAGGGCAACTGGATCACGCGGGCGCCGTCGCTGCGCCGCAAGGCGGCGCTGCTCGCCAAGGTGCAGGACGAGTGCGGGCACGGGCTTTATCTCTACGCGGCCGCCGAGACGCTGGGCTCCTCGCGCGAGGAACTGGTCGACCAGATGCTGGCGGGGAAGGCAAAGTACTCCTCGATCTTCAATTATCCGACGCTGACCTGGGCCGACATCGGCACCATCGGCTGGCTGGTCGACGGCGCGGCGATCATGAACCAGATCCCGCTGTGCCGTTGTTCCTACGGGCCCTATGCGCGCGCGATGATCCGCGTCTGCAAGGAGGAGTCGTTCCACCAGCGCCAGGGGTTTGAGATCATGCTGACGCTGTGCCGCGGTACCGACGAACAGAAGGCGATGGCGCAGGACGCGCTGAACCGCTGGTGGTGGCCGGTCTTGATGATGTTCGGCCCGCCCGACCAGGTCAGCCAGCACTCGGACACCTCGACCAGATGGAAGATCAAGCGGTTTTCCAACGATGAGCTGCGGCAGAAATTCGTCGATGCCACCGTGCCGCAGGCGCAGTTCCTGGGATTGTCGATCCCCGATCCCGGCATGAAGCAGAACGAGAACGGCCGCTGGGAATACAGCGCGATCGACTGGAACGAGTTCAAGCAGGTGCTGGCCGGCAACGGCCCCTGCAACCGCGACCGGATGGCGGCGCGGCGCAAGGCGCATGAGGATGGCGCCTGGGTGCGCGAGGCCGCGCTGGCCTATGCGGAAAAACGCCGGCAACGCGCCGCTCTGCAGGCCGCCGAATAGGGAGATTTGCGATGGCAACGCCGACCATTCCGCTCTGGGAAGTCTTCATCCGCAGCCGCAACGGGCTGGCGCACAAGCATGTCGGCTCGCTGCACGCCACCGACGCCACGCTGGCGCTGCAGGCCGCGCGCGACATCTACACCCGCCGCGGCGAGGGGCTCTCGATCTGGGTGGTGCCGTCGAACGCGATCACGGCGTCCGACCCGGCCGAGAAGGGCATGATGTTCGAGCCGGCGGAATCGAAGATCTACCGGCACCCGACGTTTTACGATGTGCCGGAAGAAGTCGGGCACATGTAGCCTCGTCATTGCGAGGAGCGAAGCGACGAAGCAATCCATCGCGCCGCAAGTGAAGTCTGGATTATTTCGCTTCGCTCGCAAATGACGATGGCTACCAGCAGGTAATTGACATGACCGCAGCCAATATCACCGTCTCCGAAACGCCGCTGGTGCTCTACACCCTGCGCCGCGCCGACGATGCGTTGATCCTCGGTCACCGGCTGTCGGAGTGGTGCGGCCACGCGCCGATGCTGGAAGAAGACATGGCGCTGGCCAATATGGGCCTCGATCTGCTCGGACAGGCGCGCGAGCTTTACGCGTATGCCGCCCAGGTCGAGGGCAGGGACAATGACGAGGACAAGTTCGCCTATCTGCGCGACGTCAGGCAGTACCGCAATCTGCTGCTGCTCGAACAGCCGAACGGCGATTTTGCCCGCACCATGGTGCGGCAGTTCTTCTATGCAACGTTCGCCGATCTCTATTGGCGGGCGATGATGCGCTCGACGGATGCGACATTGGCGGCGATCGCGGCGAAGTCGGAAAAGGAAAGCGCCTATCACGTGCGCCATTCCGCGGAATGGATCGTCCGCCTCGGCGACGGCACCGAGGAAAGCCATCGCCGCGCACAGGAGGCGATCGATCATCTCTGGGCCTTCACCGGCGAAATGTTCGAAGTCGACGACAGCGAGCGGGGCCTGATCGACGCCGGCATCGCGGTCGATCCCGCGCCGCTGCGTTCGCCGTGGCTCAAGACGATCACGGGCGTCGTGGCCGAGGCGACGCTGACCCTTCCGACAAACGACTGGATGCAGCACGGCGGTCGCAGCGGGCGGCACAGTGAGCACCTCGGCCATCTCCTCAGCGAGCTGCAGTCGATGCAGCGCACCTTTCCGGGGGCGTCATGGTAGCCGTTCTCGACGACAGCGAGCTGCGCCGGCGCGCCTGGGAGGCGGCGTCGACCGTCGTCGATCCGGAAATTCCGGTGCTGACGATCGCCGATCTCGGCGTGTTGCGCGAGGTGGAGGTCCATGACGGCCGCGTCGAGGTCGCGATCACGCCGACCTATTCCGGCTGTCCGGCCATGAACATGATCGCGCTGGAAATCGAACTGGCGCTGGAGCGCGCCGGCATCGCGCGGCCGACCGTCCGCACCGTGCTGTCGCCGGCCTGGACTACCGACTGGATGAGCGAGGACGGCCGCAACAAGCTCAGGGAATACGGCATCGCGCCGCCGCAGACGTCAGGCTCGCGCCGCGCGCTGTTCGGCGAGCAGCAGGTGGCCTGTCCGCAATGCGGTTCCGGCGATACCGAGCTGCTGTCCGAATTCGGCTCGACCTCCTGCAAGGCGCTGTGGCGCTGCAAGAGCTGCCGCGAACCCTTTGATTATTTCAAGTGTCATTGACCATGTCCCACGCTCCACGATTTCATCGTCTCGCGGTCAACGATCTGCGCCGCGAATCCGCGGATGCGGTCTCCATGACGTTCGCCATCCCGAAAGAGCTGGAGGACGATTACAGCTTTACTCCCGGCCAATACCTCACCCTGCGCACCACCATGGACGGCGAGGAGGTGCGCCGGTCCTATTCGATCTGTTCCGGCCCCGATGACGGCGAGCTGCGCATCGCCGTGAAGAAGGTCGACGGCGGTGCGTTTTCGAGCTGGGCCGCGGACGAACTGAAATCCGGCGACGAACTCGACGTGATGACGCCGACCGGCCGTTTCGGCATCGCGCACGCGCCCCAGGAGGCGCGGGTCTATGTCGGCTTTGCCGCCGGCAGCGGCATCACGCCCATTCTCTCGATCGTCAAGGGCGTGCTGGCGCGCGAGCCGGACAGTCGGTTCTTCCTGTTTTACGGCAACCGCTCGACATCGAGCATGCTGTTCCTGGAAGAACTGGAGGAACTGAAGGATCGCTTCCTGCAGCGGCTGTCGCTGTTCCACGTCATGTCGGGCGAGGAGCAGGATATTCCGATTCTCAACGGCCGGCTCGACGGCGAAAAGGTACGCGTGCTGCTGCGATCGCTGGTGCCGGCTTCCCAAATCGATCACGTCTTCATTTGCGGCCCTGCAGGGATGAGCGAGGAGGTCGAGGCGACCTGCCGCGAGATCGGCATCGCTGGGGATCGCATCCATGTCGAGCGCTTCGTTTCCGAGTTCGGCGGCAAGCCGCGTCCGAAGAAGGTCATCGAAGCGTCCGCGCCGCCAAAGGCAATGGCGTCATTGATCATCGACGGCAAGCGCCGCGAGGTGCCGGTGGCCGATGGGGAAGCGATTCTGGACGCCGCGCTGCGCGCCGGTATGGACTTGCCGTTCGCCTGCAAGGGCGGCATGTGCTCGACCTGCCGCGCCAAGCTGGTGGAAGGCGAGGCGCAGATGGACGTGAACTATTCGCTGGAGCCGTGGGAACTGAAGGCGGGATTTATTTTGACCTGCCAGGCGCGGCCGTGCTCGGACAAGGTGGTGGTGGACTACGACCATGTGTGAGTAAGGCCCTCGCGTCATTCCAGGATGGTCCGAAGGACCAGACCCGGAATGACGGAAGAGAATCCGGACTCGTTGACACCTTGGGTGCTTCGACCCGACACTAACGACAGAGGCCGAACAGGCCCGTCCGACCAGGGAGAGAACGACGTGAAACCGTCCAGCGGCGCGGGCAGCGCGCCATGAACAAGGCCCTTTCGCCCGACGACATCGCCCGCGCCTGCGCGGATGCGATGTGGAAGGAGGACGACGCCAGCAGCGGCCTCGGCATGACAATCGTCGAGGTGAAGGCTGGTTTCGCGACGCTGACGATGACGGTGCAGCCGCACATGGTCAACGGCCAGCGCATCGCCCATGGCGGCTTCATCTTCCTGCTGGCCGATTCCACCTTTGCCTTTGCCTGCAACTCGCACAATCAGCGCGCGGTCGCCGCGCAATGCGACATCACCTTCATCCGGCCGGGAAAACTGGGCGACGTGCTGGTGGCGACTGCGCGCGAGATTTCGCGCAGCGGCCGCTCGGGGATCTACGACGTGCGCGTCACATCGGGCGATGCCGTGATCGCCGAATTTCGTGGCCACTCCCGCACCATTGCCGGAACGTGGCTGCCGGACGCCGACAACGCCGTCACGCAAGAATAGCCGGGAGAGAAACGTCATGGCCATGGCACAACTGAAAATTGGCGGAGCCAGCTACAGCGCCGAGCTGGACGAGGCCGAGCGCGCCTCGCGCGACGAGATCATGGCGCTGCAGACCAAACGTCTCGCCTGGTCGCTCCGGCATGCCTATGACAACGTCGCGCATTACAAGAAGGCGTTCGATGCGGCCGGCGTACATCCCGACGATTTCAAGGAGCTTGCCGATCTCGCCAAGTTTCCGTTTACGGCAAAGTCCGATCTGCGCGACAATTACCCCTTCAAGATGTTCGCCGTGCCGCGCGAAAAGCTGGTTCGCGTGCATGCGTCCTCGGGCACCACGGGCAAGCCGATCGTGGTCGGCTACACAAAGGGCGATATCGACATCTGGGCGGACGTGATGGCGCGTTCGCTGCGCGCCGCCGGCGGCCGTACCGGGATGATCATCCACAATGCCTACGGCTACGGCCTGTTCACCGGCGGGCTCGGCGTGCATTACGGCGCCGAAAAGCTCGGCTGCACCGTGGTGCCGGTCTCCGGCGGCATGACCGAGCGGCAGGTGCAGCTGATCAACGATTTCCGGCCCGACATCATCACAGTGACGCCGAGCTACATGCTGGCGATTTTGGATGAGTTCAGGCGGCAGGGGCTCGACCCGCGAAAGTCGTCGCTGAAGTTCGGTATCTTCGGCGCCGAGCCCTGGACCAACGCGATGCGGCTGGAGATCGAGCAGGCCTTCGACATGGACGCGACCGACATCTACGGCCTGTCGGAAGTGATCGGGCCCGGCGTGGCGCAGGAATGCGTCGAGGCCAAGGACGGCCTGCACATCTGGGAGGATCATTTCTACCCTGAAGTGATCGACCCTGAAACGGGTGCGGTGCTGCCCGACGGCGAGAAGGGCGAACTGGTGTTCACCTCGCTGACCAAAGAGGGCTTTCCGGTCATCCGCTACCGCACCCGCGATTTGACGCGGCTGCTGCCGGGCACGGCGCGGCCGGGCATGCGGCGGATGGAGAAGGTGACGGGGCGCTCCGACGACATGATCATCTTGCGCGGCGTCAACGTGTTTCCGACCCAGATCGAGGAGGCGCTGCTGGCGACCGACTGGTGCGGCGGGCATTTCATCATCGAATTGACGCGGGAAGGGCGGATGGACGAGATGACCGTGCTGGCCGAAGCCCGGCCGGAAAGCTGGGACGGCAGCGGTCTCGACACGCACACTGAGAAGGTCGCGATCTTCATCAAGAACACGATCGGCATCACCGCCCGCGTCAGGGCGGTCGCCCCCGATACGCTGGAACGCTCGCTCGGCAAGGCCAAGCGGGTTTACGACAAGCGGCCGAAAGGGTAACTCCTGCCGCGCCAGAGCCAGCGGGAAATCCTGATGTCAGCTGCCAAAACGTCCGACGTTCGATCCATCGAGGCGCGCTGCGTACGGCTGCCGGCGAAGGCGGCCGAGGCCGCGTCGATTTCCCCCGTGATCGAGACGCATACGCTGTCTCGCGGCGAGAACGACCTGCTGATCGAGATCAAGGCCGCGGCGGTCAATCCGTCCGACGTCAAGGCGGCGACCGGGCTGATGCCCTATGCGGTGTTTCCGCGCACCTCGGGCCGCGACTATGCGGGCGTCGTGATTGGCGGGCCCGACGCGTGGATCGGGCGCGAGGTGTTCGGCTCGTCCGGCGACCTCGGCATCCGCCGTGACGGCACCCATGCCACGCATCTGGTGGTCGAGGCGGAAGCGGTGGTCGAGAAGCCCGCGAGCATTTCGTGGGAAGGGGCCGCGGGGATCGGCGTGCCGTTCGTGACCGCGATGGAAGGCCTGCGCCGCGCCGGCGTTCCGAAGGCCGGAGAGACCGTGCTGGTCATGGGTGTGAACGGCAAGGTCGGGCAGGCGGCGACACAGATCGCGAGCTGGCACGGCGCGCGCGTGATCGGCGTGGTGCGCAAGAGCGAGCCGTATGAGGGACACAGCAATTCGAACGTCGAGGTGATCGATGCGTCGAACGCCGACGTCGCGGCGCGGGTGCGCGAACTGACTGGCGGCAAGGGCGCCGACATCGTGTTCAACACCGTCGGCGATCCCTATTTTGATGCCGCGCACAAATCGCTGGCGTTGCGCGGACGGCAGATTTTGATCGCCGCGATCGACCGGATCGTGCAATTCAACATCCTCGAGTTCTATCGCGGCCAGCATACCTATGTCGGCATCGATACGCTCGGCCTGTCGTCGGTTGCGACCGGCGCGGTGCTGCGCGAACTTGTCCCCGGCTTTGCCAGCGGACATTTGAGGCCGTTCCCGATCAAGCCGGCCGCGATCTACCCGCTGGAGCAGGCCAAGGCGGCGTTCGTCGCGGTGGCGGGCTCGTCGCGCGATCGGGTGATCCTGAAGCCCTGAGTAGCGAAAAACAAAACTCTCCGGCTTCCAGCAACGACAGTATCTTTCTTTCCCGGACCAAGTGACGAAAGGGAGATTCATTCTCTGCCTCTGCGCACGGTGGACGCGCCCATGCTTCCGACGTATGAGCGGAAAGCAAATAGTTTCCTATTTGAGCTGTGTGGCCGCTGCGGCGGCGCTGTGAGCGAGGAAGCGCGGGTGCTGGACGGCAACAACATCGTCATCGTCAGCGGATTGCTGATCGGACTGGTCTATGGCTCGGTCGGATTGCTGAGCGGCTTCTGCCTGCTGAGCAGCCTTCGCGGCTTCTGGGCCGATGGCGACGGGCGGCTGGTGCGCACCTACGCGCTGGCGATCGGTACGGCCGTTGCCGGCACGCAATTGCTGGCGGCTGCCGGTCTCGTCGATATCGGCAAGTCGATCTATCTCCAGCCGTCGTTTTCGCTGCCGGTGATGTTCTTCGGCGGTCTTCTGTTCGGCTACGGCATGGTGCTGTCGAACGGCTGCGGCTCGCGCGCGCTGGTTCTGCTCGGGCGCGGCAACCTGCGGTCCTTCGTGGTCGTCATCGTGCTGGCGATCGTCGCCCAGATGACGCTGAAGGGCCTGATCGCGCCGGCGCGCGTCGCGATGGTCGGCGCGTCGCAGACGACGGCGACCGCAAACTCCGTGCCCGCGTTGCTGGCGGGCGTAGGCTTCAGCGCCACGGCCGCGCGAATGCTGGCGGCCTCGGTCATTTCCGCGGCGCTGATCATCTTCGCCTTCGTACATCCCGCGTTTCGCCGCTCGCCGGGCCAGATTTCGGCCGGCCTCGTGTTTGGCCTGCTGGTCGCGGCTGGCTGGTTCGCCACGGGCTATCTCGGCGCCGACGATTTCAATCCGGCGCCGGTCACCTCGCTGACCTTCATCGCGCCGATCGCGGACGGGCTGCAATACGTCATGCTGTCGACCGGATCGACGCTGAATTTCGGCATCGTGGTCGTGTTCGGCGTGTTCGCCGGCAGCCTCGTCACGGCGCTCCTGACCGGCCGTTTTCAGCTCGAAGGGTTTCATTCGCCGCGCCACATGCTGCGTTCCGGCGGCGGTGCCGCACTGATGGGCGCGGGAGGCGTGATGGCGTTCGGCTGTTCGATCGGGCAGGGCCTGACCGGATTTTCCACGCTGGCGCTGCCGTCGATGGTCGCGTTCGCCGGAATTCTTGTTGGCTCTGCAGCGGGGTTGCGCGGCGCGCTCCGCGTGCGCCCGCTGGTGACGGCCTAGAGCCGTTTCGGTTCTGGATCAGAACCGGGCTCTAGATTCTTGTTTTGACGCGTTTTCTTGACGCGAACCGGTATCCACTTCGCTCGAAAACGCTCTAATCCGCCACCTTCGTCACGATCCGGATCTCCGACTTCAGCGTGCGGTGCACCGGGCACTTGTCGGCGATCTCCATCAGCCGCTGGCGCTGTTCGGCATCGAGCGCGCCCTCGATCGAAATCACCCGCTCGATCTGGTCCAGCGTGCCCTCGCGCGTCTCGCATTCTTCGCAGTCTTTGGCGTAGATCTTGCCGTGCTTCAGCGTCACCGTGACGCGATCGAGCGGCAGCGACTTGCGGTCGGCGTACATGCGCATCGTCATCGACGTGCAGGCGCCGAGTCCCGCCAGCACGAAATCATACGGCCCGGGTCCGGAGTCCTTGCCGCCGACGGCGATGGGCTCGTCCGCCACCATCCGGTGCGGACCGACGGTAATGCCCTGCTGCAGCTTGCTGTCGCGGGTTTCGCGCACCACGACATGGCGCTGCGTTTCATGCGCGGCTGAGGCGGGCGGCGCGGCGGCAGGTTCGACATAGCGTTCGGCCCAGGCGGCGATCACGTCGGCGACATAGGCCGCGTCGCGCTTGCCGGACAACAGGTGGTCGGAGGGGGACAGCGACACGAAGCTCTTGGGGTGCCTGGCCGCGACAAAGATGTGCGTCGCGTTGTCGATGCCGACGGTGTCGTCGGTCGGCGAATGCATCACCAGCAGTGCCTTGTGCAGTTTTGAAACCTGCGCCAGCAGATTGTGTTCGGCGATATCGTCGAGAAACTCGCGCTTGATGTGAAAGGGCCGGCCGGCCAGCTGGACTTCCACGTTGCCCTGCGCGCGAATGTCCTCGAGCTTGTCCTTGAACAGGTGCGTGACGTGCGCGGGATCCGAGGGCGCGGCGATAGTGACGACGGCCCTGGCCTCTGGAATCTGCCTCGCCGCGGCGAGGATCGCCGCGCCGCCAAGGCTGTGGCCGATCAGAAGCGCAGGCGCCGCCCGGGTCTCGCGCAGATGATCGGCGGCGCGGACCAGGTCGGCGACATTGGATGAGAAGGTCGAATTGGCGAACTCGCCCTCGCTGGCGCCGAGGCCGGTGAAATCGAAGCGCAACACCGCGATACCCTTGGCGGCCAGCGCCGTCGCGATGCGTTTTGCAGCCAGCACATCCTTGCCGCAGGTGAAGCAGTGCGCGAACAGGGCGTAGGCGTGCACCGGGCCGTCGGGGATGTCGAGCGCGGCGGCAAGCTGATGGCCGCCTTCGCCGGCGAATTGAAAGCGTTCATGCGGCACGGGCGTTTCTCCCTGGGATCGTTGGCCTAATCCGCAGAGTAACGCTCTTCTTTCCAGGGATCACCCCGATTGTGGTAGCCGCGAACTTCCCAATAGCCGGGCGCATCCTCGGCCAGGAATTCGATGCTCTGCAGCCACTTGGCGCTCTTCCAGAAATAGAGATGCGGCACCACCAGCCGCACCGGGCCGCCATGCTCCTGCTCGAGCGGCGCGCCGGACCAGCTATGGACCAGGATGGCGCCCTCGGCGGCAAAGTCTTCCAGCGCGAGGTTGGTGGTGTAGCCGTCATGCGAATGCAGCACCACGAAGCGCGCTTCCTCCCGCGGACGGCAGGCGTCGAGCAGGTCGCTCGTGGCGAGCCCCTCCCATTGGTTGTCGTAGCGCGACCAGGTGGTGACGCAATGGATGTCGGACACGAACCGGCTCTGCGGCTGGGCGGTGAACTGCGCAAAGTCCCAGAAGACCGGATTTTCCACCGCGCCGTAAACGTCGAGCCGCCAGCGCTCGCGCGAAATGTTCGGCGTCAGGCCGAGATCGAGCGTCGGCCAGTCGCGGGTCAGATGCTGCCCCGGCGGCAGCCGCATTTCCTCGGGCCGCGAAACCTCGCCGGTGAGGAATTTGCCCTCGCGCGCCCAGCGCGCCTTGCTGCGCGTCAGCTTGCTTTCCGGCGGCGGCTCGTGTTCGTCGGTCATGCGTCCTCTTATTTGGGCGCCCGTGGCTCAATCGGCGTGGTGCCGCGCAGACCCAGAATGTCTTCCAGCATCTTGGCGCCCGCCAGCAACGGCGCTTCGCCGCGGTTCGGCGCCACCATTTGCAGCCCGACCGGCAGGCCCGAGGCGGTGAAGCCGCAGGGCAGCGACAGCGCCGGGCAGCACACCAGCGTGATCGCATAGACGATGCCGAGCCACTCGACGTAATTGTCGAACTTCTTGCCGGCGCATTCGGCGACGTAGCGGTTCTCGACCGGGAACGGCGGCACGATCGTGGCCGGGCACAGCAGCAGGTCGTATTTCTCGAAAAACTCCAGCGTGCGCGCGCTCATCGCGACGCGCTGCGCCTGGGCGCGTTCGAGCTGCTCGACGGTCAGCTTCAGGCCCTCCTCGATATTCCAGATCACCTCGGGCTTGAGCAGGTCGCGCTTGGTGCGCAGCAGAGCCGCCTTGGAGAGTGCGAAGTCGAATGCGCGCAGCACATGGAAGCATTCATGGGCCTCGTGCAGGTCGGGATGCGCTTCCTCGACGACCACGCCAGCCTCGGCAAAGCGCTGCGCGGCCTTTCGGGTGACATCAACGACTTCCGGATCGACCGGCGTGATGCCGAGATCGGGCGAATAGGCGACGCGCTTCGGCTTGCCGCCGGCGCGGGCGGCGGAGAGGAACGAGTTCGGCAGCGCCGGCAGCGACAGCGGGTCCCCGGGATGCTCGCCGCTCATGGCGTCGAGCAGCAGCGCGACGTCCTCGACATTGCGCGCCATCGGCCCCTGCTGGCCGAGATTCCGATCGATTCCCGAAGGAGCTATCGTGTGCGCGACACGGCCGATACTCGGCCGCAGGCCGACGATGCCGCAGAAGCTCGCCGGGTTGCGCAGGCTGCCGCCCATGTCGGAGCCGTGCGCCAGCCAGGCGGTCCCGGTGGCAAGCGCCACCGCCGCCCCGCCCGAGGAGCCGGCGGCGGAGCGCGAAATGTCCCAGGGATTGCGGGTCGGGCCGAATACTTCGTTGAAGGTATTGGCGCCAGCGCCGAATTCCGGCGTGTTCGACTTGGCGTAGATCACGCCGCCATTGCTTTCGAGATGCTCGACCAGGATGTCGGACTTCTCCGGGATGGTATCCTTGTAGATCGGCGATCCCTGCGTGGTCAGGACGCCCTCGACGGCGGTCAGGTCCTTGATCGGGATCGGCATGCCGGCGAGCAGTCCGCGCTCGCTGACCGGCTTCTTCATCAGGGCGGTGGCGTGCTTGCGGGCGCGGTCGAAGCACAGCGTCGGCAGCGCGTTGACGGGGCCGTCGACCTCGGCGATGCGCTTTTCCAGCACATCGAGCAGGTCGAGCGGGGTGACGTCGCCCGACTTCAGCTTGCCGGCGATCGCGACCGCCGTCTCACGTACCAAACCCTGATCAGCCACTTCGCTTTCTCCGCTTGTTGTTCATATCTTGAACGTAGATGTTGCTGTAGAACATTTTCAGGCAAAGGTAGAATGTGCGGATGCCGTATTCGAGCGGAGATATTGCATGACGACATTGTTTTCAGCGCTGGACTGGCGTGCCATGGACCAGGAGGCACTTGATCTCGGCCTCAACAACGGCGTTGCCGTGCGCGGCAGCGTCGATATGGCGGCGGGCTGGGAGCAGCGCTCGGCCGATGTGCGCAAGCGTTTCCCCGATCATCTCGACCTGCGATATGGCCCGCGCGAGCGAAACCGGATCGATTTCCTGAAAGCGGGCGAGGAAGCGCCGACCCTGCTGTTCATTCACGGCGGCTACTGGCAGGCGCGCGCCAAGGAGGTTTTCACGATCTTCGCCGAGGGGCCGATGGCCCATGACATCAATGTCGCGCTGATCGGCTATACGCTGGCGCCCGATGCCACGATGGACCAGATCGTCGGCGAAATCCACGCCGGCATCGATTTCCTCGTCGGCCAGTTGCCCGCGCTCGGCGCCGCGCCCGGCGGTATCGTGGTATCGGGCTGGTCGGCGGGCGGGCATCTCACCGCGATGGCGCTGTCGCATCCGAAGGTGAAGGCGGGGCTGGCCATCAGCGGCATCTTCGACCTCGAACCGATCCGGCACTCCTACCTCAACGAGAAACTGCGGGCCGATGAAGCCACCTCGCGGCGCAACTCGCCACTGTCGCAAGAGGGGGGTCCGCTGAAGCCGCTGTCGCTGGTGGTAGGCAGCGCAGAATTGCCGCTGTTGCGCAAGCAGACTGCCGATTTCGCTGGCCACCGCGCGCGATACGGCTTGCCGGTGACGTATGAGGAAATTCCGGACGCCAACCATTTCACGATCATGTACGAGATGATGTCGCCGCGGGGACGGGTCACGACGCTGATCCGGCAGTTGTTCGAGCGGACGACAGGGTAGGTCGACGACGTCGTCCTGCGAACTGCCCACCTATCCGCGTCATGCCAGAGATAAGCCCGGGCATGACGGAGAGGTGCTGCGGCTCCTCTCGGTCTACGGCCCTTCTTCGAGACGCATCGCTGCGCGATGCACCTCAGGATGACTCGGTGGGTGTGGCGAGCAGTCTAGCTCCATCCCGCCGTGAGTCCGCCGTCCACCGTGTAGATCACGCCTGACGTATATCCCGCGCGGTCCGATGCCAAAAACGCCATCAGGTCGCCGATCTCGCGCGCATGCGCGGGGCGGCCGAGCGGCATGCCTTTCTGGAATTCCTTGTAGCGGTTCTCGTCGCCGAACTGGTTCTTGGCGCGGGTCTTGAGCAGCGTGACGTGGCGGTCGGTGCCGACCGGGCCTGGATTGATGCCGACGACGCGGATGTTGTCGGCGAGGCTCTTGCCGCCGAGCGCGCGGGTAAAAGCCATCAGCGCGGCATTGCCGGCGCTGCCGCAGATGTAGTTGGCGTCGAATTTTTCGCCGGCCGCGCCGATGTCGTTGACGATGACGCCGCCGCCGCGCGCCTTCATTTGCGCATAGACCGTGCGCGTCAGGTTGATGTAGCCGAACACTTTCAGATCCCAGGCGTGGCGCCAGGTCGCCTCGTCGATCTTGTCGATCGAGCCGCCCGGAATGTCGCCGGCATTGTTGACGAGGATGTCGATCTCGGCGGCCTCCCTGGCGAGCCTGGCCAGATCCTCGCCGTTGCGCAGGTCCACGACATGGGTGGAGGCGCCGATCTGGTGCGCCGAGCGCAGCCGCTCGGCCAGCGCTTTGAGCATGTCGCCGTTACGGGCGGCCAGCATGACATCGCAGCCTTCCTCGGCAAAGGCTTCGGCTGCGGCCGCGCCGATGCCCTTGGAGGCGCCGGTGATCAGGACGCGTTTGCCGCGCAGGTGCAGATCCATGGGATTTCTCGCTTGGGTGAGGGGCATGAAAAGGGGCTGCCAATTGTCAGGCGGGGCGCAGCGGCGGTCAACATTGCAGTGCAGCGTTGCGCAACGCACGGGTTTGGTCCATTGCAAGGCGATCCAATCGGCGGCATTGGCCGGCCCGGCAGAGACTTGAGGAACCCTTATGAGCAGCGCCAAAAAACAGTATCGGATCGCGGTCATTCCCGGCGACGGCATCGGCAAGGAAGTGATCCCGGAGGGCCTGCGGGTGCTGGAGGCGGCGGCGAAAAAGCATGGCGTCGCCGTGCATTTCGACCATTTCGACTTCGCGTCCTGGGACTATTACGAAAAGCACGGCGAGATGATGCCGGAGGACTGGAAGGCGAAAATCGGCAAGCATGACGCGATCTATTTCGGCGCGGTCGGCTGGCCGGCAAAGATCCCGGATCACATTTCGCTGTGGGGCTCGCTGATCAAATTCCGGCGCGAGTTCGACCAGTACGTCAATCTGCGCCCGGTGCGGCTGATGCCCGGCGTGCCGTCGCCGCTCGCGGGCCGCAAGCCCGGCGACATCGATTTCTGGGTGGTGCGCGAAAATACCGAGGGTGAATATTCCTCCGTCGGCGGCCGCATGTTCCCGGGCACCGACCGCGAATTCGTCACCCAGCAGACGGTGATGACGCGCGTGGGCGTCGACCGCATCCTGAAGTTCGCATTCGAGCTAGCGCAGTCGCGGCCGAAGAAGCACCTGACCTCGGCGACCAAATCCAACGGCATCTCGATCACGATGCCCTATTGGGACGAGCGCGTCGAGGCGATGGCGAAGAATTATCCGGGCGTGAAGTGGGACAAGTACCACATCGACATTCTCACCGCGAATTTCGTGCTGCACCCGGACTGGTTCGACGTCGTCGTCGGATCGAATTTGTTCGGCGACATCCTTTCGGATTTGGGACCTGCCTGCACCGGCACCATCGGCATCGCGCCGTCGGGCAACATCAATCCGGAAGGCAATTTTCCCAGCGTGTTCGAACCGGTGCACGGCTCGGCCCCCGACATCGCAGGGCAGGGCATCGCCAACCCGATCGGCATGATCTGGTCGGGCGCGATGATGCTGGAGCATCTCGGCGAGAAGCGGGCAGCGGAAGCCATCGTCGGCGCGATCGAGCGCACGCTCGGCGAACGCACGCTGCGGACGCGGGATCTCGGCGGCAATGCGGACACCGTCGCGTGCGGCAAGGCGGTGGCTGACATGGTGGAATGACTTCCTTCTCCCCTTGTGGGAGAAGGTGGCGCGAAGCGCCGGATGAGGGGTTCTCTCCACGAAAATGACTCGCGGAGAGAACCCCTCATCCGCCTTCGCTTCGCTCCGGCACCTTCTCCCACAAGGGGAGAAGGGAAGAAGCGGCTGCGCAACTATTTCCCTCGCACGACCCGCCGGCAGTGTTCCCACGCGGCGCGCATCAGGTTTTCGCTGGCTTCCGGCGTGCGGAAGGCGGAATGGGCCGACAGCGTCACGTTGTCGAGCTTGGTCAGCGGGTGGTCGGCCGGCAGCGGCTCGATGTTGAAGACGTCGAGGCCGGCGTGGCGGATCTGGCCGGACTTGAGCGCGTCGATCATGGCTTCCTCGTCGACGATGGCGCCGCGCGCGGTATTGACCAGGATGACGCCGAGCTTCATGGCGTCGATGCAGGCGCGCGAGACCAAGCCGCGCGTCTCGTCGTTGAGCAGCAGGTGAATCGAGATGACGTCGCTCTCCGCCAGCAGCTCGTCGAGTTCGACGAAGCTGACTTTCGGATGTTTCTTCGGCGACCGGTTCCAGGCGATGACCCGCATGCCGGAGCCGAGCGCGATGCGGGCGACCTCGGACGCAATGCCGCCAAAGCCGATCAGGCCGAGCGTCTTGCCGGTGAGCTGCATGCCGTCGTCGCGCAACCAGTTGCCGGCGCGGATGCCGCGATCCATCTTCGCAAGCCCGCGTGCGCCTTCCCACATCAGCGCGATGGCGCATTCGGCCACCGCCGTGTCGCCATAGCCCTTGATCAGGTGCACCTCGATGCCGAGTTCGGCGAGTTCTTCCGGATTCATGTAGCTGCGCGCGCCGGTGCCGAGGAACACGACGTGCTTGAGGCCCGTGCACTGCTTCGCAATGTCTGTCGGCAGCGCGGTGTGGTCGACGATCGCGATCTCCGCGCCGTCGAGGATCGCGGGATAGTCCTCCGGCTTGATGTCAGGATTGCGGTTGATCCGTACCTCCGGATCGCCCTGCTCGTGAAGCCGCTCAAAGATCACGGCCAGCGATTCATTGGCGTCGACGAAAACTCCGCGCATGGCATTACCCCAACTCTGTTCAGACTCGTCTATCACTCAGGATGCGACGCCGGCCAGCGCCAGCACGGTATGCATCAGCACATTGGCGCCCGCCGCGCAATCGGCCTGCGTGGCGTCTTCCAGTTCGTTATGGCTGATGCCATCCTTGCAGGGCACGAACACCATCGCGGCCGGCATCACGGTGTTCAAATTGCAGGCGTCGTGGCCGGCACCGGACGTGATGCGCCGATGCGACAGCCCGAGCATTTTTGCGGCGTTCTCGACCGCGTCCACCAGTTTTGGATCGAAATGCGTCGGCGGCTTGCGCCAGATCATGTCGAACTGCACCTCGACCTTGCGCCGCGCCGCGATCTCGGCGATCGCCGCACGCAGATCCTTGTCGAGCGCCTCCATGATGGCGGCGTCCGCGCTGCGGCAGTCGACGGTAAAGGCGATCTCGCCGGGAATGACGTTGCGCGAGGGGTTGGCAATAACGGCTTCGCCGACGGTGCCGACGGCCTTCGGGCCGTGCTTCTTCGCGATGGACTCCATCGCCAGCACGATTTCCGACAGCGTCGCCAGCGCGTCGCGCCGCAGCGGCATCGGCGTCGAGCCGGCATGGCTTTCGAAACCGGTGATCTTGCCGTCGTACCACAACACGCCCTGGCCGGAATCGACCACGCCGATGGTCTTGTTTTCGGCCTCCAGGATCGGCCCCTGTTCGATGTGCAGTTCGACGAAGCCGGAGAATTTTTGCGTGCCCACCGCGGTCGCGCCGCGATAGCAGATGCTGTCGAGCGCCTCCGCCACCGTGACGCCCTCAGCATCCTTCCGCGACAAAATGTCATCGGTGGTGAAATCGCCGACATAGGCCGCGGAGGCCATCATCGCCGGCGCAAAGCGCGAGCCTTCCTCATTGGTCCAGTTGCAGATGCAGATCGGCGTCTCGGTTTCGATCCCGGCGTCGTTCAGCGTGCGCACCACTTCGAGCGCCGCCAGCGTGCCGAGCACGCCGTCGAACTTGCCGCCGGTCGGTTGCGTATCGAGGTGGGAGCCGAGCCCGATCGGCGCTTTCGACATGTCGCGGCCCTTGCGCAAGCCGAACATCGAGCCCAGCGCGTCGACATGGACTTCCAGGCCGGCTGCCTCGCAGGCGCTGCGGAACCAGTCGCGCACCTGCTTGTCCTCGGGACCGAGCGTCAGGCGCCGCACGCCGCCCTTTGCGGTGGCGCCGAATTGGGCGGTTTCGTGAATGGTGCCCCACAGCCGGGCAGAGTCGATTTGCAGGTTGGAGGCGATTTTTGTCATGGGCCGTTCCGGTCAGGTGCTCTCCGCTTCAATGACGCGGCGGCGGCGGCGCGTCAACAACAGCGCGGCCTGGTTCGACCGCTCAGCTTTCTGGTCATGCCTGGGGTTGTTCCGGGCACCCACGTCCTGCTTTGTCGCTGCGAAGGACGTGGATGGCCGGGACAAGCCCGGCCACGACGCGGATAGGTGAGTGCCCTGCAAATGCGCGTAGCCTGCATGAGCGAAGCGATATGCAGGGCCAAGACCCGGATGTCGCTGCGCTCATCC
>CAZSRR010000038.1:0-61013 GCA_964609175.1 uncultured Bradyrhizobium sp.
GACAAGGAATACCAGATCATGCGCGACGCCTCGCTGGCGGTGCTGCGCGAGATCGGGGTGGAAACCGGCGGCTCCAACGTGCAGTTCGGCGTCAACCCCGCCGACGGCCGCATGGTCGTGATCGAGATGAATCCGCGCGTCTCGCGCTCCTCGGCGCTGGCCTCGAAGGCGACGGGATTCCCGATTGCAAAAGTCGCGGCCAAGCTTGCGATCGGCTATACGCTCGATGAAATCGCCAACGACATCACTGGCGGCGCGACCCCGGCCTCGTTCGAGCCGACGATCGACTACGTCGTCACCAAAGTGCCGCGCTTTGCGTTCGAGAAATTCCCCGGCGCCTCCACCACGCTGACCACCTCGATGAAGTCGGTTGGCGAAGTCATGGCGATCGGCCGGACTTTCCAGGAAAGCCTGCAGAAGGCGTTGCGCGGGCTGGAAACCGGCCTCACCGGGCTCGACGAGATCGAGATCGAAGGGCTCGGCCGCGCCGACGACAAGAACGCGATCCGCGCCGCGCTGGGCACGCCGACGCCGAACCGCATCCTGCAGGTGGCGCAGGCGATGCGGCTTGGCTGGTCGAACGAAGACATTTTCAACTCGTGCAAGATCGATCCGTGGTTTCTCAGCGAGATGCGCGGCATCATCGACATGGAAGCCAAGGTAAGGGCCAACGGCCTGCCGCCGAATGCGTTCGGCATGCGCACCCTCAAGGCCATGGGCTTCTCCGACGCGCGCCTCGCCGTGCTGACCGAAACCACCGAGGCCGACGTGACGGCGAAGCGGCGCGCGCTCGGCGTCCGCCCGGCCTTCAAGCGCATCGACACCTGCGCCGCCGAATTCGCCTCTCCCACCGCCTACATGTACTCGACCTATGAAGCGCCGTTCGCGGGCGCGCTGGCCGACGAGAGCGCGCCATCGGACCGCAAGAAGGTCGTGATCCTCGGCGGCGGCCCGAACCGGATCGGCCAGGGCATCGAGTTCGACTATTGCTGCTGCCACGCCTGCTTTGCGCTGGCCGACGCCGGCTACGAGACCATCATGGTCAACTGCAATCCGGAGACGGTTTCGACCGACTACGATACCGCAGACCGGCTCTATTTCGAGCCGCTGACCGCCGAGGACGTGCTGGAGATCATCGCCACCGAGCGGCAGAACGGCACGCTTCACGGCGTGATCGTGCAGTTTGGCGGCCAGACCCCACTGAAGCTGGCGCGCGCGCTGGAAGCCGCCGACGTGCCGATCCTCGGCACCTCGCCAGATGCCATCGACCTCGCCGAAGACCGCGACCGCTTCAAGCGCGTGCTCGACAAGCTCAGGTTAAAGCAGCCGAAGAACGGCATCGCCTATTCGGTCGAGCAGGCGCGGCTGGTGTCGGCCGATCTCGGCCTGCCGCTGGTGGTGCGTCCGTCCTATGTGCTGGGCGGCCGCGCCATGCAGATCATCCGCGAGGAAACCCAGCTCGACAACTACCTGCTCGGCACGCTGCCGGAGCTGGTGCCGGCCGACGTCAAGGCGCGCTATCCGAACGACAAGACCGGGCAGATCAACACCGTGCTCGGCAAGAACCCGCTGCTGTTCGACCGCTATCTGTCCGACGCCACCGAGATCGACGTCGACTGACTGTCCGACGGCAAGGATACCTTCATCGTCGGCATCATGGAGCACATCGAGGAGGCCGGCATTCACTCCGGCGATTCCGCCTGCTCGCTGCCGCCGCATTCGCTCGACGCCAAGATGATCGACGAGCTCGAACGGCAGACCCGCGAACTCGCGCTCGGCCTCGACGTCGTCGGCCTGATGAACGTGCAGTACGCCATCAAGGATGGCGAGATCTACGTGCTCGAAGTCAATCCGCGCGCCTCGCGCACCGTGCCGTTCGTCGCCAAGGTGGTCGGCACGCCGGTGGCGAAGATCGCGGCCCGGATCATGGCCGGCGAAAAGCTTGCCGACTTCAAGCTGAAGAAGCGCAAGCTCGGCCATGTCGGGGTCAAGGAATCGGTGTTTCCGTTCGCGCGCTTCCCGGGCGTCGATACCGTGCTGGGACCTGAGATGCGCTCGACCGGCGAGGTGATGGGTATCGACAGCTCGTTCGCCGTCGCCTTCGCCAAGAGCCAGCTTGGCGGCGGCACCCGCGTGCCACGCAAGGGCACCGTGTTCGTCTCGGTGCGCGAGAGCGACAAGCACCGTATTGTCGATGCGGTCCGCCTGCTGCACTCGCTCGGCTTCAAGGTGTTGGGCACCTCGGGCACCCAGCGCTTCCTCAACGACAACGGCGTGCCGACCGAGAAGGTCAACAAGGTGCTGGAAGGGCGGCCGCATATCGTCGACGCCATCACCAATGGCGACATCCAGCTCGTCCTGAACACGACTGAGGGTCCGCAGGCCCTGGCCGACAGCCGCTCGTTGCGGCGGGCTGCCCTCTTGCATAAAGTGCCATATTACACCACTCTTTCAGGAGCTGTGGCGGCCGCCCAGGGCATTCGTGCCTATCTGGGCGGGGATCTCGAGGTCCGTACCCTGCAGAGTTACTTTTCCGAAAACTGATCGCTAGACGGGCGAAAAGCCCGCTAAATGATTGGCAACAAAGCCGTATGGCAGGAACTCACCGCTCGTTTGGATGTTGAGTAGGCCCGAGAGCGGGCCGAAAATTACCAGGCTGACGGGACCCAACAGGGGCTACGAAAGCCCGAATCGAAATCTAAAAAGATGCCTCGTGCGCGCAACGCCCCGGGCGGTTCGCACGATGGAAGGACGGAAGCGACGATGGAAAAGGTACCGATGACCGCCAGCGGCTATGCCGCGCTGGAGATCGAGTTGAAGAAGCGACAGTCGGAAGACCGGCCGCGCATCATCGAGCATATCGCCGAGGCGCGCTCGCATGGGGACCTTTCGGAGAACGCGGAATACCATGCCGCGAAGGAAGAGCAGTCGCACAATGAAGGCCGCATCGCTGAGCTCGAAGACAAGCTGGCGCGTGCCGACATCATCGACATCTCGAAACTGTCGGGCGACACCGTCAAGTTCGGCGCGACCGTGACGCTGATCGACGAGGACACCGAGAAGAAGACAGTGTGGCAGATCGTCGGCGAGGTTGAAGCCGACGCCAAGAAGGGCCGCATCTCGATCACCTCGCCGCTGGCCCGCGCCCTGATCGGCAAGAAGAAGGGTTCGACGGTGGAGGTCGTGGCACCCGGCGGCGCCAAGGCCTACGAGATCACCAAGGTCGAGTGGCGATAGTCATCCGCGGGGGTAAAGTCACCTCGAGGTGACCGTTGCAGAAAAGCCGCGTTCGAAGCGGCTTTTTTGTTGGCGACCTTCCTGACCGGATTGTGAGTGGCGCGGCGGCACTTGCGACCGCTACCTGACTTCGCTCGCTGGGAGCGCGTTGCGGCGTCGCAATCGCGTCAGCGCGCAACTGGAATGATTCAAGTTCACAGGTGTTGTATCGGCATTGCACGCAATCGATCAATGACGTGTAGGTTGGCAACACTCACTTTCAGCGTGTCACATGGGGACAATGACATGGACCAATTCGACAAGATGCTCGCGAAATATCAGCCGGTGGCGCTGAGCCTGTTTCGCTTCATAACCGGCTTGCTGCTGTTTCAATACGGCGTCGCGAAAATTCTGAAGTTTCCGGTCATTCCGGAAGGAAACGCTTACGCCTTCCTCAACAAGGTGCAGTTGATGTCGCTCTCCGGCGCGGCCGGCATGCTCGAATTGATCCTGGGCGCGCTCCTGCTGCTCGGTCTGTTCACGCGTCCCGTCGCCTTCCTTCTCGCCGGCGAGATGGCCTTTGCCTATTTCATCGGTCATGCGCCGAGGAATTTCTTTCCGCTGATCAACGGCGGCACGCTCGCGATCGCGTTCTGCTTCGCCTGTCTCTACCTCTCGACCGCCGGCGGCGGCCCGATCAGCCTCGACGCGATGATGCGGAAGAAGTCGTAGATGGCTTCGTAGATGGGTTGAGCTCTTCGCGAAACCCATCATGCTTCAGCGATCGGTATCGATGGGTTTCGCGAAGAGCTCAACCCATCCCTAAAAGACTCGACGTAAGCGTGCCCGCGATCTTTCAGTTCGGTTGCTGATGGATGGTGGGCACGTCTCTGAAACGCCTTTGCCCACCCCCTTACAAGACTCGCGGCCTCAACCTACCGCCACTTTGACATCCAGCGGCACGGCGGCTTCATATTTCGAATTGTGCAGCACCAGCGACGTCCTGACGTTGCGCACGTGGGGAGCTGCGGTCAGGTGGGTGACGAAATCCTGGAACGTCGCCATGTCGGGCGCCACGCATTTGAGGATGAAATCGACTTCGCCCGACAGCATCCAGCATTCCCGCACCAGCGGTTCGGCGCGGACGAAATTTTCGAACGCGCGCAAATCCGCATCCGCCTGGCTGGACAGGTGGACCGAGGCGAAAACCGTGACGTCGAAACCGAGCCGGCGCGGGTCGAGCAATCCCCTGTAGCCCTGGATGTACCCCTCCTCCTCCAGCGTGCGGACCCGGCGCAGGCAGGGGGGTGGCGAGATACCGACGCGCTTGGCTAGTTCGACATTCGTGATTCGGCCATCGGCCTGAATCTCAGCGAGGATTTTCAGGTCGATTTCGTCAAGATTCTTCGACACGCGCGTCGGTTCCCTAATTCTGGCTGCCTTGGGCGATACCTTACCGGAAACTCTCTTAGCGCAGGCGGTGCGGCTTGCGCAATTTTATTGCGCGTGCAGCGCCGCATTTCAGGTTTGTTACCTTTAGTTCCTGGGAAAATGCGCTGGGATGAATTGCAATTCTTGCATAGCTATCCAGATATCTTAGACTTCGATTTGACACTTTCGGCGCCGCGCAAGTCCTCCCGGGCGCTCTCTGCCTAGTCAAAACAAAAAACCCCGAACAAGAGAGGGATTCGTCGATGCCCGCGCCTACCCATGCCAAGGTCGTCATAATCGGTTCCGGCCCCGCCGGTTACACCGCGGCGATCTACGCGGCGCGTGCGATGCTCGAACCCGTGCTGATCCAGGGCATCCAGCCCGGCGGACAACTGACGATCACCACCGACGTGGAGAACTATCCAGGCTTTGCCGACGTCATCCAAGGCCCTTGGCTGATGGAGCAGATGGAGAAACAGGCGGTCCATGTCGGCACCAGGATCGTCTCGGACCTCGTCAACAAGCTCGAACTGTCGGAGCGTCCCTTCCGCCTGACCTGTGACTCCGGCGATGTCTATCTGGCGAAAACCGTGATCCTCGCCACCGGCGCACAGGCTCGCTGGCTCGGCATCGCGTCCGAAGCGAAATTCCAGGGCGGCGGCGTCTCGGCCTGCGCCACGTGTGACGGCTTCTTCTATCGCAACAAGAATGTCGTGGTGGTCGGCGGCGGCAATACCGCGGTCGAGGAAGCCCTATACCTCACCAACCACGCCCACCAGGTCACCGTCGTGCACCGGCGCGATCATTTCCGCGCCGAGCGCATCCTGCAGGAGCGGCTGTTCAAGCATCCGAAGATCAAGGTGATCTGGGACTCGGTTGTGGAGGAAATCTGCGGCACCGAGAACCCGAACAAGGTCACCCATATCAGGCTGAAAAACGTCAAGACCGGAGCACTGACCGACGTGCCGACCGATGGCGTCTTCGTCGCCATCGGTCACGCGCCCGCGACCGAACTCGTCAAAGGCCAGATCGCGCTGAAACCCTCCGGCTATGTCGAAGTGGCGCCGAACTCGACCGCCACCTCCGTCCCCGGCTTGTTTGCCGCCGGCGACGTCGCCGACGAAACCTATCGGCAGGCGGTCACGGCGGCCGGCCTCGGCTGCATGGCCGCACTTGAAGCCGAACGCTTCCTTGCCCTACGCGCGGGCGAACGTGCGGCGGCGGAATAGTCATGCCTAGAACACGGGACGGATCAAAGGACATGGATTGGGACAAGCTGAAAGTCTTTCACGCGGCTGCGGAGGCGGGAAGCTTTACCCACGCCGGCGAACAGCTCGGGCTTTCGCAATCGGCAGTGTCGCGACAGGTCAGCGCGCTGGAGCAGGAACTGGCGGTGTCGCTGTTCCACCGCCATGCACGCGGGCTGATCCTCACCGAGCAGGGCGATTTGCTGTTCCGCACCGCGCATGACGTGTTCATGCAGTTGCAGGCCGCGCGCGCCAAGCTGACCGATAGCCGCGAACGGCCGAGCGGCGATCTAAAGATCACCACACCGCCGGCGCTCGGCATCAACTGGCTGATCCCGCGGCTCGACGAGTTCACCGCGCTCTATCCCGATATCCGGATCTCGCTGATCGTCACCGACGAGGATCTCGATCTGTCGATGCGCGAGGCGGATGTGGCGATCCGCACCCGCAAGCCGACCCAGCCGGACCTGATCCAGCGCAAACTGTTCTCCATCGGCTTCCATGCCTATTGCTCGCCCGAATACATCAAGCGGTTCGGCACGCCGCGTACGCTCGACGACCTCGACTCGCACCGCATCATCATGCTCGGCGATGCGCAGGTTCCCGCGCATCTGCAGAACCGCTCCTGGCTGATCGACGCCGGCCGCAATGGCTCCGGCCCGCGCGAGGCCTATTTCAAGGTCAACAACATCTTGGGGCTGGTTCGTGCCTGCCAGCAGGGCCTGGGCATCGCCGCCCTGCCCGACTACCTGGTCGAGGAAAACAGCCGCCTCGTGCAACTGTTCGGCGAAACCGACTCGATCGCGATCGACACCTACTTCGTCTATCCCGAAGAGTTGAAGACGGTCGCACGCGTGCAGGTGTTTCGGGACTTCGTGGTGAGCAAAGCGCAGCGCTGGCCTTCGTAGATGTAACAGCCGCGGAGAGAGCTATTTTCCTCGCGGTTTCTTCAGCTCGCTCCCAAGCGCATCGGCCGCAGCTAATGTTTCATCCGCGCCGAATTAGCCTGTTTAATAATGGGCCCACTCCCCGCATGTCTGACATGCGGCTCGGGCGGTTGCAGCGCCGCATAGATGGGGATCATAGTGCTCGAACGCTGAGCAGTCGCGTCGCGCATATGTCCCCCTCCTCCAGCGGCGCGGAAGTTCAGTAATCCCTCTTGGAAGGTGATTGTGTCGGCCTCACGTGGCCAATACCTCAAGCCGGGCTCTTTCGGGCCCGGCTTTTTTTCTTGTCTATCCAAAGTTGCTTTGCCGATTGACATCGCAGCGCTTCGCCAGCATCCTTCACACATGATCACGCGTTCGTGCACAGCCTTGTCGAAAAAAGGTCCCCATCCGGGGACCCGAGATCGACGCGCGCGCTGAAACCTGCCGCAACCCGCGATCCCGAAAACCCCGCCGCCTGACGGGGTTTTTTTGTTGGTCCCGTCTCCGGCTCACCCCAGTGAGAGATGGAACAATGACGAACCAATCGACCGACGATCTTGCCAGCCGCTTGCGGGGCCTGTGGCTGCCGCTCATCACGCCGTTTCGCGACAGCGAACTCGACGAGGCGTCTTTGCGCCGGCTGGTCAGGCACTACGCGGCCGGCCCTGTCGATGGCTTCATTCTCGCCGCGACATCGGGCGAAGGCATGTCGCTCACCGCGGACGAACTCGAACGGCTGGTGACGCTGACGCACAGCGAGCTCGCCGGCTGCGATCGTGTCCTGCCGATCCTGCTCGGGCTGTCGGGCGCTTCCACGGCCAGGCTGTTGGATGCGCTGGATGAGACGGCGGCCTGGCCGATCGACGGCTACCTGATCGCGAGTCCCTATTACCTGCGCCCTTCGCAGCGCGGCCTGTTGCAGCATTTCACGGCGCTCGCCGAACGCGCCTCGCGGCCGATCGTGCTGTACAACATCCCCTACCGCACCGGCGTCAGCCTCACCAACGAGACGCTGATCGAGCTTGCCCGGCATCCGAACATCGTCGGCATGAAGGATTGCGGCGCCGACCGCGCGCAAACGATCGATTTTCTGGAGCGGCGGCCATCAGGATTTCGCGTGCTGACCGGCGAAGACGCGCTGTATCACGAGGCGCTCGCCGACGGTGCCGACGGCGCGATCCTGCTTTCGGCTCATCTGGAAACCGATGCGTTCGCCCTGGTTCGAACGTTGATGAAGCAGGGCGACCGCCGGGGCGCGCTGGCGTGCTGGAAGGGAATTTCCGTTCTGACGCGACTGCTGTTCGCCGAACCGAGCCCGGCGCCGGCAAAGTACTGGCTGGCGCGTGCCGGGCTGATCGACAGCGCCGAAGTCCGGCTGCCGATGGTGCAGGTGAGCGGGGAGCTTGCCGGATTGCTCGACGAGGAGATCGAGCGGCGCAACTCGCCACTGCTGCAGATGGCCTGAGGCGCGATCGGCTCCCTCCCGCTTCGATCGCGGGAGGGACACGCCGCATCAGCCGAGCAACAGCCGATAGGTCAGCACCGGCGCGAAGCCGAGCACCATCGCCCAGATGGCGAATGACGACACCAGCAGCACGTCGTTCGCTCGCTGTGCGAGGTCGCCTATCGGGTATTTTTCGTCGCGCGTGGTCATCGTCATCCTCTTGATCATCGTCAGAGGAAAACAGCTACCGATAAAATTCTAATGGCGCGGCCGGGCCTTCGCTCAAAATTATGTCTTCGCCCTCACCGGGCATTAACCAGAACGCCGCGGTCGGCCAATCGACAATCGCTGGTGCAATAAAATGCAAACGAAATCGCAACCAGGTCTTTAGAACTGGTCGCTTATCGGTTAGCGGGAGCAACAGGAAACGCGGGGGCGCGTCGTGCATTTCGAGAGCAACAACTCCATCCCTCAACAGGGTTTTTCCACCGAGGACATCGTGTGGGCCGTCGGGATCTGGTCGGTGATACTGACGCTGTCGCCGGTCGTCGTGTTCTACGTGCTGATGGTGGCCTGACAGCCCCCGCTCCTTGCCGCCGTCGCAGGCGCCGATAAATCCGCCCGCACAAGAAAAACGCGCGGAGCGCCGCGCGTCTTTGTCACTGCAACGATCAATCCGGAAAAGGAAGCGGCGATGTTACGCCGCCTGCTTGTGCATGACGCCAGATGCAGACGCCGTTCCGCGGATCGCCTTGATCGAACGCTCGATCGCGCCCCACAGCCTGGCGATCTCCGCAGCAGCGCGGCCTTCCGCGTAATATTCGCGCGCGCCCTCGCCCTGGCTCAGCGCCATCAACAGATCGGCACGGTTGGTGATCTGGCCGCTCCACACCGGCGCGCGGAATTTCGCCAGCGCCTCGCGGGCAATGGTGACGATGCGGCTCTCGGCGCCGTCGCGTTCGGCGGGCGCTCCGTTGAGCACGACCGCATAGGGCTTGCGCGCCGAGCGGCAGGTCTGAATGGTTTCCTGCACTGCGTTCACGTCGAACACGCCCGGCCGCGCCGGAATGATTACCATGGTGGCGTTGCGGATCGCGTCGTCGACGACGGCGGAAAGATTCGGCGGCGTATCGATGAACACCCATTCGACGCCATCGCGCTTGGCGGCGGCAACGATGCCGCTGACGGAATTCACTGCGGCCTTGATCGGCGGTTCATTGGTGCCACGCAGTTTGTGCCAGAGCGTGAGCGATCCCTGCGGGTCGGCGTCGACGAGCAGAATAGGCTTCGTTGCCTTGTGCACATGGGCAGCGAGGTGAGCAGCCAGGGTACTCTTACCAGAGCCCCCCTTACGCGAAGCAAAAACTATGACGTTCATTACCTTGGCCTCCAGTTGACCCCAGAAGCTGAAAATGAATCAGCAGCCTGATTCGCGAAAGAAAAATCTGTTGGATGCCGCGATCTAGCCATGTAATTGCCAACAAGGCTGGTTTTTGAGTCACACGTGTGAGTACGGTCACAAGGGAAGATGCTTCTTCGAAGCCGAAAGGGCACCGGTTGAGCGACCGATCCAGTCACTGATTGCCGTTCATGCGCTCGCCTTTCGCACGCTCACGTTCCAGCCATTTGCGCTCGACCCATCCCAGTCCCTGCGCCATCGGTTTCTGCAGCGGCGGTACATCCTGCGCGAACAAAGCGAGTCCAAGCGGCAGCATCCAGAGACCGAGCACCGGCAGGAAGCTGAGAAAGCCGCCGGCGACCAGCAATATCGCGATTGGAATCCGGGCATAGATCGACGACGGCTTGCGCACCCAGCCGACAAATTTCGCCGGCCGTGGTGGCAGCTTTTTCTCGAACCAGGCAAAATGCCGGTCGAGTTCCTTCCGGTGCTCGCTCAATGGACTCAACTCCTCTTGCCGGATGAGATGTTCATCGGGTCGGCAGCCGGCAAGCACTCTGAAGAGAAAGTGCACGGGTCGGAACCTCTGAGCCGCGTGCCCTCGGCTCCCCTTCGCTGGAGGGGGTCCCATGGCGCGATTCCAATCAGCCGATTTCAATTGAGCGTGAAAGATACGCATCCCACAAAACGTCGGAGTAATTGGCTCGTTCCGCAGGTCGCGAGCAAGACCCGCGGCATCTGATCACCATAGACGCCGGCAACTAGCCCGCTAAAAGCCCTGCGCTCGACGGCCGTCTTGCGCGTTCGAAAAGCGTGTCCACCTCGGAGATTGGCTGCCGGTGAAGGTTTTGGTAAGTAATTGTTTTAGTTGGTACAGTTGGGTGGGCTCGAACCACCGACCTCAATGGCAAAGATCCGGCGGACGAGAAAGCCAAGGCGCGCCTGCGGGCGGCCGACACACTCCGGGCAATCGCGGATCAGTACCTCCGGAACGCCAAACAAAGGCTCAAACCCCGGACCTATCCGGAAATTGAACGCTACTTGTTGGTCAGCTGGAAACCCCTGCATCCGGTCTCGGTATTCCAGGTCACCCGCCGTCATATCTCGGCTCGTATTGTGAATAAGCGCCGAACTTTGACCCCGGTCGGCTTCCAACATTGGCCCCACGCACGATGCATTTTTCGGCAGGTTTCCAAGGGCTTCGTCATTACTCGCCGGGGTCACCCTTCGGCGCCGGTAAGGGGTCAATCAGCGCGCCGAATGACAGTTCGCGTTCGGTAGAAGCGCCTCACAGGCTCACTCCAACGCGTGGGTCAGTGGATTCTTGCGCACCACACTTCGGTGGCAATCTCACAGGCGGTCGGCTCTCCCTTCAGGTGCGCACATGACAATCTTCAAACTGCGCCCAGTCTCGCTCCCGAGCGGGGATTTCGCGCCGACTTGGTTTGACGATGAGGAGTTGCTTTGGAACGATGAGCGGCTTCACAAGCCGCAGCCCCTCCTGGCTACGTGGCAGGTTCCAACTCTGCGCCTGCTGAAGCCGAATCCTACTCCTGTTCTATTCAATCCAAACGCCTTTGCCGTCTCCGATGCAGTGCGACTGTCTTTGGCTCACTTTCCGGAGATTGAGTTTCTTCCCATTGGAGTGACCGGGTTCGGCACCTTCTTCGTCATGCATGTCACAAGGGCACTGCCACTCCCAGACGGCTCATCAGTACGGCGATCGCCTGTTAGCAAGAACATCGTGGAACTGTTCGCTTTTCCAAAGGACTTGCCCCGTCTGCCGATTTCTTTCGAGTGGCGCAGCCCGACGACTCAGCGGCTGGCATTTCTGGGTTCTGTTTGCGTCCCATCTTCACGAGTACGGCAGGGGCGAGCGCGATACTCGTCACCACCAAAGGATACTTGGAAGCTGTCGGCGTGGACGATCGCCAGCTTCAATGACGTTCCTATAAGGGTTTTGGGCGGCCCCCTCTCGTTAGTCGGGTCACGCTCTCCCGCGCCGTTGGCGCCGCCAAGCCGCTTTGCGTCTCGGCCCTCCGGGGTTCGATCGTTGCCGCGGGAGCCCGCTGCCCGGGTGGGCGGCCAACAATTGTCGGCATCTGTTCGGCCCGTGCCCTTGACACGACCACCCGCCATCAAAGAACGCCCGCTCCCGCGGTGCCCGCTGTAAACGCGCGGCGCATCACCAGCAGTCCCACCTGAGGAGACGGATGGCTGCTTTTATAACCAGGCCGTGTTTCGCGTCACCGCGGTAGCTATTTGGTAGCTATGGCAGCCGCTAGCTTTAGGTGAGCATTACACTAAGTCGCTGATTTCGTTGGTACAGTTGGGTGGGCTCGAACCACCGACCTCCTGTTCCACAGACAGGCGCTCTAACCAACTGAGCTACAACTGCATCCTGATGCGAGGCCCCTCGAAAGAGGGGTCGCGAATGGGCCGGAAACTAGGAGCAACGCCGCGGTTTGGCAAGTGAGCTGCGTCACGGATTGAGACCGCGCCGGGAGCATTTTGCGTTGATTTGCCGAAAGGCCCGGCAGCAAAAAGCCCGGACCAACCGCCCGGGCTTTTCGTAACGGACGACCGCAAAACGATCAGGCGGCCGGCTTGTAGAATTTGGAGGCCGAGGCCTTGATCGGCTCGACGGTCTCGGTAGCAACCTTCTGGCCGAGCTCGGCGAGTTCCTTGGCTTGCGCCGTAAAGGTTTCATACTGCTTCTTGGCATGGGCGGACCACAGTTCCATCGCCGCCGCCGGGGTCTTCACGCCGAACAGTTCCTGCGCGAAGTCGAGCGAGGCGGTGGTGTTGGCCTTGAAGAACTCGATGAGCTTGGCGTTGTAGGCGCTGGCGCCCTTGCTGGCGGTGGTGAACACGGCCTCGATGGTGCCGTTGTGGGTTTCGGCAGCATCCTTGAACTTGGCATAGCTGTCGCGGGCCTGCGAGACGCCCTTCTCGGCCAACGCGCGTACCTGCTCGGGGACTTCAAACGGGATGATGGAGGCAGAGAAGGGATCGGTGGAACTGGTCACGGCTTGCATCCTTCACAATGGGGTTAAACGGTGTTCTCCCTTGCCGACGCCTGGGGGCAAACCGATCGGACGTCGGGGGATCACGCTCACACATTCACGGAAGTGCCCATCCACGGGCTTGCCTAATACGCACCCATATCATGTCAAATTTGTGCATCGCAATGCGATTTCGCGTGCATCGCGAAAAAATTTACCCGCGCAAGATGCATGGCTTGGCCCGGCCGCTTTGACAGATGGCTTTCAGCGCGCAGCGGGCCGCATGCCCACATGGCGTGGGCGCAACGCCAATCCCAAGAAAAACCCTGCAAAGTTAGGGTTATCCATGGCTAAGGCGACCGCCCGGCCGGTCCGGCCGTGGACCTGCCGCAACCGGCTTGCGATAGTAACGATGGATTAACCCTGTCGGAATTCTGGCTGCCGAGGCCGATGCCGAATGGTCGTGTGGCGATGAACGATTCGGAAATTCAACGGCTGGCCTCCAGCGATCCCCGGTTGGCCGCCTATGCGGCGAGCCGACTTCCCGCCTGGCTGTGGACCGCCGACGGCAAGCGGATCCTGTGGGCCAATCCGGCCGGCATCCGCCTGCTCGGTGCGGCCAGTGCCGCAGCGCTTGCCGAAAAGACCGTTGGACCGGCCGACCAGCACCGCAGGCAGATCGCGCGGCTCGCCGGCCGACTGCGCGCGGAAGGCGCCGTTCGGCTGGAGCGCCTGCAGGGATTTGGCGCCGCGCCGGGTTCGCTGGCGACCTGTGGCTGCTTGCGAATCGACTTTGCCGACGGCAGCCATGGCGTTCTCATTGCCGTCGGCAACCTCGCACTGATCACGCCATGCCGCGTGCTGGCGCAGCCCGACATCGATAAGCCCGCAGCCGCCCAGCGCGCAGAGCCATCCAAGCCGATCTTGCCGAAGCCGGTCAGCGGGCCGCCGGCCGCTTCGCAACCTGCCTTCGATTACAAGCAGCCGGCACAGTCGGGCGAAGCGCCCGCCGAGTTCGCGCTGTTCGATGCGCTGGAGGATTCGCCAGACCCCGATGTGCCGCCAGCCGCCGGGAACATTGCGCAAGCGACGGAGCCTGAGGCACGGCCGCTCTCACCGGCCATCGAAGCGCTCGCAGACCCGGCGCAGACGCGCCGCCTGCCGCTGCGATTCACCTGGCAGACAGATCGTGACGGCCGTTTCACGCTCGGCAGCGACGAATTTCTCGACCTGATCGGGCCGCGCGCCGCGGCGGCGTTCGGTCGGCCATGGCGCGAGATCGCCGAGACCCTTGGCCTCGATCCCGCCGGGCGGGTGATGCAGGCTTTTGCGACGGGGACGACCTGGAGCGGCATTACGCTCAACTGGCCGGTGGACGGCGGCGGCGCCTTGCCGGTCGAACTCTCCGGCCTGCCGGCGTTCGATGCGGGCCGAAACTTCCTCGGCTATCGCGGCTTCGGCGTCTGCCTGGATTTCGACGCCATCGCGCGGCTCGCCGCCCGTCGTCTGGCGGAATCGTCCGGTGCGACGGTGACGTTGCCGGCACCGCCCTCTGCACCATCCGCCGAGCCCGACGGCGTTGCATCGCCTTTATCCAACGAAACGTCTGAGCCGGCTGCCGTAGACAATTCGGCCGCCGAGACCTCGCATCAACCCGATCTGGACACGCCCGTGGAACCTCCCAAGGAAGCCTCTGAGGATGAAGCCTCTGAGGATAGCGTTCAAGACAACCTCCAGAAGACCGACATGGACATCCGGAAGATCGCCATGGATGCGCCGGCAGAAGCCGCCGTGGTGTTGCCCACGGATGTCGCGGCCAACGTCGTCCCGTTCCGCGCCCCCAGCGACGCCAAACAGCCTGTGCTGACGCCGGTCGAAAACAACGCGTTCGACGAACTCGCGCGGCAATTGTCGGCGCGGCTCGAAACTGAAAGCAACGAGGCAACACCGGATCCCGCCGAAGCCGTTTTCGGGACCCGCGCTGCGGCACCCCCGCGCGAAGCGGTCGCGCCGCCCGAATGGCTGGAGACGCCCGAGCCGCCAGCGCGCGGCGAAGCGGCGCGCGACAAGGCGCTGCTCGATTTGCTGCCGGCCGGCATTTTGATCTACCGGCTCGACCGGCTGCTCTATGCCAACCCCGCTTTTCTGACCCAGATGGGGTATCCGAACCTGCATGCGCTGGAAGATGCCGGCGGCCTCGATGCGCTCTATGTCGAGGCGGGCGCATCCAACGGTTCCTCGACATCGGACACCGGCAGGCCGGTGCGGATTTCGGCGAGCCAGCCGGATGATGCGAACACGGAGTCGCCGGCCGCCGATGCCCGTCTCTATACGATTTCATGGGATGGCGATTCGGCGCTGGCGCTGATCTTCTCGGGCACCCGCCACGAGAGCACGGCGGTTGCGGCTGCGATCTCGCAGGCCGAGCCGGCAGTGTCGTCGGCACCGGCGCCTGAAGCTTCCCGACCGCCGGCGGCAGAGCCGGAGCCGCCCGTCGGTCGCGCCAGTGCCGGGGACCTCGCCGCCATCCTCGACACCACGGCCGAGGGCATCGTGATGTTCGACGCCGACGGCAACATCCATACGGCCAACCGCAGCGCCGAAGCGCTGTTCGGCCGTGACGGGGACGAACTTGCAAAGCGCAACATTGCCGACCTGTTCGCGCCGGAAAGCCAGCACGGCGTGTTCGAATATTTCGCCGCCATCAAGGCGGCTAATGTCGAAAGCCTGCTCGATCAGGGCCGCGAGGTACTGGGCCGCGAGAGCAAGGGCGGCATCATTCCGCTGACCATGACCATGGGCCGCACCTGTCCCGACGGCCCGAACTTCTTCGCCGTGTTCCGCGACCTCTCGCAGGCAAGGCAGACCGAGATCGAATTGCGCGAGGCGCGGCGGCTGGCCGAGCGCGCCGCCAACGCCAAGGCCGACGTGCTGGCGCGGATCAGCCACGAGGTGCGCACGCCGCTCAACGCCATCATCGGCTTTTCCGAAGTGATGATCGCAGAGCGTTTCGGTTCGCTAGGCAACGAGCGCTACCTAGAATACATGAAGGACATCCGCGCTTCCGGCGAGCGCGTCATCGCCATCATCAACGACCTGCTCGATCTGTCGCGGATCGAAACCGGCAAGCTCGATCTCTCCTTCACCAACCAGAACCTTAACGAGCTCGTGGAAAACTGCGTGGGCGTGCTGCAGCCGCAGGCCAACCGTGAGCGCATCATCATTCGCACCTCGCTGGCGCACATGCTGCCGCCCGTCGTCGCGGACGCCCGCGCGCTGCGCCAGATCACGCTGAATTTGATCGGTAATTCGATCCAGCTCGCCAATGCCGGCGGCCAGGTCATCGTCTCGACCGCGCTGTCCGATTTCGGCGAAGTAATGCTGCGGGTCCGCGACACCGGCCACGGTCTCAACGACAATGAGGTGGCAGCTGCCCTGCAGCCGTTCCGCACCCCGGCGCCGTCGGACCGCGCCGAAAGCTCGGCCGTGAGCCTGTCGCTGACAAAGGCGCTGGTCGAAGCCAACCGCGCCAGATTCCAGATCAGGACCGGCGGCCGCTCCGGCACGCTGATCGAGATCGTATTCCCGCACGCGGTGGCGCGGGCATGATCGTCAAGAAGCAAAAAACTGCGAAGACAACCCGATGCACATTAGCGAAAGTCTTCGGATTGCAGGGGTTTAGCATTCCGCATTAACCCGTCGCGCGGCCCTCGCGAGTCTATCTGGACAGCGGTCGATTTTCCGGGTTGATATGCGGCGAATTGACACAGAATGGCTCGCCCCGAGCCCGGAGGAAACCGCATGATCCCGTTCCCTTCGCGCCTGTTCGGCGCGGTCGTCGCGTTGACGCTTGTAGCCAGCGCGCCTGCCCTCTCGCAGCAGCTCGAGCTGAAGATCATGGCACCGGCCGCCCCCGGCGGCGGATGGGACCAGACCGCGCGTTCGATGCAGCAGGCGCTGGTCGCCGCAAAAATCGCGCGCAGCGTCCAGGTAACCAACGTCGCCGGCGCCGGCGGCAGCGTCGGCATCGCGCAATTCGTCAACGGCGCCAAGGGCGACGGCAACCAGTTGATGGTGAACGGCTTCGTCATGGTCGGCGCGCTCGCCATGAACAAGTCCCCGGTGACGCTCGAACAGGTGACGCCGATTGCGCGCCTCACCGAGGAAATCCAGGTGATCGTGGTGCCGGCGAATTCGCCGATCAAGACCGCGCAGGACCTTGCCGCCGCCGTCAAGGCCGACATCGCCAAGGTGACGTTCGCGGGCGGCTCGGCCGGCGGGGTCGACCATGTGATGGCGGCGCTGTTTGCCGGCGCGATCGGCGCCGACGCCAAGAAGGTCAATTACATCCCGTTCTCCGGCGGCGGCGAGTCGTTGGCCGCGATCCTCGGCGGCAAGGTCACCGCGGGCATTTCCGGCTACAGCGAATATGAAGGCCAGATCAAGTCCGGCAAGCTGCGCGCGATCGGCATCACGTCCGAGAAGCGCATCGCCGGCGTCGACATCCCGACCTTCAAGGAACAGGGCATCGACCTCGTGATCGCCAACTGGCGCTCGGTGGTCGCGCCTCCCGGCATCACGGCCGAGCAGCGCAAGGTGCTGAGCGACGCGGTCGCCAGCATGGTGAAGTCGGACGCGTGGAAGGAGATACTCAAGCAGAAGGGCTGGGATGACGCCTATCTCGCGGGCGATGCCTTTGCCGACTTTCTGAAGAAGGAAACCGTGCGCGTCACCGACGTGCTGAAGTCGGTCGGCCTCGTCAAATCGTGACGGAGCTGCCGCAGCAGCCCGTGCGCCGCGGCGTCGATCGCGCGGGGATCGTCATTGCCGCCGCGCTCGCGGCAATCGCCGTGGTGCTGGTGTGGGACTCGCGCCAACTCCCCGCCACCTCAATGTACGGCATGGGACCCGAGGTGATGCCGGTCGTCATCGCCATCGGGCTCGGTCTGCTCGCGATCGGCAATCTCGTCGACGCGCTGCGCGGCAACCTGCCGGCGCGCGAAAGCGCCGACCCCAAGGCCGTACTGCTGATCCTTGCCGGACTCGCGATGCTGATTGCGATCATCGGCCTCGGCGGCGGCTTTATTCTCGCGACGTCGGCACTGTTCGTCACGACGTCGGTGGCGTTCGGACGGCGCGCCCTTCTTACCGACACCGTCATCGCGCTGGTCATGTCCACGCTGATCTATCTCGCCTTCGACCGGCTACTGACGCTCAGCCTGCCCTCCGGGCCCCTGGAAAGACTTATCTAATGGAAACGTTCGCCGCGCTCGCGCATGGCATGGCGGTTGCCGTGCAACCGATGAACCTGCTCTATGCGCTGATCGGCGTGTTCCTCGGCACGGCGGTCGGCGTGCTGCCCGGCATCGGCCCGGCGCTCACCGTCGCGCTGCTGCTGCCGGTGACCTACAAGCTCGATCCCGGCGGCTCCCTGATCATGTTCGCCGGCATCTATTACGGCGGCATGTATGGCGGCTCGACCACCGCGATCCTGATCAACACGCCCGGCGAAAGCGCGTCGATGGCGACCGCGCTGGAAGGCAACAAGATGGCCAAGGCCGGCCGCGGCGGCCCGGCGCTGGCGACGGCGGCGATCGGCTCGTTCGTCGCCGGCACGCTCGCCACCATCGGACTTGCTTTTTTGGCGCCGTGGCTGGTCGACGTTGCCGTGCGCTTCGGGCCTGAAGACTATTTCGCGCTGATGTGCGTGGCGTTCGTGACGGTGTCGGCGACCTTCGGCGACTCCCCGATCCGGGGATTGACGAGTCTCTTTATCGGACTGACGCTCGGCCTTGTCGGCATCGACAAGCTCACCGGACAGGCGCGGCTCGCGTTCGGCATTCCCGAACTGCTCGACGGCGTGGAGGTGACGACGCTGGCAGTCGGGCTGTTCGCCGTCGGCGAAGCGCTCTATGTCGCATCGCGCCGCCATCATGCGGAAGAAAAGATCGAGCCGGTGCGCGGCTCGCTGTGGATGACGGCGCAGGACTGGAAGCGATCGTGGAAGCCATGGCTGCGCGGCACCATGTTCGGCTTTCCGATCGGCGCGCTGCCGGCGGGCGGCGCCGAGATTCCAACCTTCCTGTCCTACTCGACCGAGCGGCGGCTGACCAAACACCCCGAGGAATTCGCCAAGGGCGCGATCGAAGGCGTCGCCGGGCCGGAAGCCGCCAACAACGCCTCCGCCGCCGGAACGCTGGTGCCGCTGTTGACGCTGGGCCTGCCAACCTCGGCGACGGCCGCGATGATGCTGGCGGGTTTTCAGCAATACGGCCTGAATCCGGGACCGCTATTGTTCGCCGAGCGGCCAGATCTGGTGTGGGGCCTGATCGCGAGCCTGTTCATCGCCAACGTGATGCTGCTGGTGCTGAACCTGCCGCTGGTAGGTCTCTGGGTGAAACTGCTCGCGATCCCGCAGCCCTGGCTCTACGCCGGCATTTTGGTCTTTGCGACCATGGGCACCATCGCGGCAAAGCCTTCGGTCATCGAACTGTCGATGCTGGCAGGCTTCGGCGTGCTCGGCTTCCTGATGCGCCGCTTTGATTTTCCGATCGCGCCCGTCGTCGTCGGCCTGATCCTCGGCCCGATCGCCGAGAGCCAGTTGCGCCGCGCGCTCGCCATCAGCCTCGGCGATCCCATGGTGCTGCTGCAAAGCCCGATGTCGGCGACGCTGCTGGCGGTTGCACTGGTCGCGCTGCTGGCGCCGTTCGTGCTGAAGGGCATGAACCGGTTCAAGGCGAACGAGGATTAAAGGTGCCGACACCACCGCCGCGCGGCCCGGTACGACTTGCCGCTGGATCGTCCCGTATGGAACGGCCCGCGTCTTGCGCATTGACGCCCGATAGCCGTCCGGATCATGGCAAGAACGGAAAGCGCTCTCCACGCGATGCCCACTCAGAACCATGTGATGGCCGTACGAACAAGAACCGGGACGACACCGGCATTTGCGCATGGGCGTTGCCATCCTGGCCGATCAGGATCAGCCCCGCTCCGCCGTTGGCGACCGTCAATATGACGGGCTCGCCCTTCCACGTGCTGATGGGATTCATTGCGACGATTAGAAACTCGCCGACCGGTTGGTCAAGATATTGAAGTCTCAGTTGAGGGCCGATCTCTGCTGAAGCAATTCCAAAACCCACCCGTTGAGCGCGCGCATAGATGTCGGCCAGTGATGCGGTCTTGGTCTCGAAGCCGAGTTCGGCTGCCGACACCGAAAAGAGCTCCACCTCTGCTTTCGCGGCGCTGACGGTGAATGCCGGCCGCGCCAGTATCTCCTCGGCAGAATTTCCGACGCCGCAGCTCGCCGCATTCAACGCGTTGGCGAGGGAAAGCGGACCTGAAAAGGTCCCCATCGCAATTTTCCTCCACACCGGGACATCGGCAGCGGATCTGACCAGCGTCTTCGACATGCCACCGGATGGAGGTCTGCCTCGCATCAATTGGTTGTTCTGGACATTTCGCGCCGCGCATTGGGCGGCGGCTTCGTTCGCGAACAGCAGCACCCATGCGGCGACGAACGCCGCATTGAAAAAGGTGCATCCGCCGCCGGATCGGAAGCATCGCGGGCCGATCGAGCGACATGACGCGGCGCCGTCGGGCACGCCGTGTTTTCTGTCGATATCCGTCACCATGTGGTCGCTCGAAACGCGCGGACCAGCTCGCATCCTCGGCCCGCGACGTTGAAATCTCGACCGATGTCTCTCGAAGAAACTGAAGGCAGAACGCATCGATCCCACCGTGCGGCCTAGTCTGGCCGAGCCGTAAGCCGTGTGCATGATTATCTCCGCGGTACGTCATTCCAGCTGCAACGAGGGTGCCAAGGCAGCGAACGGCCCGCTTAACCGCCGGCTCACAATTTCCTTACCGGCGGCTTATGTTTGCAGCTGCTGAGCCAGCGTGTCCGTTGCTGGCGGCTAGTGACCGGTCAAAGAACTCGTTCGACCCTGCATGACAAGGTTGGGTGGCCGACAAAGCGACCTTAGAGAAAGAGGGCGCGTCGTATTGAGCTCGGATCGGTCGACGTTGGCAGAAGCATTGACGGCTGATTGATGAATGCGTGCCGGGGTCAATGCTGCGCCTGGCAATTGCGACACTCAGCGCCTGAGGCGAATGTGCTGAAGCTCACCGAGTCCATTTCGTCTCCTCGCTACGGATGCGCGATCAAGCCCCGGAGTCTCGACACGAAGCCAGGCTCGGGTACCGCCTGGCAACAGGGAGGTCGCCATGAACATCTACAACGAACGCCCGGGCTTGGCTGCGCTGAAACCGCTTCCACCGACCTCGGACATCCACGCCAGTAATTTCTCCGCTGCCAAACGCGCCGCTGACCGTAGCAAGGTCGAAGTTGTTCCCGACGCCGGTCCGCAAAGCCGCGGTCCGCTCGAAGGAAAGGCTACCGTCGGTTCGCCTTCGCCCGGGGCCGATTGGCCGACCGATATCGAGGGCGGAAGCACTCCCCACGTCGGGGGCCGGGACGATGTGACGAAGGCGACAATTCACCGCGAGATAGATAAGGTGAAGAGCAACCTCGACAGCATGAGCGAGATGGGTGAGATGGGTGAGATGGAGTCGCTTCGCCTGCAGATGGCAATGGACCGCATGTCGAAAATGATGTCGACGCTCTCGAATGCGTTGAAGAAGGCAAGTGCCACATCCGAGGAAATCACAGCCAACCTGAAGTAAGCGCAACCTCGGTCAAGCGCCGAGGAAAGACAAGTTCCAGATGGGGCAACAGGCGGCATCGCAGGCTTGGCCTGAGATGAAAGAGGGCGAAGGCCGTGGCGAGCTACTTTTCTAAACTGAAAGACTGGGCTCGTCTGATCAGGCGCGACGTTCACGCGCTCTACTTCGCCGCTCGCGACCCGCGAGTGCCATGGTATGCAAAAGCGCTTGGGCTAGCCATCGCAGCCTATGCGTTGTCGCCGATCGACCTGATACCCGACTTCATTCCGGTGCTGGGATATCTGGATGAATTGATCATCCTGCCGATTTGCATCGCGCTGGTGGTGAAGTTGATCCCGGCCGATGTGATGATTGAGCACCGCGAGCTGGCTGCAGCGGCCCAGAATCGGCCAGTGAGCAGCGTAGGCGCTGCGCTGATTGTGGTGGTCTGGATTGTTGTCGTCGCTCTGACTGGTTGGCTCGTTTACCGGAGTTTCGCCTGAAAGGCCATCACAAGGGAATATCCGCTGCTGGCGGCGTCGAGACAAGCGTCGCCGGGCGTCCGGTTTACTGACGGCGGCCAAAACCACCATGGGATCGCCCTGTTCGGCGACGGATCAATCGCGTCGGTTTGGCTGCGGTCGGTTGCTTCCGGCGTTCCACAAGAACAGACATTCGCACTGTCGCAAGACACGTCTCGGATCGGCCAGGAACAAACTCCTGCGCAAGCGCGCCAGCGCCTGACTGTGCTGAAGATCACTGAGCCGTCTCGCCTCTTCCTTACAATAGCACCATCAGATCCGGGGAGCGTCGGCATGAAGCTGGCGTGGATGCCGCCTGCAAAACAAACATCGTCATGACTCAGGTGGCGCCGGGCGGCCTCGGCGGCCCCGCTGCGCCAACCCGGCTGTTCAGGACACCGGGCTTTGGCCATCGAGAACATCGAAAGGCACAGGAAGATGGGAGTCGGGTCCACTGATAAGGTCAAAGACGGGAACGTTCCACCGCGAAACGGCGGCGGCGCCCCGGCCAAACTGGTGAAGGCGTTCAACGAGGCGTTCAACCGTTCGGCCACCTCCAGCGAGGCATCGGGTTTACGATCTTCAAAAGGCAAGGATCATTCGCAACCTGCGCAGGATACGTCGACGTCGGACCCGATCATCCTTGCGCGCCGGCCGCCGCCCCCGGTCCGCAAACCGCCGCAAGATCTGACCTGCACGCCGCCGACCGCGCAGCAGAAGGCCGGCGCCGTTATCGACCCGGCGTTGCGCGACGTGGCGTCAGGGAAGATGGAGCTCGCCAGGAATGCGAAGGGGCCGGCAGTGGAGAAGATGCAGGAAGCCCTGCAGATGGCCGGCTACAAATTGCCTCGTTTCGGTGCCGACGGAAAGTTCGGCGACGAGTCGGTCAAGGCGCTGAAGAAATTCCAGACGGACCATTGCCTGAAGGCGAGCGGACGTCTCGACAAGCAGACCATGGAGCAGCTCAGCATCGCCTCCAGCAAGGGCGCAAGCCGAAAGGCCGGGCCGCAGGTGGCGGCGCCCGCCAATACGGGGGTGGCGGCGCCGCCCCAGCCGCCCGATGTGGCGCGGGGGATCGTCGCCAACGCACAAGCGCAGAAGGATCCGCTGGCGGCGCTGCGCGCGCTCAATGACGGCTACGCGAAAGCGCCGCAGAATGTGAAGGATGAGCTGCAGCGCGATCCGGGCGCGCTGAAAATCATCGACGCCGCGGGCGTCTGGGCCAACCAGCCGCTGCAGCATGCCGACAACGAGATGATGCCGCAGGGCCAGACCGCCGCGGCGCTGCGGCGTCTCGACGAGGCGACGCAGGGACTCGACAAGAATCTGGCCGGGCTCGTGGTCGATCGCGCCGCGCCCGGCTACGAGAAATTCCGCGCCGACAACGCCGATTACCTGCCGGGCGGCTCGCCGTTCGGCCCCGTGGGTACCGGCGAACTGGTCAAGCTCAGCGGCCGCATCGCCGGCACGCCCACGGGCGACAAGGCCATCGCGCGGTTTGCCGACATGGACGGGTGGAACACCGACTACGTGCGTAACGCGATCGCTGACGGGGCCGACCCGGCCTACGCCATCGCCAGGGCGCAAGTGGAAGGCGTCAACAAGAACATGGTCGTGCAGACGATCAACGACGGCATCGCCCTGCGCGACCGGGACAAGATCGCCAACGGCGGGAGCGTGGCGGCAACGATCGACGTTGCCAGTCGCATGCAGGCGGCCGGCCTCGACGGCAGCGGCGTGATGAAGGTCGCAACCGACGGCGTGCAGCGGTTCAAGGACAAGGTGGGGGCCGACGTCAAGAAGCTTGCCGATCACGATGCCGAGCTGGCCTGGCTGGTGCAGAACGACGGCGCCGGCCTCACCCCGCAGCGGCTCAACCAAGCGGTCGCCGATTATCGCAATCACAAGGGCGCCGCCTGGCAGGCGGAAGAGGCAAAGCTGCGCCAGCAGATCGCTGACGACGGCACCAAGCTGCTCGACCAGATGACCGCGCTCAACCAGCTGCCGCCATCTCTCTCCGGCTCTGGCGCCGCGGCCGACCGGACGCTGAAGACCATCGCCAATGATCCGGCCGCGGGCCTGGCGATCTCCACCGCGATCGAGAGCAATCCGAAGCTGGCCGACGGCAAGCGGGTCAAGGACCTGGCCGACGTCTTCGCGTTGTCCAAAGTCGGCGACATCGGCCGCAAATACACCAACGAGCTCGCCTCGGCCTACCTGCGGCGCAACGTGCTCGAGAAGCTGAATGGCTTCGACCCCAGAAATGCCGCCAGCGTCGCGCAGGCCAAGCAGGCCATTCGCTCCCTGGCCGACGAGAAGTTCGCACGGCTGCTCGGCGTGACGGAGAGCGAGACCGGGAAGGTGGTGAAGGAGCTCGAGCGTGCCGTCGACAAGGTCGCTGCCGCTAAGAGCGAGGGTGAGGTCGTCGCAGCCCTGCGCGTTTTCGACAAGAAGCTCGGCAGCGATCTGGAACTGTCGAAGACCTTCAACAAGACGACATTGCCGGGCCAGCTCCTGCGCGGCGTGGCCGTGACCTTTGCCGGCGTGAGCCTCATCAACAGCTACAGCAAGTTCAACGCCAACCCATCGGACCCGCAGAACGGCATCAAGCTGCTGCTCGACGCAGGCGGTTTCGCACAGAAGAACAGCGAGCTGCTGGTCGGCCTGGGTGCGGTGAGCAAGAAATCGGCCATCGGCCAGTTCGGCGGCGAGTGGAAGATGCTGGGACGCGCCAGCGCGGGCGACCTGATCGCCGGTGTATCGGCGGTGCTCGATGGCATCAGCGCGGTGCGCTCGGCCGCCGGCTGGGGCGTTCCCCAGGACACCGGCAATGCCATCTTCTCCGGCACCACGGCCGTCGGCGGCGCACTTACCGTAGCGCCGGCGTTCGGCGCAGCGGCTTGGCTCGGCCCGGTGGGACTCGGCGTCACCGCGGTCGGCGTGGTCGGCAAGGCGATTTACGAGAAGGTCAAGGACGCGCACAGCTATGAAGGTGCGTCCGAGCGTTTCCTGAAGTCGGCCGGCTACAACGATGCGGCGGCCGCGGCGCTGAGCGAACGGGGCGGGATCCTGTCGGGAGGCAGCGGCGCCGGCCAGATGCCGTTCCTGGCCAAATACGCCGCTTACAAGCACATGACGCCCGACCAGCTCATGGACTGGGCCAACAGCCTGAGCCCGGACCAGGTGAAGCATCTTTCGAGGCGGCTGCTGCAGACGGCGGGCGACTCCAAGGGCGACGCCGCACAGTTCACCGACGGCCCACGGCAAACCACCGTCATCCCGACCGAAGGATTTGGGGCGGTGGTTCCGCTGGCCAACACGGTTGGGGTATTCGAGGACTATCTCGATTACGATCGCGTGCCGCACCGTTGAGGATGATTGGCCATGAACACCTGCCCTCACTGCAAGTCCGACCCATGCCTGCCCTGGTGGCGAAAACTTACGTTGGGACCGACGAAGAGCGCGCATTGCCAGGTGTGCGGCTATCGGGTGGGGGTTGACGTCGTCCGCGCCTGGCTGGCCATGTTGCCGACCTTGCTGCTGGTCGTCGCCACCGTCTTCGGGCTCATCACCGATCCGATCGCGCTGGCCGGATTGCTGCTCCTTTGCCTCGCGGCGACGTTCACGCTCTATGCTTTCTGGGTCCCGCTGATGCCCGACGAGCTCACGACCCCCGGCATGGTGGAGGCCGGGCGTGCGCGCATCGCCGCCGGCAAGGAGGCGGAGGCGGGATAGCCACAAGCTGCGCAAAAAGATGCGCGCCGCAGACCGTGCTGGGACGATGCGATCGCAAACGCGCAGGCGCGCCCGGGGAGCGGGTCGCCGTCATCGTCAGCGGCGGCAATATGGCTGCGGTGAACTTCGACGCGACGTACTGAGCTCGCGCGCTCCGTCATGCCCGGCCTTGTGCCGGGCATCCACGTTCTCGCTTGCGGCGGCAAATAACGTGGATGGCCGGGACGAGCCCGTCCATGACGAGAAAGCGAGTCGCCATGTGCAAGTGGCCGGCAGGCAGAAAGGCGGAACCGTGTCGGCCGAGATTACGCCGCGAGAGTAGAACCATTCCAAACGCAATGACGGGTTCAGAGACCGATGCTCCCTTGTGTAACGCTTTCTCCTCCTGATAGTGCGACGGCGACTGACATGAGGTGCGAGACTGATGAGGACTGCATTCGTAACGGTTCACCGCTGGGCAGGCCTCGTGACAGCGGCGTTCCTGTTCATTTCGGGCGTGACCGGCGCCGTGATATCCTGGGATCATGCGATCGACGAGTGGCTGAACAGTCATCTCGCCGAAGCGAAGACACCGGGAACTCCAAAACCGTCGACCGAACTCGCCAGTCTGACCGAAGCGCGAGACCCGCGTGTCCGCGTCAACTATCTCACGATCACGCCCGAAGCGGGACACTCGCTCGCACTTTTTGTCGAGCCGAAGATCGATCCCGCCACGGGAAAGCGATTTCAGGTCGACTACAACCAGGTGTTCCTTGACCCGGTGACGGGTGATGAACTTGGCCGTCGCTATTGGGGCTCTGTCTGGCCGGTGACGCGCGAGAATTTCGTCTCCTTTCTCTACAAGTTGCACTACACGCTTCATATCCCCGAATTCTGGGGCAGCGATCGATGGGGCATGCGCCTGCTCGGCATCATTGCCATCATCTGGACGATCGATTGTTTCGTAGGGTTCTACCTGACCCTGCCCGCCCGCAGGCGGGCGAATGCCGCCCGGCCCGCAAGCGTGGCGCGGCAGCTCGAACGTGGCTTCTGGGCGCGCTGGAAGCCGGCCTGGGGCATCAAGATGTCGGGCAGCGCGTACCGCATCACCTTTGACATCCACCGCGCCTTCAGCCTCTGGACATGGTTCGTGCTGTTCGTCGTCGCCTTTACGGCGTTTTCCCTCAATCTCTATTTTGAGGTCTTTTCGCCGCTGATGAAGAAGGTGTCGAACTATACGCCGACGCCTTACGAGCAACGCACCCCGGCGCCGCCGGACCAGCCGGCGATTCCCAAGCTGTCGTTCGCGGACATGATCGAACGAGGCACGGCCGACGGACAAAGCCGCGGCTGGTCCGCGCCGGTCGGCGCCGTCTACTATGCACAGCTGTTCGACATTTACAGCGTCAGCTTCTTCAAGCCGGGCGACGATCACGGTGCCGGCGGAGTTGGTCCGGCCCAGCTCTTTTATGACGGGCAGGACGGCCGGCTGCTCGGTGCACGCATTCCCTGGCAAGGGACCGCGGCGGACGTGTTCGTGCAGGCCCAGTTCCCGATGCATTCGGGCCGCATCCTCGGGCTTCCCGGCCGCATCCTGATCTCCGCCATGGGCATCGTGGTGGCCGCGCTATCGGTGACGGGCGTCGTGATCTGGTATCGCAAACGCCGTGCCCGCCTGTCGGCGCGGGCAAAGACCGAGAACAGCCACGCGCTCGCACAGATAGTCGCTGCGGAATGACGCTCGATTCTCCTGCGAATTCATCGAGCCGTTCTAAAATGGATTCTAACGCAGTGCCGGAAACAAGACGCTCATTTCGCTTTCAGCCCATCGTCTTGTTAGCCAGAGTCTTCGGTCAAGGGTGAATACAAGGCGTGTGGTGGGGATGAGCTAAGTAAGATTTCTGTTTGGTGCTGCGACGATTGCCTTTGCGGTTCGTCGTTGAATGGTACGGCCTTCGGTCAGACGCCGAGTGAATCGCCGTCGGTCGTTGTCGAACAGGCCAAGCCGCGCCCCGCTGCGGCGCGCCTGCCACAACGCACTCGATCTGCCGGGACCGCCGGCCGACGCAGGGCGGCGCGGGCGACCAATCCCCCCGGCAGCCACGCCCGCCGCCGTACCGACCGCCACGGCGGGAGAGAGCGCAACCGGTCCCGTGCAGGACTATCTGGCGACCGTGAGCGGCACCGGCACCAAGACCGACACGCCTCTCAATCAGACGGCGCAATCCATTTCGGTCGTCAGGCGGGCGAGATCGTAAGCTTCTCGACGGAGAGACCTTCCGGAGCCTCGATCAGCACAAATTTTGCGCTTTCCAGCCCGCCTGAATGCATTCACTTTCAGGTCGCCTGCCTCGCAGGCGATTTTGGATTTGAAGCATTATGCGCTGCCTCGTCGTTGCCGATTTGCATTATTCATTGCCGCAGTTCGACTGGCTGCTCGCCGCGGCGCCCGAATTCGACGTCGTCATTTTTGCCGGCGACGCGCTCGACATCGCATCGTTCGTCGATTTTCGCGCGCAGATTCTGGTGGTGAAGAAATACCTCGCGCTGCTGTCGGCCAAGACGCGGGTGATCTTCTGCTCAGGCAATCATGATCTCGACGACCGCAGCGCCGAGGGCGAGAAAATCGCGCGCTGGGTCGGCGATATCAGTGAGCTCGGCATCGCCTGCGACGGCGACGACCTCACCATCGGCGACACCAGCTTTACAGTGTGCCCGTGGTGGGACGGGCCGCTGGTGAAGGGCCGCATCGAGGCCCAGCTTCGCGATGCCGCGTCCAGGCGCGCGCCGCGCTGGATCTGGGTGCATCATGCGCCGCCGGCGAATTCGCCGACGAGCTGGGGCGGCAAGCGCTTCTTCGGCGACGTCGAACTGGTGCAGTGGATCGCACAGTATCGGCCGTCGATGGTGATCTCCGGCCACGTGCACCAGTCCCCCTTCATCCCCGACGGATCGTGGTTCGATAGGCTCGGCGACACCTGGGTGTTCAACACCGGCCTGCAGCACGGCCGTCCGCCGGTCTGCATCGTGCTCGATCTCGACGAGGGCGCGGCGTTCTGGCTGGCGGCCGGCGACGCGCAGCGTATCGACCTGCGCGCGCCGCTGACGCGGCCGGCGGCGGACATCGGGCATGCGCCGCCGTGGCTTACATCCTTGGATCGGATTGCCGATCCGAGCCTGGCGATACCTGCGACGGCGGCTGGTTGATCATGCTCTGCAGGAGTTCGCCGACCATCGAGAGGTGGTTACCCTGGCCGGCATATTGGTGCATCAGGTCGGCCAGATAGGTGTTGGCGGCGTTGAGGCGCTGCGCCAGCAGCCGCGCGATCACCAGCGCCGCGCCGGGCTGGTCACGCAGGAACGCCGTGGCATCGTCGAACTGGTAGATCACGGAATCGGCGGCGGCGCGCACCGTCGCGGTATGCGGCTGGTCGAGCAGCGCGGACATTTCGCCGAGCAGCGCGCCCGGCTCGGTCAGCACAGCGACGACGCTGTCGCCTTTGAGAACCTCGAGCCGCCCTTCCAGCAGCACGAACAGATGTCCGGTCTTGCTGCCTTCCTGGAGCACCAGCGTGCCCGCCGCTACCTCCCGCTTCATGGCTCCGGTACAATAGTCCAGCACAGCCTGCATCGAATTCGCTCCGCCTCCCCGCTTTGACACGCGCTCGCGCCCCTTGGCGCGGGCACGAAGATTGCGAGCATCGGAAATGCCAAGCGCGATTGCCGATGCTATACCCGCCACCATGATGACACACTCAACTTTGGAATCGGTCTAAGTTTACAACTGGAATTGCTCTAAACATTGGCATTCGCGACATCCCGTCGCTGACGGCACGGTGGTCACTGCGCTACTGAATCCCGCATCCTCACCACCTTCCGGGCAGCCATCATGAAAAAACTCCGCGCCTCCGCCGCAGCCGCCGCGTTGCTTTACCTGACCGCCTCTGCGGTCTCGACGGCCTCCGCCAATGGCGAGGTCAACGTCTATACCTATCGCGAAACCAAGCTGGTGCAGCCGCTGTTCGACGCCTTCACCAAGGACACCGGCATCAAGGTCAACGTCGTTTCCGCGAGCTCCGGCCTGGAGCAGCGCATCAAGGCCGAGGGCGCCAACAGCCCGGCCGACGTGCTGCTGACGGTCGATCTCGGTCGCCTCGACGACGCGGTGAAGGCCGGCGTCAGCCAGCCCATTAAATCAGTGGTGATCGACGAGACCGTGCCGGCGCTATTCCGCGATCCGGACGGCCAGTGGGCCGGCATCTCGATGCGCGCGCGGGTGATCTATGCCTCGAAGGACCGCGTCAAGCAGGACAAGATCACCTATGAGGAGCTCGCCGATCCCAAATGGAAGGGCAAGATCTGCATCCGCTCCGGCCAGCACATCTACAACAACGGCCTGTTCGCGGCCTATGTCGCCAGGCATGGCGAAGCCAAGGCCGAGGAATGGCTGAAGGGCGTGAAGGCCAATCTGGCGCAGAAGCCCTCGGGCGGCGACCGCGAGGCGGCGCGCGACGTAGCGGCCGGCAAGTGCGACATCGGCATCGGCAACACCTATTACTGGGCGCTGATGATGAATAACGACCCCGAGAAGAAGCCGTGGGCGGAAGCGACAAAAGTGATCCTGCCGACGTTCGAGGGCGGCGGTACCCACGTCAACCTCTCCGGCGTCGTGCTGGCGAAGAATGCGCCGAACAAGGCCAATGGCATGAAGCTGATCGAATGGCTGGCCGGCGACAAGGCGCAGCAGATCTACGCCGACGCCAATTACGAATACCCGATCAAGGCCGGCGTCGCCGTCAACCCGACGATTGCGGGCTACGGCAGACTGGTCGCCGATCCGACGCCGATCGCCAAGATCGTGGCCAACCGCAAGGCGGCCTCCGCGCTGGTGGACAAGGTCGGATTCGATAATTGATCACGATGGTTCGCGAAGCATTAGGATCGTGATCACGCGTTTCGTCATGCCCGGGCTTGCCCCGGGCATCCACGTCCTTGTCGCCGGGTGGAAGAACGTGGACGGCCGGGACAAGCCCGGCCATGACGGCGCCGGGTTCAACGCATCAATTGCGTCGGCCCGGCCCGCGAAGGCGAGGACAGCAGACCTGCACGAGCAGAAATCCGCCTTCCTACCCGGCGTGCTCGCGTGACACCCGCCACACCCTCTGGCCGGATTGCCGCCGCGATCGCTATCGCAACCGCCATCCTCGTCGCCGCGCCGGTCATCTCCATCATCACACTGGCGATGCAGCCGGCGCCTGACGTCTGGCAGACGCTCATCCAATACGTGCTGCCGAAAAGCCTGCTCGATACCGCGCTGCTGTTGACCGGCGTTGGCGCGCTGTCGCTCGCAATCGGCACCGGTGCGGCGTGGATCGTGTCGCTGCATGAATTCCGCGGCCGGCAATTGCTGCTGTGGCTGCTGCCGCTGCCGCTGGCGATCCCGACCTATCTGGCGGCCTACGTGTACGTCGATCTGTTCGAGCCGCTCGGCCTCGTGCACAAGACGCTCGCGCTGTGGCTGCCCCTATCCGACGCGGTGCGGCTGCTGCCGGGCTTGCGATCGCTGCCCGGCGCCATCGTCGTGATGGCGCTGGTGCTTTATCCTTACGTCTATCTGTCGGCGCGCACCATGTTCCAGTTCCAGAGCGCCGAATTCGCCGAGGCGGCGAAGACGCTCGGCGCCGGCCGCTGGACCATCTTCCGGCGCATCTCGCTGCCGATGGCGCGGCCCGCGCTGGCAGTCGGCGTGGCGTTGGTGTCGCTGGAAACGTTGAACGATATCGGCGCCAGCGAATATCTCGGCGTTCGCACGCTTACGGTCTCGGTGTTCACCACCTGGCTGAACCGCGGCAGCCTCGCCGGCGCCGCGCAACTGTCGTGCTTCATGCTGGCGATCGTGGCCGTGCTGATCGCGGTCGAACGCTACGGGCGTCGCAATGTCACGACGGAGTTCTCCGCCGAGAGCCCGCGGCTGACGCCGCGAACGACGTTGTCCGGCATTCTGGGCGCCGGCGCCTTCGCCGCGTGTCTGCTCCCGGTCATTCTCGGCTTTCTGGTGCCGCTGCTGTATCTCGCGCATCAGAGCTTCAAGCGCGGGCTTCTCGCCAATTTCGACACGGCGTTGTGGCGCGACGCCTTCAACTCGGTCGCGTTCGCAAGCCTCGCCACGCTGGCCGCGCTGCTGCTCGGTCTTGCGACCATCTTGGCGTGGCGCTGGCGGCCGACAAGACTGCGCTTTGCGGCGATGAACATCGCGCAACTCGGCTACGCGCTGCCCGGGCTGGTGCTGGCGCTCGGGCTGCTGTCGCCGGTGCTCGCCATTGACAATGTGCTCATCGCGCTTGCTGCCTCGCTCGGGCGGTCTTTGCCTGGGCTGATCATGGTCGGCTCTGGTGCTGCCGTCGTCATCGCCTATGTGATCCGCTTCCTGGCGGTGCCTGCCGGCTTCATCAGGGCCGGCTTCGAGCGGATTCCGCGCGACTACGACGACAGCGCGCGGGCGGTCGGCGCGCCACTGAGCACGACGATGCGGCTGATCCATCTGCCGCTGCTGCGCCCGGCGCTGTTCGGCGCCGCCATCGTCGTGTTCGTGGATTGCCTGAAGGAGTTGCCGGCGACGCTGCTGCTGCGCCCGCTCAACGTCGAGACGCTGGCGACCTCGATCTACCAATACGCCAGCCGCGGCAGTTTTGAGGACGGCGCACTGGCCGCGCTGCTGATCGTCGCCGCCAGCATCGGCCCGGTGGCATGGCTGACGCGGTTTTCGGATATACCGGCCGGGCCGGCGTGAGACGATGACGTAGGGGTGCTGTAGGGTGGCAGAGGCGCGTGAGCGACGTGCCCGCCATCCACCGTCAATCGCGCTGCGAGATGGACACGCTGCGCTCTGCCCCCGACGGCATTGCGTTCGTAGGGAAGACGAAGATTACGGTGCCGAGAACTGCCCCGCTCGCTTGATCAGAAGATCCAGAAAACTTCTCGCCCGCAGCGACATCCAGTGGGTTTCGGGATAGACCGCGTGCAGCGGCAGTGCCGCGATCGAGAAATCCGGCAGCAGGTTTTGCAACTGGCCGCGGCGAATGCCGTTGAGCGCGCTCCACTCCGGCAATATTGCGACGCCGAGATCGTGCATCACCGCCTGTTCCATCGCGTCGGCGTCGTCCACCAGCAGCGGGCCGCCGATCGACGCGACGTGGCGGCCGTGCTCGGAGTCGAAGATCCAGTGGTTGGCGGCAGGCACGCGCGAATAGACGATGCATTGATGCGCGTTGAGGTCTTCCGGCGCACGCGGCGTTGCGCACCCTTTCAGATAGGACGGGGTGGCGACCAGATAGCGTCGCACCGTGCCGAGCCGCCGCGCGACCAGCGTGCTCGATTCGAGTTGCCCGATCCGCAGCGCCAGCTCGATCCCCTCTTCAACCAGGTTGACGAAGCGTTCGCTGAAACGGACGTCGAGGCGGACGCCCTGGTAGGTGCGAACATATTCGGCGATGACAGGCATCAGATAGCGGCGGCCGAACGACGACGGCAGGCTGATCCGCAGCGTGCCGCTGGGCCGCAGCGAGGTCTCCTCGACGTTGGCGCGCGCCATGTCGAAATTGCCGAGGATCTGCCGTGCCAGATCGTAGATGCGATGACCCTCGGGCGTCGGCTTCAGCTTGCGCGTGGTGCGGAAGAACAGTTGCGTGCCGAACTCGCGTTCGAGCAGCGCGATGCGCTTGCTCACCGCCGGCTGGCCGATGCCGAGTTCGTCGGCCGCCACCGAGAAACTGCCGCCCTCCAGCGCGCGGACGAAGGCGCGCAAACAGTCGATCCGGTCCATGCCTATATTCCCATTGGGAATAGATCATATCCCATCCATTCCATTTTTCTCCAGAAAATTCGCCGCTAGGCTGCACGACAACAATGGGAGGCCAGCTCCCGCACAAAACCTGTTGGGGAGGGACGACTATGAGGCGACACATCGGAATCGTCGGGGCCGGCGTCGCCGGGCTGCACCTGGCCCTGTACCTGCAGAAACACGGCGTCGACGCCACGCTGATCACCGACCGCGCGCCGGACGAGTATCGCGGCATCCGCCTGCTCAACACGGTCGCGCATCACCACGTGACGATCGCGCGCGAGGACTATCTCGGCGTCAATCACTGGAACGACCCGAAACACCACTATTACTACCACGACCACTTCTTCAATTTTCCGCAGCCGATCGGCTTTCGCGGTTACTTCGCCAAGCCAAGCCGCGCCGTCGACTACCGGATCTATCTGCCGGTGCTGATGAAGGACTTTGCCGATCGCGGCGGCCGGATCGAATACCGGCGCATCGAGGAAGGCGACATCGCGCCGCTGGTCGATCGCTTCGACCTGCTCGTCGTCGCCAGCGGCAAGGGCCCGCTCGGCCAGTTGTTCGCCTACCGGCCGGAGCACTCGCCCTATTCGCAGCCGCAGCGGCGGCTTTGCGTCGGCCTCTACACCGGCGTTCGCGAGCCCGACCCGATGAACGTGACGCTGTCGGTCTCGCCGGGACACGGCGAGATGATCGTGATTCCCACCATCACCTTCGGCGGCATTGCCAGCGCCCTATTGATGGAGAACGTGCCCGGTGGCGACATGGAGGAACTGGCGACGCTGAGCTATGAGGCGGACCGCAAGCGCTTCCTCGCCACCCTGCTGGAGAAACTCGAAAAGCATCACCCGACCACCTATGACCGCATCGACACCGCACGCTTCGACCTGGCGCAGCCGCTCGATCTCTTGCAGGGCGGCGTGGTGCCGACGGTGCGCAAGACGGTGGTGGAGTTTGACGGCGGCAAATGCGCGATTGCGCTCGGCGATGTCCATTCGGTGGTCGATCCGATGATGGGACAGGGCGCCAACGTCGCCTCCTATGCCGCGTTCGTGCTCGGCGAGGAGATCGTCAATGCCGACGTGCTCGACGCGCGGTTCTGCGAAAAGGTCGATCTCAGGCGGCAGGACCGCGTGCTGGCGGCCGCACGCTGGACCAACATCATGTTGCAGCCGCCGTCGGAGGCGCTCGGCATGCTGATCGGCACCATGAGCCAGAACCAGGCGTTGGCCGACGAGTTCACCGAAAACTTCAATCATCCCGACGTGCAATGGGACCGCGTGGCATCGCCCGGCCGGATCCAGGCCTGGATCGCGCGCCACAGCGCGCCGGCGCTGCGGGCGACGGCCTGAGGAAACATCCGATGCAACGCGCCGATCCGCTAGCGTTCCGCCAGGCCGCATCGCGCTTTGCGACCGGGGTGGCGGTGCTGACGGCGCTGGATGGCCGCGGCGAGGTCTGCGGCATGACGGCGAACAGTTTTGTGACGGTCAGCCTGTCGCCGCCGACGGTGCTGGTCTCGGTTAAATCTGGCCGGATGCACGCGGCGATATCGGTCAGCCGGCGCTACGGCGTCAATGTGCTGCCCGAACGGGGCGGAGCCTTGTCGCGGCATTTCGCCGGCCGGTCCCGCGAGGCCCATCCGGATTGCGACATCGTGGATGGCTTGCCGCGGCTGGCCAACTGCGTGGCGTTCTTCGCCTGCGAAGTGACGCGGACGATCGACGTCCGCGATCACACGCTGTTCATCGCCGAAGTCTCCCGCTGCGACTACTGCGACGATCTCCCGCTGGTGTTCTTCTCCAGCCGCTATCATCTCGGCCCGGGCAGGCCGGTGGATCATTGACGTGGCGTCACAGGTTCGCAAGTACCCCTCGCCGGAAGCTGAAGGAGGGTGGACAAAGGAGCGCTAGTGATGCTTGCTACGCGTTCTTCAGCGCCACCCGAAACTCGGCTTCCGTCTTCGCCTTTACCTCGTCGAGGGTGACGCCGTCGGCGAGTTCGATCAGCGCCATGCCGTCCTTGCCGTGCTTGTCGATCGTGAACACCGCCAGATCCGTCACCACCATGTCGACGACCTTTTCCCCGGTCAGCGGCAGGTTGCACTGCTTCAAGAGCTTCGGGCCGTCCTTGGCGGAATGCTCCATGACGACGACGACGCGCTTGACGCCGGCGACGAGATCCATGGCGCCGCCCATGCCCTTGACCATCTTGCCGGGGATCATCCAGTTCGCGAGGTCGCCGTTCTGCGCCACCTGCATCGCGCCGAGGATCGACAGATCGATGTGCCCGCCGCGCACCATGCCGAAGGAATCGGCCGAGGAGAAATAGCTGGTCGAGGGCAGTTCGCTCACCGTCTGCTTGCCGGCGTTGATGAGGTCGGCGTCTTCTTCGCCCTCGTAGGGGAACGGGCCCATGCCGAGCATGCCGTTCTCGCTCTGCAGGCTGACGTCGATGCCCTCGGGAATGTAGTTCGAGACCAGCGTCGGAATGCCGATGCCGAGGTTGACGTAGTAGCCGTCGCGCAATTCCTTCGCGGCGCGCGCTGCCATCTGTTCACGGGTCCAGGCCATGAGAGGCTCCTGCTTCGGGTGTTAGGCGGCGGGCCGCGGGCGGGTGTTGCGGAATTCGATCCGCTTCTTGCCGGTGCCCACTTCGATGATGCGTTTGACGAAAATGCCGGGGGTGTGGATGTGGTCCGGATCAAGTTCGCCGGCGGGAACCAGATGCTCGACTTCGGCTACCGTGACCTTCGCGGCGGTTGCCATCATCGGATTGAAGTTGCGCGCGGTCTTTCGGTAGATCAGGTTACCTGCGGTGTCGCCCTTCCAGGCGTGGACGATGGCGAGATCGGCGAACAAGCCGCGCTCCATGATGTATTTCTCGCCGTCGAATTCCTTCACTTCCTTGCCTTCGGCGATCAGCGTTCCGACACCGGTCTTGGTGTAGAAGGCCGGAATGCCGGCGCCACCGGCGCGAATGCGCTCGGCCAGCGTGCCCTGCGGGTTGAACTCGAGTTCCAGCTCGCCCGCGAGGTATTGCTGCGCGAACAGCTTGTTCTCGCCGACATAGGACGAGATCATCTTTTTGATCTGCCGCGTCTCCAGCAACCTGGAAAGCCCGATCCCGTCAACGCCGGCATTGTTGGAGACCACCGTCAAACCCTTGACGCCGGAATCGCGGATCGCGTCCGATAGCGTTTCGGCGATACCGCAAAGGCCAAAACCGCCCGACATGATCATCATGCCGTCCTTGAGGACGCCGTCGAGTGCCGATTTGGCGTCCGGATAAACCTTGTTCATGGAATATGACCTGATGGAGGAACGGCCGTTTGGCCAGATTAACAAGAATTATTAGGCGAATTCTTCGCAGTGCGTCAATGAGGCGGGGATTATGCCGCCGAACCGCCCGCCGGGCGCCATCCCGGCCTTGAAAGCGTCAAGAAAACCCTTCAAGTTGCGGGGGTTGGCACGGGCTCGAGCGGTATGCCGCCTACCCGATCAACACGAACCCTTTAGCACCAAGTCCGTAGCCGTAACCCGAGTTCGGTTTACCCAGATCCGGATATGTCATTGACGATGGCCCAAGGAATGAAGCGCCTCGGGATGCCGATTTTGGCGCTGTTCGGCCTGGCCGTGCTCTCCATGATCGCGACCTCATGGTTCCTCAACCGCGACGCCTTGCGGCAGGCCGTCGAGGCGCAGATCCGCGACGTCACCGGTCTCGAACTGGTGGTGACGGGCACGATCGACGTGTCGGTGTTTCCGGGCAGCTACGTCTCCTTCCACAATGTCGGTCTGAAGGGCGGCGGCACCACGGACCCGGCGCTGAAGGTCGACGTGCTGACCGCGAATTTGCGGCTGCTGCCGCTGTTGCTGCGCCGATTTGAAATTGCCGACGTCATGATGCTGCGGCCGCATATCCATGTCGTCCGCGAGGCCGGCGGAGAGAGCAACTGGACGCCGTTCGTCGAGCGGATCGCGCGCACCATGAAGCCCGGCGCCGAAAACCGGGTGTCATTTTCTGAAATCCGGATCCAGGACGGTGTGCTGAAATATGAGGACGCCGCGAACCACGTCACCGAGCAGCTCGGCGACATCGACTTGTCGCTGGCCTGGCCGTCGATCTCGCGCTCGTTCGCGGCGACCGGGCAATTCGACTGGCGCGGCGAACGCGTCGACGGCTCGATTTCTGCCGGCGATTTCGTTGCCCTGCTGTCGGGCGATCGCTCGGGACTGAAGGCGCGCCTCGTCAGCGCGCCGCTGAAACTGGCGTTCGACGGCTCGCTCGCCAACCGCACCAGCCTGATGATGGAAGGCATCGTGACGGTGGACAGCGTGTCGCTGCGCAACGCGCTGCGCTGGATGGGGCAGCAGGTGCCCGGCAGTGGCGGGTTCGGCCGCTTCGCGCTGAAGGCGCGCGCCAGCATGGTCGGCGCCTCGGTGGCGCTGACCAACGTCAACGTCGAACTCGACGGCAATGCCGCCGAGGGCGTGATGACCTTTTCCAACAACGGTCGTCAGGCGATGCAGGCGACACTCGCCGCCGGCAATCTCGACTTCACGCCCTATATTTCGACCGTGCGGCTCCTTGCGAGCGGCGCGCGGGACTGGAATCGGCAATTGTTCGACCTTTCCTCTCTGTCCGCCACCGATCTCGATATGCGGCTGTCTGCGGCCAAGGTGACGATCGGGGCGACCAAGCTGGGCCGCACCGCACTCGGCGCCAATTTGCGCAACGGCGCGCTGGCGCTGTCGATCGGCGAAGCGCAGGTCTACGGCGGCATCGCCATGGGGTCGTTCGGGATCGCGCGGTCGGATGCGGTCGCCGACGTCAAGGCGCAGGTCCAGTTCACCGACGTCGATTTGCAGGCCTGCGCCGGCGAATTGTTCGGTATCACCAAACTCTCGGGCCGCGGCAATCTCGGGGTTTCGCTGACCGCCTCCGGCTCCAGCCCGTTCGGCCTCGCCTCCACGCTCGACGGCAGCGCCAATTTGGTCGGGCAGAACGGCGCGATCACCGGCTTCAATGTCGAACAGCTCCTCAAGCGGCTGGAGCGCCGGCCGCTCTCCGGCGGCGGCAATCTGCGCTCGGGCTCGACGCCCTACGACAGTCTCAACGTCACGGTAAGCTTCAACGACGGCATCGCCACCGTCGAAGACGTCCGCGTCGACGGGCCGACGACACGCCTGACGCTGACCGGAACGGCTTCCGTTCCGGCACGCGAATACGATCTCAAGGGCGTCGCCAGCCTGACACCAGCGGCGAATGGCGGAGACAAGGGATTTGAACTGCCCTTTGTGGTGCAGGGCCCGTGGGACGATCCGCTGGTGTTTCCCGATCCCGAAAGCCTGATCCGCCGCTCGCCGGGTGCCGCGCCGCTGCTCGACGCGGTGAAGGACCGCAAGACCCGCGATGCGGTGCGCTCGATGATCGAGCGCTTGACCGGAGGCGGACCGAAGCCGAAGCCGGAGGCAGCCGACGGCGCGAAGGCGAACTAGAGGTTGCTGCATAGCCCGGACGAGCGAGCGGCATCTTTGGTTGATCCCGGATATCGCATGCGCTCATGCACTACTTGCTCAGGCGGCGGCCACACGCGAAAGGGTCCGACGCGGCTTGTGGCGTACGACAACGTCTACCTTGTAATCCAATCGATCCAGGCACCGGACCAAACGGTCGATCGAGAACTTGCCCACACGGCCGGTAACAAGGGCAGAAACGTCGGGTTGCTTGAGTCCAAGTATGACGGCAGCCTTGGCCTGGGTGAGTTTTCGGCGTTTGATGATCGACCGAATTTCTCGAATGAGTTTTGCTTTGAGAAGCTCTTCTTCGGGATTGGCGAAGCCAAGGTCAGCAAAAACGTTGCCGCTGCCGACAGTTACTTTTTTTGCGTTGCTCATTTGTCGGCTCCTTTCCCATAGTGTTCGCGGTAGTGAGCCTCGGCTATCTTGAGCCGCGACTTGATGATCTCAATGTCGCGCTTCGGCGTCTCACTGCCCTTCTTCGACTTCTTCTGGAAGGCGTGAAGAACAATCATTCCGGCAAAGCGAACCGTGTAAACGGCTCTATACGTATCGCCGTCGTCATCGTCGACAACTTCCAGAACGCTGCGACCGCCAAAACCCTTCAACGCCTTGGCACGCGGGTGCTCGTCGCCATTCTGTGCATCGTTGATCGCGAAACCCATCACGCGGCGAACCTCGTCGGGGAAAGCGCGCAGGTCGTTTCGGGACGATCCGATCCAATAGGTCGGCTTTTGTGCCGTCACTTGTCTACTCTATAGTAGTACTGCTATGACGATGTCAACAAATCCTCTCCTCACGGCACGTCATTCCGCCGTCCGCCGCCGACGCCATACGGCCGGTTGAGAAAATAGCTCCGGTTGCCCAGCGCCGCCTCGGCATACTGATCGATCGCGACGATGATCGCCTGCACATGGGCATGGCACCAGCCTTCGCGCGTGGCCAGGATGCGCACTTCCGCCAGCGCCTTGATCCATGGCGGGTTATCCGCGTTGTGGTCGTACCATCGAAGCGGTGCTGACATCGCGCCCCCTGTTGATGAAGTCCTCTAGCTCCGCCCGCTTGCGCGCGAGCAGCAACTGCGCCCGCGCGTTGTCGAGGCCGGATTGATCGAGCCGGCGCGCGAGCTGGTTCAGCTCGCCGATCCGCCGGCGCAGCGAATGGATCGTGTCATCGCTCACGGCGGGCGCCAGCCTTTGCCGTTGCGGCCTTGGCCGGAAAACCCGCCGGCATGCCGTTGGCGGGCCTTCGCCCGGCCGCGCGGGCATCGAGCTTCAACCGCTCGTCGACATCGAGCAGCCGTTCCTCGCCGCCGAGCCGGTTCCGCTCCCGGATCAGTTCGAGCATGGCGCCGCGCATGGACATCAGGCGAAGGGCGGCTGCCGAGCAGTCCTCATCGCGGTTGACCTGCTGGCGGATGTGAGCCTCCGCACCCAGCATCTCCGACCGCAAGAACCTGATTTTCCTTCTGATTTCGTTGAGTTTGTTGTCCATCGGCCACCTCCTTGCGGTTGAAGTCTATAAGAACAAATAAAGAACAAATTTCAAGTTAAGAGTCCGCTTCCGGCAAAGATTCTTTGGAGCTTCGAAAAATGCCCCGCCTCCCCGACCAAGTCGATGCGCCGATGACACCCCGCCAGTTCGCCACGCTGCGCACGCTCAGCGCCGAGGCCTATCAGCCAAAACTGTTCGAGACGGATCTGACGGCAAGCGAAGCCGAGCGGCGGATCGCGGCACTGAAGGCGGAGATCGAGCTGGCGAATTCGTTTTGACCCTTGGCGTGCCAGGCGCATGATGGCGGCCCAACGGGAGGAACCACCATGCCCAATTGCATCGTTGTCGTTCAGTTCGATTTGCCGAAGCGTTCCGAGGAGCAGGCAATCAAAGGCGGCACGTCGACCGCGCCGACCTATCGCGGCCTCGCCGGAAAAGGATTGATCCGGAAGGATTACCTGAACGGCGAAAGCGGCACCGGCGGCGTCTATCTCTGGGAGAGCCGCGAAGCGGCGGAAGCGTGGTTTACGGAAGCGCGCATCGCCGGCCTGACCGAGCGCTTCGGTGTCCGGCCTCGCCTCACCTGGTACGACACCCACGTGACGGTCGACAATCTGAAGGACGAGACCCGCGTCAACGGCAAGGCGATCGAGACCGTGGCCTGATCGCGGGCCAGAGGCGCATCACAGCGGCGCCGCGCGCTTGCCGTCCGAGCTCGACAGTTTTGATGCCAGCGACGCAATCACGATCACGACCGCGATCAGCGCGATCACCATGGTGCAGATCGCGTTGATCTCCGGTTTCACGCCAAGGCGCACTTCGGAATAGATCCGGATCGGCAAGGTCGCCGAGCCGGGGCCGGTGGTAAAGCTGGCGATCACGACGTCGTCGAGCGAGAGCGTGAAGGCCAGCATCCAGCCGGCGGCAATCGCCGGCGCGATCAGCGGCAGCGTGACGCGAAGGAATGCCTCCACCGGGTTGCAGCCGAGATCCATCGCGGCTTCTTCCAGGCTGCGGTCGAGCGCGGCCAGCCGCGACTGCACCACCACGGTGACGAAGCACATGGTCAGCGTGGTGTGGGCGATCGTCACCGTCCAGAAGCCGCGCTCGGCATTCAGTGCCACGAACAGCAGCAAGAGCGACAAGCCCGAGATCACCTCCGGCATCACCAGCGGCGCGTAGAGCATGCCGGAGAACAACGAACGCCCGCGAAACCGTTCGCCGCGCACCAGCCCGACCGCCGCCAGCGTGCCAAGCAACGTCGCAATCGTCGCGGAGGCCGCGGCGACGCGCAGGCTCATCCAGGCGGCATCCAGCATGGCGCGGTCATTGAAGAACTCGGTGTACCAGCGCAGCGACCAGCCGCCCCACACGGTGACCAGCCGCGAGGCGTTGAACGAATAGATCACGAGAATGACGATCGGCAGGTAGAGAAATGCCAGCCCGAGCGCGAGCGCGGTAATGTTGAAGCGCGACATCCGGCCGATGCGCGGCGCCATCAGCCGCCTCCCGCCAGCTGGCGGCGCTGCAGCCGGTCGTAGAGCAGCAAGGGCGGCACCAGCAGCGCCAGCAGCGCGACCGCCGCGGCAGCAGCGACCGGCCAGTCCTTGTTGGTGAAGAATTCCAGCCACAGCGTCTGGCCGATCATCACCGCGCCGGAACCGGCGAGCAGATCGGGAATCACGAATTCGCCGACGATCGGAATGAAGCATAGCAGCGCACCGGCGCCGACGCCGGGCAGCGACAGCGGAAACGTCACCAGCCAGAACGATTGCAGCGGCGACGCGCCGAGGTCGCCTGCCGCCTCCAGCAACGCGGGGTCCAGCTTCGCCAGCGTCGCATAAAGCGGCAGGATCATGAACGGCAGATAGGAGTAGACGATGCCGATATACATCGCGGTATCGGTCGAGAGCCACACCACCGGCGCGGAAACTAGATGCAGCGCCAGCAGCGTCTGGTTGAGCAGCCCATCATGCTGCAGGATGTTGATCCAGGCATAGATGCGGATCAAAAACGAGGTCCAGAACGGCACGATGACAAGCATCATCGCTATCGCCTGCCAGCGCTGCGGCAGCCGGGCCATGCCGTAGGCGATGGGATAGCCGATCAGGAGCAGGATCAAGGTGGCGGTGACCGCAACGACGAGACTGCGCAGATAGGAGGAGATGTAGAGGCTGTCGGAGGACAGCAGGCGGAAATTATCCAGCGAGAGCTGCGCGAAGGCGTTCCTGATCGCCGTCCAGCCTTCGCTGACATCGAACACCGGCAGATAGGGCGGCTGCGCGATCGCGGTCTGCGACAGGCTGATCTTCAGCACGAAGCCGAACGGCACCAGGAAGAACAGCACCATCCAGAGATACGGCGCGATCGCGGCGTAACGCGCCGGCCGCGCAAAGATGCGGCGTGCGCTCATCGTTCCAGCACCATGCAGTCGTCGGGCGTGAACCAGGCCACCACGCGCTGGCCCGCGCTGTAGGTGTCGCGGTCGAGCCGCGCGATATTCGTCACCGTGGCGCGCACCATTGCGCCGGAATCAAGCTTGAGCTTGTAGACGGTCGAGCCGCCGAGATAGCCGATGTCGGTGACGACGCCTTCGAGCCGGTTGATCGACTGCGCATGCTCTGCGTCCGCCGCCGGACTGCGGCGCGACAGCCTGATCTTTTCGGGGCGGATCGCGACCGTCACGGCGGTCCTGGCGGGCGGCTGGCGCGGCGCCGTGACCGCGATGGCGTCGCTATCCCGAGTCGTTACCATCAGGCGACGATGTTCCTGCATGATGATGTCGCCCTCGAACAGGTTGATGTCGCCGACGAAGCCTGCGACCCAGCGCGTGGCCGGCGCCTCGTAGAGGTCGCGCGGGGGTGCGACCTGTTCGAGCCGGCCGGCGTCCATCACGCCAATTCTGGTCGCCATCGTCATCGCCTCTTCCTGGTCGTGGGTGACGACGATGAAGGTCATGCCGAGCCGGCGCTGCAGCTCCATCAACTCGGCCTGCGTGTTTTCGCGCAGCTTCTTGTCGAGCGCGGCCAGCGGCTCGTCGAGCAGCAAGACCTTCGGTCGCCGTGCCAGCGAGCGCGCCAGCGCGACGCGCTGCCGCTGGCCGCCGGAGAGCTGGTCGGGCTTGCGCTTTTCCATGCCTTCGAGCCTGACCAGCGCGATCATGTCGGCGACGTGATCGGCGATGTCCGCGCGGGCCATGCCGGCGCGCTTCAGCCCGAACGCGATGTTGTCGTACACGGTGAGATGCGGAAACAGGGCGTAGTTCTGGAACATCATGTTGACCGGCCGCTCATGCGGCAGCACCGGTGCGATATCCTGGCCGCCGAGCAGGATGCGGCCCTCGTCCGGCGTCTCGAAGCCGGCCAGCATCCTGAGCAGCGTGGTCTTGCCGCAGCCGCTCGGGCCCAGCAGCGCAAAGAACTCGCCGGCAGCGATATCGAGCGAAAGCCGGTCCACCGCACGGAAGCTGCCGAACGACTTGGAGACGCCCTCGATCCGGAGCAGCGGCATGGCCGGCATTGAAGGGGTGTCGCTGTCCGGCCTGACGATTTCGGGCGATTGTTCGTTCATGTGATCCGCGGGCGCCATCGGGGCTGCACGCTAGCGGCGGATCGGCACCGGCTCAACCGGCCGGCGACGGGCGGCCACAACATTGTGGATGCAACGCAGGGTAACCAGCCTCGTCGATTCAGCCCGCAACGCGCGTGAGCGCCGGCACGCCCGCCGCCATGAATGCCGCCAGGGCATCCCGATCCGCCGGCGACGTGGTCAACCCGAGCTTGGTACGGCGCCACAGAATGTCGTCCGGAAAGCGCGCCCATTCCTTTGCCATGAGATAGCGCACCTCGGCACCCGTCAATTCCGGCCCGAAGGCCGGGCCGAGATCGTCGGGCACCGTGGCGTCGCCGAGGATTTCCCTGACGTTCGTCCCGTAAGCCCCGACCAGCCGCCTCGCCTGCTCTTCGCCCAGAAACCGCCAACGCTCGCGCGCCGAGTCGACCTCGTCGTCAAAACGATCCCAGGCAAAGTCGCCACCAGGCAGCGGCGCCCTGGCGGTCCAGCGCGCCGACATCGGATAGAACGGCGTCAGCTTCGAGACCGCCCGTTCCGCGCGCAGCCGCGACGTGGTGATATCGCCGCCGACGATCGTGATCAGCGGCGCCTTGCCCCGTCCGTAGTCGAGCATCAAGCCGCCGTCGCGCGGCGAAGGGGCGTCGGCGGGCTTCATCGCCATGTTGGCGCCGGACAGCATGCGCACCACGTCGACCGGCTCGATCCGTTCGCGGAAATAGCGGTTCGCCGCATCGCAGAGATAGGCGACGTCGGCGGCCGCCATCGTCACCACCGCGGGGTCGCCCTTGAAGGCGCGGCTGGCGGTGCCGATCAGGGTGAAATCGCGCTGATAGGGGCTGGCGAAGATCAGCCGCCCGTCGCTGTTCTGGAACACATAGACGTTGTCGCTGTCGAACAACCGCCGGACGACGATCTGGTCCATCTGCACGGCGGCAAGTTTTGGCGGCGGCACGCGCAACACCGTCTCGGCGACCGACGGCGTCCAGGCGCCGGCGGCGCTGGCGACCGCGCGCGCTGTGATGATTTTGCGAAAGCCGCGATCGATCGTCACCAGCCGCCATTCCCTGCCCCGTTCGGCGCGGGTGCAGCGCGCACCGGTGCGGATTTCCGCGCCGCGCGCCGCCGCGTCGACCGCGTTAAGAACCACCAACCGCGAATCGTCCACGACGCAGTCGGAATATTCGAACGCGGTGCCGAACGGCCGCTTCAGCGCATTACCGACCGGATGATGGGTGACATCGACGGTCGCCGATCCCGGCAGGCCGTTGCGTGCAGCCAGCCGGTCATACACGAGCAGCCAGGAACGCAAATGCAGGACCGTGCGCTCATCCGAATGGGCGGGAATCGCAAAGCGCATCGGGCGTACCAGATGCGGCGCGATCCTGAGCCAGACCTCGCGTTCGGCCAGCGCCCGGCGGACCCTGAGAAAGTGCCGGCGTTCGAGCTCGGCCAGATCGCCATGGATCAGCCGCGGCGAGGCCTGCGATGCGCCCGCGCCGAGATCGCCCTGCTCCAGCAGGATGACGCGCAGGCCGCGGCCGACGGCGTCGCGCGCAATGCTGACGCCGTTCAATCCGCCGCCGATGATCGCGAGATCGTAATCCGCCATACGCAACGTGAATGCAGGGAGGTTTCTCCACTACATCAGCGCATGATGGCCAAATGAGGATAGGTCTCGAAATCAGGCGCTGAGCTTGCGCATGTTTCCACCGGCAGCGTCGCGGCCGATCAGCGCCGCGTACTGCCCGATCGGCTGCGGCCTGCCGAGGAAATAGCCTTGCACCGAGTCGCAACCTTCGTCAGAGAGGAAATCGAGCTGTTCCTGGGTCTCGACGCCTTCGGCAACGATCGACATTTCGAGGCCGTGGCCGAGATCGATCACCGCGCGAACGATCGCGGCCGACTGCGGGTTGCGCCCGAGATTCATGACAAAGGCGCGATCGATCTTGATCTTGTCGAATGGGAACGCCTGCAGGTAGCTCAGCGAGGAATAGCCGGAGCCGAAATCGTCCATCGAGATCCGCACGCCAAGCGCCTTCAGCCGCCGCAGCAGCGCCAGACCGCGATCAAAATCCTCGATCAGCACGCCTTCGGTGATTTCGAGTTCGAGCCGGTCGGGGGCCAGCCCGGTCTCGAGCAGGATCGAATGCACCAGGCTGACCACGTCGCCGTGCATGAACTGCGCCGGCGACAGGTTGACCGCGACCTGCAACGGCACCGGCCACGAGGCGGCCTCGCGGCAGGCCTCGCGCAGGATCCAGACGCCCATCTCGACGATCAGCCCGCTCTCCTCGGCCAGCGGAATGAACTCGCCCGGCGGGACGAAGCCGCGCACCGGATGCATCCAGCGCGCCAGCGCCTCGAAGCCCACGACCTTGCTGGCGGCAATGGTCCCGGCTGCGGCCGCCTGCGGCTGGTAATACAGCGACAATTCGCCGTTGCGGATCGCCGCCGAAAGATCCTGGTGCAGCACGCGGCGGTCGCGGATCTGCTGGTCCATCTCGGGGGCGAAAATGCTGATCGAGCCGCGCGACTTCTGCTTGGCGCGGAACAGCGCGGCGCCGGAATTGGCCAGCAGCGAGGCGGCATCGGCGCCGTGATGCGGAAACACCGAGATGCCGGTGGTGATGCCGGTGCGTACCGACTTGGCGTCGATCACGAACTCGTCCGACAGCGCCTGCGCCAGCTTCTCGGCGAGCGCCGTGCCCGCCTCCGGCTGCTTGCCGTCGATGATCACCCCGAACTCGTCTCCCGACAGGCGGGCCACGACGCCGCCGCGGGCGTTGGCCTGAATACGGTCCGCGACCTCGATCAGCAGCTTGTCGCCCACCGCGTGGCCGAACACGTCGTTGATTTCCTTCAAGCCGTCGAGATCGACGCACAGCACGGCGAATTCCTCATCGGTGCCGGCGCAAGCTTCGATCATCTGCGTCAGCGCCTGCAGGAAGGCGGCGCGGTTCGGCAGGTCGGTCAGGCCGTCATGATAGGCCATGTGCGCCATCCGCGACTCGGTCTGGCGGCGGTCGGTGACGTCCTCGTGGGTCTTGATCAGATATTGCGGCTCGCCGGCCTCGTCCAGCACGGTCATGCGGCGGGTCAGGAACAGCCGCAGGCCGTCCTTGGTGGAGATCGGGTGCTCCTCGGTCAGCAGGCCGCGCTTCTTGATCGCGGCTTCGTCGCGGGCGATGATCAGCTTGGCCTCGCGCGGATTGAAGATGTCGACGGCGGTCAGCCCGGTGGCGTCCTCGCGGCGGCGGTTGAGAATGGTTTCGGCGCTGCGGTTGGCGAGCAGATAGCGTCCGTCGCTGACGCGCTCCACGACCAGCGACACCGGGATGTTGTCGACGACGAGTTCGAGAAACTTCTTGGTGCTCTCGAGCTCGAGGGAAAGCGACCTGCGCTCGGTGACGTCATCGAACAGGTTGATCAGGAATTCCGGCTCGTTGTTCTCGTTGCGGGCGACCACGCGGTTGGACGAAATCACGCGTTTCTCGTCGCCCCGCTCGACGGAATATTCGCTGCGGCTGTGGCCGTCCGGCGCGTTCAGCGCCGCTGCATCCGCCGTCTCGATGCTCTTGGCGGTTTCCGGCCGGAAGATCTCTTCGGCACGTCTGCCCACGATGCGGTCGCGAGAAAAACGCGAAAAGCGCTCGAACGCGCGGTTGGCGAAGATGTAGCGGCCGTCCTCGATGTTCTTGGCGGAGACGCAGACCGGGACGTTGTCGAGCACCGATTCCAGGAATTTGGTGGTCGACGCCAGCTTGCGCGAGAGCTGACGCTGCTCCGTGCAATCCTCATGCGTGCCGATCGTGCCGCCATTGGGCAGCCGGAACAGCTTGGTAACCACCGACCGGCCGTCCGGCAGTTCGGTAACGACGCCTTCCGCGCGACGGGCAAGCTTGCTGAATTCATCCACGGTGAGGCTGAGCAGGCCTCGCGCGCGGCGCAGTTCGAGCAGTTCGCGGCCGGTCATCGTCGGCGAGATCTGGTCGCTGCTGAGCCCGTACATTTCGAGAAAACGGTCGTTGCAGAAAACCACGCGGCCTTGCGCGTTGGTGATCATGACGCCCTGGTTCAGCGTGTTGAGCGCCGAACTGATGAAGGCGCTGCGCCGCATTTGCGCGCGCTTGGCACCGCGCATCGCCGTCCAAGTCCAGATTCCGGTCGCGACCAGGAAGGAGACCACGGCGACACCGCCGAACACGAATTCCCAGGCCAGGCCGGGATCGTATCCGCCGAAATCGCTTGTAGCGGCAAAGCCCGTCGCAGGCGCCGCGGCCCAGGCGAATCCGGATGGCACGACCATGGCGAGCAGGCAAGTCAGGGCCTGCGCCGGAATCGAATTCTTCCGCCCTGCCTGCCGGTTGCTGTCAGCCATTACCCACCCGAGGTTTACCTGCGGAGTGTCTGGCTCGACGGGTTTGGATCGGGTAAATGCCTACCCCCGCAATTCGGGAATTCGACCCGAATTGCGGCAATTGGCCTGACATGATTAATGCTCTACTAACGGAACGACGTTGCCGCCGTATTTCGAGACAAACCAACGGGTTGCCTGGCTGGTGCGGCGGACGAAACAACGCTTCTACGGCGCGGCAGACACCGTTTGCAACGCTGGATTTCGAGGTCCGGAACTGACATGGACAAGGTCGATTGCGTCGTCGTCGGCGCGGGAGTTATAGGGCTCGCGATCGCACGGCGGCTGGCCCGGGCGGGCCGCGAAGTGATCGTGCTGGAAGCCACCGAGGGCATCGGAACCATCACCTCCTCGCGCAACAGCGAGGTGATTCACGCCGGAATATATTACCGTGCGGGCAGTTTGATGGCGCAGATGTGCGTGAGCGGCAAGCACGCGCTGTACCAGTATTGCCGCGACCACGGCATTCCCCACCGCAATTGCGGCAAGCTGATCGTGGCGACGTCATCGAGCGAAACCGAAAGACTGCACGCGATCCGCGCGCATGCCGAAGCCAATGGCGTCGACGATCTGCAACTGCTGACGGGCGCGGCGGCGCGCGCACTGGAGCCTGCGCTCAATTGCGACGCCGCGCTGCTATCGCCCTCCACCGGCATCATCGACAGCCACGCCTACATGCTGGCGCTGCGGGGCGACGCCGAAGAAGCGGGCGCAGCCTACGCATTCCACACACCGCTGGTGCACGCACGGGCCGGCGCCGGCCAGATCGAGATCGAGACCGGCGGCGATGCGCCGATGACGCTTGCCTGCAACCTGCTCGTCAACGCGGCCGGCCTTGGCGCGCCCGCGGTGGCGCGCAGCATCGACGGCATGCCGGTCGCGCTGATTCCTTGCGCCTACCTCGCCAAGGGCAATTATTTCGCGTGCAGCGCGCGCGCGCCGTTTTCGCGCCTGATCTATCCGGTGCCGGAGCCCGGCGGGCTCGGCGTGCACCTGACGCTCGACATGGCGGGGCAGGCGCGTTTCGGGCCCGACGTGGAATGGGTCGAAAGCATCGATTACGCGGTGGATCCTGCCCGCGCCGAGCGCTTCTATCCGGCGATCCGAAAGTACTGGCCGACGCTGCCGGACGGCGCGCTGATGCCGAGCTATTCCGGCATCCGGCCGAAGATCGTGCCGCCGGCCGTGGCAACCCAGGATTTTCTGATTCAGGGACCAGCCGATCACGGCGTCGCCGGGCTGATCAATCTGTTCGGCATCGAATCGCCAGGACTGACGTCGTCGCTCGCAATCGCCGACCATATCGGCATGGTGGCGGAGTTCTGAAGGCGGCGTTCTGGATTGAGCAATTCAAGATCATGATGCGATCTGGTGAAACCGCACCACGATCTGAATTCACTTCTGAGCAGGACCTTCCTGGAAAACCAGTCGCCACCTTTCCGGATCAGGCTTCAAGGGCGGCCAGCGTTCCAAAAGATCTACGCTACGACACACGACCCCCGGACGGACGAGCGCACCGGCGCTCCCCGATGCACGGGGCATCTGCGATACATTCTTGAACTGTGGTTAGTGGAGAGTTTCATCGACGGTATGCTTCAACCGTTCGATCTCATCCTTGACCATCAACTTGCGGCGCTTCAACTCGACAATTTGCAGGTCGTCGGTGGAAAGATGCACGAGCGCTTCGTGCAATTCATTCTCGAGGTTCTTGTGCTTGCGTTCCAATTCAACAAGATGCGCCTGTAGTGCCATTCGAAATCTCCTCGGTGGTTGAACCTCAGATTCGATCCGGACATGGAAGCTTACACCAGCCGGCGAGGCTGTCGATGGGTATCCAAAATCGCACTTGTCATATTTTCCGGATTATCTGTAACCAATCGTGACTATGGGAACCCACTCAGCTTGCAGACCGGCCGCGCAGAGACGATATTGACGTCCAGCCAGGATAATCCCGTTCACAACTTCATCGTGCTTTCAGCTCAACGTACACCATGACCGACGATGATGAGCGCGAACTCGAAAACGAGCTCGCCCGGCTGCAGCAGGAGCATCGGGATCTCGACGCGGCGATCGACGCGCTGCATCAGTCGCCGGCGCCGGACTTGTTGCGCTTGCAGCGGCTGAAAAAACGCAAACTGCAGCTTCGTGATCGCATCGCCTTCATCGAAGATCAGATTACGCCCGACATCATTGCCTGATCGTTGGGCGCTGCGACGGGCCGGGTCGGTTCGGTCACGCCGTCGGCCTCGAGGGCGATCGTTTTCCCCGACATCCACACCGCAATCGTCACGCAGCGTTCTGGCCGGGCTCGCGGCAGGAAAAATTCCGGCCTGCCGCCGGCCAGGATGCTTGACTCTTCTGGAACAAAAAGAGAACATACCGGCCTGCCGCCAGCCTCGGGAGTCCGCCATGTCCGTCACACCTATCCTGTCCGACAACAATCACTACGAGCAAGCTTGCGACCAAGCCATCGCGATGTGCGACGGAAACCTGCGCTCGACCATCAAGGCGCTGATCATGGTGAACGAATATCTGGAAGCCGAACTGGAGGAATTGCAGACGGCCGTCGCCGCGGGTTGCGCGCCGTCGCGGAGCTCCAAGGTCAAGAGCGACGCCGCCTGATCCATCACCCCCGGAGCGAACCCAACCTGGAGAGAGTCCAGTCCCGGAGCGAAGCGATGGCCGATGTCACCTACTACGTCGCAATGCCGTTCATTCAGGACGATGACGGCTCGCCCATGGCGGGCGCCGCGGAAGAATGCCAGAGCCCGACAAGCGCGCTGCGCCGCGCCGAGACAATGTCGCGCATGGCCGGCAGCATCGGCGCCGTCGCCTTCAGCCGCAGCGGCGATCCGATGATCGGCGAATTCGGCGACGCCAAGCTGCTGCGCAAGTTCGGCAACGTGCCGGAGGATCTCAGCGGGTTGTGAGAAGCGTTGCTGCCGTGACGAGCGCAAAGCGCTTGCGCGAGCAAAGAAGCAACGCGGCGCGGCGGACCTAAGATGCCTCATGCCGCCGCAGCGCCTTGCGCACATACATGGCGCTATCGGCGGCCTCCAGCGCGCGGCTTGTTTCCGAATGGGTGTCGAGAATGGCGACGCCCGCGGAGGCGCCTGCCGTAATGGTCCGGCCGTCGAACGTGAAGCTCAGTTGATCGATCGCTTCCTCCAGCGCGGCCGCCTTGGCCTTCGCATCGGTCTCGCTGAGATTCCACAACAGCAGCGCGAACTCGTCGCCGCCGAGTCGGCCGATCACATCGGAATCGCGCACCTGTGCCTGAAGCGTGGCGACGATCGCCTTGAGCACGCGATCCCCCGCAGCGTGTCCGAAGGCGTCGTTGACCGGCTTCAGGCGATCGACGTCGAGCACGACCAGAGCGCCGCTGGCGCGATAGCGCTTGATATAGGCAATTGCCCGGTTGAGCTCACGTTCGAAGCCGCGCCGGTTTGCAATACCCAGCAGATAGTCGGTATCGGCGGAAGCCTGCAGCTCCTCGAGCTGCGCCTGGGTCCGGACCAGTTCCGCCTTGAGACGGCGAATCGTCGCGCGGGTACCGTTGGATACCGCCGGGGGCCTGGAGCCCGCCATGGATACCCGACGCGATGCGGCCTTTCGCCCAGAAGCCGCGGTCTTGGCGCGTTTTCCGGCCCTGGCGGCGGGCGCCCTGGTTCTCTTCTTCATGGCCTTCCCTGTGCAGGCTGGCTTTTCTGGACTTGCCGGGATTCACCAAGACAGGATAGTCCATTCCTGATCCCTTGCCACGCCTTGGATGACAACCGGGCCGACCCTATAATCGGCCTATGCTTCTGGATTCACGAACAGAATTGACGAGATGACCGCAACCGTCGCCATCATCATGGGCAGCCAGTCCGACTGGGAGACCATGCGCCACGCCGCCGAGACGCTGGCGGCGCTCGGGATCGACTGTGAAAAGCGCATCGTTTCGGCCCATCGTACCCCGGATCGCCTGTTCGCATTTGCCAAGGGTGCCAAGGCGGCCGGGTTCAAGGTCATCATTGCCGGCGCGGGCGGCGCAGCCCATTTGCCCGGCATGGCCGCGTCGCTGACGGAACTTCCGGTGTTTGGCGTGCCCGTGGAATCCAAGGCGCTGTCGGGCATCGATTCGCTGTACTCGATCGTGCAGATGCCGGCCGGCGTGCCCGTCGGCACGCTCGCGATCGGAAAGGCCGGCGCCGTCAACGCCGCGCTGCTCGCGGCCAGCGTTCTCGCGCTCAACGATACGGCGCTGGCTGCGCGCCTCGCCGCCTGGCGCCAGCAGCAGACGGACGCGGTCAAGGAGCGTCCGGAGGGCTCGGCGTGACCGTTGCAGGCAAAGTGCTGAAGCCGGGCGACACCATCGGAATTCTCGGCGGCGGACAACTAGGCCGGATGCTGGCGATGGCCGCAGCGCGTCTCGGCCTGAAGTGCCAGGTGTTCTCGCCGGACCCGGACTCACCGGCGTTCGACGTGGTGCTGAACGCGACCTGCGCCGAATACGCCGACGTCGAGGCGCTCGAACTGTTCGCCAACGACGTCGATGTCGTCACCTACGAATTCGAGAACGTGCCGTCCGCTACCGCGATGGTGCTGGCCGCGCGGCGCCCGGTGCTGCCGGCGCAGAAGATTCTGGAGACCACGCAGGACCGCCTGATCGAAAAGGATTTCGTCACGCGGCTCGGCATCGGCACCGCTGACTATGCCGACGTGTCGTCGGCGGCCTCCCTGCGGGCGGCGATTGCGCGGATCGGCCTGCCGGCCGTACTCAAGACCCGCCGCTTCGGCTATGACGGCAAGGGCCAGTCGATCATCCGCGACGGCGACGACCTCGACCAGGTCTGGGAAGATATCGGCACCAAATCCGCGATCCTGGAAGCCTTTGTGCCCTACGAGCGCGAGATATCGGTGATTGCCGCGCGCGCGGCCGACGGCACGGTGGAATGCTACGACGTCACGGAGAACGAACACCGCGATCACATCCTGAAATTCTCGCGGGTGCCGGCAGCGATATCGGATCAGCTCGCCGCCGACGCGCGCGCCGTCGCCGAAAAGATCGCGACCGCGCTCGACTATGTCGGCGTGCTCGCGGTCGAAATGTTCGTCGTCGCCGGAAACGGCGGGCCGCACGTGCTGGTCAACGAGATCGCACCGCGGGTGCACAATTCCGGGCACTGGACGCTGGACGGCGCCTCGATCTCGCAGTTCGAGCAGCACATCCGCGCGATCGCCGGCTGGCCGCTTGGAAAGCCGATCCGCCACGGCCAGGTCACCATGACCAACCTGATCGGCGACGACATCCTCGGCTACGGGCAATGGCTGACCGTGCCCGGCGCCACCGTACACCTCTACGGCAAGGGCGCGCCGCGACCGGGCCGCAAGATGGGCCACGTCACCGAAGTGACCCCGAGCAAAGAATAGCGCTCGCCAGAACCGTCAGGCCCTCTTCAAGCCTTCCACGATGCCGACCGGCTCCTCGCTGAGCCAACGATAAAGCGCGCCGCCCAGCGCACCGCCAATCAGCGGCGCGAACCAGAACAGCCAAAGCTGCGCCATCGCCCAGCCGCCGACGAACAGCGCGGGCCCGGTGCTTCGCGCCGGGTTCACCGAAGTGTTGGTGACGGGAATGCTGACGAGATGGATCATCACCAACGCCAAGCCGATGGCGAGCGGCGCAAAGCCCGCCGGCGCCCTGCCGTGGGTGGCGCCCATGATGATGAACAGGAACATCGCGGTCATCACCACTTCGGTGACAAGGCAGACCATCATGTTGTAGCGCCCGGGCGAATGCGCGTCGTAGCCGTTGGCGGCAAAGCCATTGGCCAGATCGAAGCCAGGCGCGCCGCTCGCGATCACATAGAGCAGCGCCGAGGCAACGACCGCGCCGATCACCTGCGCGATGACGTAGGGCAGGATCTGCCCGGCCGGGAAGCGACCGCCCACGGCCAGGCCGACCGTCACGGCCGGATTGAGATGACAGCCGGAAATGTGGCCGATCGCGTAGGCCATGGTTACGACGCTCAGGCCGAACGCCAGCGATACGCCGACCAGGCCGATGCCGACCTGCGGAAACCCGGCAGCAATCACCGCGCTGCCGCATCCTGCGAAAGTGAGCCAAAACGTGCCGATCGCTTCAGCCGCATATTTCTTGGTTTTCATACCCGCCTCCCTGATGTTTTGTGTGCCTGGATGCTAGGGAAGTCCCGTGAGGCGCTCGTTATTCGAGAAAATCGTGACGCCGCCGGCTTCTCCGCCGATTTCCGAGGGTTTTCCGGGCCAAAACTCCGCCTTCTCAGGTGGACATCGGCGGATTTGTCTGCTACATGCCCGCGCTCAGGGTTAAGAGCCAGGCCTTTTCGCCGGCCCTTTGCTTCACCAGAATTCCGATCCGATCAATTGAAAGAGGATGCCGCGTGCAGGTTCTCGTTCGCGATAACAATGTCGATCAAGCCCTCAAGGCGCTGAAGAAGAAGATGCAGCGCGAGGGAATCTTCCGCGAGATGAAGCTCCGCGGACACTACGAGAAGCCCTCCGAGAAGAAGGCCCGCGAAAAGGCCGAGGCCGTGCGTCGCGCGCGCAAGCTGGCCCGCAAGAAGCTGCAGCGCGAAGGCCTGCTGCCGATGAAGCCGAAGCCGGTGTTCGGCGCAGGGCCCGGCGGCGACCGTGGTGGCGCCGGCGGCCGGGGCGGCCCGGGTGCAGGTCCGCGCGGACCGCGCTAAAGCCGCCAGCGATCTGAATTGAAAGCGCGGGCATCGGGGTCCGCGCTTTTTTTTGCCAACCTACCTCGTTCGCGACATCGAGACGCTGGCCTGCGCCGTCGTTGCGGCGAATTTGGCCGATGCATTTTGGCGTGCGCCGGGTTACGTGTTTGCCGTTGGACAGAAGAGTGTTCCGCTGCATGGCCGCCACGGATTGCAATGCCCTTCCCCGCATCCCGCGCACCACGGCCGTCCCCATCGCACTGGTTGCGGTCGTTCTGGGCTTCCCGCTCGGTGGCTGTTCGTTCGACCTGGGATCGTGGGGATCGGACAAGGAGAAGCCGCAGGCCGTCGAGCAGAGGCCGACCGGCGCGATCGGCGGACCGGGTGCGAGCGACACACAAGGCGCGCAGGGCTTTGCCGGACGCGGACAGGCGCTTGCCAAGGCAGGCAAGGCCGAAGAAGCCCTGGCCGAGTTCGACCGCGCGCTTGCACTCGACCCGTACAACGTGCCGGCGCTGTACGGCCGCGGGCTGATTCATCAGGCCGACAAGCGGCACGAGCAGGCGATCGCGGATTTCACCGCGGCCAACGGCTTGACGCCGCAACGCATCGAGCCGCTCTTGGCGCGCGCCACCAGTTACCTCGCCATCGACAAGCTCAAGGAGGCGGCTTCCGATGTCGACGAGGCAGTGCAGGCCGATCCGAACAGCGCGCAAGCCTGGTCGGCGCGCGGCGCGACTTACGAACGTCTGGGCGACAAGTCCAAGGCGTTCGCCTCCTACAGCCGCGCACTTGCGCTGCGGCCGAAGGACGACGCCGCGCGAAGCGGCCTGGCGCGCACCGGCAGCTGACTTCCGGAACTATTTCGGTATCACCGCGTGGAAGATCGACTTTGCCGTCGAGAGCGCGTCTTCGGCCGCCGCCGTGGCGCGTTCGCGCACCGAAGGCTCGGCCATTTCGGCGCGCAGATCGAGCGGGCGCGAGAGCGGAATATCGGCCGGCGGAATCGGCCGGTTCGGGTTGGCGGCCTCGGAATAAGGCGGCCTTGCCGGGGGCGGAAGCTGACCATGGGGCTCGCTTGCCGGCGGGCCTGAGACCATGATCGGCGGCGGCAGCGGACGAAGCGCAGGCGCGGGCACGGCGGCGGGTGCATGTGCAGCCGCGGGCGCAACCACAGCCTTGGGCGCCTCCTTGGGCTGCGCCTCTTTGAACGGCTGCGCTTCCCTGGCCTGATCATGGGCGCGGGCCGTCTCTGGCGCCCGCGGAGAAACATCGCCGTTGGCGCGCAAGCGTTCGATCGCGGCGCGCGCCAGATCGTTGGCATCGCGACGCTCCTCGGGCGCGGCCGGAGGAGATGCAACCGCAGCAGCTTCGACCGGCGCAGGGGCCGGCACCGGAGCGACCGGTACCGGAGCAGCCGGCGCAGGCGCCGCCGGAGCGGCCGCGGACTGCACGGGCTGGATCGGCGACGGCAAGATGACCCTGATCTTTTCGGACCTGGGCTCAGCCGACTTCGCATCGGCAGACCTGGTATCGACTTTGACTTCGAGCTTCTCGTCGGCTTTCGCTTCAGCCTTGCCCTGGGCCTTTTCCGCCGCCGGCCGTTCGCCGGCGGTCTTGTCCATGACGGCTTTCTCGGAAATTCCCTTGGCCTTTACGCCCGGCGCCGGAAGATTGCTGAAGCTGGCTGCGGTCTCGGCCGGCTGGGCCTCGGGTCTGGCTTCCGCCTTGCCCTCACCCTTGCCTTCGCTCTTGGGATCGGCGGTCGAGGCAGCTGCGGCGGGCGGCGGATCGGCGTTGGGCCTCGCCACAATGTAGTGATTGACGATGTAGGCCCCGATGACGGTTGCGGCCACCGAGGGGAAGATGTCCACCGCAAATTTCTTCAGGTAATTCAACATTCCGGCCACTCCCCGCGGGGCACCAATTGCAGGAACTTTGAGGCACATTGAGGGATCAACTGCGACGGATCGGAGGCAATTGAGCAATTCCCATGCAGACTCGGGCAAAACTGACCCAAGCCGGTTAAGAATTATCTAACCTTTCCAGAGACCTAACGCCAGCACGAAAGCACTGCCGAAAATACAACCTGGCAGCGATCACGGCTTCAGTTCAATCTCCAGGAACACAATCTCGGTGGCCGTCTCATTGAGCACGTCGTGCTGCACGCCGGCCTTGCGGAAATAGGATTTTCCGGCGCCGAGCTGCGCCTTGGTGCGCTCACCGTTCGGCGCGACGATGGTCATCTCGCCTGACGTGACCGGAACGATCACATAGTCCATCTCGTGGGTGTGGTGGCCGGTGGCGCTGCCCGGCGCCAGCCGCCACTCGGTGACGCGCACTTCGGGGGTATCGACCTGAACATCGGATTTGGCGGCAAGCATTCGGGATTCACTCCTTGAGGACTTAGGGCACGAATACCAGAAACAGGAACACGGCGAACACCAGCATGTGCACGAGCCCGAACAGGATGTTGGTGCGGCCGGTGCCGAAGGTGAGCATGCTGATGCCGAAGGTCAACAGCAGCAGCGCCACCTCGCGGGTTTCCAGGCCAAGCACCAGTTGCTTGTCGAGCGCATAGGCGGCCACCGCGACTGCGGGCACCGTCAGCCCGATCGTGGCGAGCGACGAGCCGAGCGCGAGATTGATGCTCTTCTGCAGGTCGTTCTTGCGCGCGGCGCCCACGGCCGCGACGCTCTCGGGAAGCAGAATCAACAGCGCCACCACCACGCCCGCAAATGCCGGCGGGGCGCCGATCATCGCGGTCACGGCGTCGACGACAACCGAGAACTTCTTGGCCAGCAGCACCACGGCCAGCAGCGACACCAGCAGCAGCGCAACGCTGAGCGCCAGCATGCGGCTGGACAGCTGCGATCCGGCGTTATCGTCCCCGGCGGCCTTGTTGATGAAATAGTCGCGGTGCCGGATGGTCTGGGTATAGAGGAACACGGCGTAGAGGATCAGGGTGATGACGCTGACGAAACCGAGCTGGGCGGCCGAATAGATCGGCCCCGGCGCGGTCAGCGTGTAGTTCGGCATGATCAGCGTGATGGTCGCGAGCACGAACAGCACGCTGAGATAGAGGTTCGCGCCCGGCACCTGGAAGTCCTGCTCGCGATAGCGCAGCCCGCCGATGAAGATGCAGACGCCGGCAAGGCCGTTGCAGACGATCATGACCACCGCGAACACGGTGTCGCGCGCCAGCGCCGGCTGCGGCTTGTCGCCGAGCATGATGGTGGCGATCAGCGCGACCTCGATGATGGTGACCGCCAGCGTCAACAGCAGCGTGCCGTAGGGCTCGCCGATCCGCTCGGCAATCACCTCGGCGTGGTGCACGGCGGCGAACACCGTGCCGAACAGGATCGCCAGCAGCACGGCCGAGAACAAAAACCCGCCGGGCGACGGGGCGAAGCCGTAGCCGAGCCCGGTCGCAACGGCAAACAGCAGCACCGCCAGCGCGGGGAATGCCCACGCCGAACGCGGCATCGGTCCGTGTGCGCTCATCCGATCCGTCTCAGGGTCGCGGAAGGAGGGCGCGTCCATGCGGGACGTCACTCCCCTCAGCAAGGTTGATGAAATTCCGCGCGATTTCATTGCCGCCGAAATTGTCGAGATCGTTATGTCCGCCGCGGGCAATGCGGACGAACCGCTTTGGCTCGTTCGCCAGCGCGAACAAGCGCTCGCCGAAGGCAACCGGTATCGCGGGATCGAGCGCGCCGTGCATCACCAGCAGCGGAGCCTTGACCCGCGGGATCTGCGAATCGGAACGGAATGAATCGCGTATCAGAGGGCGTACCGGCGCAAACCAGAACATCGACGCCGCGACATCGGCGACTGATGTATAGGGGGCCTCCAGGATCAGCTTTCCGATCCGCTGGTCGGCGGCAAGTGCGACCGCAACGCCGGTGCCGAGCGAAAAACCCCAGACGACGATGTTGTCAGGCCGGTAGCGCGACGTCGTGAAGGCATAAGCGGCGGCTGCGTCCTGCATCAGCCCCTGCTCGCTCGGTTTTCCGGTCGAGCCCGCATAGCCACGATAGGACAGCGCGACGACGCCGGTGCCGTCGGCGATCAAGCTGCGAAAGCGGCCGAAGAAGCCGGCGAGATAGTCGGCGTTGCCGTGGAAGTAGAGCACGATGGGACGACCGGGCCTGGCCGGAACATACCAGGCGAGCACTTTTTCGCCGTCAGCGGTGGTGAGGACGTGCTCCTCGGCCTCCGGAAAGCCCGCGGCTTTCGGCGCCGTGCGCGCACTCGTTGGCGCGGGGAACAGCACCGCGCGCTGCGCGAAGAACAAGGCGAGCAGACCGCAGGCATAGCCAACTGAGACGACGATCAGCAGCCATTTCAGGACGGTCATGAATTTCCCGCGAACGTTACATCCCCTTGACGATATTCTCGGTGACCTTCTTGGCATCACCAAGGAGCATCATGGTATTGTCGCGGTAGAACAGCGGATTGTCGATGCCGGCATAGCCGGAGGCGAGCGAGCGCTTGATGAACATCACGGTTCCGGCCTTCCAGACCTGCAGTACCGGCATGCCATAGATCGGCGAGGTCTTGTCCTCTTCCGCGGCCGGGTTGGTGACGTCGTTGGCGCCGATCACGAAGGCGATGTCGGCCTGCGCGAATTCGGAGTTGATGTCCTCGAGTTCGAACACCTCGTCATACGGCACGTTGGCTTCGGCGAGCAGCACGTTCATGTGACCGGGCATGCGGCCTGCGACCGGGTGAATGGCGTATTTTACCTCGACGCCCTCCTTCTTCAGGAGGTCGGCCATCTCGCGCAGCGCGTGCTGGGCCTGCGCCACCGCCATGCCGTAGCCCGGCACGATGATGACCTTGGAGGCGTTCTTCATGATGAAGGCGGCGTCGTCGGCCGAGCCGAGCTTGGCCGGCTTCTGTTCGCCGCTGCCGGCGCCTGCCGCTGCGGTCTCGCCGCCGAAGCCGCCGAGGATGACGGAAATGAAGGAGCGGTTCATCGCGTGGCACATGATGTAGGACAGGATCGCACCCGACGAGCCGACCAGCGCGCCGGTGATGATCAGCGCGGAATTGCCGAGCGTGAAGCCGATGCCGGCCGCGGCCCAGCCGGAATAGGAGTTCAGCATCGAGATCACGACCGGCATGTCGGCGCCGCCGATCGGGATGATCATCAAGACGCCGAGCACCAGCGCGATGACGGTGATCAGCCAGAAATCGAGCGCGCTGCCGGAGCGGACCAGGCCGACGATGAAGAACACCAGCGCCAGCGCCAGCGCGATGTTGATGATGTGGCGGCCGGGCAGGATGATCGGTGCGCCGCTCATCCGCGCGGAAAGCTTCAGGAAGGCGATCACCGAGCCGGTGAAGGTCAACGCGCCGATGGCGACGCCGAGCGACATCTCGACCAGGCTGGAGGCGTGGATGTTGCCGGGCGTGCCGATGTCGAAGGCCTCGGGCGCGTAGAACGCCCCGGCGGCGACCAGCACCGCGGCCATGCCGACCAGCGAGTGGAAGGCGGCGACCAGTTCCGGCATCGACGTCATCGGCACCTTGCGGGCGATGACGGCGCCGATCGCGCCGCCGATGGCGATGCCGAGGATGACCAGCACCCAGGCGACGCCGTCCGCCGGCGGATGGCTGGCCAGCGTGGTGGCGACCGCGATCGCCATGCCGATCATGCCGAACAGGTTGCCCTGCCGCGATGTCGCCGGGCTAGACAGGCCGCGCAGCGACAGGATGAACAGCACACCCGCCACGAGATAGAGAAGTGCAGAGAGATTGGCGCTCATCTCAGGTCCCCATTATGCCTTTGACACCCCGAGGTGCATGCCGTTCGCGTGTCGGTTCTCGTCAGCGTTCACTTGGCCTTCTTCTTGTACATCGCCAGCATGCGCTGGGTGACAAGGAAGCCGCCGAAGAT
>CAZSRR010000039.1:0-58256 GCA_964609175.1 uncultured Bradyrhizobium sp.
ACCTGCGCGGCGAGTCCTACGGGCTCCTGATCGACCAGATCGGCGAGGTGCTGCGGCTGCCCGACGACAGCCGCGAGGAAAACCCCGTCAACCTCGATCCCCGCACGGCCAACCTCGCCGGCGGCGTCCACCGTCTCGACGGCCAGCTCATGGTCATTCTCGACGTCGATCGCATTCTCGAACTCGTGCCGAAAACCGCTCTCGCCGCCTAGCCCTGAAACATCAACCGCCCCGCAAGAAGGACCCCGGATATGAAAACGTGTCTCGTCGTTGAGGATTCAAGCATCGTTCGCAAGATGGCGCGACGCATCCTCGAACAGCTCGGCTTTGAGGTCGTTGAAGCCGAAGACGGCGTGGACGCCCTGGTCGTGTGCAAGCGCGCGATGCCGGAGGCGATCCTGCTCGACTGGAACATGCCGGTTATGGACGGCTACCACTTCCTCTGCCACCTGCGCCGCATGCCCGGCGGCGACGAGCCCAAGGTGGTGTTCTGCACCACCGAAAACGGCATCGACCATATCACGCAAGCGATCGACGGCGGCGCCAACGAATACATCATGAAGCCGTTCGACAAGGACATCGTCGCAGCCAAGTTCCAGGAAGTCGGCCTGCTCGAGATTGAAGAACCGAGCCCCGTCTGAACCCTTCCTGCTTACCATCGTGAGGCTCCCGTGACCCCGCCAGACTATGAGTATCTGCGTAAGCTGTTGAAGGATCATTCCGGTCTCGACCTGTCCGCGGATAAGCAATATCTGATCGAAAGCCGCCTGCTGCCGCTCGCGCGCAAATGCGGCGTGCCGGGCATCAGCGACCTCGTTCAGAAGATGAAGGGCGGATCGTCTTCGATCATCGCCCAGGTGGTCGAAGCCATGACCACCAACGAAACCTTCTTCTTCCGCGACAAGGTGCCGTTCGAGCATTTCCGAGACACCATCATGCCGGAAATGCTGGCCGCCCGCGCCGGCCGAAAGAGCATCAGGATCTGGTGCGCCGCCGGCTCGACCGGCCAGGAACCCTATTCGCTGGCGATGTCGCTGAAGGAAATGGGCGCGGCGCTCGCCGGATGGCGCGTCGAAATCATAGCGACCGACCTGTCGACGGAAGTGCTCGAAAAGTCCAAAGCGGGCGTCTACAGCCAGTTCGAAGTCCAGCGCGGCCTGCCGATCCAGCTGCTCGTGAAATATTTCAAACAGAACGGCGAACTCTGGCAGATCAACCCGGACTTGCGCGCCATGGTTCAGCACCGGCAGCTCAACCTGCTGCACGACTTCTCGTCGCTGGGCGCTTTTGACATCATCTTCTGCCGCAACGTCCTGATCTATTTCGATCAGGATACCAAGGTCAATATCTTCGGCCGTCTCGCCAAGTCGATGGAGCCGGATGGTTTCCTGGTTCTGGGCGCCGCGGAAACGGTTGTCGGTCTGACGGATGCGTTCAAGCCATTTCCGGAAAAGCGCGGCCTCTATCGGCCGAGCGGCGCGCGGGGTGCGCCGGGGGCGACGTCGACGCCTAAGATCGCGGTGATGGCAGGGCGGTAAGTCATGAGCGAGGACGGCAAGGTTGGTACCGAGCGGGTTACGTTCAGCCGAGGCTATGACGTTTGCCTGATGGCGATCGACGGGACCTGGCGCAGGGACTGCCAGCTCAATGCGATCTCGGATACCGACGCCACGCTGACGGTGGAAGGGTCCATTCAAGGCCTCAATCTCAAGGAGTTCTTCCTGCTGCTGTCATCGACCGGCCTTGCCTATCGCCGCTGCGAACTCGTTCGCGTCAACGGCACCGAAATGGATATCCGCTTCCTGCGCGGCAAGCACGCCAAGAAGAAGCCGAGCGGCAAGAAGGAAGAGGCGATGCACTGAAGCCGGTCGCGCGCTGGCACGCTCCGCCGCGCGATAGTCCGAAGAAGCCGTTTGAGGCGATTGTTCGTCACTCGGCGGAACCTTCCGGCCCGTCGGCCGGTATCTCCCTGCCGACCGTTTGCTAGATCGGCTGCAATCTATCCCGGATATGCTCGATAAGGCGGACGAGGCCCGATACGAGTGCATGGTGGGCGGCATTCCGGTCGCAGGACGCCTGCGCGCTGACGACTGTTGACTATATGCACTCACTGGTTACGCTTTTGGCGATGTGTTGCTACTTGTGCGTTAAGCCGCCGTCCCGTACAAATACCGACCGGCATGGAGTTCGATACCGTTCTCCGAGTGTGCGTCATATTCACCACTCATGGACGATGGAACATGGTTGAGAAAGCCCCCTCCCGTGGGGAGATTTTTGTAGTCGATGACGACCCTGCCATTCGCGATACGCTTTCGATGGTTCTGTCGGCGGGTGGCTATGAGGTGATTTGCTTTGCGGACGGCGCCGCGCTGCTGGCGATTGCACGAACGCGGACGCCGGCCTGCATCCTGCTCGACGTTCACATTCCCGGGAAGTCCGGCTTGGACATCCTGAAGGAACTCCACGGCGAAGATTATCCTGCACCGATTTTCATGATTTCGGGGCAGGGCGATATCGCGATGGCGGTCAACGCCATCAAGAACGGTGCGCTGGACTTCATCGAGAAGCCGTTTCGCGGCAGTGAAATTGTAGCGAGGCTCGATGAAGCGATCGAGGCCTATGCACGCCGCCAGGCCCATAACGCACCGTCGCGTATTGGGACCATGCATTTTCCCGGACGCGAACCGCTCACGCGGCGAGAGCGCGAGGTGCTGGAGCAATTCACCGCCGGCGCTTCGAACAAGGAGGCGGGGCGGCACCTTGGTATCAGCCCGCGCACGATCGAAGACCACCGCGCCAATATCATGAAGAAGCTCGGCGCCCGCAATGCCGCCGACCTGGTCCGCATCGTGATGACCACCCAGCGTCAGGGCCAGGCCTGACGCCTGGCTGTCCGGCGAGCCGGATCGCGGCGCGGCATCGGCGTTCAGCCGGCGAGCGCTTTTCGGATCATGAGCGCCATGTCCGATTTCCGGTAGGGTTTGGCGAGCAGCAACACGCCCTCGTCGAGCCGGCCGTGATGGATGATGGCATTCTCGGTATAGCCCGATGTGTACAGCACTTTCAGGCCGGGCCTGAACTTCGCCATCTCGTCGGCGAGCTGGCGGCCGTTCATGCCGGGCATGATCACGTCGGTAAACAGCAGGTCGAACGGATGGCCGTTGCGGGCAAGCAGCAGCGCCTCGCCGGCGTTGGCCGCATCCAGCGTGACGTAGCCGAGCGAGTGGAGTTGCGTCAGCACATAGTCGCGCACCAGGGTGTCGTCTTCCACGACCAGGATCGTTTCATGACCGCCCTCGACCGTCGGCGCGGGCGCCGGCTCGGCTGCCGGCAGGGCGCCCATGGCCGGCGGCAGATACATCTTGATCGTCGTGCCGTGGCCTTTCTCGCTGTAGATAGTGATGTGCCCGGCCGACTGCTTGATGAAGCCGTACACCATGCTCAGCCCGAGGCCGGTACCCTTGCCGGGACCTTTCGAGGTGAAGAACGGATTGAATACCTTGTCGCGAAGTTCGGGCGGGATGCCGGTTCCGGTATCGCTGACCGCGATCATGGCGTAGCGGCCGGGCCGGACGTCGCTTTGCTTGCTCGCATACTGTTCGTCAAGGTTGACGAAGCCGGTTTCGATGATGAGCTTGCCGCCATCCGGCATGGCGTCGCGGGCGTTAAGCGCCAGATTGAGGATCGCGGTGGCGAGCTGGTTGGGATCGACGATCGCCGGACAGGTTTCGTCCTCGAACACGGATTCGATCTCGACGTGTTCGCCGAGCGTCCGCTGAAGCAGTTTCGCGGTGTCGATGATCAGCGTGTTGACGTCGGTGATCTTCGGTTCGAGCGGCTGCTTGCGCGCGAAAGCCAGCAACTGCTGCGTGAGATCGGCGCCGCGCGACGCCGCCTCGTCGATCATGCGGGTGATGGCTGCGAGCTGCGGCTCGCCCTTGACGGCATCGGCCAGGATCTCGATCGTTCCGGTGATCACGGTCAGGATGTTGTTGAAATCGTGCGCGATGCCGCCGGTGAGCTGGCCGACGGCCTCCATCTTCTCGGCCTGCCTGATCCGCTCTTCGGCGGCGATCCGCTCGGTGAGATCGCGGATGAAGGCATTGAACACGAACCCGTCGCGCGTCTTCAGCGCGGCGATGCTCAGTTCGACCGTGATCTCCGTGCCGTCGCGCCGCCTGATCAGAAGCTCCCGGCGTGGATGACGAACCTGATGGTCCGCGGAAAGCAGGAACGACTGCAACGCCGCCCTGAGCGGACCTCCTGGTCGCCCCATCAGGTCGAACGCGTTCTTGCCGAGCGCTTCGTCGCGTCGCCAGCCGATGAGGTTTTCGGCTTGCGTATTCCAGTCCAGAACGGCGCCTTGCGCGTCGATCTGGACGAACGCGTCGAGCGCGGTGTCGATGATGCCGCGCGCGAGCTGTTCGCTTTCGCGCAGCGTCTCCTGCGCCCGCCGGCTTTCGGTCATGTCCCGGCCGACGAAGAAGAAGCGCTTGACCGGTTCGGACCATGTGCCCAGCCATGACAGCCACACCTCACGCCCGCTCTTGTGATAGCAGCGCGTATCCGAAATCTTCGGCCGCTGCCCGAGCCGCGCGGCTCGCATTTCTTCGCGGGCCAGCCTGAGATGGTCGGGGTGGATGAAGTCCTCCCCGCTGCGGCCGATCATTTCCTCCGGCCGATAGCCCAGTATCGCATGGCAGCTCGGGCTGATCTGAACGAGAAAGCCCCTTCCGTCCATCACCATGATCAGATCTTGCGAGGTCTCGAAGATGCGACGAAGCTCTTCGCTTTGTTGTCGCATCACGAGCCGCGTCTTGTTGGTTTCGGTGATGTCGCGCACCACATTCGAAATGCCGATGATCGTGCCGGAGGAAGACTTGATCGGAGAGAAGCCGATCGAGACCTCGATCGGGCTGCCATCCTTCCGGCGGCCTACCGTCTCGTTGTGTTCGAAGCGTTCGCCCCAGCCGATCCGGCGCAGCGCGTCCTGGATCTCCGGCAGCCGGTCGTCGGGAACCAGGATCGTGATGTTCTGGCCGACGGCTTCCGCCGCGGCGTATCCGAACATCCGCTCCGCCGCCGGGTTCCAGCCGGTAATCGTGCCGTCCAGCGCCATCGTGATGATGGCGTCGCTGGATGATTCCACCGCGGCGTTGAACAGCCGTTCCCGCTCGGCATGATGGTCGCGCGCCGCTTCGGTGCGGCGATGCTCCTGCACCTCCTGTTGAAGTGCCGTCGTCTTCGCGTTGACTTCCTCGATCGCTTGCGCAAAAGCGCGCGCGAGCACCCCGGTCTCGCCGCCAGCGTCGACAGGGATCGCTGCCTTTCCCCTGCTGGCCACGCCCTGGACGGCTTCGGTCAGCTGCACGATCGGGCGGGTCAGCGACCTCGCGATCAGCAGCGCCAGTACGGCCGCCGACAGCACGGCGATTGCGCCGACCAGAAGCGAGGTGTTCCTGATGCCCGCCGCCGGGGCCATGATCACGGCGTTAGGGGCGGTCTCGATCACTGCGATCCATTCGGAGCCGGCGAGAACGGCGGGCGCAAACGCGATCCCGTTGGACTGGCCGGACGCATCCGGAATGATCTCGGCGCCGCCTTGCGTCGCGCCGGCCAGCCCCGCCAGATGCGGGAAGTCGGCCTTCCAGTCGTTCGGCTTGCCGCGGAGGGCGCCAAATTCGCGCGATCGGTCCGGGTGGATGAGATAGTCGCCGGACCGGTTGACGATGTAGATCCTCTCTCCCGGCCACGCCAATGACCTGACGCGGTCGAAGGCGCGGCGCATGTCGACGTTGATCATGAAAACGCCGAACGGCTTGCCGTCTTCGGCGATGATCGGCGTCGCGACGCGAATCGTCGGTCGATGCACCTCCTCGATCAAGCCGTTGAAGCGGCCTAGATCCAGCGGCGACACGTGGATCTGACTCGGCCCGAGATTGATCGTTTCAAGGAAGTAGTCGCGATCGCCTTTCCTGAGCAGGCGCTCTTCCGGCACGATCCTGACCGCGCCGTTCGGTCCGAAACGATCGACGCGAATCAACTCGCGCCCGCCGTCCTCGATGCCGAAAATCCGGAACATCGAATAGTTGGGCTTGGCTTCGAGTTCCGCCGCGAAACGCGACGCGATCCGGTCCCGCCAGATACTTTCGGAGACGCCGTCCATCGGATCAGAGCCGCCCGCCTTGCGGGCGCGGACCAGTCCGTTCAGCGCCACGTCCGAACGAAAGCCGGCGACGTCGCCGGTTGCGCCGGCGGCGTAATATTCGAGATCGGTCGCGACCTGCCGTGAATGAGTCTCGATTCGCTCGCGGGCGCGCTGCAGCAGCGTTTGCTCGAGGTTGCGATAGCTCAGCCATCCGACCGCGGAAACCGCGACCGCGACCAGTGCAATCATCGCGATGGCAAGCCTGGTTGTGAGCGTCATGTCGGCAGTCGTTCGCTCCCCGTTCCGGCGTGGCAGACCGCCGGATTTTTCCAATGCTATGGCGCATTGCGGTGAGGTTGCAACACCGACGAACAATTTTGGCGGGCCGCCGCATCCCGGAACTGCGAGGCGACTGCGGGTGTCCGTCGCCGAAGATGACGACGCTGTGGCCGGCGCGCTCGAGCAGCAGGCGTATGGTCGCCTGGATCGCGGCGTCAAATCCGCAGCGGGTTGCGAACTGCGCCGAATCCGTATGTCGCCGCAACCTCTTGCTCTTTGGTAATCGGGCGGCCCCCGGACGCAAACAGATAAGAAAATCTGATATCCGCACGATACCGGGCAGACAATGCGAGTCGCCCGCTGGCGCCCAAGGACGCAAAGCCGCAGGGGTCAGTTGCTGAGATATTCCGGGTAACGCGATCGAATCCGCGCGACTTCGCTGAGGGTCCCCGATAGATGGGTCCGAAGGTGCTTCTGTGCCTCGTCCGGTTCGCTGGCGCCAATCGCCTTCGCGATCAATTTGTGGTGCCTTACGATGTCCTGCGCCTTGCCGGGCGAGGGCAGGTGCATCCGGCGCAACCTGTCGATATGCCCGCTGCGGCTGCGCACCAGCGCCCAGATGTCCTGCTTGTCGGCGGCGACGTAGAGTTGGCTGTGAAATTCATCGTCGGCAATCATGAATTTTTCGAAGTCGCCGTCCTTGGCATGTTGCTGCTGGCGGGCGATCGCCATGTCGAGTTCGGCCGCGAGCGCCTTGTCGTGCCGGATCGCGAGCGCGCGCACGATTTCGAGTTCGACCGCCTGCCGCAGGAAATGCGCCTGTTGCGCAAGCCGCACGTCAACCCGGCTGACAACCGTTGCGTATTGCGGGAAGACGTCGACCAGGCCTTCCTCCTCGAGTCGCATCAGCGCGTCGCGAATCGGCGTCGAACTGACGCTGAACCGGCCTGCCAACTCAGCGCGCGACAACGGCGATCCCGGCGGCAGTTCCAGAGAAACGATCATGCCGCGCAGCCGTTCGAATACCTGCGGCGCCGCCTGGCGGTCGCGATCGAGCCCGCTCGTGGAGCGCGGCGCGCGGCGTGAAGCGGTTTGCGGGGGCGGCATCGGCGAACACCGTTACAGGAAGCCGGTTCAAGGGGCTTGCTTCAAATGCACTAATACATTAGTGCATTTGTGTGAGGACGTCAACGAAACGCCGGAGGAGATGCACAATGAAGATCGGTGGATGGAGCGCCGGCGCGGGCGCTGTCGCAATTCTGATGTTGCTGGCGTCTCCGCCGGCCCTGGCCCAGCAAAAATCCGAAGTCACGCTGTCGCGGCAGCCGGGCATCTTCTACATGCCCTCGCACATCATGGAAAAGAACAAGCTGATCGAGAAGCACGCCGCTACCCTCGGTGTTCCCGGCGTCACCACCAAATGGGTCAATCTGAGCGGCGGCGGCGCACAGACCGACGCACTGCTGGCCGGCAGCGTTGACATCCTCAACACCGGCACCGGCAATCTGCTGTTGCTGTGGGACCGCACCAAGGGCGGCGTCAAGGGCATCGTCGCCACTTCGGCGCAGCCGATGACGCTGATCAGCCGCGATCCCAACATCAAGTCGATCAAGGACTTTGGTCCGAACGACAAGATCGCGGTGCCGACCGTCAAGGTATCGACGCAGGCGATCGTGCTGCAGATCGCGGCCGGCGAGACCTTTGGTGCCGACCAGTGGTCGAAACTCGACGCGAACACCGTGCAGCTCGGCCATCCCGACGCTTATGTGGCGATGACCAACAGTCAGCACGAGGTGCGCAATCACTTTGCCATTCCGCCGTTTACCTTTCTCGAAATGAAGAACGTTCCCGGCGCGCATGTCGTGCTGTTCTCGCCCGACGTGATGGGCGGCCCGCTCAGCCAGGCGCAGTTCTTCACCACCACCAAATTCGCTGACGCCAACCCCAAGATCGTGCAGGCGGTGCGCGACGCGACGAAAGAGGCGCACGATCTGATCCGCGGCAACACCAAGGCTGCGGTCGAAATCTACAAGGAAGTCACCGGCGCCAAGACCAGCGTCGAGGATCTGCTGGCCTGGCTCAAGGAGCCCGGCATGATGGAATGGAACCTGCAGCCACAAGGCACCATGAAATTCGCCTCCCATCTGTTCAAGGTCGGCACGCTGAAGACCATGCCGAAAGCCTTCACCGATTACTACCTGCCGATGGCGCACGACCTGAAGGGCAATTGACGGGCATGACGGCGCTTCTCGATGTCAGCAATGTGACGCTCCGCTACAAGACGTCGAGCGCGGTGGTGACCGCGACCGAACGGGTCAGTTTCACGGTCGATAAATCCGACCGCTTTGTGCTGCTTGGTCCCTCCGGGTGCGGCAAGTCCACGCTGTTGAAGGCGGTCGGCGGCTACATGAAGCCGAGCGAAGGCAAGATGCGGATCGGCGGAAGGGAGATATCCGAGCCCGGCGCCGATCGCATGATGATCTTCCAGGAGTTCGACCAGTTGCTGCCGTGGAAGACGGTGCTGGAAAACGTGATGTTTCCGCTGCTGATGACACGGAAGCTGCCGCGCAAGGACGCCGAGGCGCGGGCGCGGGCCTATATTGAAAAGGTCAGTCTGACTCGTGTCGTCGATGCCTATCCGCACACGCTGTCCGGAGGCATGAAGCAGCGCGTGGCGATCGCGCGCGGCATGGCGATGGAGCCGGACATTCTCCTGATGGACGAGCCGTTCGCCGCCCTCGACGCGCTGACGCGACGGACCTGCCAGGACGAATTGCTGGCGCTCTGGGCCGAGACAAAATTCACCGTGCTGTTCGTTACCCATTCGATCGCCGAGGCGATCAAGATCGGCAACCGCATCCTGCTGCTGTCGCCGCACCCTGGCCGCGTCAAGGCCGAGGTGGTCGATGCCGACAGGGTCTCCGGCGAAGACGGCAGCGCCGCGCGGCTGGAAAAGCAGATCCATGATCTGCTGTTCGCCGACGCCGCCACGGCGCATTGAGGGAGCAAGCGATGGGTGAGGCAAGAATTCTGTTGCGCGATGCGGCCGAGCTGACCGCGGCCGTGCCGGCTGAGGTCGAGCGAAAACTCACCGTGCCGGAGCTGTTGTGGAACGACGGCTTTGTCCGCAAGAGCGTGATCATCATCTTCCTCGCTGCGGCCTGGCAGATTTACGGCACGGTGCTGAACAACCCGCTGCTGTTCCCCACCTTCTACGACACCATCACCACGATGTGGGACAAGGTGCGCGACGGCACCATTCCGTTGCGCGCCTGGGCGTCGCTAAAGGTTCTGTTCATGGGTTATGCCGCCGGTATCTTCCTGGCGGCGATCTTCACCATCCTCGCGATTTCGACCCGGATCGGCACGGATTTCCTCGAAACCATCACCGCGATGTTCAATCCGCTGCCGGCGATCGCGCTGCTGCCGCTGGCGCTGATCTGGTTCGGGCTCGGTAATGGCAGTCTCGTATTCGTGCTGATCCATTCCGTGCTGTGGCCGGTCGCGCTGAACACCCATTCCGGCTTCAAGAGCGTGTCGAACACGCTGCGGATGGTCGGCCGCAACTACGGCCTGCGCGGCCTGCCCTACGTGTTCCGCATCCTGATCCCCGCCGCCTTTGCCTCCATTCTCACCGGCTTGAAAATCGGTTGGGCGTTTGCCTGGCGCACGCTGATCGCCGCCGAACTCGTGTTCGGCGTCTCGTCGGGGCAGGGTGGCCTTGGCTGGTTCATCTTCGAGAACCGCAATTTGCTCGACATTCCCGCCGTGTTCGCCGGCCTGTTGACCGTCATCGTGATCGGCCTCATCGTCGAAAACCTGATCTTTCGCACCCTTGAGCGCAACACCGTCCAGAAATGGGGCACGCAATCATGAGCAAGAAGACCCCCGCCGACCTCCGCAGCGCGCGCTGGTTCGCGCCCGACGATCTCCGCGCCTTCGGCCATCGCTCCCGCGCCATGCAGATGGGCTATGCGCCGGAAGAGTGGAAGGACCGGCCGGTGATTGCGATCGTCAACACCTGGTCGGATGCGCAGCCCTGCCACATGCACTTCAAGAGCCGGGTCGACGACGTCAAGCGCGGCGTCCTGATGGCGGGCGGCTTTCCGATGGAATTGCCGGCGCTCTCGCTGTCGGAATCGCTGCTGAAGCCGACCACGATGCTCTACCGCAACATGCTGGCGATGGACGCCGAAGAATTGCTGCGCGGCCATCCCGTCGACGGCGTGGTGCTGATGGGCGGCTGCGACAAGACCACGCCGGGCCTGCTGCTCGGCGCCACCAGCATGAACCTGCCGACGATCTATCTGCCGGCCGGGCCGATGCTGCGCGGCAACTGGAAGGGCAAGACGCTGGGCTCGGGCTCGGACGCCTGGAAATACTGGGACGAGCGCCGCGCCGGAAAAATTTCCGACAAGGACTGGGTCGACGTCGAGGCCGGCATCGCGCGCAGCTACGGCACCTGCATGACCATGGGCACCGCCTCGACCATGACGGCGATCGCGGAATCGATCGGCATGACGCTGCCGGGCGCGTCGTCAATTCCCGCCGCCGATGCCGGCCACATTCGCATGGCCTCCGAATGCGGCCGCCGCATCGTCGAGATGGTGTGGGAGGATCTGACCCCGGCCAGGATCCAGACCCGCAAGGCATTCGAAAACGCAATCACGGTCGCGATGGCGATGGGCTGCTCGACCAACGCGATCATCCATTTGATCGCGCAGGCGCGCCGCGCCGGGCAGGACGTCGGGCTCGACGATTTCGAGAAGGCGAGCCGCACGGTGCCCGTGATCGCCAACGTCCGGCCGAGCGGCGACAAATATCTGATGGAGGATTTCTTCTATGCCGGCGGCCTGCCGGGGCTGATGAGCCGCATCAAGCCGCATCTGCATCTCGACGCCATGACGGTGACCGGCCGGAGCCTCGGCGACAACATCGCGCGCGCCGAAGTCTACGATGACGACGTCATCCGCACCGTCGAAAATCCCATCTACAGGGAGGGCGCGCTCGCTGTGCTCAAGGGCAATCTCGCGCCCGACGGCTGCGTGATCAAGCCGAGCGCCTGCGAGGCGCGTTTCCTCAAGCACACCGGCCCAGCGCTGGTGTTCGACGATTACCCCTCGATGAAGAAGGCCATCGACGATCCAAATTTGGACGTTACCGCCGATCACGTCCTGATTTTGCGCAATGCCGGACCGCAGGGCGGGCCTGGCATGCCGGAATGGGGCATGCTGCCGATCCCGACCAAGCTGGTGAAGCAGGGGGTGCGCGACATGGTGCGGCTGTCGGACGCGCGAATGAGCGGCACCAGCTACGGCGCCTGCATCCTGCACGTCTCGCCGGAGTCCTATATCGGCGGCCCGCTGGCGCTGGTGCAGAACGGCGACAACATCACGCTCGACGTCAACGCGCGAACGATCAACCTCGATGTCTCCGAAGAAGAACTGGCAAACCGCCGTGCCGCATGGCAGGCGCCGCAGCCGCGCTACGAGCGCGGCTATGGCTGGATGTTCTCGCGCCATATCAAGCAGGCCAATGAAGGCTGCGATTTCGATTTTCTCGAGACCGGCTTCGGCAAGCCGGTCGACGAGCCCGCGATCTACTGACCCCGTCATTCCGGGTTCACGCCAAGTGGCGCGCCCCGGAATGACAAGAGAGAGTGTCCCATGCCCAAGCTGACCGACGTCACCCGCAACAGGTTGAAGACCGTTTCGACCGCCACGGTCGCAACCGCTTTGTTCAAGCGCGGTTTTCGCATCCAGATGATCCAGGACGTGCATCCGGTCGGGCCGCACCAGCCGGTGCTGGTCGGCGAAGCCTTCACGCTGCGCTACATGCCGGCGCGCGAGGACCTCAACACGATCGACGTGTTCCGCGACCGCAGCCATCCGCAGCGCAAGGCGATCGAGGATTGTCCGCCCGGCGCGGTGCTTGTCATGGACAGCCGCAAGGACGCGCGCGCCGCTTCCGCGGGTGCTATCCTGGTGACGCGGCTGATGCAGCGCGGCTGCGCCGGCGTGATCACCGACGGCGGCTTCCGCGACTCGGCCGAAATCGCCGCCCTCGGCTTTCCCGCCTATCACCACCGGCCCAGCGCGCCGACCAACCTGACGCTGCACCAGGCGATCGAGATCAACGGGCCGATCGGCTGCGGCGACGCGCCGGTGTTTCCCGGCGACGTCATTCTCGGCGATGCCGACGGCGTCATCGTGATTCCCGCGCATCTTGCCGACGAGATCGCGAATGAGGCGGTTGAGATGACCGCGTTCGAGGATTTCGTCACCGAGCAGGTCCGCGGCGGCCGTGGCATCTTTGGGCTCTATCCGGCGACCGATCCGCAAACGATGACGGATTTCGCCGAGTGGCGAAAGCAGAACGGACGGTAATCTCCACCGTCATCCCGGCCTTCGCTGGGATGACGATGGCTACGCCTCCGCCAATCCCACCGCCCACAACGCGAACGCATAGACGATCGCGACTTCATCGAGCCGGTTGAAGCGCCCGGACGCACCGCCGTGGCCGGCGCCCATGTTGGTGCGCAACAGTACCGGGCCGCCGCCTGACATGGTCGCGCGCAGGCGGGCAATCCATTTGGCCGGCTCCCAATAGGTGACGCGCGGATCGGTCAAGCCGCCCATCGCGAGGATCGCGGGGTATTCCTTCGCTGCGAGATTATCGTAGGGCGAGTACGACAAAATGGTGCGAAAATCTTTTTCGCTCTCGATCGGATTGCCCCATTCCGGCCATTCGGGTGGCGTCAGCGGCAGCGTGTCGTCGAGCATCGTGTTCAGCACGTCGACAAACGGTACTTCGGCGACGATTCCGGCGAACAATTCGCCGGAACGATTCGCGACGGCGCCCATCAGCATGCCGCCGGCGCTGCCGCCATGGCCGACGATGCGCTTTGCGCTGGTATACTTTGCATCGATCAGCGCGCGCCCGGCCGCGGCGAAATCGTCGAACGAGTTCGTCTTCTTCTCGCGCTTGCCGTCGAGATACCAGCCCCAGCCCTTGTCGGCGCCACCCCTGATATGCGCGATGGCGTAGACGAAGCCGCGGTCGACCAGCGACAGCCGGTTGGCCGCAAAGGACGCCGGCATCGCCATGCCATAGGAGCCGTAGCCGTAGAGCAGCAGCGGCGCCTTGCCGTCGCGCACCAGGTCTTTTCGATGCAGGATCGAGACCGGCACCTGTGCTCCGTCATGCGACGTCGCCATGATGCGCGTGGTGACATAGTCGGCCGGGTTGTGGCCGGACGGAATCTCCTGGCGCTTGCGCAGGATGCGCGCGCGCGTCGCCATGTCGTAGTCATAGACCTCCGCGGGCGTCGTCATCGAGGAATAGGAGAACCGCAGATTGGTGGTCTCGAACTCGTAGCCGCCCATCGTGTCCAGCGAATAGGCCGCTTCGTCGAAGGCGATGGCGTGCTCCTCCCCGGTTTTGAGATCGCGGATGACGATGGCGGGCAGTGCGTTGGCGCGCTCCAGCCGCACCATGTGGCCGGCATAAAGCTCGACATCGAGCACATAGACCCCCTCGCGATAGGGAATCAGGTCGCGCCAGTTGGCGCGTTCCGGCGCGGCGAGCGGCGCGGTGACGACCTTGAAGTCGATGGCGCCGTCGGCATTGGTCAGGATGAACAGTTCGTCGCCGCGATCGGCCAGCGAATACTGCACGCCCTCTTCGCGCGCGGCGACCAGGCGCGGCGGCGCGTCGGGATTGGCGACGTCGATCAGCCGCTGCTCGGAAGTTTCGTGGTCGCCGCCGGCGATCACGCAGAAGCGGCCGGACGAGCTCTCGTGCAGATGCGTGAACCAGCCGGGATCCTGCTCCTCATAGACCAGCGTGTCGTCGGCCTGCTTGGTTCCCAGCCGATGCCGCCACACCTGCATCGGCCGATGATTGTCGTCGAGCTTGACGTAGAAGAAGCTGCTGCAGTCCTTGCTCCAGACGATGCCACCATCGGTCTCCTCGACCAGATCGTCGCGGTCCTTGCCGTCCGCCCAGTCGCGCACGCGGATCGAGAAATATTCCGAGCCCTTGGTGTCGGCGCTCCAGGCCTGCAGCTTGTGATCGGGCGAATGCCGCGCGCCGCCGAATTTGAAATATTCGTGGTCCCTGGCCAGTGCGTCACCGTCGAGCACGATCTGGATTTCGCCGCCGTCGCGCGGCGTGCGGCCGAACAGCTCGTGCTGCCCGCCCTCGCGGAATTTGCGCAGATAGGCGAACGGGCCGTCCGGCGCGGGCACGCTGGAGTCGTCTTCCTTGATCCGCCCGCGCATTTCCGCGACCAGCGTCTTCTGCAGGGCAGCGGTATGGCCGAGCAGGCTCTCGGTATAGTCGTTCTCCGCTTCCAGGTATGTTCGGATGTCCGGGTTCAGGATCGCGGGATCGCGCAGCACCTCCTGCCATTTCGGATCTTTCAACCACGCGTAATCGTCGGTGACGGTGATACCGTGCGTGGTAAAGGAATGCGGACGACGCGGGGCGACGGGCGCTGCGGCAGCGTTCTTGGCGGAAGGCTCGGTCACTCAATCCTCATTGGGCTTGGGGTTCCGACCTATATACGGTCTCTCCTCCGTCATTGCGAGCGCAGCGAAGGACCCCGTCTATCGCCATTCCGAGGCGTGAATTGCTTCGCGGCGCTCGCATGACGGTAGGGGCGTCGCTAGCTATTCCGCAACCTGGACGCGGCGCCGCCGCCGAACATCGGGATCCGGTTCACCGCGAGCACCACCGTGAACGTGATCACCAGCATGGCGATGCCGAGCACCGAGATCGCGGCGAGGTCGCCGCTTTCGTTGAGGTCGTAGATCAGAACCGACAGCACCTTGGTCTGCGACGTGAACAGCACGATCGCCGCCGACAGTTCACGCATCACCCCGATGAAGATGAAGCACCATGTCGCGATCACGCCGGTACGGAGCAGCGGCGCCGTGATCTGCCACAGAGATTGCAGGCGCGTCGCGCCGAGGATGCGGCTGGCGTCTTCCAGTTCGGGATGGATGGTCGCAAACGCCGCCTGCAATTGCTGATAGGCCGAGGGCAGATTGATGGTGAGGAACGCCAGCAGCAAAATCCACAGCGTGCCGTAGAGCACGAAGGGTGGCCGCGTGTAGCTCAGGAACAGCCCGACGCCGAGTACGATGCCGGGCACCGCAACCGGTGCGGTGGCGAGGAAGCCGAGGATGCGGTGGCTTCCGATCACGCGGCGGGTGGTGACGTAGGCGACGACCAGCGCCAGGATGGTGCCGATCGTCGCCGTCGAGGCGCCGAGGATCACCGTGTTCTTCAGCGCCAGCTGGGTCGACGACAATTCGGTGAAGACGAACACGACGTTGTGCAGCGTGGCGGTCGAAGGCGTCACCAGCGTGGTGGCATTCGGCGAGAACGCCGCGTTGAGCAGCGCGAGATACGGCAGGAACACCGGGTTGAGCAGCACGATCAGGCAGAACGCCAGCGCCGCCCAGCGCCAGCGCTTCATCTCGACCGGGCGCGGCGCGCCGTACTTGCCGCCGACTATGGAAAAGCCGCGGCGGCCGAGCAGGAATTTCTGGCCTTGCAGCAGCAGGATCGTCAGCAGCAGCAGCGGGACGGCGGCGGCCGCCGCCAGTTCCAGCTTCGGCGGATACTGAAACAGGCTCCAGATCTTCGTCGTCATGGTGTGGAAGCCGGCCGGCAGTGCCAGGATCGCCGGCGATCCGAACAGCGTCATCGCCTGCAGGAACGCGATCAAGGCGCCCGCGACCAGCCCGGGCAAAGCGAGCGGGATCGTGACGCGCCGCGCCGTGGTCCAGGCCTTGCCGCCGAGAATGGCGGAGGCGTCTTCCAACTCGCCGGGCATGTTGTCGAGCGCATTGGCGACCAGCACGAAGACAAACGGAAACGTGTAGCAGGAGATCACGAAGATCAGCCCGGTCAGTGAATAGATGTCGAACAGCGGATTTTCGGCGCCGGTGAGATAGCGATACAGCTGGTTCAGCAGGCCGCTGTTCGGCGCCGCCAGCAGTTCCCAGGCCACCGCGCCGAGAAATGGCGGCGTGACGAACGATGCCGTCACCAGCGCGCGGATGATCTGGCGCCCCGGCATGTCGGTGCGCGACACCAGCCAGCCGATCGGCGCCGCGACCAGGCAGCAGATCACCGCCGAGGTGGTGGCGATGATCGCCGTCGTCCCGAGCGGATCGAGGAACGCCGGGTCGGTGAACAGCGTGACGAAATTTTGCAGCGTCGGGCTGCGCGCCTTGTCGGTGAAGGCGAACACCGCGAGCCACGACAGCGGCAGCACGATCAGCAGAACCATGAAGGCGGCGAAAAGCCACAGGACGGGGCGGGTGACGTCGAGGTGGGATTTGCGGGGGTCGGCGGAGGTAAGAGTGACGGTGGTCATGCGATAGCTCTTTCCTCGTCATTCCGGGGCGCGCGTAGCGCGAACCCGGAATCCAACTATCCGGCTGACATGGATTCCGGGTTCGTCGCTCCGCGACGCCCCGGAATGACGGCGAGAGCTGAGTTCGTGCATCTCTACACCTTGAACAGCCGCGCGTAGCGCGTCTTGATTTCTTCCGCCATCTTCTCTACGCCCTCGGCATCCTCCTTCATCAGCTTGATGTCGGAAAGCTTTCGCCGGCCCGGTTTCGACTGCACCTGCGCATGAACCGAATATTGTGCGGTGTAGTCGCAAAAGAACTGCTGCGTCTGGCGCGTATGAAACCACGCCTGGAACAGCCGCGCGGCGTGGGGGTGCGGCGCCGAGGCAAATATCGCCGTCGGACCCGAGACCGTCGGTACGCCCGCTTCGCGAGCCTTTCCATGTATTCCCAGCCGAGCTCGCGCACCATCTGGAACGTTGCGGTCATGATGGTGGTCGGGGTCGCGGTATTCAGGCAGGAAATGCCGCGCCATGTCTTCCGAGACGAACGGCGCCAGCCATTTGTTTCGCTTCCAGGTGATGATGTGCGATGCGTCCGAGGTGTTGATCACGTCGACGGCGCGTATACTGCTCGCAAATTCCTGGTCGATGCGCTGGAACAGCCGCTCCGATCCGGAGCGCTCGATCTGCACGGTGACGCCGGGATAGGCGGCCTCGAAGGCCTTGCCGAGCTTTTCGCCGACCGGCAGGTCCATCGACGAATAGAAAACCAGTTTGCCTTCCTTCTTCGCCGCCTCAACCAGCGCCGGCGTGATCGCAACCGGCTCCGGCGCCTGGGCGCGCACGGGGGCGGCGAACACGGCTCCGGCGGCGAGCGTGGCCGCGCCCTGCAGGATATCTCTCCTGGGAAGCCGTTTTCCCTTCATCGCGTCCTCCCGCTTCTTGCTGTTACCGCTTCAGCGCCCGGCAGCGTTCGGGCGGCAGGGTCAGCCAGATCTCGCTGCCCTTTGGCACATTGGTTTCGGTCGGCGTGGTGGCGCGCAGGCTGCTCCCGTCGGCGATCTCGACCATGTAGTCGCGTGCCGCGCCGAGATAGACTTGGCGGGTGATGACGCCCTTGATGGCGTTTTCGGGCGAGGCGGGCGGCGTGATCGACAGTCCGATATCGTGTTGGCGGATCGCGACCGCCGCGCTTCGTCCCGACATCAGCGACGCGCCGACCACTTTCAGCGTCGAACCCGCAAAGCTGACATGGCTGGCGTCGAGCGCCGTGCCCTTGATGACATTGCTGGCACCGATGAAGCGCGCCACGAATTCGGAGTCCGGGCGGGCATAGATGTCCTCGGGCGTGCCGAACTGGTCGATCTTTCCACCATTCATCACCGCAATCAGGTCGGCGGTCGTCATCGCCTCGGACTGGTCGTGGGTGACGTACACCGTGGTGTAGCGGTATTCGTCGTGCAGCCGGCGGATTTCGAAGCGCATCTCCTCGCGCAAATTGGCGTCGAGGTTCGAGAGCGGTTCGTCGAGCAATAGCGTCTCCGGTTCGACGATCAGCGCGCGCGCCAGCGCAACCCGCTGCTGTTGCCCGCCGGAAAGTTCGCCGGGATAGCGCTGCGCCAGCGCCTCGAGCTTCGTCGTCGCCAGGATCGCCGCCAGTTTCTTGGCGATGGTGTCGCGGTCCATCTTTCGCAGGCGCAGGCCGTAAACGATGTTTTCCGTCACCGTCATGTGCGGCCACAGCGCGTAGCTCTGAAAGATCATCGACATGTTGCGCTGCTCGGGCGGCAGCGTGCGCGCCTTCGACGACACCAGCCGCTCGCCGACATGGATCTCGCCGTCGGACGGTTCGAGGAATCCGGCGATCAGCCGCAGCGTCGTGGTTTTGCCGCAGCCCGACGGGCCGAGCAGGCAGACCAACTGTCCATGGTCGATTTTCAGGGAGACGTTATCGACCACCGCCAGCGAACCGAATCGCTTGGTCAGGCCGCGCAAATCCACCGAAGCCAACGCTCACTCCCACACTTTGATTCATGCACGGATCAGCGCCCGGCTTGGCATGTCAGTATACGGACAAAAGCCGCTCGGGAAAGGGAGTTGAGGCGCAGGGCGAAAGGTTGTTCGCGCGGGATTTCACATGGCGAGACACGCTGACTTGTTGGATGGGCTTCGCGAAGAGCTCCACCCATCCTGCTGGCCGTCGCGGCTCACGCTCCGACATTCTCTCCGAGATATTCGATCGCAGCCGTGGTTCCGCCCTTGCCGTGCGGAATCTTCAGCGCGTTGAGGCCGACCTCGATCACGCCGAGCGTGCCCAGAATCATCGGCGCGTTGACATGGCCCATATGGGCAATGCGAAACGCCTGGCCGGAGAGGTCGCCGATGCCGGTGCCGAGCACCACCCCGCATTTTTCCTTACAGTACCGCTGCAGCGCGGCTGGATCGGCGCCGTTCATCGTCACCGTCGTCACCGTGTTGGAGCGCTCATGGGCTTCCGCGACGTTGAAGCCGAGCACCTGCCCTTCGGACCACGCCGCCACCGCGCGGCGCACCGCTTCGGCGAGCAGGCGATGCCGCAGGAAAGCGTTTTCCAGTCCCTCGGCGTGGAGCATGTCGATCGCCTTGCGCAACGCGAACAGCAGATGGATCGGTGCCGTGCCGGCGTATTTGCGGTAGTGCTCGGTGCCCTCGCGCTCGCTCCAGTCCCAATAGGGAGTGCGCAGATTGGCATGTTTGTGCACCTCAAGCGCGCGCGCATTGGCGGCGACGAAGCCCAGGCCCGGGGGCGTCATCAGGCCCTTCTGCGAGCCCGACATCGTGACGTCCACGCCCCATTTGTCCATCTCGAACGGCATGCAGCCGAGCGAAGCCACGGTGTCGACCATGAACAGCGCCGAATGCCCGGCGGCCTTGATCGCCTTGCCGATCGCCTCGATGTCGTTATAGACGCCCGAGGCGGTATCGACCTGCACCGCGACGATCGCCTTGATGCGATGCTCCTTGTCCTGCTTCAGACGCGCCTCGACTTCCGCGGGACGGATGGCGCGGCGCCAGTCGCCCTTCAGCACCTCGACCTCGACGCCCATCAAGGACGCTGCGTGTCCCCAGCCGATCGCAAAGCGTCCGCTTTCCAGCACCAGCAGCTTGTCGCCGCGCGACAGCACGTTGGAGAGCGTCGCTTCCCACGCGCCATGGCCGTTGGCGATGTAGATGTAGGTCTTGCCGTTGGTGGCGAACAGTTTTGAGAGGTCGGCGAGCAGGCTCTCGGTCAACTCCACCATCTGGCTGGAATAGATGTCGAGCGCCGGGCGATGCATCGCCTGCAGCACTTCGTCGGGCATGGTGGTAGGCCCCGGGATGGCCAGAAATTCCCGGCCCGCGCGAACGGTCATCTGTCGGTTTTCCTTGATTGGCAGGTACGCTCGGTCGAGCGCTTGGTTCAATCCCGACAATATTCGATCGCAACCGCCATTGCGAGCGCTGCGAAGCAATCCAGAACTGCAAAAGCAGATCAAATTGTTCTCATTGCTCCCCACAATCGCGGCAGATCCTGCCCGCTATTTTGCCACGGCATCCGCGATCGCGCGCCAGATCTGATCCTTCAGTCGGGTCGCCGGCGGGCTCGGGATCGTCACCGCCGGGCCTTCGCGCTTCCTGCAGGCTTCAACCAGCCGCAGCACCCAGATCTCGCCGTCTGTGTAGTAGGGATCGCCGCCGCCATTGCGGCCCGCGATCGTCGGCCCAATGCCGGTTACCTGATACTTTGCTTCCACCATGCCGGCATTTTCCAGGTCGGCGGAAAGCCGCGCGCGCTCGGCGTCGAGGTCGGCGCTGATATGATGGGTCACGGCCCCCGTGTATTTGCTGACGCCGACGCCGCGATCCTCGGTCGCCGCGCCAAGCCAGACCGGCCGCTTCTCCTGGCCGCTTTCCAGCACCTTCCAGTAACGCACATGGTTGCGGCGGTCGGCGCTGGTGCCGATCGGCTTCTCATAGGCAAGATCCTCGCGGCGGCCGAGATAGTAGAGATTGCTGACTGGCGCGTCGCGGTAGGGACGGTCCAGCAGCACGCTGCCGACGATCTCGATCGATGATTTCAGCGTGATTCGGTCGGCCGGATACCAGCCGGCCGCGTGCATCGCGCAGACCACGTCGGCAACGTCGCCGATCAGTCCGACATTCATCGGGTCGCCGGGAATGCCCTGCGCGGTGCGCGTCACCATCGGCATGTCAGCAAGCCCGCGCTGATGCTCGTAGTGCGTCCAGAACTCCGGCAGCACCAGATAGGCGAGCAGGCCATAGCCGCCGAGGATGACGAGCATCAGCATCATCGCCCGCCGCCACCCGCCGCGACGCTGCCGCCGCAATTTTCTTTCAATTCGAGGCCTGGATGCTGTCACTCCCTCTCCCCGTTTCTTCACGGGGCGAGGTTACAAAAAAACTACCGCCGCGTCTCTCTGCAACCTGCGGCTTCGGCCTCCTCTACCGAGCAGAACCAGCGCGTGCCTTTTGAAATTTTCATCTCGATTTTCGCATACCACCGGCTGGTCGGCTGGTGGAAGATGCATTCGCCGGAGCGGTTGACGTTGCCCTTGATGGTGCAGTCTGGCGAGGGCGCGCTCGCGCCCGATGCCGATGCCAGCAGCACCGTCCGGGCATTCTCGGGCGGCTTGATGGCGCCGAGAATCGCGGTTTTCTTGTTGCGGACGCGCCAGTCCCACGGTGCGATGAACGCGCCCTGCCACATGCCGGCCTTGGCCTCGCGCGCGGCCTTCTCCTCGGCCTCGTAGTCGCGCGATATTCGCGTCAGCGCCAGGGCCCAGCCGTTCGACACCATCCATTTCTGAATGTCTTCGCCGTCGGCCTCGCAGCGCGCCACGGTGCGGCCGCGGCGGTCGGCGGCCGGCCTGGTGCGGCAGATCCAGTTCTTGCCGCCAAAACGCTTTGCCAGTTCGTCGCGCGCCGCCGCGCCGCAAGCCCAACGTTCGCCCTTGGTGTTGAGGCAGAGCTGATCGACCGACGGCGCGTCGATGCCGCCAAGCCGGATGCGATGGTTGCCGATGTTGAGATAGTCACCCTCGCGGATTTTCGGCACGCCGGCGATGTCAGCCGCCTGCGCCATGGCGGGCAGCGACATCAGCAATACCGCGGGCAGCAATTTCCGTAATGTCATCGGCAGTCCCCGCAGCGGAAAGAGACGGAGTGTGCGGACAATGGAACCATCTGGCCAGAGTTGGCCGTCACATCGTTGTCAACTTCCCGCGAGATGTCCACCTGCCTTCAGCGGAGGGTAAGCAAGCGCGTGTCAGGCATTGCCTGACGCCATCCGCTTCCTTGCCAGCACCAGCGCCATCAGCACGAACGCCGATGTCACCTCCGGCCCGCCGACCAGAATCCGCGTCGGCGTCTTCATCTTGTTCCACTCATAGGCCTTGTACGGCCCGTGCCGGCCGCCCTCGCCGAACTGGGCCATGATGCAGCTCAGCGCCGGCGCGAAGGTTTTCACGTCGGCGCCGAGATGGGTCAGCGCCATCAGCGCCAGCGCGGCGTCGAACGGGTTCATCTCGCGCGCAATTAATTCGCCTTCGACATAGCCAAGCACCTTGTCGCGGATGAACGCGAACGCGCCGTCCGGATCGATCGCCCGCCGCGCCGCTTCGGGCAATGCCATGAACGCGGCATGGCAGCGGCCGAAATAGGCGGAGTACAATTCCGGCAGATAGTAGATATGCGAACGCGGATTCCGGAATTCGCCGCTCTCAGCCAGCCGCCGCTGGAAGCCCAGGATGCGATGCACCGTCTCCAGCCGCTGCGGCGTCTCCAGAATGTTCCAGCGCTTGAGGTTGCGGAACGAGACTTCGAGAATGTCGAGGTTCAACGTGGGGTCGAGGTCGTTGCCGTAGGGCCGTTCGCCCTTGATGTTGTCGATCCAGGTGGCGACGCCGCCCTCATAGTCGATATTTTCGTTCAACGGCACGGTGACGCGCGGCTCGTTGCCGCCTTCCCGCACCTGATAGCCACGGTAGAAGTCCAACAGCGGCTGGTCGAGGATCGGATCGGTCGATCCGGCCTGCGTCGCCGCCGAGAATGCGCAGGCGGTGGTGTCGCAATCCGGCACGTAGATGCCGAAGCCGAGATCCTGCTTGATCTGGGCGAAGAAGCGGGAGAAGCGCGGATGCGGCAGCGGCGCGAGCGCGGTGATGACGCGCACGGTCGAGCCGTCATGCGAGGGCACTTCCTCGGCCGAGGTCTTCAGGCAGAAATCCACCATGTCTGCGATGGCGCGCCGCGACGCCGCGGACTCATCGGCCGAGGCGAGGCCGCTCTCGACATAGCTCAACAGCGCCTCGACAAAGAAGGCGTCGTAATAGGCCGAGCGGTGGCGGATCTGCATCGGTTGCCACATCTCTTCGGCGATCCCCTTCCAGGGCGGGTTGATCAGCGCGCGCGCCGGCGAGTGCGCGATGAAGATCCGCGCCAGGTTGAACAGCAGGGTTGAATTCTTGTAGCCGCGGGAGTTCAGCCCGGTCAGCGCCATCAGCATTTCGCGCCCGCCCATGTCCGCGTCGCCGATCAGGTTGAAGGCGGCATAGGTCGGAATGAAGCCGTTTCTGGCGAACGAGCCCAGGAGATGGCCGCCGCAGCGGCGGATCACCCGGTCGATCTCGCCGGCGCCGGGCGCGCGGCCGTTCGCCGCCACCGGCAGCGGGGAAGGGTGGCTGACGCCGATATCGGCCATCAGTTCGGCGACCGGGGCGCCGACCGCGGCCCAGTCGGGCTCGGCATCGTCGCGCGCCCGGATCAGCGCCTCTTGCAGGGCACCAAACCGCTTTTGGTCTCGCAGCGCCGGCAGCCCGGTCCGCCGCAACAGCGGCCGCAGCGCCGGATTGCCGAGTGCCGTCCGATAGAACTGGCCGAGATGGGGATCGCCGCCGTTGTATTTCAGCAGTACGGGATCGCAGACGTCATATAGCGACGGGCCGTCTTTCCGCGCGGTCAGCGACCGGAATGCGGCGCCGGCAATAGTGTGGAAGCCCATGCAGTTTCTTTCCGCCGGAACGGTGAAGGAAGGGTTGCGTTAAGCATGGCACACCGCTCAACGCGACCACCGCCGGCCGGGATAGGCCTGCAAGCCTTTGAAAAATATACAAATCCGAGAAAAACACAAATGTGATGTAGATCACTTAAATGAAATTAACTTTGGACCAGTATCTGGCTCGAAATGGGGTCCATGCATCAAATGAGGTTGTTTGGAATGTCTCTTCCGGCTAAAAGCCCGCTTGCTGCGGTGCCGCAAATTTAGCGCAATTGAACGTCACAGACCCTGCAACCCCTCTAAACCTAAACGGCGATCACGCGAAAAACTCGCGCATTCTTGCTTGGTGCCTTTTAGACAAACTTGGGATGGTAACGCGATGAACCTGGGTAAGCTCCGCATCTCCCGTCGCACCGCCACCATCGCCGTGGCTTTCGCCGGCCTGGTGTCGCTCGGGCTCGGCGCGCATGCCGCGCTGAACAAGCGTTCGCTCGATGCCGCCAAGGCCATTGGCACCGAACAAACCAGCTCGATCGGCGGCACCACTAGCCGTGTCGCGCTCGTGATCGGCAACGGCCATTATCCCGATGCGTCAGCGCCGCTGTCCCAGCCGATCAATGATGCCCGCGGCCTCACTGCAGCGCTGCGCGCCAAGGGCTTTGACGTCGACGTGGTGGAGGACGCCACCAAGGATGACATGGCACGCGCCATCGCCCGCATGAAGGCCAAGATCAAGCCGGACACCGTGGCGATGCTGTTCTATGGCGGCTATGGCGTGCAGGTCGGCCGCGAAAGCTTCATGATCCCGGTCGATGCCGCGATCTGGAAGGAAGGCGACGTGCGCCGCGACGGGGTCAGCATTGAGCAGGTGCTCGAGGCCATGACCGAGAAGGGCGCCAAGGCCAAGCTCGTCGTCGTCGACGCCTCCCGCCGCAACCCCTATGAGCGCCGCTTCCGCTCCTACTCCCACGGGCTGGCGCCGATCTCGACGCCGGACAACGCGCTGATCCTGACTTCGGCGACGCCGGGCAAGGTGGCCGATGACGGCAAGGGCCAGCACAGCGTGCTGGTCACCGAATTGTTGAACAATCTGAACTCGCAGTCCGGCGCCGCCGCCGCTTTCAACAAGACCCGCATCTCGGTCTCCCGCGCCTCCGACGGCGAGCAGGTGCCGCAGGTCTCGTCGTCCCTGATGGAAGACGTCCGCATCGGCGGCTAAAGCCCAGCGCCCTCGTCCCTGCGAACGCAGGGACGACTCCGCAATGGCAGCTACTTAGTATCCGCGCTCGCCGTCACCGCGCGCACCGGATCGCCTTCGCGCAACAATGCGCCGGCGCGGGCGACGACGATGTCGCCTTCCTGCAGGCCGGAGGTGATCTCAACCTGTCCGGCCGACATCAATCCCGTCTCCACCCGCCGCGTTTCGACGCGGGCGCGGCGCACCACCTGCACCACGGTGCCGGCGGAGCCGTAGAGGATCGCGGTGAGCGGCACCGAGACGCCGCAGCTCTGCCCGGTCTTGATCTTTGCGCGGCCGCTCGAATTCACCAGCAAACGGCGGTTGGTGGTGACGGCGAGGAATACCTGCGCGAGCTGGCTGTTCGGCTCCACGGTGGTCGACAGCCGCCGCACCCGCCCGTCGACTTCGCCGGCGCCGATCACCTTGATCCGCGCGGTCTGGTTGACCTGCAGCTTTGCAATGTCGCGGGTCGGCACCATGCCGACTAGATCGAACTCGCCACGCGCGATGATCGAGAACAGCGCCTCACCCTTGCCTGACGCCATCGCGCCGACGGACGCCGTCGAGGCCGAGATGATGCCGGCGACCGGCGCCTGCACCGAAATCTGCCCGCCCTCCGGAAGCGTCAGCCGCGCCATCACCTGGCCCGCGGTGACGTTGTCGCCCGCCTCGACCATCACCTCGGCGACCTTCAGCCCCATCCGCTCCGGGCGCACCTGGGTCTCTTCGCGCGCGATGATGGTGCCGGAAACCTCGACGATATTCGCAAAGCAGGCCTTCGCGGCCTTGAGAACGGTCACGGCTGCGCCCTTCGGGGGCGCTTCTTCATCGGCCGCCGCCGCGGGACCGGAAAGCAGGCAGAGCATCCCCGCAGCGATCAGGGGAGCCAGTCTGGGCGAGAAGTCACGTGGGCGTGCGGCTTTCGGCATCAGTCAATCGTTCCCGGTTTCGGCGTAACCGATACCAGAAGGGCCGCATCCGCGCCAAGCGAAGAAGTCGCTTCAAGACGTCGCTTCGGAGCAGCCTTTCGCCCCGCTGAAGGCCTCCGACGGCGCCGTTTCGAGCGCCAGCGGAACGCGGGCAAGTTCGTCCGCGCGGGCGATGTGCCTGGCGATCATCGGATTGACCGACGCGGCATGGGTGAGCGGCAGCATGTGGCCGGCATCGGCCAGATGCCGGACCTCGGCGCCGTCGATGATCTCTCCGAGCCGCTGCACGATGCGCTGGGTGACATAGGGTGAGGTCCCGCCCGACAGCAGCAGCGTCGGAACCTGCAGCGAGGCGGCCGCCTCCGCGACGTCTTCCTCGGCGAACGCCGCCCGGAAATCGAACGCCAGCTTGTGCGCGCGTTCGATCATGCGCGCCCGCACGTCCTCCGAGAGCGGGTCCTGTGGGGCGGATCCGGCCCAGAACGTCATGAACTGGTCGATCGCCTCGAGTATCGAGCCGTTCCAGATGTCTTCGGAGACATCGCGCGCGACCTGCGCGAAGCGCGCATGAAGCCGGCGGTCGGACTCGCTGCCGGACAAGATCGTCGGCAGCACCGGCTCGATCAGCGTCAGGCTGCGGAGCCGGTGCGCGAACGGAGACCGGGTCGCGATTGCAAATGCGATCGCGCCGCCGTAGGAATGGCCGACCAGATGGATCGGCCCCACGGCATCGTCGAGCGTGTCGCGGAGCGTGCAGATCTCTTTGGCCAGCGTCAGCGGCAGGTCCAGCGCGCATCCATTGGCGCCGTAGCCCGATATGTCGGGCGCGAGAAACCGGTGGCTGTGCTTCAGTTCGTCGCTGAGCGCCTTCCACTGGCGGCCCGAGCCGAGCGAGCAATGCAGCGCCACCACGCAGACTTTTTCGCGCGGCCGCCGCGGCATCTCAAATACGTTCGAAAAATCGGTCATGTTGAAATTCCTGGCATTGATCTGGGCGGGCCTGCCAAACGGCCCGCCCAAACGGCTGAAAGCGAAGGGCTTCACTGCTTGGTGATGACGACTTCGAGATATTCGCTCGGCACCACCATGGTGCCGTCGCCGGAACGATTCATCCGCACGATCAGGGCATGCAAATCATTGTGCAGGTCCTCCTGCTTGGCGGGCTCGAGCGCGGCGAATGCCTTCAGCACGGGGCCGTAATAGGTCTTGAACACGTCCAGGAAATGCGAGGGCGAGCGGTAGCGGAACTTGAACAGCCGCGATTCCGTGCGGATCGAGCGCGCGCCGGCGTCGAACATGTCGTGCAGCCGCGTGGACGTGCCCCAGAGCGCCGGCGATCTCGTTCCGGCGGGCGGCGGCAGATGCTTGCCGAGCGTCTTGAAGAGTTGTCCGATAAAGCCGTCCGGCGTCCAGTTGGCGAGGCCGATCCGGCCCCGGGGTTTGCAGACCCGCAACAGTTCAGCCGCCGCGCGGTCCTGGTTCGGCGTGAACATCACGCCGAAGGTGGAGAGCACGGCGTCAAAACTGTTGTCGTCGAACGGCAGGTTCTCCGCGTCGGCTTCCCTGAACTCGACCTGCCAGCCCTCCGCGGTCGCGCGCGCCCGGCCGCGCTCGAGCAGCGCCGGCACGTAGTCTGTCGAGGTGACGTCGCACCAGCGCCGCGCCGCGGCCAGCGTCGCCATGCCGTTGCCGGCGGCGACGTCCAGCACCTTCGAGCCGGCGTTGAGGTCGAGCGCCTCGCACAGCTCTTCGCCGACGATCTGCAGCGTCGCGCCGACGATGGCGTAATTCCCCGACGACCATGCCGCCTGCTGTCGCGTCTTGAGGGCGGCGAGATCCGGGACGGGATCGGTCTGGGTCGGCGCGGCTGCAGTGGCGGTTTGGGCGGCCATCGATGTCTCCTCCGGCGTTATGCGGGCTCGGCATGAGCCCGCGTTGAACCGAACATGGCCCTGTCCGGACCCAAAGACTGTGATGGCAGGCTGATTTTGCCTTGAGACGATCCTTATTTTTTACTGAGATTTTTCCGTTTGTGAGATCGCGCACATTTTTTAGCCGGTAGTTTGGCTCTACCTTTGAGTGCGTGCGGGACGAAAGCGTAGGGGACGAAGCGGCCGGACAGGCTTTTCCGGTGCGAAGCTGATGATGAGCAAACAGGATGAAGCCGTGCAATTTCATTTTTCCGATCACGTGCTGGACGTCAACCTGCGCGAGTTGACCCGCGGCGGCGAGAGCGTGGCGGTCGAGCCGCAGGTGTTCGATCTGCTGGTTCATTTGATCGAGAACCGCGATCATGTCGTCACCAAGGACGACCTGATCGAGACGGTGTGGGATGGCCGCATCGTTTCCGAATCGACGCTGACGAGCCGGATCAACGCCGCGCGCCGCGCGGTCGGCGATAGCGGCAAGGACCAGGCCGTCATCCGCACCATCGCGCGCAAGGGCTTTCGTTTCGTCGGCGACGTGCAGAAGCTGCGCAGCGGCCAAGTGCAGGGCGAAGCACAGACCGTCGCGGCCCCGGCGCTCGATTTCACCGGCGAACCGCTGCACAAGCCGTTTCCGGTGCTCGATCGCGCCGCGATCGCGGTGATGCCCTTCGTCAACCTCTCGGGCGAGCCGGAACAGGAATATTTTTCCGAGGGGATCAGCGAGGACCTCATCACCGCGCTGTCGAAGCTGCGCTGGTTCTACGTGATCGCGCGCAACTCCTCGTTCGTCTACAAGGGCAAGTCCGTGCATCACCAGGCGATCGGCGAGGATCTCGGCGTCGGCTATGTCGTCGAGGGAAGCGTGCGCAAGGAGGGCGACCACGTCCGCATTGCCGCCCAGCTCGTCGACGTCTCCACCGGCGGTCATCTGTGGGCCGAGCGTTACGACCGCGATCTCGCCGACGTGTTCGCGGTGCAGGACGAGATCACGCAGGCCGTGGTCGCAGCGATCGAGCCGCAGCTTTACGCAGCGGAAAATTTCCGCGTCCGCCGCAAGGCGCCCGACAACATGGACGCGTGGGGTCTGGTGATGCGGGCGCTGTCGCACTACTGGCGCGTGACGCGGCAGGACAATCTGGTGGCACAGGCGCTGTTGGAAAAGGCGATCGCGGTCGATCCGAACTATGGCCAGGCGCTGAGCCTGCTGGCGGCGTGTCATACGTTCAGCGCCCATATGGGCTGGGAGGACATGGCCACGGCCGTTCCGGCCGCCGAACGCGCCGCGCTGGCGGCGATCCTCGCCGACAGCGAGGACGCCTGGGCGCATTATGCGCTCGCCAGCGTCTATCTGTTCTACCGGCGCTTCGACGATTGCCTGGCCGAATTCGAGCTGGCGCTGCGGCTCAATCCGAGCTTTTCGCCGGCGCGCGGCCTTTACGGGCTGGCGCTGGCCTATCGCGGGCGCTGGGAGGAGGGCGATCGCGCCGCGCGCGAGGCGCTGAAACTGTCGCCGCGCGATCCCTTTGCCGCGATCTATTGCGGGGTTTGCGCCTATAGCCAGTATATCGGTGGCAACTACGCCGAGGCGATTCGCCATTGCCGCGAAGCGCTGCGGCAGCGTACCGATTTCGTTGGCGCGCACCGCGTGCTGACGGCCTCGCTCGGCATGCAAGGCGGCGTTGAAGCCGCCAGGTCCGCGCTGGAAGGCGTGCATCGTACCCAGCCGAACCTCACGCTCGCCTGGCTCGCCAGCGAACTGCCGTTCGAGCACGCCGCCGACAAGGCGCATTATCTCGAAGGATTTCGCCGCGCCGGTTTGAAATAAATTGTCTGCAATCGTCTTGCGCGATTCTCAAGAACGTCTGGAGGCAAAATCACAGCGGCCTGAAAGTCTTTGCCGGCCATAGCGTGCATTGTCGATGCTGCACTCGCTCCTGCGAGGCACATCAAGGAGAAGACAATGCCGTTGATTGAAGTTCACGTCATCGAGAACGTGTTCGATGCCGGGCAGAAGCGCCAGTTGATCGAAAGACTCACCGACGCCATGGTGTCGATCGAGGGCGAAGCCATGCGCGGCGTCACCTGGGTCAAGATTTCCGAAGTCGCGAGCGGCGACTGGGGCATCGGCGGCAAGCCGCTGACCACCGACGACGTCAAGGCGTTCGCGGCCAGCCGCAAGGTGGCCTGACGCGGCGCGTCGCTTTCATTTTTTGATCGTTCATCCAACCTGAGCCGATCGCGCTTTGCTTGTCCGCTGCTGCCATCATGCTGGCAGCAGGCCTCCGATAGAAACGCGGATGTCAACCGAACCGGCCTCCAGCCAACCATTGAAGAACACAGCCATGACCATGCTGACCTCCATTCCGACGTCGTCCAGGCCCCTGGCCTGGCGTACCGCCCTGTTCCTGGCGCGCAGCCGCCGCCTCGCCAACCGCCTGTTCGCTGCCGTGATCGCCCGCCACGAGCGCCACGCCACGCGCGTCGCCATGTACCGCCTCGACGACCGCCAGCTCAAGGACATCGCCATGGTCCGCACGCAGATCGACGCTCGGCTGGAAGAACTCGCGCAGATGCGGGCAAGGATGCAGCAGCCGGGATGGCATTGAAGGCACGCGAAGAGCGTGAGGACAGGAATTCCTCATGACCGGATCTTCCGCGGGTTTTCTTCGTCGAATTCCCAACGCGCCGGATTGTCATCGACATAGCGCCGGATGCGGTTCAGCGCGCCTTCGTCGCGGATGACGTGCTCACAATAGTTGCGTTGCCAGAGTCGGCCGCGGAATTGCGGCCAGCTTCTGGCCTTGACGCCATTGATATAGCCGGTCGTAGCCAACGATTTGAAGGCGCCAACGACATCGCCCAGCCGGACGCGGGCGCCCACAAGGGGCGCCCCTACAGGATCGCCATGTGTGGCAGGGGCACCCACGGGGGTGCCCCTACGATCCCGGTAGGGGCGACCCTCGTGGTCGCCCTCTCTGTCGTCGCCCCGCCATGGTCGCCCCACCCGCATCGGCATCCAGGACGAGAATGCCGTGCAGATGATTGGGCATCACCACGAACCGATCAATCCCAACGCCCGAAAACCGCGCCGCGAGGCCATCCCACAGCGTCGCCACTATCTCCACGGCCTCATTGAGGCGCATCGCGCCGTCCACCACATCGCCGAACAGGCAGCCCCGATCCTGCGTGCAGATGGTCACGAAATAGGCCCCGGCCATGCTGTAGTCGTAGCCCTGGAGGCGAAGGCTGCGGCGGCGATGAAGTGTCGGGTTGCGCATCATCGATCCCTCGGCGCAGAGCCGCGTGACCTACAAATCCCTACTGCATCTTCTTCCGTCTTGCCGCCGTCGCATCCACCACATTGTCCACCGTCTCGCGCCAGCTCAAGATTTCCGCCGCCAGTACCGGGTGGTTGAACCCCTTCAGGTTCAGATCGTCGATCGGCCGGCCCTCGACCCACTGTTCGACCATGCCGTAGACGCGGCGGCTCACCACGATCTGGTTGGGCTTGGCTTCGCTGCAGAGGCGGGAGGCGAGGTTGGTGACGCTGCCGATCGCGGCGTATTCCAGCCGCTGCTCGAAGCCGACCTGGCCGAGCGTCGCGTAGCCGAGCGCGATGCCGATGCCGAAGCCCAGGCTGTGGCCGCGGTTGCGCCACTTCTCGGTCAATTCGCCGATGGTGTCGCGCATCTCCACCGCCATCTTCACGGCGCGCTGGGTGTGGTCGTCGAACTGGATCGGTGCGTTGAACAGGATCATCACGCCGTCGCCGGCATAGCGGTCGAGCGTGCCTTCGTACTTGAAGATCAGTTCGCCGAGCGCGGCGTGATACTCGCGCAGCACGTTCATGGCCTCTTCCGGCTCGGTGGTTTCGGTAAACGCCGTGAAGCCACGCAGGTCGCAGAACACGACCGTAACCTCGCGGCGTTGGCTGGTGAGCAGCCCTTCGGGGCTGTCGGAGGAGGCGATCAGTTGCGCGACCTGCGGCGCCAGGAACCGCTCGAGCTTGCGGATCCGCTCGATTTCGCCCAGTTGCGTTTCGACGCGCTCCTCCAGCGACCTGTTCCAGTCCTTGAGCTGTTCGGTCTGCTCCTGCAGCTTGCGTGCCTGCTGGCTGACGATGCCGTTGGCCTCCTGCAACTCGCGGCTCTTGTAGTCCACTTCGGTGAACAGCCGCGCATTGCGCATCGCCAGAACCGCCTGGTGCGCGAAGGTCTTCATCAGGCCGATCAGATTGCCGGAGAATTCGCCGGCGTTCTGCCGCAGCACCACCAGGGAGCCCAGAATGCCGGTCTGATCGACCAGCGGTACCACCAGCACCGAGTGGAAGCCGGCTTCGATCGCGACGTCGCGCAGCGGGTGATCGGGCATCGCGGCGAGATCGGGCATCGCGATCGGCTCGCCGGTCGCGGCGGCCTCTCCGAGCGGAGAGTCATGGGCGTCGATGGCGCGGTGGCGGCCCTCGGCCGCCCTGTCGATGCCGATCGATTCGGTCAGGTTGAACTGTCGATTGGCTGCGTCATAGCCGTAGATCAGCACGGCGTCGGCAAGGGTGATTTCCAATGCGCGCGCCGCCACCGTCGGCAGCACCGCGTTGAGATCGAGCGAGGAGGCGACCGCGCGGCCGACCTCCTCCAGCACCTTCAGCTCGTTGATCGACTGCGCGAGGTCGCGCGTCCGTTCTTTCACCTTGGCTTCGAGGTTCGAATAGGTTTCGGCGAGCTGGCCGGCCATGCCGTTGAACTGGTGCGCCAGCTCTTCCAGTTCATCGGACGTCTTGACGTCGATGCGGTGGCCGAAATCCCCGGCGCCGAGCCGCCGCGCACCTGCCTGCAGCGCCGTGATTGGCACCAGCATGCGCCGCGCCATGATGGTGCCGGCGATGATCGCGACCACGAGGCCGAGCCCGATCAGAAGCGCGATCCGCATCAGCTGGTCGCGAATCGGCGTCAGCGCCTGTGCGGTCTCCTGTTCGAAGAACACGTGCCATCCGAGTTTCGGGATCAGGCTCGCCGTGGTCAGCACCGCGTTGCCGCGGATGTCGGTGCCCGATGCGAGCGCCACGCCGCCCGGCTTGCTGACGGCTGCCACTTGCGGCAGCGCCGACAGGTTCTTGCCGACTTCGGGCCCCGTCGAGGATGTCGCCAGAACGTCGCCCTTGGCGTCGGTGAGATAGGCGAAGGCCACCTTGCCGACCTGGGCGTCGATCAGAAATTCCGACAGGAAGTCGAGGTCGACCTCGGCGATGGTGATGCTATTGTCGGCGTGGGACAGCGCGATCGACATAAAGGGCCGCTCGCCGCGGAAATAGGCAGGCGCAAAAGGCGTGCCGCGGAAAATCGTCTCTGTGAGGCGCACGTCGCGGGAGAAATCGGCGTAGCTGTCCAGGGTGACGGTCTGGCGCGTCATGCGGAGTACTTCGCGGCCCTGGGCGTTGAGCAGCGTGAGCTGGCTGACCTGCGGCACCTGCCGCAGCAATTGCGCATAGTCGGCGCGGCGGAGATCGGTGGTATTGGAGGAGGCGCGCGTCACCCAGGAAATCTGCCGCTCGAGGTCGGACAGCGATTGCTGGATCCGCTTGGCGGTGGCTTCCGCCTTTTCCGACATGCCGTCGTTCACCGAGCTCTTGATGCCGCGGTAGGTGATCCAGGTTTCGATCGCGCCGTTGACCGCCAGCACAAACACGACGAGGCCGACCAGGGCGACGACGTATTTGGCGAACAGCCCTTTGCGCAGGAAGCCTGCTCTGTCCTTGGCCTCGCTCATTGGAACCCTCGTGCGCCGCAGCCTCGCGCGCGCATCGGCACTTTACCGGCGCCGGCCTGCCTCTCCGCAGCTCCGGCGTCACGCTCTGTCTAGCACAAAATGGTAGCAGGGATTGTGGGTCCACCCACATGGTTAGCACCAATTATGGGCAAGAACGCCGGGAATATTACGCACTTTGGCCGCCAACCCTGATTTGCAAAGGCGTGGCGTGGCGCAACTACCCTCAGCGGTTGAAAAGCTGCCGCAGAACGTCGTTCATTGGCTGACTGTCCTGCTGAGCGGCGGATTCGTTCGGCACGGCCGGCGGCGCGACCTCGGCCTGAGCGGCTTCCACCGGCGGGGCCTGCGCGGGCGCATGGGGCGAGGTGCGGCTCGGGATACTGCGGCTGCCGGACCGGCCACCCTCCTTGCCGGCGCCGCCCTGGCCAAATCCACTCAGGCCCTGCTGCAGCAGATTGCCGATGGTCTCGCCAAGCAGTCCGCCCGATTGGTTTCCGCCCTGGCCGCCGGCGCTACCTTGCTGCCCGCCGGTGCCCTGTTGTCCGCCGCCGCCAAGCAGGCTGCCGATCGCGGCCCCGATTCCTGCGCCCTTCTCGCCAAACAGGCCCTTGCCCATCTCCTTCAGCTTGGCGTAGGCGGCATCGGGGTTGTCGAGGATGCCCTGCATCTCCGGATAGATGCGGGGGGATCCCCATGGACCCTCGATCATCACGGGAATGCCGAGCCCGACCGGATCGGTAACGCGGCCTTGACCTTCGGTCGTCATCACGAGCTTCGGCTCGACGCGGAAGCCGATCTGCTTGGTACCGAGGTCGATGGTGCCGGCGCCGGTCATCTTGACCAGCGGGCCGACCAGATTGAGGTCGGTGGTCTGCGCCTGGCCCTTCTCGATCTTGAATGAAGCCGACAGTTGCGAAAGGTCCGTGGCCTTTTCCGCGCCGTCCTGCCAGCCCGACAGCGTGCTCGCCGTCAGCGAGCGGATCATCTGCGCGACATTGAGGCCGCGGATGGCGCCGTCCTGGAATACGATGAAGGCGTTGCCGGCCATGTTCGACATCATCGCGCGCTGGCTGGTGCCGAAGGAGCGTACGTTGATTTTCGCCTGCATCTTGCCGTCGAGCCGGTCGAAATCGGCGAGGCCGCTCAGGAGCGGCAGGGCACGCACACCGACGAGATCAGTCCGCATTGCAAAGGTGGGGGCGGCGGTGGAGACGTCCAGCGTCAGGTCGCCGGTGGCGGTACCTTCATAAGCGCCGAGGTTGGGAATCTGCACCTTCAGGACCCCGGTCGTCAGGTTGGCGTCGATTGCCGCCGTCGTGAACCGCGCGGCGCCGATGGTAAGCTCTGCCGCGGAGATGCGCGCCTGCAGGTCGATATAGTTGAGGTTGTTGATTTCGAGCGTCGCGCTGCTCCAGGGCTGCGCTGATGAATGGGGCTGCGTTGAAGAAATCGGCTGCGCTGACGAATGGCCGGTCCCCGGCGCGATGGCGAGCTTCTGGAAATCGAGGTCGAGCTTCACCAGCGGCTTGCTCGACAGGTCGACCGAAGCCCAGCCGTTGAACGCGGCGTCCCCGAACGTGCCGGTGACGCTGTTGATCATTGCGACGGCGCCGTTGAGTCGGGCCTCCGTCCGTGCGACGAGCGGGGCGCCCAGCAGGTCAGGCGCGTCGATCTTGATGTCGGCTGCGATATTCTGCCGCTCGACCGGCCCCGCCGGCAACGCCGCCGCAATATCGAATTTGAAGGGATAGCCGCTGCGGCGTGCGCTGCCTTTCAACACCATCTTGCGGTTCGGATCGATCGCGATGTCGATATTGACCGACTCGATCCTGTTCTCGACGCGGTCGCGCACGTTGGAAAGGATGACGGTGCCGCCGCTGACGCTGATATGCTCGATCGTAAACGCCTCGGATGATTTTCCGGCCGCGGGCTTTGCCGCGGGAGCGATATCCCGGTCGCGCTCGCGCCGCAGCGGCAGGTTCGCCACCGGGCGGATGATGACGAGTTCGGTGATGTGCGGCTTGCCGGCCCACAGGCTCGCCAGCGTCACGTCGGCCTCGATGCTGGCGGCGGCGAAGTGACGGTTGATGTCCCGGTCCTTCGGATGCTGCAGCGTGACGTCGTTCAGCGTGACGTTGAACGACGGCCACAGTCCAACCCTGGCGCTGCCATTGATGGCGATCTTGTAGCCGGTCTCGCGCTCGACCCGCTCCTGGATCTGCGCCGTCAGGAAGCCCGACGGGATGCCGACCACCAGCAGCACGGCGATGATGACGATCACGACGCCAATGACGGCGCCGACAATTTTCAAGGCTCTCATATCGACATTCCAGACCGCGGCAACGGCACTTATTTCGGTCACGCGAGACGTGCGCGCAACCGCTCAGGCGAGCTTATCCCGGAAGAGGCGCGGCCCAAAGTAGCCAAAAATATTCCAAGGGTGCTGCAATGTTATGTGACTTATGACACACTGCCAGGCATGGGATTCTTGCTAACCGGCTGGGGGGACGGGTCCAGGGCTGATTTTGGAAGGTAGTACTAAGATGAGCAAACAGGCCGAATTTGCGGTCATTCTGAAGATGAATCCGATGTTTGCGGATTTGGGACCGGACGAGCTGCAGCGCCTCTCAGGGCTTTGCCATACCGAACAGCTCGGTGTCGGTGAAATGCTGTTCCAGAAGGGCGATGCCGGAAATGCCCTCTACGGCGTCCGGCGCGGCCAGATCCGGATCGAGACCGGTGCCTCCGACGGCAGCCGTCTGACGCTGAATTTCATGGGGCCCGGCGACCTGTTCGGTGAGGTCGCCGTCCTCGATGGCCAGAGCCGCACCGCGGACGCCACCGCCGGCGAGCCGTCGGAACTGTTCGTGCTGCGGCGCGACGATTTCATGAACTTCCTGGAGCGCGAGCCCAAGGTCGCGATCAAGATCATGATGCTGCTGTGCCAGCGCATCCGCTGGCAGAGCGAGCGCATGGAAGAATCGGTGCTGCAGCCGCTGCCGGTGCGCCTGGCGCGACGGCTCTGCGCGCTCGCCTCCGATTTCGGTTCGGAGGTGCACATCTCGCAGGAGCAACTCGGCGTCTTCGTCGGCGCCGCCCGCGAGAGCGTCAACCGACAACTGCAGCTCTGGCGCAAGGATGGTATCCTGGACCTGCAGCGCGGCCGCATCCTGCTGCAGAACATGACCAAGCTGACGGCGGTAGCGCGGAACGATTAGGCCCGCTCCTATAGATCACGCTCAAACCACGACATGAGATCATGATGCGATTCCCAAAAATCGCATCATGATCTGGGGGTTATGTGATCGGCAGCCTCCGGCGCCTGACGCGATCGCGGTCAACGACGATGATGCTTCGTGCAATGTCTTCGCCGCCCAATATCGCTGGCATGAACGGCGTCAAATCCCCGTCCGACAAGCCACGCGGCTATGCCGGGCGGCAGGGGCATGTCGACCAGGAATTTCACATGTCAGCATGCAACAGCTCGACCGTCTCGTCTTCGGCGAGGAAGGCGGCGTATCGCAAGGCTTCGTCAATGTCGCCGGATTCGAGATACGGGTAGGCGCTCAGGATGGTCTCGCGTGTTTCTCCTGCGGCCAACAAGCCGAGCAATCGGGCAACCGGGAATCTCAGCCCTCGTATGCAGGGCTTGCCGGTACAGACCGCAGGATCGATCGTGATACGAGTGACGGCCATGGGATCAAAATAGCCCGTCCGGCGCTACCTTGCCAGTGTGCGACAGCACCTCACTTCGCCGCGGGTGACATCGCCGGCGGTACCGCGGGCGGACCCTTGGCCGGCGGCGGGGCATGGTGGTCCGATCCGTGGCCATGATCGTCTCCCTCCGTCTCGGGGCTCGACACCAGCAGCTTCTTGCCGAAGCGCCAGCACAGCGCGCCGAAATCGTCCATCACCAGGAACATCGCCGGCACGAACACCAGCGACAGGACGGTGGAGAAGATCAGGCCGCCGATCACCGCGAGCGCCATCGGCGATCGGAATTCGCCGCCGGCGCCGAACGCCAGCGCTGACGGCATCATGCCGGCGGCCATCGCGATCGTGGTCATCACGATCGGGCGCGCGCGCTTCAGGCCGGCGTCGATGATGGCCTCTTCGCGCCGTTTGCCCTCGCGGATCGCTTCGACCGCGAACTCCACCAGCATGATCGCGTTCTTGGTGACGATGCCCATCAGCATCAGGATGCCGATCCACACCGGCGTGGTGAGCTGCTTGCCGGTCAAAAGCAGCGCCACGATCGCGCCGCCGATCGAGAGCGGCAGCGAGAACAGGATGGTGATCGGCTGCAGGAACGTGCCGAACAGCAGCACCAGCACCGCGTAGACCATCATCAGGCCGGCGGTGATGGCGGTGGCAAACCCGTCCGACAGTTCGGCGAGGCTTTCCGCGTCACCCGACGGACTCACCTTCACGCCCTTGGGCAGGCTCTTCATCACGGGAAGATCGTAGATCTTCTTGGTGGCGTCGCCGAGTGCAGCGGTGCCGACGAGGTCGGCCGCCACCGTCGCCTGCCGTTCGCGGTCGTAGCGGTTGATGCTGGTCGGGCCCTGGTCGAGCTGGATGTCGGCGACGACCGACAGCGGCACGCCGCCGCGTTCGCCGCGCTGTCCGAGCGGCACTCGCAATTGCTGCAGCATCGAGAGGTCGCTGCGCGCGCTGTCCTCGAGCTGGACGCGGATCGGCACCTGGCGATCGCCGGCGTCGAATTTCGCCAGCGCCGGACCGACGTCGCCGATGGTGGCAACGCGGATGGTCTGCGACAGGCTTTCGGTGGAGACGCCGAGCCGTGCCGCCAGTTCGGCCCGCGGCCGGATCCGCAGTTCGGGACGGTCCAGCGAGGTTTCCGAGATTACGTTGGCGACGATCGGAATCCGCTTCATCTGGGTCGCCAGTTCGCTGGCGACGTTGTTGACGATGTTGCTGTCGGTGCCGGTCACGACCAGCGCAATCGCGCGCAGGCCGTTTTCATCCAGGAACCAGTAGCGGATGTCCGGAACGTTCTCCAGTTCCTGGCTGATCTCGAGTTCGAGCTGCCGCTGGGTGATGTTGCGCTCGTTCTTCGGCGTGTAGTTGATGATCAGCGCGGCGCGGCGGACTTCCTGCGTTCCCGGCGGTACCCTGCCGCCGTCGACGAAGATGCTCTTCACCTCCGGCCGCTTGCGCAGGCGGGCGACGATTTCCTCCGTCACCTTCTCGGTGTAGGCGAGCTGCGATCCCGGCGGCAGTTCCATCGCCAGCAGCGAGCGCGCGGTGTCCTGCGCCGGCAGGAAGCCCTGCGGCAGCAGCGTGATGCTCCAGATCGAGGCAGCGAAGACGCCGAGGCCGATCAGCACTGTGATGAAGTAGTGATGCACCGACCAGGTCACGAGCTTGGTATAGGTCTTCAGGATGGCCCCGGGCGGCGGATCCTCGTGATGGTTGTCCTTCATGAAATAGGCCGCCAGCACCGGCGTGACGAATCGCGCGGCGAGCAGCGAGAAGAACACCTGCACCGACACCGTGATGCCGAACTGCTTGAAGAACTGCCCGGCGATGCCAGACATGAAGCTGGCGGGCGCAAAGATCGCAATGATGGTCAGCGAGATCGCGATCACGGCGAGTCCGATTTCGTCGGCGGCTTCCAGGGCCGCGCGATAGGGCGACTTGCCCATGCGCATGTGGCGCACGATGTTCTCGATCTCGACGATGGCGTCGTCGACCAGGATGCCCGTCGACAGCGTGATGGCGAGGAAGGAGACCAGATTCAGCGAGAAGCCGAGCAGGTCCATGACCCAGAATGCCGGGAAGATCGACAGCGGCAGCGAGATCGCGGCGATGATGGTGGCCCTGAGATCGCGCAGGAACAGCAGCACGATGATGACCGCGAGGATCGCGCCCTCGAACAGGGTCGAGATCGCGGCGAAATAGTTGCCCTTGGTGAATTCGACCGAGGTGTCGATCAGTTTCAGGTCGACGTCGGGGTAGGCGGCCTTCAGCGCCTCGATGCGCTTCTCTACCGCCTCGGCCACCTTGACGTCGCTGGCGCCCTTGGAGCGCTTGATGCCGAGCGCCACCACGGGCTCGCCGTTGAAGCGGGCAAACGTCCTGCGATCGGCGATGGTGTCGGTGACGGTGCCGAGATCGTCGAGCCGTACCTCGCCGCCGCCAAAAAGCGGGATCATGGTGCCGGCCAGCTCGTTCAGCGTCTTGGCGCCGGCCAACGTGCGGATCGCCTGGTCGTTCTTGCCGATTTCGGCGCGACCGCCGGCGAGGTCGACGTTGGTGCCGCGCAGAATCTGGCTGACATTGACGGCCGTCAGCCCCGCCGCCTGCAGACGGTCGGGATCAAGCGAGACGAGAATTTCGCGCTCGACGCCGCCGATGCGTTCGACCTGCGCCACGCCGCGGACGCCCTGGAGCGCGCGCTTGACCACGTCGTCGACGAAATAGGAAAGCTGCTCCGGCGTCTTGCCGGGCGAGATCGCGGCGTAGGTGACGATCGGCAGGCCGATCACGTCGACGCGCTGGATCAGCGGTTCGTTGACGTTCTGCGGCAGGTTGGCGCGCACGCGTGTGACGGCGTCCTTGACGTCGTTGAGCGCGCGGTCGGTGTTGGTCTCCAGCGCGAACTGGATCGTCGTCACCGACAGGCCATCGGTGATCGACGACGATATGTGGCGCACGCCCTCGACGCCGGACACGCCGTCCTCGATGGTCTTGGTGACCTGGCTTTCAAGCTCGGCGGGTGCCGCACCGAACTGCGCGACCGCCACCGAAATCACGGGGATGTCGGCGCTCGGCAAGCGCGTCACCGCGAGCTTGGTGAAACTGGCCCAGCCGAGCACCAGCAAGATGATGGAGAATACGATCGAAGGCAGCGGGTTCCGGATCGACCATGCCGAGATATTCAAAGCCATTAGCGTACCCGCGAGCGCTCGAGTTCGTCGGCGAACATGGTCTTGACCTGGTCGCCGTCATGCAAGGACGTGCCAGCATCGGCCACGACGGTTTCGCCAACGTCGAGGCCTTCAAGAATTTCGGTGGAGGTTTCCGAAGTCAGGCCGACGCGCACCTTGCGCGTCTCGATGATGTTACCCTTCACGACCTGCAGCGTCAGGCGGTCGATCGCGGTGCGCGGGACGGCGACGCCGCAGGAGCGCTTGGCATCGATATTGGCACGGGCAAACATGCCGACCTTGAGCGAGGGATTGTTGTTCAGCGAAATCCTGACCTTGCCGAGCTGCGTGGCGCGGTCGATCTGCGGCGAAATGGTTCGGACCTTTCCGACGACGTCGGGCGCGTCGTCGCGGCTGATGCGCACGGTCGCGCCCGGACTGAGCTTGAGCAGATGCACGCTGGGCACCTCGGCTTCGAGCTCGATTTCGTTGTTCACGGAAATCCGGAACATCGGCCCGGCCTGCGGAGAGGCCGGAGCGCCGACTGCGGTCCGCAATTCGGTGATGAGCCCGGCGGCGGGGGCCTTCAGCGAGACCGGCCCGGGACGGCCGGCGGGAGCGCCCGGAATTTGCGGCGGCGGGGTGAGGCGTGCCAGCTCCTGGTTCTCGGCAACCGTGTCGCCTTCCTTGACGAACACGTCGGTGACGCGCGAGCCCTCCTGGTCGACGCCGACCTGGGCCTCGCGGCGGGGCACGATGAATCCGGTGACCCGCACCATGTCGGAGAAGCACGCATTGGTCGATTTGGTCACGATCACCAGCGCCTGGCCGGGCGTTTCCTTTGCTGCCGGATGCGCGCGATGTTCGAACCAGTAATAGCCGGAGGCAAGAGCGGCAACGAACACCACTCCGAGCGCAGGTTTGAGGTATTCGGAGAATTTCATCGCCGGATCAATCCAGACTGCAAGTCAAATCAGAGAGGGGCATGTGTTGCCGGTAAAATACCGGCAATGGAGCCCAAAACGAATGCGTCCCGCACGGGGGCTGCGGGACGCATTGTAGCCGGAAATTATTGGTCGGCGCCACGCCCTTACTTGCAAGGGCTCATTTGGCGGAGGCCGTGGACTTGTTCTCCATGTTCACGACCTGGACGCGGCGGTTCACTTCCGCCAGCGGCTGGCTCGGATCCTTGAGCTTGCTCTTGCCGTAGCCGACGGTGACGAGGTCGGTGCCGTTGATGCCGTATTTGTCGACGAGATAGCGCTTGATCGAATCGGCGCGGCGTTCCGACAGGTCCTGATTGTAAGCGTCGCCGCCGGCGGCGTCTGTGTGGCCGGCGACCACGAAGGTCGAGCCCCTGAGATCGTTGTTGGTGAGTGCGCGGCCGAGCGCCTGCACCGACGGCAGCGATTTCGCGCTGATGTCGGCCGAGTTATAGTCGAAGTTGATCTCCAGATCGATCTTCGGCTTGTCCTTGACCATCGCCGCGATCTCTTCGCGTTCGGCGCTCGACAGCGAGCGCGTCGAGCGGCCGCGGATCCTCTCGACGAACCTGCTCTCGGCGGCGCTCGCCGTCGGCTCGACCGTGGTCTGCGGACCGGTCGAAAGGCCGCGGGTCAGCGGCTTCTTCTCGGGCGCCAGTGCGCGAAGGATCTGGTCCTCGGTGACGTTCTTCTCCTGGGCAATCGCAACGCCCGCAAAGGAAACTGCGGCGCCGAGCGTCGCAACCGAGACCATCATGCCAAAGGTTTTCGCTGAGATACTTACCATTACCAGTCCCCTTTTGCGGGATTCCCGCGCGGTTCCAACGTGGTCCAAATCGGGTGTCATCCAAGTCCGGCTGCCGGGCACGGGTGCGGCCGGCTGCTCTGCATTAGTCGGAGCGGCCCGCCACTGGGTTCGAGAGGCCGCCGGTATTCGCCCAAAAATTTCTCTCGTCACTGCACGCCGTATTCGGCGAACTCCTTGACGATGTTGGGGTCCATCGCCTTGGCATTGTTGATGTCCAGGTCGCCCTCCGAAATCGAACCGTTGCGCTTCTTGGCAAGGCCGCGGCCGTACAGCGACGATGTCAGGCGCGGGTTGATCTTGAGTGCGGCGTCGAAATCAGCGATTGCATTCTTGTTCTGACCGCTCTTCAGGTTGACGAGGCCGCGGCTGTCGAGCGCATCGACGAAATTCGGCCGCAGCCGCAGCGCCTCGTTGCAGTCCTTCCGGGCGGCCTGCAGGTCGCCGATCACCGTGCGCGCCCAGCATCGGTTGTTGTAGGCTTCCACGTCCTTTGGATTCAGCCGCAGTGAATTGTTGAAGTCCTTGATCGCGAGCTCGTAGGCGCCCTTGCTGGCATAGACCTGCCCGCGCCGGTACAGCGCGGCGGCATCGTCCGGATTGTCGTTGAGCTTGGCGGTCAGGGCCTTGATGGTCGGATCGTCGGCGAGCGCGGGGGCCAACGGTGCGGGGGCTTCGGCCGGCTTGATGGGCGTCGCGGGCGCAGGAGAAGGAGCTTCAGCCGGCTTTGACGGCACGGGCGGCGCAGGTGGCGGTGGCGGTGGCGGGGCAGGTGCTGCGACCGGCGGCGGGGACGGCGGCGGCGGCGCGGGAGGCGGAGGCGCCGGGACGGGCGCGGTTGCAGGCGCGTTGGCCACCGAGGTCGACGGCTGGCTTGCCGGCCGCGGGGCCGAGCCGCTCGGAATGAACGAGAAATCCTCGGCAAGCGAGGAGGAAATCCACGGCACCTGCTCCTGCCGCGAGGCGCGGGTGACGCCCACGCGGGTGCGGTTCAGCGTCTCTTCCGCCATCAAATCGGGGGTGCGGATCTCCTTCAGCAATTCTTTCACGAACAGGCTGCGGTCGCTGCCGCTGTCGGACACCACGGAGGAGAGCGCGGCCGAATACATCACCAGCGTGCCGTTCGGCGCGATCACCGGCGCCAGGCCAGCGGAGAAACTCCGGAACCGGCGCTCGAACGGATTGCGCCGGGAGGCATCGATCAGCGCGATCTTGACGCCGGCGCCGCGGCTGTTGATCTCGCCCAGCACGGTTTCGAGGCTGAAACCGTCACGGCGGACGTCCGCCTCGGTCCAGATCTGGGCGTCGACCGGAATCATGTAGCTCTGGCGGTTGGACTGCACGCCGAAGCCGGAGAAGAAAAGCAGCGCCACGGAGCCCGGCTTGATCTTGCCGTACAGGCGGTCGAAGGCCCGGCGCATCTGCTCGCCGGTCAGGTTTTCGCCGATGTCGACATTGAAACCGTCGCGCTTGAGTTCTTCGGCGATGTCGCGCGCATCGTTGATCGGTTCCTTCAGCGGCGCCTCGGCATCCGGATATTTGGCGTTCCCGATCACCAGCGCATAACGCTCGCCGGCGGCGAAGGACGGAGCGACCAACGCAACGGAAAGAAATAATGTGACGAACAATGCGAGGCGGATTTTCATAGTGACGGCAGTCCAGATCACGGCAGTCCAGCCAAAATAGCGCCGATACCAGCTCGCGCCGCGGCGACATTACTCTACGCTATTGGCATTATCAAACCGCGCCCGCGCTCCGTCAACCGCTTGCGATATCTTCGTTAATTGCGACAATTGACCGCGAGGGGGCTTATCGGGACGAAGGATTAAAAGCGGCTGTGTTGGCAGAACCACAGCTTGCGCGTATCGGCTTCGCTATCCAGAAGATCATCGCATCGCACAATGCGCGCTGGAGCGGCGATGGCTCCAATGTGATCCGTCTCACATAGTAGTATCGCGCGCTTGTCGCGCGGCTGTCATACGCGGGCCGCGTTTGACCTTTGCGGACGGCGATGGCTTGCTGGCGGGATCGGCCCCAATCCAGACATCCAAGAAAAGTGACACCGATGGGAAATGCCTACGAAATCTATGCGCTGCGCTATGCGACGATGTCGCCGCGCACCCCCAATATGAATTTTCTCGCCCCCGATCCGCACGAGACCACGGCGGCGGATCTCGATTATTTCGTCTGGCTGGTGCGCGGCGGCGGCCGCAACATCCTGGTCGATACCGGCTTCAACGCCGAGGAAGCCAAGGCGCGCGCCCGCAAGCTCACCCTCAATCCCGTCGATGCGCTGGAACAATTCGGTGTTCCGGCCGGCAGCATCAGGGACGTCGTGGTCACCCATCTGCATTACGATCACGCCGGTAACCTCGACCGCTTCCCCAGCGCGCGATTCCACCTGCAGGAGCGCGAGATGAGCTACGCGACCGGACGCTGCATGTGCAACGGCATGTTGCGGCATCCGTTCTCGGTCGAGCACGTCACCACCATGGTGCGCCACGTCTATGGCGAGCGCGTTACCTTCCATTCCGGCGACGGCGAGATCGCGCCCGGCGTGACGGTGCATCGCGTCGGCGGCCATTCCGACGGCTTGCAGGTGGTGCGCGTCGAGACCGCGCGCGGGCCGGTGGTGCTGGCGTCGGACGCCGCGCATTACTATGCGAACTTGCAGAGGCGCAGCCCGTTTCCGATCGTCTACAATGTCGGCGACATGGCGCAGGGCTGGGAAACCGTCGAGCGGCTGGCCGGCCATCCCGACCGTTTCATCCCCGGCCACGACCCGCTGGTGAGCGAGATCTATCCGCGCGCCAGCGACAAGGTCGACGCATTCGCGCTGCATCTGGCGCCGTCGCGCTCCTTCGCAAAATAGGTCCAAGAAAAACAATGTCGGACTACAGGACACTCGGCTTCATCGGCCTTGGCGTGATGGGCGAGCCTATCTGCCGCAACCTCGTGAAGAAGAGCGGCAAGCGCGTCGTCGCGTTCGATCTGTCGCCGGAGCCGCTGGCGCGGCTGCGTGCCGACGGCGCGGAGACCGCGGCTTCGGTTGCCGACGTCATCAAGCAGAGCGACCTGCTGTTTCTCTGCCTGCCCAGCGCCAAACATGTCCGCGCGGTGTTCGAGGGCGACGGCATCCTCACGAATATCGGGAGCGGGCAGGTCGTCGTCGATCTCGGCACGTCCTCGGTCAGCCAGACCCGCGATTTCGCCGGGCAGTTGCAGGCCAAAGGCGCCGCCTGGGCCGACGCGCCGATCGCGCGCACACGCCAGGCGGCGCAGGACGGCACGCTGAGCGTGATGGTCGGCGCCACTCCGGCGCTCTACGCCGGCATCGAGCCGCTGATCCGCTGCTTCGCCACCGACGTCACTCATTGCGGCGAGGTCGGCGCGGGGCAGGTGACAAAGATCCTCAACAATATGGTGCTGTTCGAAACCGTCAATGCGCTGGCCGAGGCGGTTGCGGTGGCGAAGCGCAACGGCGTCGATCCCAAGCTGCTGCTCGATACGCTGTCGAAGGGCTCGGCCGACAGTTTTGCCTTGCGCAATCACGGCATGAAAGCGATCGTGCCGGGGAATTTTCCGGAGCGCGCATTCTCGACGGAGTATGCGCTGAAGGACCTGTCCTACGCGCTGGAACTGGCGTCCGACGCCGGCATCAGGATTCGCGGCGCCGAACTGATCGGCACCGTACTGCAGGAAGCCATCGATGCCGGTTCGGGCGACAATTATTTCCCCGTGATCGCAAAGCATCTCGATAGAAGCTAGCCGGAGAGACCTATGATCACACGCTTTGCCGGGCTTACGCCGACCCGCAGCCGCGCCGTCGCGCAAGACGATCTCGTCTTTACCGTCGCGGTTGCGCCGGACCCGGTCAGTCCCTCGATGTACGAGCAGACCGCCAGGGCGCTCGCCCGCATTGACGAGAGCCTGGCCTTGTGCGGCTCCGACAAGAGCAAGATCCTGTCGGCCATCGTCTACATCGCCGACATCAAGCAAAAGGCCGAGATGAATCGCGCCTGGGACGAATGGGTCGACATGAAGAACCCGCCGATGCGCGCCTGCCTCGGCGTCGAACTCGAACCGCCGCATATTGTGGAAATCGTGGTGACGGCGGCGAAGTAGGCGAGGCGCGATTCATACATGGCCGTGGTCCTGGTGCCTGCGCGCGAAGCGCAGACCAATGCGCCGCGCCCGCTCGATCGCTCACATTGGAACGCCCGTCTCGCAGTTGCCTGCACGGCAGATTTTCGGTGGCGGCATCGATCCGAAGATCCGTCGGTAGCGCGATAAGCTTGTTTTGCTTTGCGTCAAAATCGCTCCGTGTGAATTGCTTCACACGAGAAAAGCAGGAGCCGTTGGAGACTGGGTGAAAGCGGTCGCTCGCTTTCGTTTCATCGCGACACTTCCAGCCGGGGAGGCATCGATGGGCCCGTTTATTGCTCTTGCTGCAAATCTATTCCCTCAAATTCTGCAGTCGATCGCCGGAAGCCAGAGCGAGGGCGGCAAGAAGGTCATTGAAACCGTCGAAAGGGTCGTCAAGGAGGTGACAGGAACGAACGACGACCAGGAAGCCGCCCGAAAAATTGCCGAGGACCCGGTGGTCGCGGCCAAGCTGAGGACGGACCTCGCAAACATAGCGCTGGAGGAGACCAGGCTACGCGTTGCGGCCGAGCAAAAGGAGCGCGAGACCCAGCTCGCCGCGGAGCGGCAGCAGCGCGCGGACCAGATCGCCGCGGAGCAGCAGAGGCGGGAAGCCGCCTTCGCGGAGCTCAAGCTCCGAATGGAGAACGAGGAGAAGCGGTACCTCGAGGATCTGAAGAACACCAGCGCGGCTCGCGATTTTCAGAAGGGGCTGGTGTCGTCCGGCTCCCCGGTCGCCTGGGTTGCACCGGCCTTGTCCGTTATCGTGACGATCGGCTTCTTCATCATGTTGCTGACGTTCATCTTCTTCAAGGGACGCCTCGAGCAGACGACCTAGAGCCTCCCGCCGGGGATCGACTTGAGCAACGCGTCGCTCGAACAGCTTCGCTTGGTTGCGGCGCCCTCATCAGACGCAGTGATGCAGATCATCAACATCAGCGTCGGTGCCCTGGCCGCGGCGTTCGCTACCGTCATGAGCTTCTGGTTAGGGTCCTCACAGAGCTCGCAGAACAAGGATAACCTTGTCGCAACGCTTTCGAGTGAGCGCTCGGCGGACCAGAAAGACCTGATGAAAACGGTGATCACCGAACGGCGGTCGCCACCTCCAGCGGATGGCCTTACGCGTGGCGGCGATCGAGGACCGAAGCCCGATGCGGGCGGTTCGGCTCCGGACGGGGCAACTCCGGGGCAGGAAGGCGGCGGCGCCGTTGTCGATCCCGTCAAGCCCGCGCCCGCCGGGTTGCTGGCCGAGATCATGCCGCAATTGATCAAGCCCCATCGTCATTTCGAAAACAGCGTGCAGTGGGCCATCACATCGCGCGGCATCTCGATCGACGGTGCGGCCCCCATGGGAACGCCGGGCGAGCCCACGACCGTCCGAAAAATCTTCAACAGCTTTCGCGAACCTTGCCTCGCGTCCGCGCGGCGCTACGGCGTGCCGCTCGAGCTGATCGTCGCGACCATCGCAACGGAGAGCAGCGGCAACCCGAACGACCGCCGGGCCGAACCGAGGATCAACGACGAAAGCGTCGGCCTGATGCAAACGCTGGTCGGGACGGCGCGATCGGTGACCGGACGCAAGGCGCTGAAAGGCGACGACCTGCTGGATCCGGCAACGTCGATCGATGCCGGCACGGCTTATATCGCCAGCCAGCGGGCCTCGACCCATTTCGACCCGCCGCTGGTGGCCGCAGCCTACAATGCCGGCTCGATTCGCCGCGACGACAGGCCGGCCAATCGGTGGAAACTGCACTGCTTCCCCCCGGGCACCGGCGCCCACGTCGATCGGTTCGTGGCTTGGTTCGCCGATTGCATGCGCGTGTCGGCGGCGGAAGGCTGGGCCAGCACCAACGACGTGCCGAGCTTTGCCGGTGCCTTTGGTGTTTCGTCCACCGGCGACAAGTCGGGACCTGATTTCCCGCCGCGGCCCAGCCTTCGGCCGCTTCTGAGCACGGAAGAAAGGCAGCGGTTGTTCGGCGCATTTGCATTTCGGAGCGCGCCACGGGCAGACAATCCGGAGCACATCGACATAACGGACGGCTGGGAGAACCAGAATATTGTCGCGTTTGATATCCCGATTCAGGGATTCCCGGGCCATCCCGGACCGCTCAAGGTGCGCTTTCATCAAAAGGCAAAGGATCAGCTTATCGGACTGTGGCTGAGCTGGGAAAAGGCCGGCTTGCTGGATCGCGTCATAACCTTTGATGGCGCATTCGTTCCGCGGTTTATCCGCGGCAGCAGGACCGCACTGAGCAATCACGCGTTCGGCACCGCCTTCGACATCAACGCGGCGTTCAATCCGCTGAACGCGGAGCCTGCGCTAGTCGGCGAGAAAGGCACGGTTCGAGAATTGGTGTCGCTGGCCAACCAGTGGGGATTCTATTGGGGAGGCCACTTCAAGTCACGCTTGGATGGCATGCATTTCGAAGTTGCGGAGATCAGGTCGGCGCCGTCGGCATAGATGCGGCGGCAGAGGACATCTGGCGTCTGATGTTGCGCGCCCTAATACGCTTCCTTCGCATCCGCCTCTTCGCTGGTCTGCACCAGGGCGAGGCTCGCCTCGAGCTTGCCGAGCAGGCGCGCGAGATCGCGCCGCTCCTGCGCGGAGAGGCATGACAGGATCTCCTGCTCCTTGCGCAACAGCCGCGGGATCAGTTCCTCGTAGAGCGTCGCCCCCTTGCGCGTCAGGCGCAGGCGGAATTCGCGGCGGTCGTCTTCGTTCTCGACGCGCTCGATCATCTGCCGTTTCATCAGCGAGGTGACGGCGCGGCTGATGGTGGATTTGTGGGTGCGGGTGCAGTCGGCGACGTATTGTGCGCTGCAGGGATCGTGGCGAAAGCCGAGCGTCGCCAGCACGCGCCATTCCGGAATGTCGAGCCCGTAGCGGGTCGCATACTCGACCGAGAGCGCCGAACTGACTTCGGCCGCGAGCCGGTTCAGCCGGAACGGTACGAAGCCGAACAGATCCAGCCGGGCATCCTTCGTGGCGGCTTGCTCACGCGCGCCGACGGCCGTTTCGGTGGATAGCGCCTTTGCCAAGGATAGCCTCGATTTGAGTTGACGCCGGACCCCGCCCGGGGTTTAAGATAGTTGCAGGTGCGACTAATTTAACAAGATCGCCCGCCTTTGGCCAGAGCATGATCCGGAAAAGTGGAATCCGGTTTTCCGAGAAGATCATGCTCAAATAGGGGAAACACAGGGTTCAGCCCACATGGCGCAGACCAAAACCCAGTTCGGCTATCGACGTCATCCCGATCAGGACCGGCCGGGTTCGAACCTCGCCGAACATCCGGTCGTCGTAGTCGGCGCAGGTCCGGTAGGGCTTTCGCTGGCGATCGATCTGGCGCAGCGCGGCCAGGCCGTGGTGCTGCTCGACGACGCCGACCGCATCGGAGAGGGATCGCGGGCGATCTGTTTCTCGAAGCGCTCGCTCGAATACTGGGACCGGCTCGGCATCGGGCAGCGCATGGTCGACAAGGGCGTGGTATGGAGCGTCGGAAAGATCTTTCACGGCGAGTCCCAGCTCTATCAGTTCAATCTGCTGCCGGAGCAGGGGCACAAGCGGCCGGCCTTCATCAACCTGCAGCAATTCTATGCCGAAGCCTATCTGGTCGACCGCGTCGAGCAATTGCCGGCCATCGACCTGCGCTGGCGCAACCGGGTCGCCGGGCTCGAAGCGCGTAACGATCATGTGGCGCTGACGGTCGAAACGCCGGAAGGTCCATATCGTATGGCCGCCCGTTTCGTGATCGCCTGCGACGGCGCAAAATCCTCGCTGCGCCGGATGGTCGGCGCGGAATTCGCCGGACAAGTGTTCGAGGACCAGTTTTTGATCGCCGACGTCAGGATGACCGCGGCGTTCCCGACCGAGCGCTGGTTCTGGTTCGATCCGCCGTTCCATGCCGGCCGCTCCGCGCTGCTGCACAAGCAGCCGGACGACATCTGGCGGATCGACCTGCAGCTCAGCCGCTTCGCCGATCCCGCCGTCGAAAAGCTGCCGGAGAACGTGCGGCCGCGCATCGCCCGCATGCTCGGACACGACAAGTTCGATTTCGAATGGATCTCGCTGTACAAGTTTCAGTGCCGGCGGATGAGCAAGTTCGCGCACGGCCGCGTGATCTTCGCCGGCGATGCGGCGCATCAAGTGTCGCCGTTCGGCGCCCGCGGCGCCAATTCGGGGCTTGAGGACGCCGAGAACCTGGCTTGGAAGCTCGATCGCGTGCTGCGCGGGTCGTCGCCCGAGGCGCTACTCGAGAGCTACCATCTCGAGCGCAGCGCCGCCGCCGATGAGAACATCCGCGAATCCACCCGTTCGACCGACTTCATGGCGCCGAACTCGCATCAGGAGGCGCGGCTGCGCAAGGCGGTGCTGTCGCTCGCCAGAGAGACCGAGTTCGGCAAACGCATGGTCAATGGCGGGCGGCTCTCGACGCCGTCGATCTACGCGACGCCGCTCTCGACCCCCGATCGCGACAACTGGCGCGGCGGCCCATGCCCAGGCACCTCGATGCCGGATGCGCCGGTGACGACGGCGCCCGGCGAGCCGAGCTTTCTCACCGATGCCTTCGTCAACGCGGGCATGGGCTTCACGCTGCTAAAGTTCGGCAATGGCGCCGCGCCGGAATTGCCCGAAGGCGTGGCCGCGATCCGGATTGGCGGCAACGACGGTCTCGCCGATCCGGATGGTCTTGCCGCCGCTCGTTACGACGCCGAACCCGGCACCGCCTATCTGCTGCGGCCCGATGGCTATGTCGCCGCGCGGTTCCGCCATCCGACCCGACCGATGCTCGACGCCGCGCTGGCGCGGGCGGCGGGCGTCAACTGAGGTGCAATATGCCGCTCTCGACCGCTTCGAATTTTGTCAAACCCGATGACGCGTTCCGCGCCGTCGTCGAGGCGCATCGCGGCCTGAGCGACGAACAGAGCGCCGATCTGGACGCCGCGCTCGTTCTCATTCTCGCCAACCACATCGGCGATCTCGCCGTGCTCAACGAGGCCATCGCGCTCGCCAGGCGGCGGATGCTCGATGCCGGCCAGCAACAGCAACAACAGCAGCAGTAATTCAACGAACGAAGTCAGGAATTGAATTGATGGCCAAAGGTTTCGCGTCCACCACGGACATGGCGGAGAAGGAGATCACCTTCTCCGAAATCGGCACCGATCTTTACGCGTTCACCGCGGAGGGCGATCCGAACTCCGCGATCATCGTCGGCGACGACGGCTGCCTGGTGTTCGATGCGCAGTCGACGCCGGCGATGGCCAATAAAGTGATCGAGCGCGTCCGTACCGTGACCGACAAGCCGATCAAATATGTCGTGCTGTCGCACTATCACGCGGTGCGCGTGCTGGGTGCCTCCGCGTATCAGGCGCAGGGCATCGTGGCCTCGGCGGAAACCTATCGTCTGATCGAGGAGCGTGGACAGCAGGACTGGGATTCCGAATACGGCCGTTTTCCCCGCCTGTTCCAGGATGCCGAGAGCATCCCCGGCCTGACCTGGCCGACGCTGACCTTCGAGGGCGAGATGTCGATCTATCTCGGCAAGCGCGAGGTGCGGCTGATGCAGCTCGGCGCCGGGCACACCTCGGGCGACATCGTGGCCTGGGTGCCGGATGCCGAGGTGATGTTCTCCGGCGATCTGATCGAATACCACTCGGCCTGCTATTGCGGCGACGCGCATCTGCGCGAATGGCCGTCGACGCTGAACGAGATCCGCGCCTTCAATCCGAAGGCGATCGCGCCGGGCCGCGGCGATGCGCTGAAGGGGCTTTCGACCGGACGCGACGCGATCGCCATGACGCGTGATTTCGTCACCACGCTCTATGGCGCGGCCGAAAGCTCCGTCGCCAGGGGGCGCACGTTGAAGGAATCGATGGCGGCGACGCGTGAGGTGATGGATCCAAAATTCTCCAGCTTCGCCATTTATGAGCACTGCCTGCCGTTCAACGTCTCGCGCGCTTTCGACGAGGCCTCGGGGATCGACGATCCCGTGATCTGGACCGACAAGCGCGACCAGGAAATGTGGGCCGCCCTGCAAGGAGGAGGATGACCATGAATATCAATACCTCGCCTGATCAAATCGTTCGTGGCACCGGGCAAGTCACGCCGGGATATATGTCCGGCTTCAAGAACAGCTTCGAGACCGAGGCGCTGCCCGGGGCGCTGCCGATGGGACGAAACTCGCCGCAGCGCTGCGCCTACGGGCTTTATGCCGAGCAGCTTTCCGGCTCGCCCTTCACCGCGCCGCGCGGCAGCAACGAGCGGTCCTGGCTCTATCGCATCCGCCCCTCAGTTAAGCATTCCGGGCGCTTTGCAAAAGTCGATGCCGGGCTGTGGCGCACTGCGCCGTGCCATGAGCACGATATCCTGGTCGAGCAGCTGCGCTGGGACCCGACGCCGATCCCGAAGGAAGACAAGACGTTTCTGCAAGGCGTGCAGACCATGACGACGGCGGGCGATGCCAACACCCAGGCCGGCATGGCCGCGCATGTCTATCTCATCACCAAATCGATGGTCGACCAGCACTTTTACAATGCCGACGGCGAGATGATGTTCGTGGCCCAGCAGGGCAATCTCCGCCTCGTCACCGAATTCGGCCGCATCGACATCGAGCCAGGCGAGATTGCGGTGATTCCGCGCGGCGTCAAGTTCCGCGTCGAGATCCCCGGCGGCCCGGCGCGGGGCTATCTCTGCGAAAACTACGGCGGCGCCTTCACGCTGCCGGAGCGCGGGCCGATCGGCGCCAACTGCCTCGCCAACTCGCGCGATTTCCTGACCCCGGTCGCCTTCTACGAGGACAAGGACACGCCGACCGAACTTTACGTGAAGTGGGGCGGCGCGCTGTTCAAGACGACGCTGCCGCATTCGCCGATCGACGTGGTGGCCTGGCACGGCAACTACGCGCCCTACAAATACGACCTGCGCACCTTCTCGCCGGTCGGCGCGATCGGCTTCGACCATCCAGATCCCTCGATCTTCACGGTGCTGACCTCGCCGTCGGAAACCGCCGGCACCGCGAATATCGACTTCGTCATTTTCCCGGAGCGCTGGATGGTCGGCGAAAACACCTTCCGTCCGCCGTGGTATCACATGAACATCATGAGCGAGTTCATGGGCCTGATCTATGGCGTCTACGACGCCAAGCCGCAGGGCTTTGTCCCGGGCGGCATCTCCCTGCACAACATGATGCTGCCGCACGGTCCCGACCGCGAAGCCTTCGACCACGCCAGCAATGGCGAGCTGAAGCCGGTGAAGCTGACGGGGACGATGGCCTTCATGTTCGAGACGCGCTACCCGCAGCGCGTGACCAAGCACGCCGCGACATCGGCGACGCTGCAGGACGACTACGCCGATTGCTGGAAGGGCCTGGAGAAGCGCTTCGACCCCAACAAGCCCTGAGAGGTCCAGCGCGCTATTCACCGCTCCGTCATGCCCGGGCTTGTCCCGGGCATCCACGTCTTAAGGCAGCAAAGAGAAGTCGTGGATGGCGGGTCAAGCCCGGCCATGACGATGTCCTCTCGGAGAACCTCATGCCCCATCCCAACGACCCCAGCCTCCGCTCCTTCATATCAGTCGCCGCCACTTCCGACTTCCCGATCCAGAACCTCCCCTACGGCATCTTCTCCGCGAAAGACGGCCTCGCCCCGCGCGTTGGCGTCGCGATCGGCGACTACGTGCTCGATCTCTGGCGGCTCGCACAGGATTGCCGCTTCGATGTCGTCGAGCCCGCGGTGTTCGCCGCATCGCAGCTCAATCCGCTCATGGCGCTGGGGCCGAAGGCGTGGTCGAGCACGCGCGCCCGCATCAGCCAGCTCCTGCGGCACGATGAATCCGAGCTGCGCGACAATGAAGAACTGCGCCAACGCGCGCTGGTGCCGATGGCGGACGTCAAGCTCCACATGCCGTTCGCGGTCGCAGGCTATACCGATTTCTATTCCTCGAAGGAGCACGCCACCAATGTTGGCGTCATGTTCCGCGGCAAGGACAACGCGTTGCAGCCGAACTGGCTGCACATGCCGATCGGCTACAACGGCCGCGCGTCCACCGTGGTCGTCTCGGGCACGCCGATCCGCCGGCCGCGTGGGCAACTCAAGCCGCCGACGGCCGACCTGCCGAGTTTCGGCCCGTGCAAGCGGCTCGATTTCGAACTCGAAATGGGCGTGGTGGTTGGTCAGCCGTCCACGATGGGGGAGATGCTGACCGAGCAACAGGCGGAAGAGATGATCTTCGGCTTCGTCCTCCTCAACGACTGGAGCGCGCGCGACATCCAGCAATGGGAATATGTGCCGCTCGGCCCGTTCCAGGCCAAGGCGTTCGGTACCTCGATCAGCCCCTGGGTGGTGACGCGCGAGGCACTTGAGCCATTTCGCGTGCACGGGCCCGCGCAGGAGCCGAAACCGCTGCCCTATCTGCAGCAGGCGCAGCCGAACAATTACGACATGGCGCTCGAGGTCGGCTTGCGCGCGGCGCCGATGAATGCAGCCGCCACCATCTGCCGCACCAATTTCAAATACATGTACTGGTCGTCGGTGCAGCAACTCGTGCACCACGCCTCATCCGGCTGCGCCATGAATGTCGGCGATCTGCTGGGGAGCGGCACCATCTCCGGCCCGGAGAAAGACCAGCGCGGCAGCCTCCTGGAGATCAGCTGGAACGGGACCGAGCCGGTCGAACTCGCGCCAGGCATCAAGCGCTCGTTCCTGGAAGACGGCGATTCGCTGGTGATGCGCGGCTGGTGCCAGGGCGACGGATACCGCGTCGGATTCGGCGAGGTCGAGGGGACGATATTGGCGGCGGAGTGACACTCTCTTCCCGTCATTGCGAACGAAGCGATCCATATCGGCGAAGAAAAGTCTGGATTGCCTCGCTTCGCTCGCAATGACGCGGATGGGTCACCGCGCCTCGGGCGGAACATCCTTCCACTGCGCGCAATACGTCGCCACATCTTCGACGCTGTACTTCAAATGCACCCGCTTGTCCGACGGCGGCTGCTTCGTCGCGCACACGCCGGGCCGCCGTTCGGTCGCGGGCCGTATTGGCCGCCGTTCCAGCCCGCCGCCGCAGTTCGGGCAGACATTGTGCAGCCGGGTCTCGACGCAGTCCGCGCAGAACGTGCATTCATAGGAGCAGATCCGTGCGTCCACCGCGTTCGGCGGCAGGTCCTTGTCGCAATATTCGCAGTTCGGCCGGAGTTGCAGCGCCATGACGGTCTCTCGTGATGCGTTTGGGGTCCATCATTGCAAATCGCGCCGGAAATGCGAATGGCGGATTTCCCTCGATTTGAGCCACGCTAACCCCGCAGCGGCAATCTCGCACTTTCCTTCAGCCGGTCCAGCACGATCGACGAGCGCACATGCGCCACGCTCTGGTGCGGCATCAGCACGTCGTTGACGAGGCCTGAAAGGTTCTTGAGGTCGCGCAGCACCACCTTCAGCACATAGTCGGCGTCGCCGGTCAGCGCGTAAGCCTCCTGGATATCGTCCACCCGGTTGACCAGCGCGCGGAATTTTTTCGCATTGTCGGGCGAATGCGTCGCCAGCGTGATGTGAACGAACGCGATCAAATGAAAACCGAGCGCTTCGCCGGACAGGTTGGCGTGATAGCCCGCAATCACCTGCTCCTCCTCCAGCCGCATCCGCCGCCGCGAGCATTGCGAGGCCGAGAGGCCGACGAGGTCGGCCAGTTGCTGGTTGGTCAGCCGGCCGTCGTCCTGCAGCGCGGCCAGCAATTTGAGATCGAAGGCGTCCAGTGAAATCATGCGTCAAATGCCAATTCTGTGCAAGAAACGTGCGCCAATGTAGCCGAATGCGGTTTCGTTTGCACGCACCTTGCGGTCGTTTCGACCGATATTGATCCAGATCAATTTCGGGAGATTTGTCATGGGTCCGTTTCCGCACGACGCGCCGGCCGCCACCATAAGCGCCGATAACCCGATGGGCACCGACGGTTTTGAGTTCGTCGAGTACGCCCACCCCGATCCCGAGCAACTGCACGCACTGTTCAGGTTGATGGGTTACGCGCCGGTCGCTTGTCACCGGACCAAGAAGATCACCGTCTACCGTCAAGGCGATATCAACTATCTCGTCAATGAGGAGCCGGGCACGCATGGTCATGATTTCGTGGCCGCGCATGGACCGTGCGCGCCATCCATGGCATTCCGCGTGGTCGATGCACACAAGGCCTATGCGCGCGCGATCGCGCTCGGCGCCGAGCCGGCGGATGTGCGATCGGCGCAAAAGACGCTCGACGTTCCCGCCATCAAGGGCATCGGCGGCAGCCTGCTTTACTTCGTCGACCGTTACGGCGCCAAAGGCTCGGCGTATGATGCCGAGTTCGACTGGCTCGCGGCGAGGGACCCGCGCCCGGCAGGGGCGGGGCTCTATTACATCGATCACCTCACCCACAACGTCCACCGTGGCCGCATGGACGTGTGGACGGGCTTCTACGAAAGGCTGTTCAACTTCCGCCAGATCCGTTTCTTCGACATCGAGGGCCGTGCGTCGGGCCTGTTCTCCCGCGCGCTCACCAGTCCCGACGGCAAGATCCGGATTCCGATCAACGAGGATGCCGGCGAGTCCGGGCAGATCGAGGAATATCTCAAGACCTATCGCGGCGAGGGCATCCAGCACATCGCGTGCGGCGCCCGGGATGTCTATCGCACCGTCGAAACGCTGCGCAGCGCGGGGTTGCCGTTCATGCCGTCGCCGCCTGACACCTATTTCGAGAAGATCGACGTGCGCCTGCCGAAACACGGCGAGGACGTCGCGCGGCTGAAGCGCAACGGCATCCTCATCGACGGCGAGGGCGTGGTCGATGGCGGCCAGACCAAAGTGCTGCTGCAGATTTTTTCTGCGAACGCGATCGGGCCGATCTTCTTCGAATTCATCCAGCGCAAGGGCGACGATGGATTCGGCGAAGGCAATTTCAAGGCGCTGTTCGAATCGATCGAGGAGGATCAGATCCGAAGGGGCGTGCTGAAGGTCGAGACCGCGGCGTAGATCGCCAGCCGGCGTTTGTCACCGGTTGCCGTTACACCATTGGTGTCGTCCTGGACAAGCGCATGCGCAGATCCGGGACCCATGCAGGACGCGGGCTCTATCGATCGAGATCGACGGGACTACAAAACGCCGGATCGCTGCTGAACGACCCGCTGTGCCATGAATCCCGGATCAGCGCTCCGCTTCGCTGCGCTTGTCCGGGACGAGGGCGGAATGTGTGGCGCGGGTGCGCTGCTGCTCTAACGCTTCCACATCGCCGCAACAATCTTCGTCATGCCCGGGCATGACGAGAAACCTCTATCTTACCGCTTCCAAGCCGCCACGACATCCGCGATCGTCGCCACCTCCGGTTCCCGGATTGCCGATGGCGTCCGCGAGAAGCGCGGCGCCGGCGCCGGCTGCGTGACGCCGTGGCGTTCGACGAACACCTTGCGTGCCGCCATGTGCGGGTGCTCCGGCGCCTCCGCCATGGTCAGGATCGGCGCGAAGCAGATGTCCGTGCCTTCCATGATCTTGCACCAGTCCTCGCGGCTCTTGCTCTTGAACACCTTTGTCAGCTTCTCCTTCAGCGCCGGCCACGCCTTGCGGTCCATCTGCGCGTCGAAATCGGCATCGGTCAGATCGGCATGCTTGCGCAGCAGCGCGTAGAATTGCGGCTCGATCGAGCCGATCGAGATGAAGTTGCCGCAGGAGCATTCATAGACGCCGTAGAAATGCGCGCCGCCGTCGAGAAAATTCT
>CAZSRR010000040.1:0-57996 GCA_964609175.1 uncultured Bradyrhizobium sp.
TTGAACGAGGTGACCTCGCAACCCTGCGGGTTGACGCCCTCGAACACGCTCTTGATGGCGGAGTCCTTGCCGGCGGCGTCCATGCCCTGAAAGATCAGCAGCAGCGACCAGCGGTCCTGCGCGTAGAGCTTTTCCTGGAAATGGCTCAGCCGCTTGCGGTTGGCCTCGATGATATCAGTCGCCCCCTGCTTGTCGAGGCCGCCCTTCTCGTCGGTCCTGTGCGACTTGAGATGGAATTCGCCCGCGCCGTCGTAGCGGAACGGCGCGACATAGGGTTTCAGTTCATCGGCGAGCGGCTTTTGCGATTTGTTGCTCATCTATCTCCTCGTCGTCATGCCCGGGCAGAAGCGCGAAGCGCGTCTTCGCGCTGGATGTCCCGGGCATCCACGTACTGCAGGCTGTCGGCGCGAAGAACGTGGATGGCCGGGACAAGCCCGGCCATGACGGAGGGAGGGAAACCTGCCTCGAATTCCTCACGCTTTCTTCGGCTGCGTCTTCCAGCGGTCGAGAACGCTACCAAGAATGCCCTTGGGAAGGAATATGATGAAAACGACCAGCAGGACGCCGTAGACGAGGTTGTCCCAGCCGACCGCCTTGGTGCCGAATCCGATGCGCAGCATCTCGGCGAGCAGGATGGTGATGATCGCGCCGACCGTCGGGCCGAACGAAACGTAGAGACCGCCGACGATGACGGCGAACACCATCTGCAACGACACCGCGATACCGCTCACCGTGTCGGGCGAGATGAACATCTGGTACTGGCAGTACAGCGCGCCGGCGAGCGCGGTCATCAGCGCCGACAGCAGCGTGATCTTCAGCTTCTCGGCGGTTACGTTGACGCCGGCCGCCGCCGCCGCGTCCTCGTCTTCGGAAATCGCCTCCATGGCGTAGCGGATCATGCTGCGGTCGACCCAGTTCCAGATCACAAGACCGAGTACCCAGACGCCGAGCGCGATCAGATACCACGTCGTCTTGTCGTCGAACTGCAGCGCCATCAGCCCCTGGCCGGCCGGCGCACGGTTCGGCGTGTAGCCGAGCGAGCCACCGGTGTAATCGCGCGTCGCGGTGATGACCTGCAGCACGATGCCCGACAGCGCCAGCGTCACCAGCACAAAATAATGCCCGGTGATTCGGAAGCGAAAGCATGGATAGGCGACGATCAGCGCCAGGATTCCCGCCGCCACCATGCTGATGGGGATTCCGATCCACGGCGACACGCCGAGATGGTTCCACAGCAGCGCGGTGACGTAGGCGCCGACGCCCATGAAGCCGCCATGGCCGAGCGACACCAGGCCGAAGCGGCCCATGATGGACCACGCGGTATAGGCGAACGACCAGATCAGGATCAGCACCAGAATGTGCAGGTGATAGGGCTCGCGATAGAAGAAGGGCAGCGCGACCAGCGCGGCAAGGCCGACGGCCGAGGCGATATGGCGGGGATTCACGAACGCCTCGCAAAAAGGCCCGCGGGCCGGATGAACATCATGACGATGAAGAAGGCGAACGCCAGCACGTAACCCCATTCGAGGTCGGAGAACAGGCCGCCCAGCGAGATGATCTCGGCGAACACGAACGCCGCGATGAAACCGCCTACGAAATTGCCGAGGCCGCCGAGCACGCAGATCAGGAAGGTAATCGGGCCGAACGACAGCCCGACAAAGGGGTGCACGTCATATTGCAGCACCAGGAGGCAGGCGGCGAGACCGGCGAGCGCGCCGCCGAGCGCCGAGGTGATGAGATAGATCCGCTTGGTATCGACCCCCATCAGCGACATGATCTGGCGATCCTGCGAGATGGCGCGGATCGCGGTCCCCGTATAGGTGCGGGTCATGAAGAAATAGACCGCGAGCATGCCGATCAAGGCGGCGATGAAGGCGAGCAGCCGCGAATAGCTGAAATGCATGTCGCCGATCGCGAGCACCGGCAGGCGGATGCCGAGGTTGCGGAAATCGATGCCGAAGGCGACGGTGGCAAAACTCTGCAGGATGAACAGCACGCCGCCGGTCGCCAGCAACTGGTTGATCGGCGGCGCGGTCAACAGCGGCTCGATGACGATGTAATGCAGCAGCGCGCCGAGCGCCGCCACCAGCAGGATCGCGATCGGGGCTGCGGCCCAGTACGGCAGGCCGAACACCTGGACCATGTAGTACATGCCGTACATGCCGATCATGACCAGTTCGGCGTAGCAGATCCAGGTGACGTCGATGACGCCGAAGATCAGGTTCAGCCCGAGCGCCAACAGCGCCAGCACGCCGCCGAGCAGGATGCCGTTGACCACGGCTTCCAGCAGATAGATATCGAAGATGTCGAGGAAACCTTGCATCGGTGCCCTGCCCCTAAACGCCCAAATAAGCCTGCTTGATCGTATCGGTCTTCATCATCTCTTCCGAGGTGCCCGAGGCGCGGATGGTGCCGGCTTCCAGCAAATAGGCGCGGTCGACCACCTTCAGCACCTGCTGCACGTTCTGCTCGACGATCAGCACGGTCAGCCCTGAGGCGCGGATACGCTTCACCAGTTCGAACACCTGCTGCACCACGACCGGCGCAAGCCCCGCCGAGGGTTCGTCGAGCAGCAGCAGTTTCGGATCGGACATCAGCGCGCGGCCGATCGCGCACATCTGCTGCTCGCCGCCCGACATGGTGCCCGCCATCTGGCTGCGCCGCTCCTTCATGCGCGGGAACAGGTCGAACACGAATTCGAGACGTTCGGCATATTTGGCGCGGGCGCCGGGCATGTAGGCGCCCATCTTCAGGTTGTCGTCGACGGTGAGTCGCGGAAACAGCCGGCGGTTTTCCGGCACATGCGCGATGCCGAGATCGACGATGCGGTGCGCCGGCGTCGCCAGCACGTCGCGGCCCTCCATCATGATCGAGCCCCTGGCAGGCCGGATCAGCCCGGAGATCACCCGCATCAGCGTGGTCTTGCCGGCGCCGTTGGGGCCGATGACGCCGACCGCCTCGCCCGCCTTGACGTCGAGCGAGACGCCGAACAATGCCTGAAACGTGCCGTAGCCCGCGTCGACCGATTTCAATTCGAGCATGCCTCAGACCCCCGCCTTGCGGCGCGCTTCGGCGGCCGCCGCCTGGCTCGAATCCGCATCGGTGCCGAGATAGACCTCGATCACGCGCGGATCGCTCGCCACCGCGCTCGGCAGCCCCTCGGAAATCTTTTCGCCGTGGTCGAGCACCATGACGCGATCGACCACCCGCATCAGCACGCCCATGATGTGCTCGACCCAGATGATGGTGATGCCGAGTTCGTCGCGGATGTTGCGCAGCATGTCGGCGGCCTGGTCCATCTCGTGCTCGTCGAGGCCGCCGAGACTTTCGTCGGCGAGCAGAAGTTTCGGCCCGGTGGCGAGCGCCTTGGCGAGTTCGAGCTTCTTCAGCCCGGCGGCGCCGAGGCCATCGACGCTGGCGTGGCGATGAGTCGGCAGCCCGACCATGCCGAGCGCCCGCTCGGCGGCCTCATCGGCTTTGGCGCGGCTGTGGCCGCCCTGGCCGTAATAGCCGGCGAGCGCGACATTCTCGAAAATGCTCAGCCTGTGGAACGGCCGCGGGATCTGGAAGGTGCGGCCGATGCCGCTGTTGATGATGCGATGCGGCGCCCTGCCCGCGATCTCCGTCCCGTCGAACAGGATCGAACCGGCCGTCGGGATCAGCGTGCCCGACAGCATGTTGAAGATCGTGCTCTTGCCCGAACCGTTCGGGCCGATCAGGCCGAGAATCTCGCCCTTGTCGACCTTGAACGACACATTGTTGACCGCGGTGAAGCCGCCGAAGCGCTTCACCAATCCTTCCACCGTCAGCACCCCAAAACCTCCGCCTGGCCTTGCGTCTTCACTGGTTGCTGAACGTCGTTCCCTTTGGCAGCGGCAGCACAGCTTCGCGCTGCGCCTGGCTCTTCGGCCACACCACATACGACTTGTCATCGACATACTGGATGACCACCGGGAACGAGCGCTCGTTCTGGCCGGCCATCTGGCTGCCCTCGCCGTGGAACTTGACGCCGAAGCCGAGCATGGTGCCGCCCTCGGGAATGTCGACCTCAAGCGCCGCCTTGCGCAGCGCCTCGGGGTCGACGCCGCCGTATTTCTTGATCGCGCGCGGCAGCACGTCGGTAAGGAAGAGGTAGGTGTTCGAGGCCGCCATGCCGACATGGGCGGAACGGATCGCCATCCCGGGCTTCGCCTTGTCGAACTCCTCGCCGACCATCTTGATGACCGGGGGCAGTTTCGGATCCATCGTCTTCTGGTTGGCAAGCCAGATCGAGATCGGATCGGTGTTGAAGACGTAATTGACGTCGGCGCCGAGGCCTTCCTTGAGCTTTTCATAGACGCCATAACCCGCGCCGTGGCCGACGAGCGCGGCGAACTTCAGGCCCTGCTCGCGCGCCTGCCGCCCGAACAGGGTGATGTCCGGGTTATAGCCGGTGTGGAAGACCACGTCGGGCCGCGCGCGCTTCAGCTTGGTGATAAGCGCGGAAAGATCCGGCGCGGTGGCGGAATAGCCTTCCTTCATCACGACGTTGAAGCCGGCCTTCTTGGCGCCGGCCTCGTTGCCCTTGGCGACGTCGACGCCGTAGGCGCCGTCCTCGTGGATGATGGCGACGCGCAAGTCCTTCGGTTCCTTGCCGAGCTTGGACTTCGAGTTCTGGGCGATGAAATCCATCGTCATCATGCCGAACTGGTCGCCGGAGGCCTGCGGCCGGAACACGTATTTGAAATTCTTGTCGGCCAGCACCGCCGACGAGATGCAGGTAGTGATCCACATGAAATTCTTCAGCTGCTCGACGCGCGCGGCCACTGGCACGCATTGCGCCGAGGAGAAGAAGCCGAGCAGCATGTTGACCTTTTCCTGCTCGATCAGCCGCACCGCCTCGTTGATGGCCACGTCAGGCTTGCTCTGGGCGTCGGCATAGACCGCCTCGACCTTGTAGCCCTCGACGCCGGTCTTGGCGTACTGGTCGAGCATGATCTTGGCGCCGATATATTGCAGTTCCGAGCCGCCGCCGGCGAGCGGGCCGGTCAGGTCGTAGATCACGCCGATCTTGATTTTCTTTTCCTGGGCCTCGGCGGAAACCGCCGCCCCGAGCGCCGCGATCGCGACGGACAACCCAACGAGCAGGCGCGCAGCTTTTTGCCCCGGCATGGAATCCCTCCTTGGAATGTTTTTTTGTGCAGTGCGTTTTAATTCTTGTTCGTACCCATCACATTGGTAGCGCGACCAGATGTCAAGCATATTGCTTGCGGCCACATCGCGCAGGCGGCTCGCAGCATTGCACGTCAGGGTTGGGACGCGAACTGCGCCTCAATGAAAGCGGTGACGAAGCGCGGCATCGCCGAAGTGAGATCGCTCGTGCTGCGCACGATGTGAACGCGGGCCAATTCCGGCTCGGACTGGCTGGCGAGATTGGCCGTGATCCGCTCGCGCAAGGCCTCGCCCGGCATATCGAGCCGCAGAAGTCGGATCATCGCCAACGCGGGGCCGGTATAGATGCAGTGCCAGTGTGGATCGCTGTCATATTCCCCCGGCGCCAGGCCGGTCTCTTCCTCGAGCTCGCGCACGACGCTGCCGGGAATATCGAGCCTGCCGTCCCTGACGTCGCTGAGGTCGGGCGTGCCGGACGGAAAATAGATGCGCCCGGGATTCGCCGTGTGCTGGCCCATCTCGCCGAGCACGAAGGCGCCGTCGGCGCAGCGCAGCGCGCCCATGCCGAAGCCGTTGAACACGGATGGATCGGGAAAGCCCCAGTCGCGCCAGGCGAGAAAGCTCGCAAAACCGGTTTCGAAATAGCTGGCGCTGAAACGGTCCCCGGAAAACACCGGGTTGCGTCCGAGCAGCACGCGGCCGTTCCACAGCGCGGGCTTTTTGCGCTGCTGCTCGGCGAAATACGCGGCGATCTCGTCGCGGCGCGCTTCTGCGAACGGCCAAACGAAGGGTTCTACGGAAAGATCGAGTGTGGCGACGCGATGAATGACCGGAGGGTTCATGTCACGCGTCGCCCGCTGCGGTCTGAAATGGGGCCGGTGTCACAAGCCTTATTTCGCGCTCGCGCCGGTCGTCTTCCTGACCTGCTCGACATATTTGTTGGTGTAGGTCTTTGTCACGTCGATATTGGCCTTGGCGACGTCCGGCGAGCCCTCGCTGAACACCGCGAGGACGGCCTCGGCGCCCTTGGGGTCCATCAGGCCGGTCAGCGAATACATCGGGATCGTGTTCTTGAGCGCCGCCAGATACTGCTCCTTGTTCTTGCCGACCATTTGTTCGGGCATCTTCGCCATGATCTCTTCCGGCGAATGCGAGTGAATCCAGCCGAGCGTGTTGACGATCGCCGTGGCCAGCGCCTGGGTTTCCTTCTCGTGCGACTTGATCCACGCCGTTGTCGTGTAGAGCGCGCCGCCGGGATATTCGCCGCCGAATACGGCGAGCGTGTCCTTGGCGCTGCGGGTATCGGCCAGGATCTTCAGGTCGGGATGGCTGGCTTGCAGCACGGTGACGGCGGGATCGAGCATCACGGCGGCGTCGATCTGCCCCTGCTGCATCGCCGCCACCGCGGTAGCGCCGAGGCCGACGCCGATCACCGAGGCGCTGGTCGGGTCGAGGCCGTTCTTCTTCAACAGATATTTCAGGAAGAAATCGGTCGAGGAGCCCGGCGCGCTGACGCCGACCTTCTTGCCGGCGAGATCCTTGACCGACTTGATTTCGGCGGTCTTTGACGGGGCCACGACCAGCACCAGTCCGGGATAGCGGTCATAGATCACGAAGGACTGCAGTTCCTGCTTCTTGGCGGCGAGGTTGACGCAGTGGTCGAAATAACCTGATACCACGTCGGCGCTGCCGCCGAGTACGGCCTTCAGCGCATCCGAACCGCCCTTGAGATCGACCAGTTCGACCGCAAGCCCAGCCTTCTCATACTCGCCGAGCTGCTTGGCCAGCACCGTCGGCAGATAGCACAGGCACGACCCGCCGCCGACCGCCACCGTCACCTTGGTTTGCGCCACGGCAAATCCGGTGGCGAGGGTCAACGCCAGCAGCGACGCGGCCAGGCGGACGAACAATTTGGTCATGGGTTCCTCCAATTCGTTGGCCGGCAAGATAGAGCAGCGGGCGGGTGTTGAGAAGCTCTAGGCCGTCATTCCCCGGTGCGCAATTGCGCAACTGAGGGCTCGCGAAGCGAGAACCCGGAATCCAACTCGGCTCCGAGATTGCGGCCCGATGGATTCCGGGTTCGCGCCAAGAGGCGCGCCCCGGAATGACGGCAGCGCCTAGCCACGCCCTTCCGTGGTCGGCCGCCACACCAACAGCCGCCGCTCGACCAGCGTCACGCCGAAATCGATCAGGATCACGAAGGCCGACAGCACGAACATGCCGGCGAACACGGCGGCGACGTCGAACACGCCTTCGGCCTGCTGGATCAGATAGCCGAGGCCGGCCGCCGAACCCAGATATTCGCCGACCACCGCGCCGACCACGGCGAAGCCGACGGAGGTGTGCAGCGAGGAGAACATCCAGGACAGCGCCGACGGCCAGTAGACGTGACGCGTCAATTGCCGCTCGCTCATGCCGAGCATGCGGCCGTTGTCCAGCACGGTCTGGCTGACTTCCTTGACGCCCTGATAGACGTTGAAGAACACGATGAAGAACACCAGCGTGACGCCGAGCGCGACTTTCGACCAGATGCCGAGCCCGAGCCACAGCGCGAAGATCGGCGCCAGCACCACGCGCGGCAGCGCGTTGATCATCTTGACGTAGGGATCGAACACCGCGGCGACGCGCGGCCGGCGCGCGAACCAGAACCCGACCAGCACGCCGCCGACCGAACCGATCACGAAGGCGAGGATCGATTCCCACAGCGTGATGATCAGGTGCTTCCAGATCACGCCGGTCGCGAACCATTTCACGACCTGGCTGGCGACCTCGACCGGGGTGGAGAAGAAGAACGGCGGCAGCAGCACGCGGCCGAACACCGGCACGCTGGCGAAGAACTGCCACAGCGACAGCGCCACCACGGCCACCATCAATTGCCAGAACAAGAGCGTCAGGCGCGACATCAGACCGCCCCTGCCGCTTGCGTGGACTGCGCGTAGCCCTTCATCACTTCGCCCTTCAGCACGTCCCAGATTTCGCGGTGCAGTTCGTGAAACTGCTTTTCCATCCGCACTTCCGAGATGTCGCGCGGCCGCGGCAGCGTGACCTTCCAGTCGCCGATGATGCGCGCCGAGGGCCCTGCCGACATGATGACAACGCGGTCGGCAAGCGCGATCGCTTCTTCGAGATCGTGGGTGACGAACAGCACCGCCTTGCGGTCGGCGCTCCACAGCTCGAGCAGCAGATTGCCCATGATCTGACGCGTCTGCGCGTCGAGCGGCCCGAACGGTTCGTCCATCAACAATATCTTGGGATCGCGGATCAGGACCTGCGCCAGGCCGACGCGCTTGCGCTGCCCGCCGGACAGCATGTGCGGATAGCGGTTGGCGAAGGCGCCGAGCCCCACCGACGTCAGCCAGCCCTGCGCGCGCTGCAGCGCCAGCGCGCGCGGCGCGCCCTGGATGTCGAGGCCGATGGCGACATTGTCGATCGCGGTCTTCCACGGAAACAGCGCATCGGCCTGGAACAGGTAGCCGGCGTCGCGGTTCAGCCCCGTCAGCGGTTCGCCGAAAATCTTCACCGCCCCGGCGGCGGGCTTCAAAAGTCCGGCGGCGACGTTGAGCAGCGTCGATTTTCCGCAGCCGGTCGGCCCGACGATGGCGACGAATTCGCCGTGGGCGACGGACAGGTTCGCTTTCTCCACCGCCGTATAGACCCGATCGCCGGCGACGCGGAAGGCCACCGTCGCATCTTCGAGCGCAACCGCGGTTGATCGGTCCGTATCCGCCATGCCTGTCCCTTCGAATTCGACGGATGCATTAGCGGTAATGAACGACAGTTTCAACGCGGCTCCGAACACCCGAATGGCCGGCGGGAAAGCGATGGCGGCGGGAGGCGCAACCTGTGACTGCGACCTGTCGCATTCGAACGGGCGAAGCGGAAATGTCCCGACACAGGACTGCGACAATTTTGCGCGCTCGCGCCGCAATACGCGATGTGGATGCGATGCCGCCGCCCGGCAGTTAAGTGCTGGCCATGCGCCGAAAATATTAGTAGCGTCGCCGCAAGAAAAAACACGGCGGCCGCCAGGCCGGCGCATGTCCAAGAAAAGGGAGGACTTTGATGTATTGTTTCAAGGCTGCTATCGCAGCCGCCATTGCCTTTGCCTCATTGACTGGCGCAGCGCTTGCCCAGGGCAAGCCGCAGGAAATCAAGATCGGTATCACGACGTTTCTTTCAGGACCGGCATCCGTGTTCGGCGTGCCATCCAAGGCCGCGGCCGAGATGATCGCGGAAGACCTCAACAAGAAGGGCGGCATCGGCGGCGTGCCGGTCAAGCTGTCCTTCATCGATGAAGGCGCCGGCGGCGAAGCGCTGGTCTCGAATTACCGGCGCATGGTGCAGGATGAAAAGGTCGATGCGACCTTTGCCTCGATCTCCTCGGGCAGCTGCAACCAGCTCGTGCCCGTCGCCGAAGACCTCAAGGTCATGAACTTCATGTGGGATTGCGGCGCGGCCTCGATCCTCGAGGCCAAGAAGTATCGTTACAATTTCCGCACCCAGGCGAACGGCACGCCCGAAATGCTGGCCGTGTTGCTCTATCTGCTCAAGACCAAGCCGAACTTCAAGACCATCGCGGTCGTCAACCAGGACTATGCGTGGGGCCGCGAAAGCTGGGAAATCTTCTCCACCGCGCTGAAGGCGATGAAGCCCGACGTGCAGGTGGTGGCGGAGCTGTTCCCGAAGTTCGGCGCACCTGACTATTCCACCGAAGTCTCGCGCCTGCTGGCGTTGCGGCCCGACGTCGTGCTCACCACCTCCTGGGGCGGCGACCTCGACACGCTGGTCCGCCAGGCCGGCCAGCGCGGCCTGCTGCAGCAATCGACCTTCGTGCTGGCGATCGGCGAATCCTCGATCCAGCGATTGGGCAAGGATCTGCCGGAGGGCCTGATCGTCGGCGCGCGCGGCGACCACTGGTTCCTGCATCCCGAGAAGAAGAATGACCCGGCGTTCAAGGCGTTCGCCGAAGCCTTCAAGGCCAAGACCGGCGCTTGGCCCATCTACCCGGTCTATCACATGGCGCAGGCCTTCACGGCGCTGCAGACCGTCTATGAAAAGGCGATCAAGGCCAATGGCGGCAACTGGCCGACCCGCGAGCAGGTGGTGGATGCGACCGCCGGCACCGAATTCGCCACCGGTTTCGGCCGGCCGATCACGCTGCGGCCGGAGGACAACCAGGGGCTGGAAGCCCAGCTCGTCGGCGTCACCAAGTCCTTCCCCGGCTACGACTTCAAGCTGCTCGACAACATGATGATCTTCGATCCGAAGGTGATCACCAACCCGGCCGGCCAGCGCTCGGTCGACTGGCTCAAGACGCTCAAGCCGGACTTCGTCAAGATGGACGTGCCGACCTTCAAGCAGTAATTCCGATCACGGTCCTCCGGCTGCCCCGGAGGACCGGACTTCCTGAAGGTCTCCATGAATTCGACACTCGCTATTCTGGCCGTCCTCGACGGGATCAGCTACGCGGCCCTGGTGTTCCTGGTTTCCGTCGGGCTCAGCCTGATCTTCGGCGTGCTGCGCGTGGTCAACGTCGCGCACGGCTCGCTCTACGCCTTCGGCGCCTATCTCGCCGCAACCTTCAGCCTCGCGATCGCGCCAGTCTCGCCGTGGCTGACCTATCCGGCGCTGCTGGCGGCGTCCATCGTGATCGGCGCCGTGTGCGGCGGCTTCATCGAGCGCTTTCTGCTGCGGCCGCTGTACGGCCGCGACGACGTGTTGCAGCTCCTGATCACCTTCGCCGCGTTCATGATCATGGACAATCTGCAGCGGCTGATCTGGGGCGTGCAGCCGATCTTCGCCGCCGAGCCCTTGAAGCTGCTGCCCAACATCAGCGTGTTCGGGGTGACCTATACGTCGTATCAGGTCATCCTGCTGCCGGGCGTGGCGCTGGCGACGCTGTTCGGCCTGCGCTACTTCCTGCGGCGGACGCTCGCCGGCGCCGTGATCCTCGCCGTGACGGAAGACCGCGAAGCGTCCACCGCGATCGGCATCGACGCCCGCAAGGTCTATTTCGTGACGTTCGTGATCGGCGCCAGCCTCGCCGCGCTCGGCGGCGCGCTGGCCTCGCCGACGACGTCCCTCGTCCCCGGCATGGGCGCTGACATGATCGTGCTGTCCTTTGCGGTGGCGGCGACCGCCGGCCTCGGGCAGATCGAGGGCACGGCGCTCACCGCGCTGATGATCGGCCTGACGCGCGCTTTCGTCATCTATCTGCAGCCGGAGTTCGAAGTGCTGGTGCCGTATCTGCTGATGGTGCTGGTGCTGCTGGTGCGTCCGTTCGGATTGTTCGGCGCCGTCCAGGTGAGAAAAATATGATGGCGGGCCGTCTCAAGCCGATCACGATCGCTGCGATCTTGTTCTTTATCGTCAGCGCGGTGGCGCCGCTGTTCGTGGCGAGCTGGGCGACGCTGTTCGCGCTGATCCTCGCCAAGGGCGTCGTCGTGCTCGGCATCGTGCTGCTGCTGCAGGCCGGACAGGTGTCGTTCGGCCACGCGATGTTCTTCGCCACCGGCGCCTACACCGCCGCATTCTGGGGCAAATATGTCGGCGGCGGCGACATCCTGCTCTACCTGCTGCTCGGCGGCGTGTCGTCCACGATCTTCGGGCTGATCGTCGGCCTGTTCGTGGTGCGCTACCGCGAGATTTTCTTCGGCATGCTCAACCTCGCGTTCTCGATGGTGCTGTGGTCGCTGCTGGAGAAGATGTTCCACTACACCAACGGTGCCGACGGCATCCGCGTCGCCCGACCCGGGCTGCTGGGTATGTCGTTCACGCCCGAAACGTTCCAGTACGTCATCCTCTATGTCAGCCTCGCCATCGCGATCATCGCGTTCTACGCCGTGCAGCGCTATCTCGACAGCCCGCTCGGGCACATGCTGCGCGCGATGAAGTCGAACGAAACCCGGCTGGAATATCTGGGCATGTCGGCCCGCCGCGTGCTCTTGATCGGCTACGTGATCTCGGCGCTGCTCGGCGGCATCGGCGGCACGCTGGTGGCGATCATCCAGCAGATCGCGACGCCGGAATTCGGCTTCTGGACCAAGTCCGGCGAGTTCGTGTTCATCGCGATCCTCGGCGGCGGCGCCCACGCCTTCGGCGCGTTCGCGGGAGCGGCGATGTTCGAATGCGTGCGGTTCTACGCCGCCGCGCATCTGGCGGATTCCTGGCAGCTCATCCTCGGCGTGGTGCTGATCGTCATCATCCTGTATGCGCCGAACGGCCTGATCGGCCTGCGCCAGCGCCATCAAGCCAGGCAGGGAGGGCATTGATGGCCAACGTCCTGCTCTCCGCCAAGGACATCCAGATCCGGTTCGGCGGCGTGATCGCCGCCGACGGCATCAATCTCGACGTCCTCGAAGGCGAGAATCTCGCGATCATCGGCCCGAACGGCGCCGGCAAGACCACGTTCCTCAACATCTCGACCGGCTATCTGCGTCCGCAGGGCGGCACCGTCACCTTCCTCGGCCAGGACATCACGGCGCAACTGCCGCGGACGATCACCAAACTCGGCATCGCCCGCGCCTTCCAGATCCCGCAACTGTTCCTCGATCAGACCGTGATGGAGAACATGCTGATCGCCGCCGCTTCGCGGCGCGGGCATCCGTCGGGACTTCGCGCGCTCCTGAGCATGCCGGAAGTGCCGGAGATGGAACGGCTGCTGGATCTCGTCGGCGTCAAGTCCTACGCGCAACGCACCGCGCGCGAACTGCCGGAGGGGCAGCGCAAGCTGGTCGACATCGCGCTGGCGCTGGCGCTGAAGCCGAAGCTTCTCCTGATGGACGAGCCGACCTCGGGCGTCGCGTCTTCCGAAAAGCTCGCCATCATGGACATCCTCACCAGGGCGCTCGCCGAGGAGAAGGTCACCTCGGTCTTCGTCGAGCACGACATGGACATGGTGGAGCGCTACGCCAACCGCGTCGCGGTGTGGAATGTCGGCAAGATCCAGAAGGTCGGCACGCCCGCGGAGGTGCTGGCCGATCCGAAGGTGCGTGAGCAGGTGATCGGCATATGACGGCGATGCTGAGCTTCGAGAACGTCAACGTCGCGATTGCCGATGCGCCGGTGCTGCGCAATGTCAGCTTTGCGCTGCAGCCCGGCGTCAGCGCCGCGCTGATCGGGCGCAACGGCGCCGGCAAGACCACGACCGTCCGCACCATCATGGGTTTTACAAAGTCGCTCGGCACCGTGCGCCTGAACGGCGAAGACCTCGGGCCGATCGCGCCGCACCGCCGGCCGGCGCTGGGGCTCGGCTATGCGCCGGAGGATCGCCGGCTGTTCTCGGCCTTCACGGTCGAAGAGAACATCCTGCTTCCCGGCCGGGTCGCAAAACTGACCCCGGAGGAAACGCGGCGGCGGCTGGAACGGGCGTATTCGGTGCTGCCTGAACTGAAGGAACTGGCCCGGCGTCCCGCCGGATCGGTCTCGGGCGGACAAGGCAAGATGGTGGCGCTCGGTCGCGCGCTGATGCTCGGCACCCGGCTGATCATCCTGGACGAGCCGTTCCAGGGCCTCGCGCCGGTGCTGGCACAGCGCTACGCGGAAGCGCTACGCCGGCTGCGGTCGCAGGACAAGGACATCACGCTGCTGATCACCGAATCGAACCCGAAATTGCTCGAGACCTTTGCCGACGTGACGCTGACGATCGAGCGCGGCGAGATCACCTCCCGGTAAGGCTAGAGCCTTATCCGTTCGATTGCATCGGAACGGGTGCTGGATTCTCGTTTTGGACGCTCTCTCTGGCGTATTGAAGGAGTCGCTTTTTTCGTCATGGCCGGGCTTGTCCAAGCTTGTCCCGGGCATGACGGAGAGCGGCCGCGGCGGGACCGGCCTTCGGCAACCTTTCAGAAGGGGGCCGATTGCGGCAAAATGCGGATCGGGCCTTTGCGATTCGCATTTTCCCGAGGAGCCATGAACGAGAACTTAATCTCCGCCTGCACCATGTTTCTCGTGCCGGCGACGCTTCTGTTCGGTGCATTGGGCGTCGCGAATTCCTCCTTTCTCAAGATGCTGGTCTGCCTGCTCGGCATGGGCACGTCAGGACTGTGGTTCTACCGGGTATGGTGGTGGACCAACCTGTCGCTGATGGACCGCCGGACGGCACTGGGTCTTGCGGGCATGTATGCGGCCGCGTGGCTGGTGACGTTCCTCGTGCAGATAAAGAACGTGTTCTCGCGCTAGGCTGAACCTGGAACATCCGGCGGCATTCGCCACCGGCCCTTTTGTCAGCTATCACGGAATCCTGTTGCTCGCAGCCGAGGGTTGGGACCGCACCGAATGCCCGCCGCGCCCCTGATCGCCTATTCGAACGTGGTCAAGACGTTTGACGCCGGCCGCGTGGTGGCGGTTGACGGCGTCTCGCTCAGCGTTGCCGAAGGCGAATTTCTCGCCATCGTCGGCGGCTCCGGCTCCGGCAAGACGACGCTGCTGCGGCTCGCCAACCGCCTGATCGAGGCGGACACCGGTTCGATTACCGTGGAAGGCGACGATATCGGCAACGTCGATCCGATTCTGCTGCGGCGGCGGATCGGCTACGTGTTCCAGAGCGGCGGGCTGTTCCCGCATCTGACCGTCGCCGGCAACATCGGCATCACGCCAAAGCTTCTGGGCACCCCGTCCGGCGAGATTGCCGCGCGTGTCGACGAACTGCTCGATCTGGTGCGGCTCGACCGCGCGCCCTATCGCGACCGCCTGCCGCATGAGCTTTCCGGCGGCCAGCGCCAGCGCGTCGGCGTGGCGCGCGCGCTTGCCGCAAAACCGCGCATCGTGCTGATGGACGAACCGTTCGGCGCGCTCGATCCCTTGACCCGCGACGCGCTCAGCGACGATTTTCGCGAGCTGCATCGCAAGCTCGGCCTGACCACGGTGATGATCACCCATGACATGACCGAGGCCATTCTGCTCGCCGACCGGATCGCGGTGATGCGCGGCGGAAAGCTGCTGGCGCAAGGCACGCCGTCGGAGTTGGCCCGAAGCGGCGACGCCTATGTCGGCGAACTCCTGCGCACGCCGCGGCGGCAGGCCGAACGGCTCGGCGCGCTGCTACCGCGCGAGATCCGCGCATGAAGTTTTTCTCCGATCCGCGCTGGGCGGAGGCGCTCGGCCACCTCCCCGACTATCTCGGCAACCATGTGCGGGTCAGCATCACCGCGCTGGCGCTGGGGCTGCTGGTCAGTCTCCCCCTTGCGATCTTGGCGCGCCACCGCCCAGTCCTGCGCAGCGCGCTGCTCGGGCTTGCCAGCATCGTGCAGACGGTGCCGGGGCTGGCGCTGCTCGCGCTGTTCTATCCGCTGCTGCTGGCGCTCGCGGCGCTCTCGCTGTCCTGGTTCGGCATCGGCTTCTCCGCGTTCGGATTCCTGCCGGCGGTGCTGGCGCTGGCGCTCTATTCGATGCTGCCGGTGCTGCGCAACACCATCACCGGTCTGCAGGGCGTCGAGCCCGCGATCCTGGAAGCCGCGCAGGGCGTCGGCATGACGCCGCGGCAGTCGCTGTTCACGGTGGAACTGCCACTGGCGCTGCCGGTGATGATGGCCGGCATCCGCACCGCGGCGGTCTGGGTGATCGGCACCGCGACGCTGTCGACGCCGATCGGCCAGACCAGCCTCGGCAACTACATCTTTGCGGGGTTGCAGACCCAGAACTGGGTGTTCGTGCTGTTCGGCTGCCTCGCTGCAGCGGTGCTGGCGTTGGCGGTCGACCAGTTGCTGGCGCTGATCGAAAGCGGCCTGCGCCAGCGCAGCCGGCTGCGGACCGCGCTCGGCGGCGCCGGCATCGCGGCGCTGGTCGCGGCCACGCTGGTCCCGTCCATGATGCGTGCGCAGTCGGGCTACATCGTCGGCGCCAAGACTTTCACCGAGCAATATGTGCTGTCGGCCCTGATCGCACAGCGGCTCGACGCCGCCTCGCTTCCGGCCACGACGCGCGAGGGCCTCGGCTCCAGCGTGATCTTCGAGGCGCTCGCCGCCAACGACATCGACGTCTATGTCGATTATTCCGGCACGCTGTGGGCCAACCAGTTCCAGCGCACCGACATGAAGCCGCGCGAGGCGCTGCTGGCCGAACTGAAGACGCTGCTCGCCAGGCGCAACATCACCTTGCTCGGCGAACTCGGTTTCGAGAACGCCTATGCGCTGGTGATGCCGAAGAAGCGCGCCGAGCAGCTTGGCATCCGCAGCATCGCCGACCTCGCCGCGCGCGCGGCGACGATGTCGATCGCCGGCGACTATGAGTTCTTCTCCCGCCCGGAATGGGCCGCGCTGCGCAAGGCCTACGGCCTGTCGTTCCGCGGCCAGCGGCAGATGCAGCCGGACTTCATGTATGCGGCGGTCGCCTCCGGCGAGGTCGACGTCATCGCCGGCTACACCAGCGACGGACTGATCGCGAAATACGATCTGGTTGTTCTCACCGACAACAGGCGCGCGATTCCGCCCTATGACGCGATCGTGCTGCTGGCGCCGAAGCGCGCCGATGACGACCGCCTGCGCAAGGCGCTGGCCCCCCTGCTCGGCCGCATCGACATCGCCACCATGCGCGAGGCCAATTTGCGCGCCTCCGGCAACGACGCCACCAGCTCGCCGGTCGCGGTGGCGCAGTGGCTGTGGGAGAAGGTGGGGAAGAAGTAGGTTTCCGTCGTCATGCCCGGGCTGGACCCGGGCATCCACGCGCTTTCGAGCGGCGACAGAGACGTGGATGGCCGGGTCAAGCCAAGTCAAGCCCGGGCTTGACGGAGAGCGAGAGCGCTTACAGCCCCTTGATCAAGCCCGCGTCGATCAGCATGCGGTTGAACCTGCGTGCCTCCGCGCCTTTCTTGCATCCGTAGAACGCGCCCTTGCAGCGGAGCATGATGTTCTTCTGTTCGGCGAAGGTCGGATCGAGCGGCAGGCCGGCGGCTTCCTGCAGCACCAGCGGGATGTAGGCGGCGTCGAGCGTTTCGAGCGCCGACGACAGATTGGCGGGCGAATAGTTGATGCCGTCGATCGCATAATAGGTCGAATAATAGCGCGGGTCGGACGCCATCAACCGCTTCGCCAGCTGCTTCTGGTCGATCCCGGGCTCCAGCATCTTCTGCGAGATCGCCGGCTGGTGGTCGCCGAAGCGCAGCACCAGGAACGACTCGTCCGGATAGTCGCGCTTCAGCCGCGCGATGAAGTCGCGGTAGTCGTTCGCCGTCATGGTCTGGCGGCGGATGTATTCGTCGATCTCGGCGGTGTTGCCCGGCGGCGTCCAGCCTTGAGGGGTCAGGTCGGGGCGATAGACGTCGGTCCACGGAAAATGGTTGGCGGTGAGGTAGACGAACATGAAGACCGGCGATTGCGAGGCCTGCTCGCGCGCGAACGCCTTCACCGCCTGGTCGTAATAAAAGCTGTCGGGCTGCATGTCCTCGTTGACGCCCATCGCGGCCATGTCGATGAACTCTTCGACGCCGGCGCCCTTCTGGAAGCTGCGCGCGCTGAGGAAATCGCCATAGGTCGGATAGAGCGAAACGGTCTTGTAGCCGCAGCGCTGCAGCGCCTGCGGCAGCCCGCGCGTGACGCGGCCGGCGGCGATCCGGGTGACGTAGAATTTCAGGTCGCCGAACGAGCGCGCCGACAGGCCGGTCAGCACGTTGAACTCAGTGTACCAGGTCGGCCCGCCGGTCGATTCCGCGATCATGGTGCGCCGCTTGCCGTCGCTCGACCTGAAGAAATCGGTATAGCCGGCCGGCACCTTGACGTCGGGCGCCGAAGTGACGTCAAAGCTCGACTCGTCCAGCAGCATGATGATGTGCGGCCGCTTGGCCGGTACATCGCAGGCCGCGTCGTGCGGCGCGGCGGGCAGGCCGGCAGCGTACGCGCCGCGCGCGAAGCGCAGCGGGCTTTCCACCGGCGGATCGGCCTCGATCCAGCCGGTGGAAGCCAGCCGCGACATCGCGACGACGCCCGACCGCGCCAGATTGGAGACATGATTGACGCCCTGGAACGGCTCCCACGCCTGCTCCGGCCAGACGACCGCCATCGCCGCAATCAGCGACGCCGAGGCGGCCACGCCGCCGAGCGCTGCGCGGCGGCGCATGCGAAACGGGTCGAAACGCCATAACGCCCACAGCAAGGGTGCCGCAACGAGGCCGGCCACGATCATTTGCGTCTGCAGGCGCGGAAACACCGACAGCAGGAACGAGAACGTGTCGCGGTCGATGATCAGGAAGTCGAGAAAAGTCAGGCTGAGCTGCAGGATCCCGAACTTGAATTGCGACAGCGCAATCAGCAAGAGCATGAGCGCCAGCGACAGCGCGGCGCTGACGGCGGGCCGCTGCAGCACGGCGAGCAGGAAACAGTTCGTGAAGATCCACGCCAGCACCGACAGCGTGATCGCGAACGGTCCGTATTCGGTGGCGTTGAGCACCGCCAGCGCGGCGAGATGGGCGGCGACGATCAAACCGGCCAAAGCGTAGAATCCGGCGCCACGCGGTCGCTCGCCGTGGCTTCGGTCTGTTGCCGGTTCCGCGATCGCGGCCATGACGCCGTTCTTGCAGGCATGAAGCACGCCCTTGCAGCGGAGCAGGACGTTGTTTTGTTTCGCAAACGAGTTATCGAGCGGAACGCCGGCGGCTTCCTCGGAGGGCCCTGGATTTGGCGCGGGCGCCATGACAGTCAACGCAACATACCCGGCGCAATGCTAAGCCTTGGCTGGTAACGACCAGGAGACGCACGACGCAGCCGGAGCCCGCACCGTGTCATAAAAACGTAATATAATCGTCATGAATGCGCAATGAATTTGCCGGTGCGGCAACATCACAGGGTAAACCGCGGGTTGTCGTTCCGGCGCGGTGCGCCGTCCATCTGTCATTTCCAGGTGCACCATCGCGCACCTCGGGGCTCGCGTCGCGAGAACCCGAAATCCAGCGGTCCGCCATGATGTGGAGATTGGATTCCCGATTCGCGCCAAGGGGCGCGCCCCGGAATGACGGCAAGTGCGCGAAGCACACTACCTTCGGGCGATGCCCGCGATGAAGAGATCGATTATCTGCTCCGCAGTCCGTTCGGCGTCGGCGCCGTCCACCCCCCAGCGCGGCAGGTGACCGTCGATATTCATCCGGGCAAACCCGTAGACCAGCGCCCGCCCGGCGATCTGGACCGCCTTGAGGTCTTCCGATCGCAGCTGGCCGGCGGCGAAAGCGTCGGCAAGCATGCGCTCGGTGAGTTCGATCAACTCCGCATTGTTGCGGGAGACGGCCGCGGAATTGTCGTGGTCGAACAGCCGGCGGGTGGAGATGACTTCGAAATGGGTCGGGTTGCGCATCGCCCAGCGCAGATAGGCCAGGCCGAGGCAGCGGAAGCGCGCCAGCGGATCGTCCGCCGGCGCCTCGGCCAGCGCGGCCTCGATCTCGGCCCGGAAACGCCGCTGCGCCTCCTCCGCCACCGCCTGCATCAGCGCGGCGCGACTGGGAAAATGCCGGAACGGCGCGCCCGGCGAAACCCCGGCGCGGCGGGCGGCCTCGCGGACGCTCACCGCCTCGGCCCCGCCTTCTCCGACCAGTTGCACCGCGGCATCGATCAGAACCCGGCGCAGATCGCCGTGATGGTAGGGCTTTGGCGCAGCCGTCCGCGACCGGCGGACGCGGCGCTTGGCAGCCGGGGATTTGGCGGCGGAAGATTTGGCGGCGGGGCGCATATCCTCTCCTACCATCACCGGCTTGTGAATGTAAGCATCGATTACACGGATTGACCAGCGCCATACCGCACATGTAACTGGTGATTACATTAGCGCCGCACCGTCGGCGTCATTGCCAGCGAAGCGAAGCAATCCATTCTTTCTTTGTGCGGCCAGATGGATTGCTTCGCTTCGTTCGCAAAGACGGCGAGCTAGCATCGGGGGAATAGACCATGCCGTCACGTCAAACCTGGTTCGCTGGCTGGCGGCTGTTCGCCCTGCTGTCGCTCACCCTGCTCGGCTTGAGCATCTGGATCGCCGGCATGCGCGGCTTCGAGGTCGACGGCGTGCGGATGGTGATCCGCTTCACCGCGCGAACCTCGCTGCTGCTGTTCTGTCTCGCCTTCTCGGCCGCCGCGCTGGCGCTTCTGTGGCCCAACGGCGCCACCCGGTGGCTGCGCCGCAACCGCCGCTATCTCGGCGTCAGCTTTGCGGCCTCGCACGGCATCCATCTGGTCGCCATCGCCATCTTCGCCGCGATGGACCCGGCAGGCTACGCCGCCGCGACCTCGATCGCGTCCTACATCTTCGGCGGCATCGGCTACGCCTTGATCATCGCAATGACCGTCACCTCGTTCGACCGCACCGCCGCCGCACTCGGCGCACGCGCCTGGCACCGGCTGCATCTGGTCGGCGGCTATTACCTGCTGTTCCAGTTCATGGTGTCGTTCGGCAAACGGATTCCCGACATGCCGCTGTATGCGCTGTTCCTGATCCCGCTGGTCGCCGTGTTCGCGCTGCGGATGGTCGCAATGGCGCCGCGCGCGCGGGCAACCGCACCGACCGGATGATCTAGTCCCGCTCCACCAGATGATACTTCCGCCCTAGACGCCGGTGCACCGACAACACGGCGCGATCGACGTCGCTGATCAGGCTGTCGCCAAGGATCACGTTGGGAATTTCCCAGTTGCGGCCCTCGCGAATGTTGGGCAGGCCGCGCACGGAAGGCACCGACGCCGTCGCGCAGCCCGGCTGGCCGCGAAGCGCATCGTCCGCGATCTCAGTCAGTTCGGTGCGGCTTTTTCCCGTCGTCATTGGTGGCCGAGCCCTTCGAGTTCCTTGGCGCGTGCTTCGGTCATGCTGCGCATGCATTCGCCGGCGTCGAGCCGCGCGATGGTGCCCTCGCCCATGCCATAATACAGGCAGTTGGCGTCGCGGTACTGAACCCAGAGCCGCTGCGCCGCGCGCAATGACTCGCGCTGCGCCGGCTGGGCGCCCTGCACCGCCTTCCGGTAGGCTGCGTTCAACCGCTTGTCCCATCCGGCGGTCTTCGCCTTGAGGCACTCCACCATCTCGAACGTGTTGCCGTCGCAGGATGGACCGTCCTCGCTGCGGTCGCCGGCACGGGCGATGGAACCGAGCACCAGGACGGCCGCGAGGCCGACGGCAAGTCGCTGCACCATGCTCATCGCCGCGGCGTCAGCCCGAGGCGTTTGGCGATGATCTTGTCGAGGGTCCGCTTGGGCAACAGGGCGGCAACCAGATGCCTGATGGGATCGGGCGCCACCGTGTAGCGCACCTTGGGGTTCGGCAACGTCAAGGCCTCGAACACCTTCCCGGCGATCTTCTCCGCCGGCAATCCGATCGAACCCAGATGCAGCATGAAGGCGCGGACATTTTGCAGCGCTGGGAAATAAGGCGAGTTCTTGTAGGGGGAAATGTCGACCTCCTCGGCCTTGCTCCAGATCGGCGTTTTCACTGCGCCCGGCGCGATGACGACGACGTCGATCCCGAACAGGATCAGTTCGCGGCGCAGGCTTTCCGACAATCCCTCGAGCGCGTGTTTGGAAGCGGCATAGGCCGACGTCATTGGATTTCCGTTCTTGCCGGCAACCGAAGAGATCATCACGATCCGGCCCTTCGGGCCCATCAGGGTCGGGTCGACCCCGAGCAGTGGCCCGAAGGCCTGGGTCGCGATGATCGGGCCGATGAAATTGACCTCCATCTGGCGGCGGTATTCGTCGGCGGCGAGTTCGAGCACCGGGCCGGAGACCGCAATGCCGGCATTGTTGACGAGACCGGCCAGCGTTTCGCCATTCAGCGCGGCGCGAACCTCGCGCGCGGCAGCCAGCACCGCCGCCTCGTCGGTGACGTCGAAGACCAGCGGGGTGAAGTTGGCACCGAATTCACCCTTGAGGCGGTCGGCGTCGGCCTGCTTGCGCACGCTGCCGAACACGCGGAAACCGCGATCCACCAGCAACCTGGCGCAGGCCCAGCCGATGCCGGTGGACGCTCCCGTAATGACAACCGATCTCATGACCCAGCCCCGGCAAGAGGTTTAATGGAGTTCGTCGTGAAGGAATGCTTAAGCCCCCGACCTCGCAGACGTGCCCTGCGGGCTCACCAGCCTTCATGGCGTCTTGTCCTGCAAGTTGCCAATCAAATTTTTCCCGCGTTACGGCTTGGGCCGGATTCCCGCCGGCCGAGGCCACCGGACGCGGCGTCGCATGCCGGATCGGCCGTGACATCGGCGATTTATCGCACGAAACCGCTGCGTTCGGCCGCAATCGCATTGGTAAACAATTCGCGCCGCCACGCTTGTCTTGCGCATAGGAGCCCGACGCCGAAGCACGTGCCGCGCGCGCCGGGCAACGAGCCGCTCGCATCAGATGCAATCGTTCTGCATTTCTACCCGGCGCGCGCCCTTTTTAACGCGAGTGTAAGGCTCGGCTCGTCATTGTGGGCGCCGACCCTTCAACAACCAACAAGGCTGCCTCACTATGGTGCAACAGCCGGCTCATTCGATCATTGCCGAACTCGAAGATGCCGTCAGAGGTGGTTCCTCTGCCAAGCGGGTGGAAACCCTGCGGCAGGTCACCGATCTGTTTCTCAATGACGGAGATCGCCTCAGCGACGACCAGGTCAAGGTCTTCGACGACGTGCTCTGCCTGCTGATCGCCCGCGTCGAGACGCGGGCCAAGGCCGAGCTGTCGAAGCGGCTGGCGCCGCTCGACTACGCGCCGTTCGAGGTGATCCATCATCTGGCCTGGGACGACGAGATCGAGGTCGCCGGCAACGTGCTCGCCAATTCCAGCCGGCTCGGCACCGAGGTGCTGGTCGAGATCGCCAGCAGCAAGGGACAGGACCACCTGCTCGCCATTTCCGGCCGGGCGGATCTGCCAACCGAGGTGACCGACGTCATCGTCGATCGCGGCGAAGACAAGGTGATCCGCAAGCTCGCCAACAACGCCGGCGCCAAGTTTTCCGAACAGGGCTTTTCCAGCATCGTCAACCGGGTCGACCGCGACGACGAACTGGCGGAAATCCTTGGCCTGCGCGCCGATCTTCCGGCCAAGTTCATGACCGATTTGTTGCGCCGCGCCAAGGACACGGTGCGCACCCGCCTTCTGGCCATCGCGTCGCCCGCGGTCCAGGAGGAGATCAAGCGGGTCCTGAACGAGATCGCCCGCAAGTCGCAGCCCGCAGGACGCAGCTTCGCCCTCGCCGAAGAGATCATCAAACTGATGAAGGGACTGAACGAGCTCGACGACGCGGCCGTCTACAACTTCGCCGAGTCCAAGAAGTTCGACGAGGTCACGGTGGCGATCGCGGTGCTCAACGATATGCCGATCGAGATGATGGCGCGCCTGATGGAAGGCCCCCGCGCCGACCTGCTTCTGATCCCCTGCCGTTCGGCCCGGCTGAACTGGCCGACGGTGGAATCGATCCTGCGCAACCGCCCGGTCATGTCGTCGATCAACGAACAGACCATCCAGATCGCCGAGCGCGACTTCCGCAAGCTGTCGATGGACACGGCGCAGCGCACCGTGCGCTTCTGGCAGTTGCACAACAAGATCGAGAAGTAGGCGCGAAGCGCACGAGAAGAGAGTAGAAGCAACCGCGCTTTGACTCGGTAAACGCTCGCTTTTCTGCCGCTGACATACGTGTTGAGCACCTTCGCACCAAGAATGCATGCGGCGCGTCAGCGGAATCAGGCCGTTTGCGACAACTCGCCGCCATGCCCCGGCTTGTCCGGGGCATTCACGTCTTTGGCGTCAGAAGCAAGGAAGACGTGGATGGCCGGGACAGGCCCGGCCATGACGAGACGGCCTCGTGGGGTCGGCAAAGGCGCTTGCGCCGTGCCCACCCTCTATCCAAGGCCTCGCTGAATGGTAGGTACGCTTCCGCCTTCGCTCGAGCTATGTCGAACCTATGCCCACCCTATCGATTTTCTCCGTCATGCCCGGGCTTGTCCCGGACATCCACGTCCCTGACGTCAGAAGCAGGAAGACACGGATAGCCGGGACAAGCCCGGCCATGACGAGACGGCAGCGCCTCAGTTCTTGGTCTTGTCGACCAGCGCGCCCTTCTTGATCCAGGGCATCATGTCGCGCAGCTTGGCGCCGACTTCCTCGATCGGGTGGGCGGCGAGCTTGGCGCGGGTGGCCTTGAACGAGGTCTGGTTGACCTTGTTCTCCAGCATCCAGTCGCGGGCGAACTTGCCGCCCTGGATGTCGGCCAGCACCTTGCGCATCTCCTTCTTGGTCTCCTCGGTAATGATCCGGGGACCGGTGACGTATTCGCCGTATTCGGCGGTGTTGGAGATCGAGTAGTTCATGTTGGCGATGCCGCCTTCATAGATCAGGTCGACGATCAGCTTCACCTCGTGCAGGCACTCGAAATAGGCCATCTCGGGGGCGTAGCCGGCTTCGACCAGCGTCTCGTAGCCGCCCCTGATCAGCTCGACCAGGCCGCCGCAGAGCACCACCTGCTCGCCGAACAAATCGGTCTCGCACTCTTCCTTGAACGAGGTCTCGATGATGCCGGCGCGGCCGCCGCCGATCGCCGAGGCATAGCTCAGGCCGAGGTCATGGGCGTTGCCGGAAATATCCTTGGCGATCGCGATCAGGCAGGGCACGCCGCCGCCGCGCTGGTACTCCGAGCGGACGGTGTGGCCGGGACCCTTGGGCGCGATCATCAGCACGTCGAGGTCGGCGCGCGGGTCGAGCAGGTTGAAGTGGACGTTGAGACCGTGGGCGAACACCAGCGCGGCGCCCTGCTTCATGTTGTCGTGCAGATGCTCGCGGTAGATGTCGCCCTGCAGTTCGTCCGGGGTCAGCATCATGACGAGGTCGGCCCATTTGGCGGCCTCTGCGACTTCCATCACCTTGAAGCCGGCGGCTTCCGCCTTCTTGGCCGAGGCCGAGCCCTTGCGCAGCGCAATGGCGACTTCCTTGACGCCGGAATCCTTCAGGTTCAGCGCATGGGCGTGGCCCTGGCTGCCGTAGCCGACGATGACGACCTTCTTGCCCTTGATCAGGTTGAGGTCGGCGTCGCGATCGTAATAAACACGCATGGGTCGTTTCCTTGATGGATGGCCAAATCGGCCGGTTAATCAGGCGTTTGGGAGAATATTCCGCCGGTCGCCCGCGAATTTCCGGCGTTGTCTAGAGCATTTTCCGCGTCAAAGGAAACCCGTTTCTGCATGGCGCAATGCGGCATCATGCGTCCATGAAGACCGGATAGAGCGAGGCCAGCAGCAATACCGCCATGACGATGTTGAAGGCCCGCACCGCCCGCCGCGAGGTCAGGACCGGCCGCAGCGCGGAGCCGAACAGGGCCCAGGCGGTGCAGGACAGAATTCCCAGAAGCAGACTCAGGGCCACCTGGATCGCGATGTTCCAGGGATAGGTGGCAATCGCCGCATAGGCCGTGATGGTGCCGATCACCATCACCCAGCCCTTGGCGTTGACCCACTGGAACATGGCCGCGCCCCAGAAGGTCATGGGATGGCCGCCGCGGTGATCGGCGTCCGCCGAAGGCGGCTCCGACAACGCGATATGCACGGCCAGGTAGATCAGGTAGGCCGCGCCGACATATTTCAAAATGGTCTGCAGGATCGGATAGGCGATGAATACTGTGCCAAGCCCGAGGCCAACCGCGCCGATCATGAAGGCGAAGCCGACCGTGATCCCCATGATGTGCGGGATGGTCGGGCGGAAGCCGTAGGTCAGTCCCGACGACAGCAGCATGATGTTGTTCGGCCCCGGCGTGAAGAACATCACCGTGGCGAACAGGACGAAGGCGATCAGAAGCGAATGTGACATGGGCCCTCATGCCGTCCCCGGCAGGACGCGTTTTTCGTCTTCGAGAGATTTCGCACGCTTCGACAGCAGCATCACGGCGATACCACCGACCACCGTGATCATGCCGGCGAGCCGCAGCGGCCCGAAGATTTCGCCGAACACGAGGCTGGATGCGGCAGAACCGACGAACGGCACCAGCAGCGCGAACGGCACAACCTGCGCCGCCGGATAGTCCCGCAGCAGCCTGCCCCACAGCCAGTAGGCGATGCTGGTGGACACCGTGCCGAGACCGATCACGCAGATCAGGCCTGTCAGCGACATATGGGTCAGCGCATGCCAGGTCGGCGCAGGGCCGTTGCTGACCAGCGTCAACGCAAGTAACGGCACTGCCGCAACCAGGCACAGCCACGCGAACAAATCGAACATCGGCACACCGGCCGCGCGCCGCAGCAGCAGATTGCCGGCCGCAAAACTCAGCGGCGAGATCATCAGGATGGCGAAAGCGCCGACGCTGAAATCGTAACCGACGGTGCCAGAGATCATCAGCAGTCCGACGGTCGCGACGCCGATGCCGACGCCCTGCCAAAGGCCCGGCCGCTCGCCGAACAGCAGCGCCGCGAACGCGATGGTGAACAGCGCCTGGCTTTGCACGATCACGCTGGAGAGGCCGACGGGAACGCCATGCGCAATGGCAAATGCCTGGGACAAAAATTGGCCGAGGAACAGCGTGAAGGCGATCGAGGCCAGCACGCCCCACGAAACATTGGGTCGCGCCACGAACAGGCAGGGCACGGCGGCGATGGCGAAGCGCAGCGTGGTCATCAGTTCCGGCGAAAATTCGGTGAGCGCGATCCGGCTCGCCACGAAAGCAAGCCCCCAGATCACCGCGACCAGCACGGCGATGCCAACATCGGCCGGTTTCATTCTTGGCTCTGTTGTTCTTAGCTCTGTTGGTCCGGCTTCGGTTTGCGCAGCAGATATGTTCCGTGCAGCGGCGCGTGATAGTCGACCGATTCGAGCGTGAAGCCGATATCGGTCAACATGCGCTCGATCACCCAGCCGAAGGTCGAGTACTCGTCGCGCATATGTGTGACCACGCCTTCGCGCTGGAAATCGTGGTTCTTGATGGCGAAGTCGGCCCATTGCTCGACATCGCGCTCGGTGCCGTCGGGCATGCAGACGAACACGATGTCGCGCAGGTAGAAATTGGCGCCGGGCTTCAGCGCGGCATGAATCCGCGCCAGCGCCACCGCCTTCCAGAAATCCGGCAGATGGTGCAGCGTGAACTCGCTGACGATCAGGTCATACGAATTGGGCTGGTAGGCGAAGCTGAGCAGGCCGGCCGGCTGGGTGCGGATTGCCACCTTGCGGTCCTTAGCCTGGATGTTGGCCAGCGCCAGCATCGCCGGCGAAATGTCGATGGCATCGACCTGGGCCCCCATCAACGCGGCCTGGCAGGCCAGCACGCCGTTGCCGCAGCCGATATCGGCGACCCGCCAGCCCTTCTGCACGCCCAGCATGGTCAGCGCGGCGCGGGCGCGCTCGTCGCTGTCGTCATGCCGGTCGTAGATCGAGGCGACCGCGGAATCGAGCCCGCGCCGCCGCCGTTGCGTATAGTACCAGTCCCGCGCCAGCATGCTCACATCCCCTCTGGCCCGCGTCCGATCGCGGCCACACCGGTGCGCGACACGTCGACGAGGCCGAGCGGGCGCATCAGGTCGATGAACTGACTGATCTTGGCCGAATTGCCTGTGATCTCGAACACAAAACTTTCGGTGGTGGCGTCGATCACGCGGGCGCGGAACGCATCCGCCAGCCGCAGCGCCTCGACGCGATGGTCGCCGCCGCCGCGTACCTTGACCATGGCGAGTTCCCGCTCGATCGAGCGGCCGGTGATGGTCATGTCGACGACGCGATAGACCGGGATCATGCGGTCGAGCTGGTGCTTGATCTGCTCGATCACCATCGGGGTTCCCGTGGTGACGATGGTGATGCGGGAGAGATGTTTCTGGCTCTCCGTCTCCGAAACGGTGAGACTGTCGATGTTGTAGCCGCGCCCGGAAAACAGGCCGATCACCCGCGCGAGCACGCCGGGCTCGTTCTGCACCAGCACGGACAGCGTGTGCGTCTCGTTCGGATCGTGGCGCTCTTCCAGGAAATAGGCGGATGCGGGCTGGTTCATTGTCTTTTCCATCAATCTATCGGTCGTCATGCCCGGGCTTGTCCCGGGTATCCACGTTCTGTCTCTCTCGAAGGAAGGACGTGGATGGCCGGGACCAGCCCGGCCATGACGGTCTTCCCCAAATCCTCACGCCACCGCCTGCTTTGCGGTGTTCACGGCGTCCGTCCCGACCCATGTGCGGAACAGATCGAAGTCGATATTGCCGCCCGACAGGATAAGGCCGACGCGTTTGCCCGCGAGCCGGGCCTTTTCCTGCAGCGCCGCAGCCAGCGCGGCGGCGCCGGCGCCTTCGGCGAGATTATGCGTGTCGGCCCAGTAGGCGCGTATCGCTGCCGCGACCTCGTCGTCCGTGACCTGGACGATGCGCGCGGCGCCCTTGCGGATGATGGCGAGTGCCTCGGGCACGGGAACGCGGGTCGCCATGCCGTCGGCCAGCGTGCTGCTGGTCTCGGTGGTCACCACCGTGCCGGCGGCGAACGACAGCGCGTAGGACGGCGCTTCGGTCGACTGCACGCCGACGATCTCGGTTTTTCGCCCGAGCAGATCGCGCGCCATGATGCAGCCGCAGATGCCGGAGCCCTGCCCGATCGGCACATAGAGCACGTCGAGATCGGGCGCGGCGCGCAGCAGTTCGAGCGCGTAGGTGGCGACGCCGAGCACGAGGTCGGGATGGAACGACGGCACCATGTGCAGCCCGGCGAATTGCGCGCGGCGCTGCGCTTCCTCGGCGGCCGCCTGAAAATCCTCGCCATGCTCGACCAGTTCGGCGCCGAACGCGCGCATGGCGCGGTTCTTCTCCACCGAATTGCCCTTCGGCACATAGATCACCGCCGGAACGCCGTGGCGGCCGGCGGCGAATGCCAGGCTCTGCCCGTGATTGCCGCGCGTGGCGGAAATGATCCCGGGCGTATGCGGCGCCTCGCGCTTGAGCCGGTCGAGATAGACCAGCCCGCCGCGCACCTTGAACGCACCGATCGGCGTGTGGTTCTCGTGCTTGACCACGACGTGAGCGCCGAGCCGCTGCGCCAGCAGCGGCCACGCATGCGCCGGCGTCGGCGGCACCGCCTGGCCGACGATGGCGTGGGCGCGTTCGAGTTCGACGAGGTCAAACATTTTGCTGTTTCACCTTCACACCAGCGCCTTGCCGCCGGAAAACGCCGCGGCGGTCGCCTCATCCGTCGCTTCCACCGGCAGCAGCATTTCGTTATGCGCCTTGCCGGACGGAATCATCGGGAAACAGTTTTCCAGCGCTGCGACGTGGCAGTCGAACAGCACCGGCCGCTTGACCTTGATCATCTCCTTGATCGCGCCATCGAGATCGGACGGCTTGAGCGCCTGCAGGCCGACGCAGCCATAGGCGTCCGCGAGCTTGACGAAATCCGGCAGCGCTTCGGAGTAGGAATGCGACAGCCGGTTGCCATGCAGGAGCTGCTGCCACTGCCGCACCATGCCCATGTACTGGTTGTTCAGGATGAAGATCTTGATCGGCAGTTCGTACTGAACCGCCGTCGACATCTCCTGCATCGTCATCTGCACCGAGGCATCGCCCGCGATATCGATCACGAGGCTGTCGGGGTGCGCAACCTGCACGCCGAGCGCGGCCGGCAGGCCATAGCCCATGGTGCCGAGGCCGCCCGACGTCATCCAGCGGTGCGGCTCCTCGAAACCATAGAACTGCGCCGCCCACATCTGGTGCTGGCCGACCTCGGTCGTGATGTAGGTATCGTGGCCGCGCGTCGCCTCGAACAGCCGTTCGATGGCGTATTGCGGCAGGATGATATCGTTGTTCTTCTTGTAGGCGAGCGAATTGCGGGCGCGCCACTTGGCGATTTCCTGCCACCACGGCTTGATGTCGGGCTTCTTCGCCTCCGCCTTGAACACCTGCAGCAGGTCGCCCATCACGTTGCCGGCGTCGCCGATGATCGGCACGTCGACGCGGATGTTCTTGTTGATCGAGGACGGATCGATGTCGATGTGGATCTTCTTCGAGCCCGGCGAGAATGCATCGACCCGGCCGGTGATGCGGTCGTCGAAGCGCGCGCCGATGCACAGCATGACGTCGCAATCATGCATCGCCATGTTGGCCTCGTAGGTGCCGTGCATGCCCAGCATGCCGAGCCAGTTCTTGCCCGTGGCCGGATAGGCGCCGAGCCCCATCAGGGTCGAGGTGATCGGGAATCCGGTGACGTCGACCAGTTCGCGCAACAGTTTTGACGCTTCGGGTCCGGAATTGATGACGCCGCCGCCGGAATAGATCACCGGCCGCTTGGCTGACGCCAGCAGCGCCACCGCCTTACGGATCTGCGTCGCGTCGCCCTTCACGCGCGGGGTGTAGGAGGCATGCACGTCGGCCTTGCGCGGCGGATGATAGCTGCCGGTGGCGAACTGCACGTCCTTCGGCACGTCGACCAGCACCGGACCGGGACGGCCCGAGGTCGCGACATAGAACGCCTCGTGCAGCACCTTGGCGAGATCGTTGACGTCGCGCACCAGCCAGTTGTGCTTGGTGCAGGGCCGCGTGATGCCGACGGTGTCGCATTCCTGGAACGCGTCGTTGCCGATCAGGTGGGTCGGCACCTGCCCGGTGATGCAGACCAGCGGGATCGAATCCATCAGCGCGTCCGTCAGCGGCGTCACCATGTTGGTGGCGCCGGGACCCGACGTCACCAGCACCACGCCGGGCTTGCCGGTCGAGCGCGCATAGCCTTCGGCGGCGTGGCCGGCGCCCTGCTCGTGCCGGACCAGGATGTGCTCGACCTCGCTCTGCTGGAAAATCTCGTCATAGATCGGAAGCACCGCGCCGCCGGGATAGCCGAACAGATGCTGGACGCCATGATCGATGAGCGCGCGCACGATCATCGCGGCGCCGGTCATCTGATTGGGGTCGTTGCTCTTGTCGGTCATTGCTCTGCTCCCGATGCGCTGAGGCGCGGCTTGCTTCGGTTTCGGTCTGAGAAGGGAATAAAAAAAGGGCCCCAGAGGCCCCATGCACACCGCCTGGATTTGGATGGCCGCTAGCCATCCCCGGCGGTGCGCCTGGGTACGACGACAATAAGGAGTTTGGTAATAATATGTCGCATTTTGCGGCTCGAACTTCCCAAAGGTTGCGCGGTTATACCGTCCAGCCCCCGGAAGTCAAGGGAAGGACGCCATGGCGCAGTGGTGACAGCTTAGCGGCGTTCCGGGCTTTCGGCGAGGGGGAATTTTCAGCGCGTGACCTTTGAGCCAACTCTCGAGGCCCCAATCAAGCGATGCTCGGAGCCAAATCGTAGCGTGCTGCCAAGACCTCAATTGGAAGGTTCCATTCGCGGCTAATGATGCGGATCATGTCCAACGTGAGCGGACGGACGCGGTTCAGAATTTCAGACGCGCGGTTGCGGCCGATCAAGCCAGCCAACTCCGCTTGCGACCTTCCCATGGACTCGATTGCAAAATGAAGGACGTCGACGGGATCGCCATGCTTGATGACGAAGTGCTCGTCCTCGTATGCCTTGATCAGCGTGGACAGGACTTCGAAACGATCACCATCTGCGGTGCCCGGCTGAGGCTCAACTTCGAAATAACGGGATATCTCGCGGATCGCCCAGTCGTAATCCCGTTCATTGTGCAGAGGTCTTACATCCATCATCACACCGTCTCCGCGTCGATGCCGTCATATTCAGCATGCGTGCCGACAAACTTGATGAGCGCGGTTCTATACTCGTAGGAGAAGTGAACGACGAGGCGATACTTGTTGCCGCCGATATCGAAGATAGCCCGGTTGTCGCCCAGGAAGTCCACGTTGTTTCCGAACGCCCTCTTCAGGTCCGCTGGCCCATGCCAGTTACCTTTGGAAACGATTTGGTACCACGTCCCGAGCGGCATCCCCGCGTGGGGGTATCGCTTCCAGAAGGCTTGCAGGGTCTTCTTCGCTATTACATTCATCACCATAGCACGTTCCCACCACGGGATCAAACGAAAATTCCCATTGCGGGAACAATTCAGCCCGCGATAATTTCCACCCGTCCCCTCGCCGCTTCCGGCGCCACCCACTCGAATTCCGGCAATTGGTGCCGAAACCAGGTGAACTGCCGCTTGGCGTAATGGCGGGTATCGGCGCGGCCGATTTCGGCTGCCTGTTCGCGGGTGATCTCGCCGGCGAGGTGGCGGATCAGGGCGGGGACGCCATGGGCCTTCATGGCCGGCAGCATCGGGTCGAGCTTTCGCGCCGCAAGCCGCTCGACCTCGTCCAACGCGCCGGCGGCCAGCATCGCGTCGAACCGCGCATCGATCCGCGCGTAAAGCTGATCGCGCCCCGGTGCCAGGAACAGCGCGGTGAATTCGCCCGGCGGCAATAGCGGCGGCAGGCCTTCGCGATGCCAGTCGGGCAGCGCCCGTCCGGTGGCTTCCACGACCTCCAGCGCGCGCGCGATCCGGCTGCGGTCGCGCGGCTTCAAACGTTCGGCCGAAACCGGATCGCGCCGCGCCAGTTCGGCATGCAGCGCTTCGACGCCGTCGCGCTCCAGCCGCGCGCGGACCGCGTCGCGGACCTCGCCCGGGATCGGCGGCACCGCGGACAGGCCGCGGGTCAGCGCCTTGAAGTAGAGGCCGGAACCGCCGGTCAAGATCGGCAGGCGCCCTGCGGCGCGCGCCTCCGCCAGCGCCCTCGCCGCGTCCGCCACCCAGGCACCGGCGGAGAAATTCACCGAGGAATCGACGTGGCCGTAGAGCCGGTGCGGCACCCGCGCCTCCTCCTCCGGCGTCGGGCGTGCCGTGATGATGCGCAGGTCGCGGTACACCTGCATGGAATCGGCGTTGATGACGACGCCGCCGGTTCTTTGCGCCAGTTCGAGCGCCAGTGCCGACTTGCCGCTGGCGGTCGGCCCTGCGATAAGCACGGCCTTGCCCGAACCAAGCTGAAACCCCTGCATGTCCCTCGTCGCCACCCTGATCTGCAACCCGGCCAACCCGGCGCTCGATACCACCATCGTCGACGGCGCATTGGCCGTTCTGCCCTCGCCCGGACAGGCGCGCTGGCTGTTCAACGAGGTCGCCGTCGACATTCCCTTCGACGCCACGGTCAACGGCCCCGCCGACATCAAGGCGATCGAAACCCGCCTGCAGGCGGCGCGCGGCGACCTGCCGATCGATATCGTCGTGCAGCCTCTCGCGACCCGGCGCAAGAAGCTTTTTCTGGCCGACATGGACTCCACCATGATCGGCCAGGAATGCATCGACGAACTGGCCGACTTGGCCGGGCTGAGGGCGCACGTCGCCGCCATCACCGAACGCGCGATGCGCGGCGAAATCGAATTCGAGCCGGCGCTGCGCGAACGCGTCGCGCTGTTGAAGGGTATGCCGGTCGGCGTGGTCGACGAAGTGCTGGCCAACCGGATCACGCCGACGCCGGGCGGCCGCGAACTGGTGATGACCATGCGCGCCAACGGCGCCTATACCTGCCTGATCTCGGGCGGCTTCACGCTGTTCACCAATGCGGTCGCCGCCATGATCGGCTTCCAGGAAAACCGCGCCAACCGGCTCGCCATCGAGAACGGCAAACTGACCGGCGAGGTCGTCGAACCAATTCTCGGCCGCGCCGCCAAGCTGTCCACGCTGATCGAGCTCACCGAAAGCTTCGACCTCGACGACATCGACACGCTGGTGACCGGCGACGGCGCCAACGACCTCGGCATGATCCAGGCCGCGGGGCTCGGCGTCGCCTATCACGCCAAGCCGGCGGTCGCAGCCGCTGCGGCGGCGCGGATCGACCATGGCGATCTCACCGCGCTGTTGTATGCGCAGGGCTACCGGCGCGAGGAGTTTGTGGGGGGATAACAAACGCAGCGTCGTCCCTGCGAACGCGGGGACGACGGCGTTGTTTGGAACGACCTACTGCACGCTCAGCGCCACGAACCGCAACTCGCCCTCGCCGTTCGATACCAGCAGCAGCACCGACTTCTTGCCGTCCTTCTTGAGCTGATCGACCCGCTTCTTGATGTCGGCGGCGTTGGTGACGGCTTCCTGCGCCACCTCGACGATGACGTCGCCGGCCGAGAGCCGCTTTTCGGCGGCGTCGGAATTGTTGTCGACGCCGGTGACGATCACGCCCTTGACGCTTTCCTTGATCTTGTACTTGCTGCGCAGATCCTTGCTCAGGGCGGCGAGATCGAGGCCGAGCGCCTTTTGCGTCACCGGCTTCTCGGCCGGGTCGTCCTTGCTCTTGGCGGCGGCCTGCTTGACCTTGTCGTTGTCCTCGAGGCGGCCGAGCGTGACCTTGCGGATTTCTTCCTTGCCCTTGCGGATGATGACGACGTCGACTTCCTTGCCGACCGCGGTATCGGCGACGACGCGCGACAGATCCTTCGGATCCTTGACGTCCTTGCCGTCGAACTTGACGACGACGTCGCCCGGTTCGATCCCGGCGGGCTTCGCCGGCCCCTTGTCGTCGACGCCGGCCACCAGCGCGCCGCGCGCCGGCTTGATGCTGAGGCTCTCGGCGATCTCGTCGGTGACCTGCTGGATGCGAACGCCGAGCCAGCCGCGGCGCAGTTCGCCGAACTGCCGGAGCTGGTCGACGACCACGGCGACCGTCTTCGAGGGCACCGCGAAGCCGAGGCCGATCGAACCGCCGGTCGGCGAAATAATCAGCGTGTTGACGCCGACCACCTCGCCTTCGAGGTTGAACAGCGGCCCGCCGGAATTGCCGCGATTGATCGAGGCGTCGGTCTGGATGTAGTTGTCGTAGGGGCCCTGGCTGATGTCGCGGTTGCGCGCCGAGACGATGCCGGCCGTCACCGAGCCGCCGAGGCTGAACGGGTTGCCGATCGCGATCACCCATTCGCCGAGCCGCAGCTTGTCTGAATCGCCGAACTTCACCGCGTTCACCGGCTTGACCGGCTTGAACTTCAAGACCGCGATGTCGGTCTTCTTGTCGACGCCGACCAGTTCCGCCTTGATCTTGGTGCCGTCGTTCATGATCACGTTGATCTCGTCGGCATCGGCGATGACGTGATTGTTGGTGACGACGACGCCTTCGGCGTCGATGATGAAACCGGAACCGAGCGAGTTGGTCTTGCGCGGCGTTTCGCTCCGCTCGCCGCCCTTGGGCGATCCGCCGCCGCGGCGGTTCTTGAAGAAGTCGTCGAAGAATTCCTCGAACGGCGAGCCCGGCGGCAATTGCGGCACCATCTCACGGCCGCCGCCCTTGGACTCCACGCTCTGCGACGTCGAGATGTTGACCACCGAGTCGATCACCCTCTCGGCGATGTCGGCGATGCCGTCCGGCCCCCGCGCGGCGGCCGGCGACGCGGCCATCAGGCAGGCCGCCGTGAGCGGCATTGCGATCCCGATCAGGCGCAGGCGGCGGCTCATGGCGAGTCTGGCACCGGTCATGTCGGCTTGTCTCCAAAGTGTCCAATTCGGCTCCAGAGTGCGCCCGAACGGGTCCGAGGCGCAAGCATTTGCGCCGGTTATTCCGCGGAAAAACCGGCCCCGTGCGGCTCACGATTGCGTTGATGTCCTAGCCGCTTGCGGTGGCCGGGATCCCGCCGTTCCAAGCCGCGAAGAGGACCCGGAACCTCGAGCTTTCGGGCTCGATGCCTCGCTTCGCCTCCGAATTGGGGGCAGATTACCGCCGCACCAGCCAGATCAGCACCAGGCCCGCGACCGCGGAGACGATGCCGACGGTGCGCAGGATGTTGTCCGGCGTTATCAGCGCACTCTTCATGGCCCGGCGCATCCAGGCCGGGCTGGCGGCAAACATCAGGCCTTCGAGGACTAACAGGATGCCCACACCGATGAGGAAGTCGGCGAACGCTATGGACCTCATCGGACAACATCCCCCCGCTGCAAGCGCCTTTCGTCCTCGAGCGCATTCTGCTTCTTATGGCGCAGCAAAGCCCAATGTGCCAGAGCACATTGGGCTTTGCCGTAACGCGTGGATCCGGCCGAAACTTACTGCTTCGCGGCCGCCGGCGGATGTCCGGACGGATTGGCGAAGAAGCGGAAGAATTCGGAATCCGGCCGCAGCAGGAACCGGGTATCGTTGGAACGAAGCCCGGTCTCGTAGGCCGTCATCGAGCGATAGAACGCAAAGAAGTCCGGATCCTTGCCGTAGGCCTCGGCGAACAGGCGGTTGCGCTCGGCGTCGCCGACGCCGCGGGTCTGCTCCGCGGTCGAATTGGCGTCGGCGATGATGACGGTCGCTTCGCGGTCGGCCTTGGAGCGGATTTCCTGCGCCTTCTGGTTGCCCTGGGCGCGGAATTCCTGCGCCTCGCGCTCACGCTCGGTCTGCATCCGCTTGTAGACCGCCAGGCTGTTCTGCTCCGGCAGGTCGGCGCGGCGGATGCGCACGTCGACCACCTGGATGCCGTACTGGTCGGCCTCGCGGTCGAGTTGCTCGCGGATGCGCGCCATCAGGTTATCGCGCTCGTCGCGCACCACGTTGATGAAGGTGACCTCGCCCAGCACGCGGCGCAGCGCTGCGTTGAGCAGCGTGGTGAGCTGGATGTTCGCCGCCTGGATCGAGCCGACGCTCTGGTAGAAGCGCAGCGGGTTGTCGATCCGGTACCGCGCGAAGGCGTCGACGACGAGCCGCTTCTGGTCGGCAGCGATGACTTCCTGCGAGGGGTTCTCCAGATCGAGGATGCGCTTGTCGATGCTGATGACGCTGTCGATGAACGGGGCCTTGAAGTTCAGCCCGGGCTCCGACACGACGTCGACCGGCCGGCCGAGCCGGACCACGAGCGCCTGTTCGGTCTGCTGCACGGTGAAGATCGAGCTGTAGCCGACGATCACCACCAGCAACAGCACGACAAGGGTGACAATACCTGCGACCGGAGACCTCATCGCGTGCCTCCGCTCTGCTGCTGGGAAGCCGTCGACGGCGCACGGCGCGGCGTCAATTCGTTGAGCGGCAGATACGGCACCACGCTCTGTCCGGAGTTGCCGCCGTCATAGACCAGCTTCTCGGAGCCGCCAAGGATCTTTTCCATCGTCTCGAGATAAATGCGTTGCCGCGTCACGTCGGGCGCCTTCTTGTATTCGTCGTAGACCTTCTGGAAGCGCGCGCTCTGGCCCTTGGCCTCGGCGACCGCCTGTTCCTTGTAACCTTCCGCGACCTGCAGGATCTGCGCGGCGCGGCCGCGCGCGTCGGGAACGACGCGGTTGGCGTAGCTCTGCGCCTCGTTCTGCAGCCGCTCGAAGTCCGCGCGCGCCGCCTGCACGTCGCGGAACGCGTCGATCACCTGCGTCGGCGGGTCGACCTTCTGCATCTGCACCTGGGTGATCTGGACGCCGGCGCCGTAACTGTCGAGCGTCTTCTGCATCAGTTCCTGGACCGCCTGCTCCGTCGTGTTGCGGGCGCCGGTCAGGATCGGCTGGATCTGCGAACGCCCGATCACCTCGCGCATCGCGCTTTCGGCCACGGCCTTCACGGTGCCTTCGGGGTTCTGGATGTTGAACAGGAAATTGCCGACGCCGTTCGGCTTGATCCGCCACAGCACGGTGAAGTCGACGTCTACGATGTTTTCGTCGCCGGTCAGCATCAGGCTTTCTTCCGGCACGTCGCGCATGGTGCGGCCCCGCCGCGCAGGGTCCTCGATCACCGACATGCCGATCGAGATCGTCGAAACGCGCAGCGCCTTCGGCAGCAGCACGGTTTCGATCGGATAGGGCAGATGGTAGTTCAGACCGGGCTCGACGGTGCGCACATGCTTGCCGAAGCGCAGCACGACGCCGAGTTCTTCCGACTGCACGCGGAAGAACCCGGAGAGACCCCAGATCGCCAGCGCGCCGAACAATACCAGCGCGATGCCCATGCTGCTGAAATGTCCGCCCGGCAGGAGCTGCTGCAGCTTGTCCTGTCCGCGCCGCAGAAGGTCTTCCAGATCGGGGGGCCGCGGCCCGACCGATTGCGGACCGCCGCCCCATGGTCCCTTGGGACCCTGGCCCCAGGGGCCTCCGCCTTGATTCTTCCACGGCATGTAAACTCTCCTCTGCGGGGGCCTTGAATCCGCCTCTCGAATGGCTCGGCCTCGCCTGTCCGCCCGGCTTTATAGGGGACCGTCAGGCCCCTTACAACGCAAGCTTCCGGCTCGAAGCAGCTATGCTTGACGCCATAATTGTCAATGCAAACATCGGTTAGCGAGGTTAATGCGGCTTGCGCCGACGATATGTCACATAGGAAAAGTCGGCGCTGTCCTGCACACCGGCCGGATTTCGCACGCGGGCGACCTCTTCCCATGCGGCCGGATCGAGGGCCGGAAAGTGCGTATCGCCGTCGGGGCGGGCGTGCACTTCGGTAATTTCCAGGCGATCGGCGCATGGCATCCATTGGCGATAGATTTCCGCGCCGCCGATCACGGCGATCTCAGTGGCGAAACGCCGCAGCGCGTCGCCAGTGGCGATCGCCTTCGCATCGGTGAAGGAATGAGTAACCACGACGCCATCGGCGCGAAAATCCCGATCGCGGGTCACGACGATGTTGGTCCGCCCGGGCAGCGGCCTGCCGATCGAGGCGAAGGTCTTGCGTCCCATCACCACGGGCTTGCCCAACGTCAGCGCCTTGAAGCGCGCCAGGTCGGACTTCAGCCGCCATGGCATGGCGCCGTTGGCTCCGATCACGCCGTTCTCAGCGATGGCAACGACGAAAACGATCTCCATCACCGCGCCCCTTGCGCCAGCGCCGTCAGCGCCGGACCGCCGACCCGGCAGATCGTCCACTCGTCCATCAGTTCGGCGCCGAGCGATTTGTAGAACGCGATCGACGGCGCGTTCCAGTCGAGCACCGACCATTGCAGGCGCGACCAGCCGTTGGTCACGCATTGCCGCGCGAGATCGGCCAGCAACGCCTTGCCGATGCCCTTGCCGCGCAGCGCGGGCCGAACGAACAGATCTTCCAGATAGATTCCGGAGCGGCCGCTGAAGGTCGAGAAGTTCGCGAACCAGACCGCAAAGCCGACAGGCTCGCCGTTCCATTCGGCGATCTCGCAGAACAATCGCGGCTCGGCGCCGAACAGCGCCGAATCGATGTCGGCCTCCGTCGCCTCCACCTCGTGCAGCAGCTTTTCGTACTCGGCAAGCTCGCGAACGAAAGACAGCACAAGTCCCGCTTCGCCCGGCCGCGCATGGCGGATGTTGAGAGACATCAGGTGCTCACACCGCTGCGGCTCATACCGCGACTTCGGCCTTGATGTGCGGATGCGGATCGTAGCCTTCGAGTGCAAAATCCTCGTAGCGGAACGCAAAGATATCCTTCACGCCGGGATTGATCTTCATGACCGGCAACGGCCGCGTCGGCCGCGTCAGTTGCAGCCGCGCCTGTTCCAGATGGTTGACGTAGAGATGCGCGTCGCCGAACGAATGCACGAAGTCGCCCGCCTTCAGTCCCGTCACCTGCGCGACCATCATGGTCAGCAGCGAGTAGGACGCGATGTTGAAGGGCACGCCAAGAAACACGTCGGCGGAGCGCTGATAGAGCTGGCACGACAGCTTTCCGTTGGCGACGTAGAACTGGAACAGGCAGTGGCAGGGCGGCAGCGCCATCTTGTCGACGTCGGCGGGATTCCAGGCGCTGACGATCAACCGTCGCGAATCCGGGTTGCGCTTGATCATGTCGATGACGTTGGAGATCTGGTCGATGCTGCGGCCGTCCGGCGCCGGCCAGGACCGCCACTGCCACCCGTAGACCGGGCCGAGGTCGCCATTGGCGTCGGCCCATTCGTCCCAGATCGAAACGCCGTTGTCCCTGAGGTATTTGATGTTGGTATCGCCGGCCAGGAACCAGAGCAGTTCGTGCACGATCGCCTTCAGCGGCAAGCGCTTGGTGGTCAGCATCGGAAAGCCGGCCGACAGGTTGAACCGCATCTGGTGACCGAAGATCGACAGCGTGCCGGTGCCGGTCCGGTCGTGCTTCTCCGCGCCGTCGGCGAGGATCCGTTCGAGCAGGTCGTGATACTGGTTCATGGCTGGTACGTCGGGCCTTTGTCGAAGCGGGGAACTTAGCGGCCGGGATAGCCGATCGACATGCCGATTCGGCTCCCCGCATCGATTATACAAGGAAAAATGATCATCCCCGGCACCAACGACAAGGGGCGGAACTCGCGCCCCGCCCCTCACCCAAAGCCTTGATGACGAGGATTAATTGACCGGCTTGAGCACCGGCGTCCACTTCGCGATTTCGCTGTTCACGAGCTTGCCCAGCGCCGCCGGCGTACGGTCGGCGCCGGCCGGGATGACGCTGCCGAGTTCGAGCAGGCGCTTGCGCACCGCCGGGTCATCGAGCGCCTTGCCGACCGCCTCGTTCAGCTTGGCGACGACTTCGGGCGGCGTGCCCTTTGGCGCGAAGATCGCGTTCCAGGCCTGGGCCTGGAACGTCGGCAGGCCCGCCTCGGCCGTGGTGGGGACGTTCGGCAGCGACGGATTGCGCTCCGGCGTCGCCACCGCATAGGCTTTGATGGTGCCGCCGTTGATCTGCGGCACGGCGTTGACGATCTGGTCGCACATGTAATCGACCTGCCCCGCCACCAGCGCGTTCATCGCGGGGCCCGTGCCGTTGAAGGGCACGCCGACCGGCTTGACCCCGAGCACCGAGTTCAGCAATTCGCAGGACACGTGGGAGACCGATCCGACGCCGGCATGCGCCGCGTTGACCTTGGTTTCGTTCGCCTTCACATAGGCGACGAATTCCTTGAGGTCCTTGGGAGCAAGATCCTTTTTTGCCAGGATCAGGATCGGGGTGCCGGCGAGCAGGCCAACCGGTTCAAAGTTTTTTTCCGGATTATAGGCCAGATTGGGATAGAGCGGCACCGAGGCCGCATGCGTGCCCATGTGGCCCGTAATCAGGGTGTAGCCGTCATTGGCCGCGCGCGAAGCGCGCGTGGTGGCGGTGGTGCCGCCGGCGCCGACCACGTTCTCGATCACGATGGTCTGCCCCAGCGTCTGCGCCATGTGGCCGGTGACGATGCGGGCGATGACATCGGTCGGCCCGCCCGCGGCAAACGGCACGATCATGGTGATGCTGCGCGTCGGATAGGATTGCGCCTGCGCCTGCGCGGAAATTGCAAGCCCAGCGAGCACAGCCAGACCACCGCCCACCAGTGAGCGTCCATACCATTTCATCGTTAAATTCCTTCAGCCCTTACACACAAATGCCGGCTCTCCCAAGCCGGCATCTGCTTCTAATATCAGTTCACGCGAAGTCAAACAAATCGCAACCTGCGGCGCACCGCCGCAGGTTGCAAGGGTTAATTCTCGGACTCGACGAACACCTCGTCGCGCTTCTTCCGCAGGGCCGGCAATACCGCCAGGATCAGCAGGCCGGCCGCGATCGCGATCAGCACCGCCGACAGCGGGCGGGTCAGGAATACTGACCAGTCGCCGCGCGAGATCAGCAGCGCGCGCCGCAGATTCTCTTCCATCAGCGGCCCGAGCACCATGCCGAGCAGCAACGGCGCCGGCTCGAAATCGTGCTTGATCAGCCAGTAGCCGATCAGCCCGAACACGCCCGCCATGACGACGTCGGTCGGCGCGTTGTTCACCGAATAGATGCCGATCGCGCAGAAGATCACGATGCACGGAAACATCAGGCGATACGGCACGCGCAGGAGCCGCACCCAGATGCCGACCAGCGGCAGGTTGATGATCAGCAGCATCAGATTGCCGATCCACATCGAGGCGATCATGCCCCACACCAGTTCCGGCTGCTTCTGCATCACCTGCGGACCCGGAACGATGCCGTGAATGGTCATGGCGCCGACCATCAGCGCCATCACCGCGTTCGGCGGGATGCCGAGCGTCAGCAGCGGAATGAAGGAGGTCTGCGCCGCGGCGTTGTTGGCGCTCTCGGGCGCCGCCACGCCTTCGATGGCGCCGTGGCCGAACCGCTGCGGCGTCTTCGAGATCTTCTTCTCCAGCGTATAGGCCGCGAACGACGCGATCACGGCGCCGCCGCCCGGCAGGATACCAAGGATCGATCCAAGCACCGTGCCGCGCAGGACTGCGGGTACCGAGTCCTTGAGATCCTTTGAGGTCGGCATCAGTCCGGTGACTTTTTGCTGCACCAGTTCCCGATCTTTTTCACCGCCGGCATCGAGGTTGCGGATGATCTCCGCAAAGCCGAACAGGCCCATCGCCACCGTCGCGAAGCCGAGACCGTCGGCCAGTTCTGGAATGTTGAAGGCCATGCGCGAGGCGCCGGTTTCGATGTCGGAGCCGACCATCGAAAGCAGCAGCCCGAGCACGATCATCGCAATTGCCTTCAGCACCGATCCCTTCGCCAGCACCACCGCGAAGATCAGGCCGAGCACCATCAGCGAGAAATATTCGGCCGGGCCGAACGCCAGCGCGAGCTTGGTGAGCGGCGCGCCCAGCACGGCAATCAGGACGGTCGCGACGCATCCGGCAAAGAACGATCCGATTGCGGCCATCGCAAGCGCCGGACCGGCCCGGCCCTTTTTCGCCATCTGGAACCCGTCGAGCGCCGTCACCACGGACCCGGCTTCGCCGGGAATGTTGACCAAGATCGAGGTGGTCGAACCGCCATATTGCGCGCCGTAATAGATGCCGGCGAGCATGATCAGCGCGCCCACCGGCGGCAGGCCGAACGTGATCGGCAGCAGCATCGCCACGGTCGCGATGGTACCGATGCCCGGCAGCACGCCGACCAGCGTGCCGACCAGCGCGCCGATCAGGCACAGCATGATGTTGACCGGGGTGAAGGCGACGCCGAAGCCGAGGGCGAGATTGGTAAAGATATCGGCCATCACGCCCTCACTGAATCATAAAACGCGGGAACAGCTGCAACGGCAGCCCGAGCGCATAGGGGAAAAGCAGGCTGCAGCCGATCGTCAGGCAGATGCCGACGATGGTGGTCTCTTTCCACCGCGTCTCCGGCGTTCCCATTCCGGCAATCATGAAGGAGACGAATGCCGCGACGATGAGACCCATCGGACGGATCGACACCGCGAAGCAGAGGATCGCAAGCGAGACGAAGAACGGCCCCCGCCAGTGATACTTCGCAACCTGCGGGCCCTCGAAAATCAGACCCATGACCGCGATCCCCAGGCCCAGGCCCAGCAGCAGGACCCCGAACATGCGCGGTGCCGTGCCGGCGCCAAAGGAGAAGCCCCGCATGCCCTGCAGGTCGCTCGATGCCCAGAGGGCAAACGCCGCAACCGCCATCAGGACGAGCCCGCCGACGAAATCCTGCGGGCAACGTATCCATTTCGGCATGATGGAATTTACCGGCCCATGGCTCGGCGTATCACTCATCGGTCTCTCTCCCCAAAAGCTTCTTAACCCTGCACTGATTGGATAGCGGAGCGCTGTTCCCGGGCCTTGCTAGCGATTTTCGGCAGATAAGGCCAGCAAAACCCAAGCACCTCCGGCCAGCAAATCCATAGCGGATTTGCCACGTGGCACCGGTTAACCGCCGCGCTCCGCTGGCGCCCATCAGCCCGGCCGAACGCAGAACAAGCACCGCCTGGATGATGGCGGGCCAGCGCGAACGGCTCGATCATGCCAAAAGCCCGCTCACGCAAATGGCCCAGCACGCCCGTCGGAGCGACACATCGCAACATCAGCGGCCAAGGCCTCGGCGATGCCCGCCAATTGATATGCGACCAGTGCCACTGGTCAGCGCATGGGGTCCCGGCGCAAGCCGGGAAATGGCGAAAATATCGGCAGATAATATCGGCGATCGCCCGTCGAAGCCCCGTTGGCACGCCAGCCGGCTAGGGCGCCGAGGCCACCGACAGCGCTGCACAGGGGGCCGGGACATCCGGAACGGCCGGCCGGGCCAAGGCCGATCCGAATGAACTGTCCCGCCCGCCTGACGCCGTCGGGTCTGTTTTTCTTCAGACTTGCACCCTATATTGGGGGCGCCGGTTCGCCGGCTATGGAAATAAATGACCGTCGCAATAAACCATTCGGACCCGGGGGCAGTACCCGGCGCCTCCACCCAAGCCCACCCCCTCGAGGCGGGTTTCGGCGGGGGCGAACCAGGATCGACGAGGGCGTAAAGGGCGAGTTTTTTCTCGGTATGGTTCCGCCGTTATCGGGCTATGCAATAGTTGCAAACGACAACTATGCTCCGGTTGCTCAGGCTGCGTAACGCAGTTTGAAAGACCACTTCAAAGTCCTGACGGGTTAAGCTCCGTCAGGCGGGGTTCGGAGGCACCTGGCAACAGAAGCCTCCACTTCATTGCTTGATTTCATCCATTTCCGGGCGACACGCCGCCGTTCTGCCGCAAATTCGCACGCTTGCGCCTGCTGACCTGCGGCCATTACCGGGGTAGCATGGGATTGAGGGGCGAGTCGGGCGACCGACAGCCATCCAACGTAACAGGACGACCATGGCGACCGACCACATCCGTTATGACGTGCTGGCGCGCGACGCGTTGCGCGGCGTGCTGCGCCGCGTGCTGACCGACGCTGCCGAGCACGGCCTGCCGGGCGAACATCATTTCTTCATCACCTTCCTGTCGACCGCCGACGGCGTAAAGCTGTCGCCGCGGCTGCTGGCGCAATATCCGGAGGCAATGACCATCATCCTGCAGCACCAGTTCTGGGACCTGGTGGTGACGGAGGATCGTTTCGAGGTCGGCCTGTCGTTCGGCGGCATCCCGGAGCGGCTGGTGGTGCCGTTCGCTGCGATCAAGAGTTTTCTCGATCCCTCGGTGCAGTTCGGATTGCAGTTCGAGCCGGCGGAGGCGAACGAGGCGCCGGCGGCCAAGCTGCCGGCGGTTCCGGCGCCGGCCGCCCTGCCCGTTGCCGCAGCGGAGCCTGCACCCGATAGCAAGGACGACGAAGCGGCGAAGACGGGCGAAGGCGCGGAGGTGGTGCGGCTGGATCGTTTCCGCAAGAAATAGTCCGCACGCTGGACCATCATCGACGCCGTAGTGTTAACGTTGCGCTCTTTCACGGCGTAACGGACACGATGCATGGCCCGCAAGGAAACATCCGGAAACAAATCCACCCGCAGCGAGACCGACAGCTTCGGTCCGATCGACGTTGCCGCCGACCGCTATTGGGGCGCGCAGACCGAGCGCTCGCGCCAGAACTTCAAGATCGGTCAGGATCGCATGCCGATGCCGATCGTCCACGCGCTCGGCATCGTCAAACTCGCTTCTGCCCAGACCAACCGGGAACTCGGCCTGCTCGACGCCCGCCGCGCCGACGCCATCATCCGCGCCGCGCGCGAGGTGATCGAAGGCAAGCTCGACGATCACTTCCCGCTGGTGGTCTGGCAGACCGGCTCCGGCACCCAGACCAACATGAACCTCAACGAGGTGATCGCCAACCGCGCCAACGAAATTCTGGGCGGCAAGCTCGGCGCCAAGGAACCGGTGCATCCCAACGACCACGTCAACATGAGCCAGTCGTCGAACGATTCATTTCCGACGGCGATGCATATCGCGGCTGCCGAACGCATCTTCACCGACCTGATCCCGGCGCTTGAAGAACTGCATCGCGAGTTGCGCAAGAAGGAAAAGGCGTTCGCAAAAATCGTCAAGATCGGACGGACGCACACGCAGGATGCGACGCCGCTGACGCTCGGGCAGGAATTCTCGGGCTATGCCGCGCAGGTAGAGAGCGGCCTGGCGCGGCTGCGCGGCGCGGTGAAGGAACTGTTCCCGCTGGCGCAAGGCGGAACGGCCGTCGGCACCGGACTCAATTCCAAGCCACGATTTGCAAAACTTTTCGCCCAACACGTGGCGAAGATCACGCGACGGCCGTTCACGAGCGCGCCGAACAAGTTCGAGGCGCTGGCGTCCAACGACGCCTATGTCATGGTGCACGGCGCGATCAACTCGGTGGCCACCGGCCTGTTCAAGATCGCCAACGACATTCGCCTGCTCGGCTCCGGCCCGCGTTCCGGTCTCGGCGAATTGATCTTGCCGGAAAACGAGCCCGGCTCGTCGATCATGCCGGGCAAGGTCAATCCGACCCAGTGTGAAGCGATGACCATGGTCTGCTGCCAGGTGTTCGGTAACCAGACAGCCGTCACCGTCGCCGGAAGCCAGGGGCACTTCGAATTGAACGTCTACAAGCCGGTGCTTGCATATTGTATGATGCATTCCGTTCAATTGCTGTCGGACGCGGCACGCTCGTTCACCGAACATTGCGTTGCGGGCATACGCGCCGACGAAAAGCGAATACGCGATCTGATGGAGCGTTCGCTGATGCTGGTCACCGCGCTGGCGCCGAAGATCGGATACGACAACGCCGCGAAGGTTGCCAAGTCGGCGCACGCGCGCGGAACGACGTTGAAGGAAGAAGCGTTACGACTCGGCTTCGTCAGCGCCGCCGAATTCGAACGACTGGTGCAGCCTGACAAAATGACACACCCGGGCTGAACGCCACAGCGTTGCGGCCCCCGGGAAACTACGGTGAATGCTGATTATTATGGATCAAACGCAGAGAATGAGGTTGATCATCTATTGCAAATGTACCGACGCGTGGTAGGAGCAGCGAATATTCGGTTTTCGCACAGCGAAATTTTATTTTCAGATGCTGTCGGCACAGCTACACGGGGATTCCGAATGACGATCCAATTTGTGCGCGCACGATACTTTGAAGATCAATTGTCTTGCCTCCGAGTCGCCGGATGATGGAAACTAACATGGCAGACGTAGTCAACCTGAAGCGATTCAAGAAGCGCGGCGAGCGCGAACAATCGGCCAAGCAGGCCGATGCCAACCGCGCTCTCTTCGGCCGCACCAAGGCCGAACGCGCGCGCGATGAACGGCGCAAGGAACGCGCCGGCAATTTGCTCGACCAACACAAACTCGATGACGGAGGCGCATCATGAAATCACCCGTCGTCAAGCGCTCGATCGTGGTCGCCGGTCACAAGACCAGCGTCAGCCTCGAAGAGGCTTTCTGGAACGGCATGAAGGAAATCTCGGGGCTGCGGAACATGACGTTGTCCGAACTGGTCGGCGAGATCGACGGCAATCGCCAGCAGGGCAATTTGTCCTCGGCGATCCGCCTCTTCGTGCTCGACTATTTCCGCAACCGCGCCATTCCGCCAGTGCCCCCGCAGCACGACGCGCCGCGGCCGCAGGCGTAGGCGGCTTCGGTTCTGACTGAACGCGTTGCGACGGCGCGCTGATCGCGATCAGCCACGACGAAACGTTCTTGCGGACGATCGGTATCGAAAGGAAGGTCGCGCTGTAACGCCGCATCAGGCGGAAGGCGTGTCGTGCGCGCGCAAAAATTCGTCGAACGCGTCAGCGCCTTCGCCGACCGCGTAGCAGGCGCGGCTGTCGATGCGGAGCTGCGCGTCGTGGTCGAAGATCTCGACGATGAAGAGCGGCTGCGGCTCGGCACCCGTTGCCGGCGCCGCGTGCATGCGAATTTCGAAGTCGCCGATCCACGCCAGCGAAACCGCCGCCGCATCCCCTTCCGGGCGCGACAGCAGGCTGACATAGGCCCGCGAAATGCGCAGCGTCGTCAAATTGTATTCCAACGCACGGCCCACGGCGGAAACCTCGCGCTCTGATGGTCGGCCGCCTGTTTGACATGCCGGCCATTACCGGACGCTGGCGAGGGAGTTAATGTTTCGACAGATGGGATCGAGTTGCGCTGGGTTGGGTTGCCCAACCACCAGCATCGAAAACTATTCCATGCGAAGCGGGATTGGACTCCACCTCTTCTCGAATTAACGCACTGAACCGGTTTCCAACGTCGCTGGAAAGCGCACTAATTCGGTCTGGCCGGCGGATTGGCCGATTGCGGCGTCAGCGCGAGCGGCGGGCGCGGCTTTGGCCTCACGGTGCCCGGCGCGGGACGCACCTCGATCGGCGGCGGCAGGGGCGCGACCTGCGGCTGGCCCGCAACCGGCGGGCCCGGCGCGTTGGCGACGGGCGCAGCCGGCGCTCGCGGCGACGACTTCCTTGTTGGAGGCCGTCGTGACGCGCGCCCGCTCTTCGGAGTGGTGGACGCGGTCGGCAGCGTCTCCGGAAGCGGGGCGAGGCCTTCCGCGGGCAGCACGATCGGCGGCGGCGCCGGTGGCGGCGGCTCGCCGCGTTCGATGGCGTCGAGCCTGCGGGTTTCGTAGTCGATCGCGCGCACCGCCAGCCATGACGACAGCGGCGCGACGTCGACGCTGCGGTTCAGCGCATCCGGCGTGCCGACGGCGAGCAATTGTATCTCGGGACGTCCGGCGGTCAGCGTCAGCGAAAGCGCCGCGCGGATGTCGGCCTGATCGGCGGTGATGTCGTAGCCGCCGGAAACGGTGGCCCGCACGCCGTTGCCGTCCAGCGCCGTGGCCCCGACCCGAAGCCGGCCGTCCCGGATCGTGAACGGAATCTGCGCGGACGGAATCACCAGCGCGCCGGCCGGCAAGGCGGCCTCGACGATCTGCTTCAGCCGGGCGTCGTCCTTGGCCTGCCCGGTGTCGTTGGCGCGCACCGCCGCTTCGAAGGCGCGCGGATCGAGGCCCGCGATCTTCGCCGCCTCCAGCGTCAGCGTCCCGCTGCCGGACAACGCACCGGCCAGCGCCGCAGCGCTGCGGCCCTGGCTGGCCAGCGTCATCTGCAGCGAGGCGCGACCCGTGGGCATCGCGAGATTGCGGTAGCGCAGCGCGGCGCCGTCGACGCCGGAGAATTGAACGCCCGCGCTCAGCCCGACGCCATCGGCGCCCGGCCTCACATCCAGACTCGCCGAGATTTCGCCACCGCCGATAATGCCCTTGATGCCGCTGAAGCTCAGCGACTGGCCGTCGCTTCTGATGACGCCGCTCACCGGCTGCAATTCGCTGCCGCCCGGCAGCACGCCGCGCAATCCCTGGAATGCGATCCTGCCGCGCCAGCCCTTTGCCAGTCCGCCCCCGAGCGGCGCGGCGGCGTCCTGTCCGGCGGACCCGATCGCGAGCGCAAAGGCCGGCGCCAGCGCGATCTGTTCCGCGCCGATTTCGCCGTCGATCTCCTTCTCCTCGCCGAGCGTCACCGCCACGTTGCCGCGCACCCGCGAACCGGCAAAACTGCTGTCGAGATCGTCGAAGGTCAGTTTGCGGCCGGCGAGCTGTACGCGCGACGACAGGCCGATGTTCTGCGCCAGCGTATCGCCGGGCTTGAGGTCGAGCAGCGGACCAAAATCCGCGGCGCGCACTTTCAGGGAGACGCTGGCCTTGGCCTCCTGCGCCCATGGTTCCGCTGAGCCTTCCGCGTCGGCCTCCAGGCCGGTGCCCGAGAGCCTCGCCTTCAGCCGCAACGGCTCGCCCCACGCGCCGGTCGCGCTGCCTTCGAATTGCGCCGGGCCGTCACCTGCCGCCACCGTGCGATCGAGGCCGAGCAGCGCCAGCAACGCGCGGCCCTGCTCGGCCGACAATTTCGAATCGATCCTGACGTCGCTGTTGCGGAGCGCGGACAGGTCGATGGCCTTGACGGCGGCAACGGCCGGCCTTGCGGTCACGTTGGTGGCGGCCTTCAGCTGCGCCGAGTCGAGATCGGCGGAGGCGTGCGCCTGCACGCGATCGGGCTGTCCGGCGATCGCGCTGAGATCCACCGAAAGCTTGAGCCGGGCCGGGCCTGGACCTGCCCCCGCCGCATTGATCCGCGCGGCCAGCGCCGGCGACAGCGGGACCACTAGGCTGGTCAACCGGCCGAGCGAGGCGGCGCTTGAATTGAGCGCAAACCAGCCGGTGGCATTGACGCGATCGAAAGTGCCCGCGCCGTCAAGCGTCACATTGTCGAGCTTGCCGATCTTCAGGTGCTCGAGCGACAGTTTTGCCGGCGAATAGGCCAGCCGCGCCTGCAGCGGACTGAGTTCCTGCCCGGCAGAAGTTGCGCGGCCGACATCGAGCGCCAGTTTTCCCTCGTCGGGCCAATCGCCTTGCGGGCCGGCCAGCGATTTCACGAAGGCGGTAGCGGCATCGAGATCGAGGCGCTCGGCCTTCAGGTCGGCCTCGATCCGGGAGCCGCGAGCCGCCTGCTTGTAGGCGACCTGCGCCCTGCCCTCGACCGTGCCGCCTTCGATATCGGCCTTCATCGCGTCGATGGCAAAGCCCTCGGGCGCGACCGTGACGTCGCCGCGCAGCCGAAACGTCTTCTGGCTGCGATAGGTGGTGTCGCCGCGGCCCTGCAGCCAGGTCAGCAGCGCTTCGGGATCGGACGATTCGATGCTCAGCGCGGCCTTGAAGCGGTCCGCCGTTCCGCCCTTTGCGCCGGCGTCGTTGAGGGAAACCCGGGTCGCCCCGGGCGCCCGAAACTCCAGCCGCCGCAGGCTCCAGGATTTGTCGTCGCCCTGCAGTTCGGCGGAAACATCCTGCAGCGGGCGGCCGCCCAGCATCACCTGCTCGGACGCCAGCTCGATCTGCGCCGGAAGCGGCAGATGCGGAACGAGCGCGGCGAGCGCCTGCAACGCCGGCAGCGCGCGAACCGGCTCGGCGGCGTTGTCCTTGGCAAAGAACCGGTCGGCGTCGAGCTGGCGCGCCAACAGGCCCGCACGCAACAGCGGCGAAGCGCCGAACCGGATCTCGCCGTTGCCTGAAAGCTTCAGCGCGCGTTCCTCGGGACCGAAACTCGTCTCGATCTGGTCGAGCCGCGCGGCCGTGGTATCGGCCTTGATCTTTGTTGCGATCCGCCACGGCGGATCGTTGCCCCGTCCCTTCGGACCGGGCGGCGCGACCAGCGTGAGCGCGCCTTCGAAGCGAGGGCTGCGCGCGTCGAAGTTCAGCACGCCGTCGAGATCCGCCAGCAGCGGGCGGTCGCCGGGATCGATGTTGAGACGAACGCGGGTGCCGTTGCCGTCCGGCACCTGGCCCGAGGAGACGCGGAACGGATAGCGCGTGCCGTTCATCAGGAAATTGCCGTCGCCGCGCACCGAACCGGCCAGCGAGCGCACGTCGCCGCTGAAGGCGATGTCGTCGAGTTCGAGCGTGGAGCGGCTGGCAGCGTCGTGCAGGGCGATGCGGCCGGTGAGATTGAGACGGTCGATCGCCAGCGCGGCGAGATTGACCGTGCCGGTCGATGCAGGCCAATCGATCCGTCCACGCGCGTCGAGGCCGAGATCGAGCGACAGGCCGTTGATGGTCAGTTCGTTGGCGCGCACCTCGCCCCGCATCAGCGAGCCGAGGCTGAACTCGACGTCGAGCTTGTCGGCGCGGACCTTGCCGAGGTCGTTGGCGCCGCCGACTGCGACCGCGCGCAGTTGCAACGACGGCGCCGGCAACAACCGTGCGTCGAGTTTGCCGCTGACCCGGACGGGCGCGCCGACAATCCGGGTGGCCTCCGCCTCAAATTGCGGCCGGAACTGGTTCCAGTCGATGAAGTACGGCCCGATGAGCGCGGCGATCAGCGCCACGATGAAGGCGATGGCCAGGCCGAGCAGCGTCGTCTGCACGGAATCTCCCCTTGAACCGCTCCGGCGCGTACGCCGCGCCACGCCGAACCCGGCCCCGGAGCTATCGGGAATATAGAGGGAAGTATGGCCAAGTCACAGCGGCATACTGACAGACGGCTCCACCGTCGTCGCAAAAGGTTAAGACCGGTGCCCGCGCAACCGGGGCGTCTACCAGCTCGCCGGCAGGCGCTTCAGGCCGCGCAGCACGAAGGTCGGCCGCCATTCCGGATTGACAGCGTCATCCAGCCGCAGGTCCGGCAACCGCCGCAGGAGGGTCGAGATGGCGATCTCGGCCTCGATCCGCGCCAGCTGGGCGCCGAGGCAATGGTGGATGCCGCCGCCGAACGACAGCGGCCTGACGTTGGGCCGGGTGATATCCAGCCGCTCCGGATGATCCGGGTAGACCGCCGGGTCGTGGTTGGCCGAGCCCAGCAGGCACAGCACGGTTTCGCCCTTCGGGATGCGCCTGCCGCCGAGATCCTCGATGTCTTCCAGCGCCGCCCGGCCGGTCAGTTGCACCGACGAATCGTAGCGCAGGAACTCCTCGACCGCGTTGGTGATCAGTTCCGGTCTGGCCTTGAGCAGCGCGAGCTGGTCGGGATTGCGGTGGAGCGCCAGCAGGCCGTTGCCGATCAGGTTGACCGTGGTCTCGTGGCCGGCGCCAAAAAGCAGGATGATGTTGGCGGTCAATTCTTCGTTGGTGAGCTTGGAGCCGTCCTCCTCGGCCTGCACCAGCTGGCTGGTCAGATCGTCGCCCGGATTCTTGCGCCGGAGCTCGAACAGCTGCTGGAAATACATCGCCGCCATCGCGTTGCCGGCGTTGCCCTTCTGGATTTCCTCCGGCGTCAGCGGCACCGGATCGAGCAGCCGGCCGCCGTCGCGCGAACTGGCATAGAACGCCTCGCGATGCTCCTCGGGAATCCCGAGCATGTCGCAGATGATGGTGACCGGCAGGCGGAAGGCGAAATCCTCGATCAGGTCCATCCTGCCCTGCGGGATGACGCGGTCGAGCGTCTCGTCGACGATCTGCTGGATGCGCGGGCGCATGTCCTCGACCCGGCGCGCGGTGAAAGCCTTGACCACCAGCCCGCGCAGGCGGGTGTGGTCCGGCGGATCCTGCTGCAGCATCCAGTGGCTCATGCTGCGGAACACCGGCTCGTCCATGATCTTGGGGCCATAACGCCGCTTGCTGCGCTCGACATAGTCCTTGCCGAACCGCTTGTCGCGCATCACGAGGCTGACCTCGGCGTGGCGGCTGGCGACATACATGCCGAGCGGCGTCAGGTGCACCGGATCGGTGGTGCGCATCCGCTCGTAATGCGGATAGGGGTTGCGGATGAATTCCGGAGACAGCGGATTGAACAACGGCGCGCTGGCGGCAGTCTGAACATGCTCGTTCATGGTGACCTCAACTGGTTACTGGCTGCGCGACGCGCAGCGCGTCTTCTCCCGGCGGATCGACTTGAAATTCGATACATTCTTGTATTGAGTTGCATTCTCGCCTAAACTGGCCCGATGTCAAGAGTGCGAACCAGACCGACCAGGGACGACACCCGCGAAAAGCTGTTCGAGGCGGCGGCGCGCGTGTTCGAGGACCAGGGTATCGGCAGCGCCAGCATCGAGACGATCGCGGCGGCGGCCGGCTTCACCCGCGGCGCGTTCTATTCCAACTTCAAGAGCAAGGACGAACTGATCGTCGCCATGCTCGAGGATCACGTCGAGCAGTCGATGGCGCGCGTTCGCGACCTGCTGGAGCGGCACAGGAATCTGGCTGACTTCATCGAGGCGCTGAAGACCATGGGCCGCAGCCGGCAGGATCCGCTCGGCCGCTCTCCCTTGTTGTACATGGAGATGATCCTGTTCGTGGCGCGCGCCGAGAAGCGGCGGCCTGAACTTGCCGAGCGGCTGCGCGCGCGGCGCAAACTGGTTTCCGACATCATCGAGACCACGGCGAAAAACAGCGGACAGACGACGATCAAGAATCCGGCCTGGGCCGGCACGCTGGTGCTGGCGCTGGAGGATGGTTTTCGGCTGCACCGCCTGATCGATCCCGAAACCACGCCGCCCGACAGCTTTTTCCGCGCCATCGGCGATCTGCAGCGAGTGATGGGCATTTCATCGGCCTGAGCGGCGCCTCGCCTCGCGAATGTCATCGCGCCGCGCTAGTCTGGGCGGATGACAGACAACGCCGATACCATGCATTCGACACATTCCGCACACCGGCGGCGGCCTGGCTTCCATGCGCGCTTGAAATGCGTCGGCTTGGCCTCGTTCTGTCTCGTCGCTACCTGTCTCGTCACTGCGCTTGGCGCCAAGGCCGAGCAGGACATCTCGCTCGCGCTGCCGATCAAATGCCGGCCGGGCGTCACCTGCTTCATCCAGAACTATGTCGATCGCGACGCCTCGGACAAGGTTCGCGACTATCGCTGCGGCGCGCGCAGCTATAACGGTCACGACGGCACCGACATCCGGATTCGGAACCTGCGAATACAGAAGGAAGGCGTCGAGGTGCTGGCCGCCGCGCCCGGCCGCGTGGCCGGCGGACGAAACGACATGGAGGACGTTTCGACCAGGACCGCGGGCAAGGCCGCGATATCGGGCAAGGAATGCGGCAACGGCGTGCTGATCGAGCATGCCGACGGCTGGCAGACGCAATACTGCCACATGGCCAAGGGCAGCGTTCGGGTGAAGCCCGGCGACCAGGTGGCGATCGGGCAGCCGATCGGCCTGGTCGGGCTGTCGGGCGACACCGAATTTTTTCATCTTCACTTCGCGGTGCGGCATCGCGGCAAGGCGGTGGACCCGTTTGCCTTTGGCGCGCCGGAAAATTCCTGCGGCGCCGGCCGGTCGCTGTGGGCCGCTTCGCTCGGCGACCAACTGCAATACCGGGCGGGCGAAATACTCGACTACGGCTTTGCCGGAATCGCGCCGACCACGGAGTTGCTTGAATCGGGTGAGATCGAGAACCACCCGGTCGCACCGGGCTCGGATGCGCTCGTTGCCTATGTCAGGACGATCGGCCTGCAGGCCGGCGACCGGCAAACGCTCGCCGTGCAAGGGCCCGACGGCACCGCGATGTCGACCAACACCCTTCCGGCGCTCGACCGCGACAAGGCGCAGTTTCTCGTCATCGCCGGCAAGAAGCGCACTGCGGCAACGTGGCCGACGGGGCGCTACACGGCGGTCTACACCGTGACGCGCGATGGCGCGGAGGTGCTGCGCAAGGCGTTCGAGGCGGAGGTGCGCGCGCGGTAGAGCGTGATCACCAGCATGACGGAAGCTTTGACATCCAGCGCATCGCTCCATGCGAGTTGACGCCGTCATTGATCATTTCTAGGTTGCGCCGGGCAATCCGCGAAGGGGTTCGGCGTGCTCTCAAGACTGAGGGATCTGGCCGCAGGCGCCACGAAAAGCGTCAGCGGGCAATTCGCGAAGGCGTCCGGCGCGATTGCCGACCTCGCCGCCAGTCTTGCCAGCCGTGCGGCGGCAGCGGCCGATCTCGGCCGCATCCTCGACATCATCGAAATGGTGCCGGGCGTCGGTTTCGACAAGCCTGAGCCCGATGCCGACTTTCTGAATACGCTGCTGGTCGCGGTGCAGATGGGCGAACTGACGCTGGCCGTGCATTACCGCAAGCAGACCGAAGCCGGCGTGGTGCGCTTGCGCCCCATTCCGACGGCAGAGGCCAATGCCCTGACGGGGTCGGAGAACAAGTTCACCTCGAAAATCCTGGTCGGCAGTGAAGACGAAAGACCTGCCATCCAGATGCTGATCAACACCGAGCATCTGGCAGAAAACTACCGGCACGTCTCCGCCGATACGCTGATCAACGCGCTTACCTTCCCGATCGAAAACGTCAAGGGCGGCTTCATCATCGCCAAACCGTTTCGTGCGATCGCGCGGCCGATCGCAGGCTGGCTGCTCAACATCATTTTCGACCAGGGCGAAAAGCTGCACCGGCGCCTGCTCGGCGGTCGCGGCAAGGATCAACTCCAGCCGCCTCCGTCGCCTGAGGAGGAGGAACAAGCCGACGTGCCGAAGACCTCAGGGACGTCGGAAAACGAGGACGATCAAGCTCGGGACGCTGACCAAACCATCGGCAACCAGCCGCGGAATGATGGCGCGCCCTAACCCGCACGGCTCGGGACATGCGCCTTGTGGATCTGGCCCGCGACCGCCCTCACCTTGCCCGGTGACGCGCGCCAGATCGCGAATGCCGACAGCAGGCTCATGGCGATGCCGAGCGCGAAGGCCGAGGTGTAGCTGCCCGACAGATCGTAGAGCAGCCCGGTCGCCCACGGGCCCGCTGCGCCGCCGGCGAGCGCGGCCAGCATGATGGTGCCAAAGATGCTGCCATATTGCTTGCCCTGAAAGATCTCCAGCACCACCGGCCCCATCACCGAGGTCAGGCCGTAGCCGAGCGCGCCCTGGGTGAAGATCATGAGATAGACCAGCGGCAGCACCGGCGCGGATTTCAGCGCGATCAGCGCGGCGAAGCAGATCGCAAAACCGAAGCAGCTGATGGCCCAGATCGCTTCGCGGCCGATCCGGTCGGACAGGTGCCCGAGCCAGATCTGGCCGGGAATGCCGAGCAGGCTGACGATGCCGAGCGCCCACACCGCGACGTTAGCGGAAAAGCCGACGTCGAGCAGGAATTTGGTCTGGTGCACCTGCACCGCGTACCAGATGTACAGGCCGCAGAAATAGCCGAGCGAGATCCACCAGAACCGTGCGGTACGCAGCGCGCGGCGCAGCGTCCAGTCGGTGTTGGCCCAGACGGGATCGACGACGTTGGAGCGCGGCGCGGCCGAGGTCGCCGATGGCGCGGCGTCGCCGTCCGCCAGCAGGCCGATATCCTCCGGGCGCTTGCGCAGCAGCAGGTTGATCGGCGCGAGAACGGCGAGGATCAGGATCCCCATCGCGGTGCAGGCGGTGCGCCAGCCGGTCTGCTCGATCATGTGCTGCACCCAGGGCAGCAGCGTCACCGAGCCGATGCCGACGCCGGCAAAGGCGAGCCCGATCGCGAGCCCGCGGCGGCGGATGAACCAGTTCGGCAGAAACAGCGACTGGCCGGAATAGCCGAGGCAGACGCTGCCGGCGCCGACCAGCACGCCGATGGTGAGATAAAGATGCCAGGGCTGCGAGGTCAGCGGCGCCAGCAACAGCCCGCCGCCCATCAGCGCCACGCCCAGTTCCATCACCGCGCGCGGACCGAACCGGTCCATCATGCGCCCGATCAGCGGGCTGGCGATGGCGGACGCCACGAAGCCGAACGAAAACGCGCCCGCCGTGACGCCGCGCTCCCAGCCGAACTCGTCGATGATCGGCGGATAGAACAGCGAAAACGCCGTCCGCGCATTGACGCCGATCGCCATGGTGACAAACGTCACCGCGACGATCAGCCAGCCGTAGAAGAAGGGGAGAGGCATTGGGGTTGCTATGCAGATCTACTTTAATGTTTCGACGATCAGGATGGCTGATTATCACTTTCGGACTCGCAACTCAGGATGACATAAATTTTTCCCTTAAAGGTTCAGGTTTCGGGCGCAAAACCTCGTTCGTTGCCCACGCGGATCGATCGCTTTGAGACGCGGCAACCCGATTATCCAATGTGTCGTGAAGTCCGTCACCACCGCTCTCTCGATCCGGCTTTTTTTGCGTCGCACTTGCATGCGATTGCATACCAACTAAGATGAGCCGCCGGGATCGCGAATTTGGTTCGTCATGAACGATGAGGCGGTTGACAAGGGTGAAGAACAGGCCGCCCCGACCGGGCGCTTTGTTGTACCGGGTGCCGGTGTCGCACTCGTACGCCAGGAAACCGTTGTCCTGCTGGTCGATCTCGTGGAATCGGTCCGGCTCATGCGAGAGCACGAAGCTTTCACGGTACGCCGGTGGGCCGACTTTGTCGGCGCTGTCACTACCGAGATACTACCGCGATATCGCGGCGCCCTGGTGAAAAGTCTGGGTGACGGCCTTCTGGCGCGGTTCGAAACAGTGCGCGACGCCGCCGACGCAGCGGCCGCCATGCATCGTACGCTTGCCGCGCAGAACGCAGGCCTTCCTGAAAACCAGCATTTCAGCCTGCGCGCCGGGATCAACGCCGCGATGGCGTGGAGCGACGGGATCGATATCTACGGGACCGGCGTGAACCTCGCGGCACGGCTTGCAACGCTGGCCGGCCCAGGCGAAACGATCGCCAGCGCGTCGGCGCATGAACAACTCGCGTCGGCCCTAGCGAGTCTCGCGGAGCCCGGCGAGACCATTGGCAGCGCCACGGCACGCGACGAGCTCACGCATGGGGTCGATGCCTCGTGCGAGGACCTGGGAGAATGCATCCTCAAGCATTTTGACAAGCCCGTTCGCGCCTATCGCGTCGGCCCACCCAGCCCACTTTCAAGCCTGACCCGTCGGCGCGACTATGGAACTGCCATGCAGCCGACCATCGCCGTGGTGCCATTTTCCGCAAGAAGCGACAGTCCGGCGCTCTTCGATGTCGGCAACCTGATCGCCGATAGCGTGATCTGGCGACTGTCGAAAGCGGCGGACCTCAAGGTGATCTCACGCCTGTCGACTGCCGTGTTCCGTGGCCGCGCCGACGATGTCGAAGAAGTATCGGCGCATC
>CAZSRR010000041.1:0-57768 GCA_964609175.1 uncultured Bradyrhizobium sp.
CAATCGGCCAGCCGCCCAAAGCGACCTGACCAGGGGCCGTCGCCGGATGCGTACGAAAGAACCAGCTGAAGGTGGAAAGCATATCGCACAGCCTTAAGTGTCAAATCGGCCGCGATGCTATATTTGGCGGGTTAATGCCTCAGTAATATCCTGATCAATTCAACTGTATCCACGACAGCCAGGCCACGACCATCAAGGCACCGGCGTTGGTGGCCTCAAAAACTCGACCAGCGACTGAGCATGTGCGGGCAGGGCCCTGAAACTTCGCACGCAAATCCTCAGGTGACGAACAGCCCAGGTGTCCGTAAGCGGAATGATGCGGATAGCCATGGACTTCTGGGATCGCCGGGCCGCCGTTTCAGGCAGGATGGCGAGACCAATGCCCTTCTCTACCATCTGACACATCAAGTCGGACCCGTTGAGGCGGATGCGCAGCTCGAACCGACGACCGGCACGGAAGGCATGATAATTTAGCAAGTCCTGCATCGGGCTGCCCACGGCAAATCCGATGAATTGATGGTCGAGCGTTTCGCGGAATGCGATTTTGCGATGCCGGCCGAGCGGATGCCGCAGTGGCGTCACCAGGACCAGGCGGATCTCCGCGAACGGAAAACTGTCCAGCTCCGCGCCTGGATCGACGCTCTCCCCGACAATGCCGATGTCGCCGCGGCCCGCGGCGATGGCTCGAATGATTTCGCCGCTTCCGTGATGCTCAAGGTCGATGTGGACGTTCGGATGGGCGGAGAGAAAGGCCGCCAGGGGTACGGGGAGAAATTCCATCGCACCGATATTCGACAGCAGGCGCACGTGTCCCGTCAGCCCCTTCCCGAAATTGTCCAGATCGCCGCGCATTTGCTCCAGCTGCTGCGAGACGATCCACGCGTGATGCAGCAGCACCGTTCCTGCGGAAGTAAGCCGGATCCCGCGCCGGTTCCTCTCCAGGAGCGGAGCATTGAGCGCATTTTCCATGGCGCGGATACGCTCACTCGCCGACGCCAGTGTCATGTTCGCGCGAGCGGCCCCGTGCGTGATGCTGCCAGCTTCGGCGACGTGCACGAACAATCGCAGGTCGGTCAGATCGAACCTTATGGGCATGTTGGGGACGTGCCTTCGGCTGCGCCTGAGCCACACTTAGCACATTCCGCATTGTCCGTCTCGTGTCGCGCATGCAGGGTCGCTGGGCCTCAGACATCCTATCTTGGACATCGCCGGACAAGGAGAATGACGATGAAGCCAATCAGCGCCGTAAGATCAGGCATAGCCGCGTTGGCGTTTGTTGCCGGTGCCATTCCGGCGGCGGCCGCTTTCCCGGAACGAGCGATTACTCTGATCGTTCCGTTCGCCGCCGGCGGCCCCGGCGACACGGTCGTACGCCTCGTGGGGACGCATATGGCCAGGACGCTGGGCCAACCGATCGTCGTGGAGAATGCCGCCGGGGCTGGCGGCACGACCGCCATCAGTCGCGCCGCGCAAGCAGACGCAGATGGATACACCATCATGCTGGGTAACATGGGAACACATGGTGCAGCGGCGGCGCAGTATCCCAACCTTAGATACGATCCGGTCAAGGACTTCGCGCCGATCGGACTGATGGTCACCACGCCGATCGTGATCGTCGCCAGGAAGACATTTCCTGCCAACGATCTCCGCGAGTTCGTCGACTACGTGAGGAAGAACCAGGACAAGGTCGTTGAAGCGCATGCCGGCGTCGGCTCGGTTTCTCACACGACATGTTCTCTTTTTCAATGGATCATAGGTACAAAGACCGCTCGGGTGGCCTACCGCGGTACAGGGCCCTCCATCAACGACCTCATTGCGGGACACGTCGATTTTGGCTGTGACCAGATTGTAAACGTTGCGCCGCATGTTCAGGCGGGTACGCTCAAGGCGCTTGGTATCGCGACGGCCAAACGTTCGGCGGCCATGAAGGATGTTCCGACGACCAGGGAGGGCGGTCTGCCGGCGTTCGAGGTCTCTGCCTGGATTGCGCTATTTGCTCCTAAGGGGACGCCACAGCACGTGGTCGGCAAACTGAACGAGGCGCTTGTCAAAGCCCTCGATGACGAAGGCACGCGCGCGCGGCTGCTGGATCTCGGCAGCGAGATCCCGGACCGGGCCGGCCGCGCGCCTGACGCCCTGCAGTCACTGGTCGTTCGTGAAGTCGCCCGGTGGACGCCGGTACTCAAGACCGCCGGTCAATGAGACGCACGAATACACAGCGAGGTGACCCAATGTTCGCGCCGACGATCAAGTTCGATGACGGCGCTATCTATGAACGGATGATGGGCAAGTGGAGTGCACTGGCCGGACGCGCTCTTATTGATTGGCTCTCGCCGGCGCCCAATTTGCGATGGATCGACATCGGTTGCGGCAATGGCGCGTTTACGCAGTTGCTGATCGAGCACTGCGCCCCCGTATGGGTCGACGGCGTGGACCCCTCGGAAGGTCAGTTGGCCTTTGCACGAGAGCGGCTGGCGACGCCTGTCGCAAAATTTCGGCAGGGCGATGCAATGGCATTGCCATTTCCTGACGACACCTTCGACGCGGCCGTGATGGCACTCGTTGTGTTTTTCATCCCGGACCCTGCCAGGGGCGTCGCCGAAATGGCCCGCGTCGTGCGGCCGGGCGGTCTCGCGGCCGCCTATGCCTGGGACGTCGTCGGCGGCGGCAGCCCGTCGGAGGCCGTCATCATCGAAATGAAAGGCATGGGGTTCACGCCACCGCGGGCCCCGAAAGCGGAAGCCGCGACGCCCGAAGGGCTACAGGCGCTGTGGACACAGGCGGGTTTCGCCGATATCGATGCGCGCGTTCTACGCACGCGACGGACGTTCGACGATTTCGAGGACTATTGGTCCACAACGATCGCGGCGCCCAATCTCGCTCCGATGCTCACAACGATGGCGACAGCGGACGTGACGCAACTCAAGTGTCGGGTTCGTGAGCAGGTGCCTATCGAGGCAAGTGGGTGTGTATCGATCGAGGCGCACGCCAATGCGATCGTCGGCCGTCGGCCCGGATAGGGCTGTCGATCGCTCTTCCGCTTCTCCTTGCCGTCACGCAACGTGCGTCAATCAGGCTATGGCTCCGCGCTCAGGGGGTCCACGCCCTCGACATCAATTCTCCCGCCCTTCGACCTGCCGCGCGCTTTGGCGCAGCACCCCGTTCGGCCTCGCATGCGCCACCGCTGCTGGATTGGTGCCGATCTCGCGGCCGCGGCCGCGGATCAGGCGTTCATAGGAGGCGATCAGGGTGGTGTAGGGATTTACCCAGATCCAGCCGTCGCGCGTGAACACCTGGATGTCGAAATGCAGGTGGTAGGAGGTGCCGTTCGGAAAATCGAGATAGTTGGACACCACGCCGATCTTTTCGCCCTCGGCGACCCGGCGGCCGTTGAGAACGCCGTCGGCGTCCATGGCCGACGGGCTCATGTGCATGTAGCGAAAGCGGAGGTGTTCCTTGCCCGTGTTGATCTGCAGCGTCGCTGCCTGCTGCCTTGGCGAGCGGATCAGGACGCCCTCGCGGACCGCGACGACGGCCTGCTTCCGCGGATGGCACGCGCTGTCGCTCGTGCTGTTCGGCGGGCAGGGCGCCGGGCGGATATCCTGGCCCTGGTGGCCAAAGCCGGCGGCGCATTGCCCGACCTGAAAACTGCGGGCTTCGCAAAAATTGTCGCGCCACGGATAGACGCCGCGGCCCGCTGCCGAATTCCTCCCGCCAAACGATTGCGAGCGGATCGCGGCCGGGCCCTTTTCCAGCGGAAAGCGGATCTGCGAGTAGGCGACGAAATCGGCGCGTCCGCCACGCCGGCGCACGCTGCTGCGCGCGATGATGTCGCCGACGGCGTAGTAGGTGAAGTCGGGCGAAGGCGTCGCGGGGCGCTCGGCGATTTCGGATGGAATGTCACGGCGCGGTGCCGAGGGCTGGCCGCCCGCGATGCGCAAGGCTTTCAGAAAGCGCTCAGCCACCGGATAGGCCTCGCGGCACGCCAGCCGCCGCGCGCGCGGCGCGGAATCGAGGCACTGGATCGACACCACATAGGGCACGCCGAAGCGCGTGAAGGCGTAGCGCACATAACCTTCGCGGATGAAGCGGCGGATGTCCGGGAACTGCGCCGCCAGCGCCTTGACCGGCGTGCCCTTGCCGCCAAGGGGATCGGCGAGGTCGTAGACGAGCATCGAGCCGGTGATCTGCACTTCGACCGGCCTGTCGAAAATCCGCGATGGCAGGCCTGCACCCGCGCCCGGCGGCAGCGAGAACACCGCGTCGTAGCCGGCGGGGCCGGCGTCAAACACGTCGGCGGGGCGGAAGTCGGCCTGATGGCGTGACAGCGGCAATGGTGCGCCGTCGGCCTGGTCTTCGAGATAGCTCGCCGTATCGAACGGCAATAGCACCGGCACCGGGCTGCGTCCGATCCCGGCAAAGAGGTTGCCGTTGATTGCATTCAACTGCACCAGCGCCGGCGTCGCGCGCGGATCAGAAGCCGGCACGCGCCGCTGGAGAGCGAAGCTGAACCGGGAGGCGATCGCCGGGCGCTGTGCGACCTCGGTGCGAAGCTGATCGAGTACCGCGCGCCAGTCGACGCTGACGGCCGAGAGCGACGGCGTCCTGAAGTCTTCGGCGGTCGCGGCAACTTGCGTGGCGGAAAGCAAAGAAACAACTGCCAGCCAACGCGCAAGCAAGCTGACAGCCATCCTGTTCAATGCAATTGCCCCCAGGCGTACCGGGATTTCAAAAATAACCGGTTCCGATGCAACAGAACCGCCGCTTCAAATCACTTGGTGGTGCGCGCTGCTCACGCGCACCATGACGCACTTCGCTTCAAAACGCCGTCGTGCGCGTCGTCAATCGTTGGCTCAGCCTTAGTCCTTGGCGCGCTCGACGTAGGAACCGTCCTCGGTCATGACCACGATTCGCGTTCCGGTTCCGATATGCGGCGGCACCGCGGTGCGGACGCCGTTGGAAAGGATAGCAGGCTTGTAGGAGGAAGACGCGGTCTGACCCTTGGTCACAGGCTCGGTCTCCACAACTTCCAGCGTGGCGCGCTGCGGCAGCTGGATCGCGACCGGGTTCATGTCGTGCAGCGACAGCTTGACGGTCATGTTCTCCTGCAGGTAGGGCGCGGCGGAGCCTACGATTTCCTTGGAGACCTGGACCTGGTCGTACGTCTCGGTGTTCATGAAATGGAAGCCGTCGGCGTCTTCATAGAGGTAGTTGAAATTGTGGTCCTCGACGGTCGCCTTCTCGACCTGGTCGGTGGTCTTGTAGCGTTCCGAAATCTTCACGCCGTCGCCGATGCGGCGCATTTCGATCTGGCTGACCGGGGTGCCCTTGCCGGGATGGATGTTCTCGGCGGTCAGCACGACATAGAGTCGGCCGTCCTGCTCGATGACGTTGCCCTTGCGGATTGAACTGGCGATGACTTTCAAAGCGGTTTTCCTGAATGTCTGGCCCCGGCCCATCCGGACATCGGCGTCCGTGCGGCCAAAGGGGCGGTTTCGGGCTGCAACATACTGATTTTGCCCGTCGATGCCAGCTTTTTGCCGCGCTTTCCGGAGGAATGGCTAAGGGCCGCAATGGACAATAAGAGCGGGTTTCGTCATGACAGGGCGTAACGTATGCGTCGCCGTGGCGCCATAGAGAAAATCGAACGATTTCAATGCTGTTTTCGGCTCCCTTGAATGCCTTACGGGACTTCGCGGAACATGCGCCGCAGTCCGGCGCGCAGCATTGCCGATGACCGGGACCGACCAGCCCTCGCCCTGGTGGTCGCCGGCGCGGCATGCCGACCGGAGGCCGTTCCTGCTGGCGCGGACCGCCATCACGCGGGCGGTGCGGGGGTGGTTCGAGGCGCAGGGGTTTGCCGAGGTCGAGACCGGCATCTTGCAGGTCTCGCCGGGCAATGAAACGCATCTGCATGCGCCCCGTACCGAACTGACCGGCGGTGACGGGGCGCGATCGACGCGCTACTTGCGTACCTCGCCGGAGTTTGCCTTGAAAAAGCTGCTGGCGGCCGGAGAGCGCAAGATATTCGAATTCGCGCGCGTGTTTCGCGACCGCGAGCGCGGCGATCTGCATCTGCCGGAATTCACGATGCTGGAATGGTATCGCGCGGAAGAGAGTTATGAAGCGGTCATCGCCGATACGATCGCGGTGATCGCGCAGGCGGCCCGAACCACCGGCAACGGCCGGTTCTCGTTCCGCGGCAAAACCGCCGATGCTTTTGCGGAGCCGGAGATGCTGACGGTGGCGCAGGCGTTCGAACGGTTGGCCGGGATCGACCTCCTGGCCACCATCGATCACGGTACGGGCGAGCGCGCGGCGCTGGCGGCGGCGGCTTCGACGCGGGTACGGATCAGCGATGACGACACCTGGTCGGACATCTTCAGCAAGGTGCTGGTCGAGCATGTCGAGCCCCATCTGGGGCAGGGTCGTTTGACGGTGCTGTTCGAATATCCGGCGCCGGAAGCGGCGCTGGCGCGAACCAAGCCCGCCGATCCGCGTGTCGCCGAGCGGTTCGAGGTCTATGCCTGCGGCGTCGAACTGGCGAACGGGTTCGGCGAACTCACCGACGCCGCCGAGCAGCGCCGGCGCTTCGAAGCTGACATGGACGAGAAGCAGCGGCGCTACGGCGAGCGCTACCCGCTCGACGAGGAGTTTTTGGCAGCCGTCGCCGCGATGCCGCCGTCAAGCGGCGTGGCGCTCGGGTTCGACCGGCTGGCGATGCTGGCGGCTGGTGCGCTGCGGGTCGATCAGGTGGTATGGACACCGCCGGCGGGAGAGACTTGAGCCAAGCGATGAACAGGATCGATCCAAAATTGTTGGCAACGCTGCGGCAGCCCGCCGACCTCGTCGCGCGAGGTCTAGCCAAATCTGCCGATCTCGCCGATCTCGAACAGGTCGCCGCGCGCTATGCGGTGGCGGTGACGCCTGATATCGCCGGCCTGATCGAGAGCGAAGATCCCGACGATCCGATCGCGCGGCAGTTCATTCCGAGTGCGCTCGAACTGGTGGGCGCGCCGGGCGAAAACGCCGACCCGATCGGCGACGACGCACATTCGCCGGTGCCCGGCATCGTCCACCGCTATCCCGACCGCGTGCTGTTCAAGCTGGTGCATGTCTGCGCGGTATATTGCCGGTTCTGTTTCCGCCGCGAGATGGTCGGGCCCGGCAAGGAGAGCGCGCTGTCGGAGGCCGCCTATCGCGACGCCTTGGAGTATATCCGCGCGCACGGCGAGATCTGGGAAGTGATTCTGACCGGCGGCGATCCCTTGATGCTGTCGCCGCGGCGGCTGGCCGAGATCATGGCCGATCTCGGCAGCATCGATCACGTCAGGATCGTCCGCATCCATACCCGCGTTCCGGTCGCGGCGCCGGCGCGGATCGACGCGGACATGATCGCGGCGCTGCGCGTGGCTGGCGCGACGACCTGGATCGCCGTCCATGCCAACCATCCGCGCGAATTGTCTGATGCGGCGCGCGCGGCCTGTGCGCGCCTTGTGGATGCCGGCATTCCGCTGGTCAGCCAGACCGTGCTGCTGCGCGGTGTCAACGACGATGCGGCCGTTCTCGAAGCCTTGATGCGGGCGTTCGTCGAGAACCGGATCAAGCCGTATTATCTGCATCATGGCGACCTCGCGCCGGGAACGGCGCATCTGCGCACCACGATCGCGGAAGGCCGGGAACTGATGCGAACCTTGAGAGGCCGCGTCTCCGGCCTGTGCCAGCCGGAATATGTGCTGGATATTCCCGGCGGCCACGGAAAGGCGCCGATCGGTCCGCATTATTTGTCGCAGGTCCATTCGCAGGGAAATGAACCGGATCGGAACGAAACCGGGTATCGTGTCACGGACTATTGCGGCGACGTTCACCTCTATCCGCCGAAGCCGTGAGTTCCATGGCAGAGGACGGCGAGGACAGGCGGGAGCCGCCGGAAGACGAGGGTAATCGCGGCGTCGAAAACGCCGTGCTGCTCGGCTTCTTCGTGGTGCTGGTGGCCGCCGGAATCTGGTTGCTCGGCACCATGGCCGATGTACGAAAGGCGCAGGACTGCGCCGGTCAGGGACGCCGCAACTGCGCGACGATCGACGTGCCGGCGCGATAGAAGGGACAAGGGAGAATCAAGATGCGAACAACAATCCTCTCGACCGCGCTGATGGTCCTGATCGGCGGGGCGGAAGCGTTTGCGCAAGGATCGTCGTCGATGTCGAAGAATTCCGGCGGCAGCGGCGGGGTAGTGCAGGCGCCGGTCGGCCATCGGCAGCCGCGCCCGAGCGACCTGCCGAACCAGAAGAGCGATCCGATGGCACCGACCAAGGAAGACCTCGCGCTCGACCGCAAGATCAAGAGCATTTGCCGGGGCTGTTGACGCCCGCAGGTGGGAGCCCGCGGCCGGCTCGGACGCGAAAGCGTCGAAACAACCGCATGCAAACTGGCGAAGGAGGGGGCGGCGCGCAGCCTCCTGCCGGTGAGACAATAGTCATAAACCGGTGTTTCTCTAATAGTCGAGGTCCGAAAGGAACGTCGTATCGACGATTTCAAATTCGGACTCGCGCCATTCCGTGAACAGGTTCGCGCGCGCCCGATGATGCGACGTCGCCTCCAGCGTGCTGCATTTCACGGCGTGATGATCGATCCCTGAAATCTGAAGCAGTTCGTCGAAACTTGCTTGACGGTCTTCGCGGTTCTCGATTTCGGCGTAGTAGATCGTATGGTCGAACTTGCCCATCGCCCAGCAAAATTGAACGTGGCCGGCTTCGGCGCCGGCAGGGACTGAACCCGCCGCGAGCAGGGCTGTCATCACCAGCAATCGATTAATCGATCTATTCATCATAGGAATTCCAAGAAGCACTTGAGATCTGATGTGTTTTGAACAGACGGCCCGTGGCGGGCGAGCCTAGGGCCTGGCCGCGGCTCTCGTCGCGGTCGACGCATCGACCGAAACCGATGAACCCTTCAGCCGCGCCATCTCAATTTCATTGGATGCTGCGAGATCGCTCGGCGTGCCTTTGAGGAAAGTGAGGGCGATCGCGACGATGACGGCGGCTAGATAGGAAAAATAGCAACCATAGGTCCAGCGGCGGTAGGTGCGCAGATCTTCTTCACTCAGGTTGCTCGGAAATCGCTTCATGAGAACCTCACTCGAGAAAAGAGCCCCGAATGGGAATAATCCGAAACGCCGCTCGACGATGTGAAGCAATCCACAGGTGCGCGTTAATCCTGCAGCCTTGCTTGAATAGGTTTCACCAGGCGATCAACCGTTTTGTTGATTTCCGGATTCAACTTCAACGAGATGACCCTCCGTCGTCACTGTCCGAGCTAACTCCTTGTGTTGCGAGTGATCTTTGGCCGGAATCACGGACGGCTTGCCTGGTTCGCGTCTTTCCGCAAGGTGACTGTGAGATCGGGGCGCGCCATCCGCGTGCTCCGATCTCACCAATATTTGAGAACGCTACGCCGAACGCTCCTCCGGCAGGCTGCCCGACTTCGCGTTGCGCCGCGCCGCTACCGCGTCCGCCAGCACGTTGAGCGTGGACACTGTCGTGTCCCAGTCGATACAACCGTCGGTGATGCTCTGGCCGTAGGTCAACGGCTTGCCCGGCACGACGTCCTGGCGGCCGGCGACGAGGTTGCTCTCGATCATGACGCCGGCGATGCGCTGTTCGCCATTAGCGATCTGCTGCGCAATGTCGGCGGCGACCCGCGGCTGGTTCTCCGGCTTCTTCAAGCTGTTGGCGTGGCTGGTGTCGATCATCAGCCGCGGCGTGACGCCGGCCTTCGCCAGCTCGCGGCAGGCGGCTTCGACGCTGTCACGGTCGTAGTTCGGCTGGCTGCCGCCGCGCAGGATGATGTGGCAGTCCTCGTTGCCGGTGGTGGCGGCGATCGCCGAACGGCCGCCCTTGGTCACCGCCATGAAATGATGCGGATGCGACGCGGATTTGACGGCGTCAGCGGCAATGCGGACATTGCCGTCGGTGCCGTTCTTGAAGCCGACCGGGCAGGACAGGCCGGATGCGAGCTCGCGGTGGATCTGGCTCTCGGTGGTACGTGCGCCGATCGCCGCCCATGCGATCAGGTCGGCGATGTATTGCGGCGTCGTCATGTCGAGGAATTCGGTGCCGGCCGGCAGGCCGAGATTGTTCACCGCCGACAGCACGTTGCGCGCCAGTCTTAATCCCTTGTTGATGTCGAAGGAGCCGTCGAGCTCGGGATCGTTGATCAGGCCCTTCCACCCGACGGTGGTGCGCGGCTTCTCGAAATAGACCCGCATCACGATCTCGAGGCGGTCGGCGAGTTGTTCGCGCAAGGCCGCGAGGCGCTCGGCGTATTCGACGGCGGCCACGGGATCGTGCACCGAGCACGGGCCGACGACGACCAGCAGGCGGTCGTCGCTGCCGTGCAGGATGGCGTGGATGGCGTTGCGCGCGGCCATCGTCACCCGCGTCGCGGTGAGGTTGCGGGGGATCTCGCCCATCACCTCCTGCGGGGTACTCAGTTCTTTCAGTTCGCAAATTCGAAGATCGTCGGTGGTGCTCAACACGGCTCTGGCTCCTGTTTCAAGAACCTGCCGGCCAATAAAAAAGCCGCCAGGTCTGGCGGCTGTTCGGATGTCTTGGCTTCAATTCGTCAGATTGAGCGTGATCCTCCCACCGCCAGCGAGCTGTCGTAGCTAAAGTACCAATAGTTGCTGGCGGCGATCATGATCATGGGGGCTCTATAGCGCAGCGGCCGGGGGCTTGTCACCCCCTGTTCGGCCAAGGCCGTCATAATTTGGCAAGGAGCCGGAACCGGGCCTTGAGGACGAGCTGCTTCCTCGCGTCATGGCCGGGTTTTGTCCCGGCCACGTCTTCCTTGCTTCCGGCGGCCAAGGAAGTGGATGCCCGGGACAAGCTCGGGCATGACGGAGGTCAGGCCTTCCGGGCAGCCAGCGCCATGCCGACCAGCGAGGCGCCGCCGAGCACGAGATTGATCCCGACCAGCAGACCGATCGCCCATTGCGCCGAATTCGGCAGCCCGGCGACGATGATGAAGGCGATCACGAGGTCCATCACGCCCGAGAACACCAGCCAGCCCCAGCGTTCGGACAATTCGCGGCGGTGCTCCAGCGCGTACATGATGGTGGCGACGCCCTCGGCCAGGAAATAGGCGCCGACCACGATGGTCAGCGTCAGAATGCCCTCGGCGGGCTTGGCGAGCAGGATGCCGCCGGCCAGCACGGCGAGCGTTGCCGATAGCAGCGACCACCAGAAGCCCGGCATCTGTCGCGCCCAGTACGTCGCGAACAGCCCGGCGACGCCGCCGATCAAAAACATCCAGCCGAGGAAGATGGTGACGGCGAGGCTTGCCAGCGGCGGCACGATCATCGCTGCGAGACCGAGCAAAGCGAGCACGATGCCCTCGAACAGGAAGGCCTTCCAATGCGCCTTCACCGCAGCGTTCATTTCGGATTGCAGTTTTGCGATGTCCGGAGGGGTGTCGTTCTCTTGGGGAAGGGTCACTGGAAACTCCCGATGCGCTGCCGTGCGGTTGAACCAATATAGCGTTAGCGGGCGGCGATGCCATCGGCTGATTTCACGAAGGCAAGCCGAAACGATGAGCGAAACATTCAATCTGATCCCGATCGGAGGTCGCACGTTCCGGACAATATCGCCCCGACATGAATTCGTTACGACCATCCGGATGGCGCTCCGCCGCCGCGCGATCGATGCCGGGGCAAAGCGGGCGGTGGCTGGTGGAAAAAGCCCGTGAGCCATCCGCTCGTTTTCCCACATGGCTGCCGGAACCTGAGGTTGCCCCAGTGGTTGGCTCCTAAACACGAGGGCCCCGGCATGCAGATAGACTGGAGCGGCATTTTCCTTCCCAGCCTCGGCTTTGCCGAAATCGTCGTCCGCGGCACGCTCATGTATCTGGGACTTTTTGTGATCCTGCGCTTCATGGCGAGGCGCCAGGCCGGGCAGTTTGGGCCGGCTGATCTGCTGGTGATCGTATTGATCGCTGACGCGGCGCAGAACGGGCTGGGCAAGGACTATCAATCCGTAACCGAGGGCCTCGCTCTGGTCATCACCATCGTGGCCTGGGAATATCTGATCGACTGGCTGGCCTACCGGTATTCTGCGCTCAGGCCTTACCTGAGACCGCCGTCCCTGACCCTGGTAAAGGATGGCCAAATCGTCGAAGAGGCTCTTCGCAAGGAAATGATCTCATGCGACGAGCTCGCATCCCAATTGCGCCAGCAGCAGGTCGAGAGCGTTTCACAGGTGAAGCTGGCCAAGCTCGAAGGCGATGGCCGCCTCAGCGTACTCAAGCGCGGAGCGCCCAGTTAGGAGATATCTTCATACCTCGGCATCCCTTGGGCGGCCAGTTCGGCCCACTTGAGATTTCCTTCGGCTGGCATCAAAATAGCCTGAAAGAATTCACAGCCGGACTTTAGATGGCTCCAGACGACGCCTCTTCGACGCCCATATGGACGCGCGACGCGCATTTTTCGGCTCTCGTGCGGCATTCTTTCGATGCGATCATTTCGAAAGACCTCGATGGGATTATTCGCAGCTGGAATCCTGCGGCCGAGCGCATCCTCGGCTGGTCCAGTGAGGAGGTTATCGGCCGGCCGATCCGCTTGATCATCCCCTCGGAAAGACAGCAAGAAGAGGATCACATACTTGATCGCATCAAGAGCGGAGAAACGGTCGGCAAGTTCGAAACCATCCGTCAACACAAGTCCGGCAAGCACGTTTTGGTTGCACTCAGCATTTCACCTCTACGGGATGACGGAGGGACGATTGTCGGAGCTTCGAAGATCGCGCACGACATAAGCGAGGCTGTCGAAATACGCAAAAGACTCGAGGACAGCGAACTGCAATTCCGCATTCTCGCCAACAGCATTCCTCAACTTGCATGGATGGCGGACGGAGGGGGGTTCATCTTCTGGTACAATGACCGCTGGTACGACTACACGGGTACGACACTGGACCAGATGAAGGGATGGGGCTGGACCGACGTTCATCATCCCGATCACGTCGAGCGGGTCAAAACCCGTATTCAAGAATGCTGGGACAGTGGCGACCAATGGGAAGATACCTTCCCATTGCGCGGGCGGGATGGCGAGTATCGATGGTTTCTTTCTCGCGCCATGCCGCTCCTTGACAGGAATGGAAAGGTTTGGCGTTGGTTCGGCACCAATACCGACATCACCGTGCAGAGACAGAGCGAGGAGCAGATTCAGTTGCTCATGGGCGAATTGAGCCATAGAGCGAAGAATATGATTGCCGTCGTGCAGGCTCTGGTGTCGCGAACCGCCGATAGAAAATATTCGGAAAGCCTGTCTGCCCGTTTGCACGCGCTGGCGCGAAATCAGGATCTTCTGACGAAGAGAAATTGGAAAGGGGCGCCGATCGGAGAACTGGTAGCGTCGCAGCTTGCTGTCGCCGGCGATCTTCTTGGGAAGCGGGTTTTCATGGCGGGCGATCTGGGCTTTCACATGAACCCGTCGAGCGCGGAAGCGATCGGTCTGGCCGTCCACGAACTCGCGACCAACGCCGCCAAATACGGAGCTCTGTCGGGTCCCTCGGGAGAGATACGCATCGAGATCAACACCGATCGACTCGCAGGAAAACTGTCGATCGAATGGCGCGAGACGGGAGGGCCACCTGTCCGTGCACCGGAGCATGCCGGCTTCGGTACGGTCATGATCGCTCGCAATCCGCGTTTTGCGTTGGGTGCCGAGGTCGAACTCGGATATCCCGAGCAAGGCTTCTTCTGGCGCCTGACGGCACCAATAAACCGTACCGAGGAGTCCGCTTCGTGATCAAGTTGCAGGCACGGCCGATTTTGCGATTGGCTTGGAGCGCGCAGGCCGCCGACCAGCCCGAACGGCGCCCCCCACCGCGTGCGAGGCATACCCCCGGGCGGCGAACCAGTTGGGCAGGCAAATTCCTGGAACGCACACGGCTGCGTCTCAGGGTAAATCCGGCCCTCGTGCCGCAGGTGGGATCACCCTCACGCCGAAACACAATTACAGAGGATGGCAAGAGACTTTCGTCAATTGAAGGTGGTTGAAAGGTCCATCATCGTATAAAAGCCATCCGGGCTTTTATTGAACGGTCGAAGAGGCCGCATGGGGGATGCGTCGGAGAAATATCGCTCCTTTTACGCCAGGCTCATTTGCGTCGCTGCCAAGCTCGGTGACCCACGTATTGAGGAAGCGTTTCGTACCGTCAAACGCGAACCCTTCGCGGGACCGGGGCCGTGGTGGCTTCACCTTGGCGGCCACCCATCCGTGCAGACGCCCGACGATGATCCCGCATTCCTTTACCAGGATCTCTTGCTCGCGCTGGATCGCGAGCGCGGAATCAATATCGGGATGCCCGGCGCGCACGCCCTTTGGCTCGGAGCCTGCAAAATCAGGCCGGCCGAGACCGTGGTGCAGGTTGGAGTGGGTACCGGCTACTATACCGCGATCCTCGCGCATCTCGTCGGCCCGGACGGCCGGGTCTATGGCTATGAAATCGACGAAGGGTTGGCGGCACGCGCTCGCGAGAACCTCAGAGATGTGCATCAGGCGGAGGTGCGGACCCAATCGGGCGTCGCTTCGAACCTGCCGCAGGCCGATTTGATCTACGTTTGCGCGGGCGCCGCGCGGCCAAGCCGCATGTGGCTCGATGCATTGCGCCCTGGAGGGCGCCTGTTGTTTCCGCTCGCCCCTAAGGATGTCCTGGGGGGCATGTTGCTTGTCACGCGGCCCGACCAAGGCTCCGGGCAAAGTTCCTCTTGGCCAGCGAAGTTTGTCAGCCGTGCCGCCTTCATCGGCTGTGTGGGTCTGCAAGACGAGGAAGCGGGCCGTCGTTTGAAGGCGGCGTTTTCGACGAATTGGAACAGCGTGCGTTCGCTCCGCCTCGACGGATCGCCCGATGAAAGCTGTTGGTTTGCGGGCGACGGTTGGTGGCTTTCCACGAATGAGGCGCCAGCAACCGCTCCGGCATAGCGATGCGCCGATTGAGGTCGCCTTCGATCCATGTCTCTCAGTGCGGCGAGGCTTGAAGATGCCGCTCCGCGAGATAGCACTCTTATGCCTCGTCCTATGGTATGCCGGTTGCACAGAAAGGCCATGGGCAGGATCACGCATGGACAGTGGGTCGGCGAACGCTTCTTCAACGCGTGCTGAAAAAGCCGATCAGGGACTCGGGTCCGCGCGCCTTCTGCTGCTTGCTCTAGTCCCCGCCTGCTTCGCCTTCAATCCAGTGTCAGGGCGGGCTTTGACGGAGACCTTCGGGCCGGCCACGCTTACGCTCGTGCGCTGGTCGCTGTCGGGATTGGCGATCGGGGTATTTGCTTTCATGCGATCCGGTGAGCGCTGGAAGGCACCGTTTTCTCACTTGCTGTGGTTGGCGTTTCTCGCTGCGCTCGGGATGGGCTTTTGCTCGGTTGCCGCCTACGTGGCCTCGCGGACGACGGAAGCCACCAACATCGGTCTGATCTACGGATGCGCCTCGGCCTTCATCGCGGCGTGGGAGATTGTCGCCCGCCGCCAATCCGCGAGCGCATCACTCATCGTCGGCATTTCCGTTTGCCTGCTCGGCGCACTGTTGATCATCACCAAGGGACATCCAGATGCCATTGCATCTCTGCATTTCAATCCCGGAGACTTGTGGGCGACCGCCGGCATGATGGTGTTCGTGGGATACACTGTCGCCATGCGCGGCGCGCCGGCGCGGCTGACTCCGATGTCTCAGTTTGCCGTCATGTCCGTCGGCGCGAGCATCGCCGTACTCCCGTTCGCGGCAAGCGAAATCGTATCGGCGGGTTTTCCGATCCTTGACGCACGGGCGGTTCCGTGGATCGCTGTGGTTGTGCTTGCGACCGGCATCGGCGCGTACCTGGGCTACAACGTATCGCTCACCCTCAATGGCCCTGTCCTCACCGGTGCGGCGCTAACCCTTACCCCTGCCTTTGCCGCCGTCGAGGCCATCGCGTTGATTGGTGAAAAACTTCGCTGGTACCACGCCGTGGCGATCCTCCTGGTGGTCGTCGGACTGGTGCTCATCAGCCGCGGCCAGAGATCCCGGTGATCCAGGTACAAACAGCAGAAATTGCGCGATTTGCGATCGACGGGGCTAGCCGAGGGCCATTGCCAGAACATCCACGCAAGGCCTGGGAATCGTGGTCAGTTGGCACGTTTCGCCCCGCTGCGATAAAACCATTTCCTGGCCCCATCGGCTCCAAAGGAGACATGTCCCATGCTGGACCGCATACTCGATGCAGCGACGGACAACCTCAGGTTCGCGAAGATCCTCATCCAGATGGGTCTCGATCCGAACAACGTGACCTGGGATGCGATCTTCAACCGCTTGCTGGAAATCTTTCTGCACAATATCACGCTGGCCAATTCGTTCGCCCTGGTCGGCTCGATCTTCTTTGTCGCTACGTTGCTGACGCAAACGATGGTGCCGCTGCGGGTCGCGAACATGATCGGTTGCGCATTCTTTGCCATCTTCGGTGCGCTCACCGGAGCCGTTACGGTCTTTCTGCTCTATCTCCTGATGATTCCCATCAATGCCTACCGGCTCCGTCAAATGCTCGCGCTCGTGAAGAAGGCGCGCGCCGCGACGCAGGGAGATACGTCGATGGAGTGGCTCAAGCCGTTCATGACCGACCGCAAGTATCGCAAGGGTGACATCCTGATGAAGAAGGGTGACGTCGCCAATGAAATGCTGCTGACCGTTACCGGAAAATTCCGGGTCATCGAAATCGACGTCGAACTTCCGCCGGGGCGTTTGATGGGTGAGCTTGGTTTCCTCACGCCCGACAACCGCCGGACCGCGACGATCGAATGTATCGAGGACGGCCGCGTCCTGACCATCAGCTACGAAAAGCTGCTCGAGATCTACTTCCAGAACCCGCAGTTCGGTTATTACTTCCTTGTCTTGACCAGCCAGCGCCTGCTGGAAAATCTCGCGCGTGCCGAAGGCATCATCGCGCAGAACAAGATCGCGCCGCAGATCCCTTCCGCGAGCTGACAGTGATCGGGATCGTTGATCGAGCGGGTACGCTTCCGACCATTCAGATCGGCTGCGGCCATACCATGCCCTTGCCGGCGTCGTTGGTGGGCCGGAGATCGCCGGCGTACTCGAAGCCGGTGTGGAACCGGACTTCGGAGAGCTGGTATTCCATCCCGATGTAATCGTCGCGCTTCGTGTCCTTCGGTTTGGTGATCGATCCATCGGCACCGACCTCGAAGCGGATTTCGGCGGTGTTCGAGACCGCGTTGTCCCTGGCGTACACGGCGACGATCTTGCCACTCGCGTCCGTCTCGTATCCGTGGATGGCGACGAAGTGATCGGTCACCGGCTGCCTTGTCTTGTCGACAGCGCCGCTGTGGGCGGGCTCGCTGACGCCGGCGACGACGGCCCTTCCGGCATCAACGTGGCGCTTGATCTGTGCGAGCGCGACATCGCTCGCGTTCTTGTCGGTCGTGATCTTCTGCGCGGTCTTTTCGTAGAGAATGACGCCGCCGCCGCCGGTCGGGGTCTCTCCGGTGCGCGTGGTTTTGGATGCCCCCTCGTTGGCGAGGCGGTAGCAAGCGGCGGGATCGCCATTGGCGGCTTCCCAGCCGGGCGGCTTGAAGTCCTGGAGCTTGACGGTCGTGCCGCCCGATTTGTTGGCGGTCTGCACCACTTGTTTCGGGCCGGCGGTGGCCGCTCCGCCCGTCGTCCCGGCGCCGCCCGCGCCATTCGCGTCCGCGTAGAAGAATTGCGACTGCGGCAGCCCGGCGAACGGGCTCTGACCGCTGGCGGTCGGGTTGAACGGCGACCCGGGGGCCGCGCTCGAAGGCGCCCTGCATTCTCTCAGTGCAAAATCAAACGCCGGTGCGTCCTGGTCCCCGTTTGCCCTCGGGAGGCCCGGCTGCGAGCTGAACTGCGGTGTGATCTCGACCATGTTCGTCTCCTCTATCGATAATTTCCCCGGCGTAAGATCGCTTCATGTTGTTTTGCTGGGTCGGTTGCTGTGAATCTGTGAGATGCATCACGTCGCTATCGAACCGTCATCGCGGGTTCGGCGACACCCGCCGACATTGGCGCGCTGCTTGTCCGCGGCGGCGCATGTCGGTGTGACGACGCGACAAACGCAGGTGCGACCAGCCGTGAGGATATCGGCTATCGCATCGTGCCGCGCGCCATGCTTCCGGCTTGCGTGAATTGTTCTTGCGCGCAATCGACGACGAGAGATCGCCGTTCAGCCCGCGCCCGACACCTAGGAAAAGCCGTCCGAGGACGTCCTGATCCTGTTGCGGCTGAACACGTAGACCGCCGACGTGGCCAGCAGTAGGCCGAGGCCGATCAGAATCGAGGTCAGGCCGAGCGGGATCAGCAGCAGCGAGGCGTTGCGTTCGGGATTGACGAACCAGTGGTGCAGCGAGGTCAGCACGAAAGCGGCTCCGGCGAAGCCGGCGCCGCTGCCGACCAGCAGCAGGGCCCACATGCCCCGCAGCAGGCTCAAGCGCTCGCGCGCCAGTTCGGTGCGCGGCGCGTGGTGGCGGCCGACGCGCCGCACCAGGCGGATGGCAAATCCGATCGAACTGAATCCGATGACCAGGCTCGCCGCCGCGAGCAGCATGCGCGCGTTCGGACCGAGGTCGGGATGTTTCTGCAAGGTCAGCAGCGGAAAGTCGAACGCCGCGTGCAGCGCGATCGGCGCGAACAGCGCCAGGCACCAGCTGGAGATCCGCGCCCAGTCGCGGTTGTGGCGGTTGGCGCCGAGCGCGGTTCCGGCGCGGGCGATCACGATATAGGCGCCCGCGATGATGCCGAGCGCGCCGTGGAACGGCACCGTCAGCACGCTGCGCAGCGCCGCCAGCGAACGCCACATGTCGGCGTGCTGCACCAGATAAGCGAGGTTTTCGTAGGCGGCGAAGCCGAGGCCGGCGGCCGCGCCATAGACCACGGTATCCATCGGGTCGGCGAAATTGCGCCGCCGCATCGACACCAGGACGATCACGAGAATCTTGACGATCTCCTCGGGCGCGGCGACGCCGAACACCGAACGCAGGCCCTGCGTCATCCAGGGATTTCCCGGCACCGCGAGGATCGCGGCGAACGGGGCGCGGGCGATGCCGAGCAGGGAAATACTGGCAGCGCCGAGGAGGAAGGCGAGCCACACCCGCGTCGGTGGGCCGGGACGCTCGTCCGCGGCGATGACGAGCCAGAGCAACAGCAAGGCCGGCGCAATGGCGGCGACGCCGATCGAGGTGGGAAGGGCCTGAAGCAACAGCATACGGGAAACTTTACATCGTCGGGCGCCAAAATGGTCGCAAATCCGGTTATTTTGCAAGCAAGGCTCAACGCGACTTGTTGTCGCCAAGTCGAACGGTGCCTCTGAAATCAGGCGGACCAGCAGATATTGCGATGGACGGCGCGCCGAGCGCGGTGACGAGGGAGCGGCAGCTGGGCGTGGATCATCCGCGGAGATATCCATAGCGTCGAGACGAAGCCGAGGATCCATACGCCCGCGGGGACATCGCGGATCGAATATTTCGGCTTGTTGCCCGCGGCCATGTCGTCCCCTGATCTCAGCGCGTCAACAACCGCCGGCAGGTTTCGACGAACACCTCCGCGCCGGTGACGATGTCGGCGTCGGCGGTGTTCTCGGTCCAGTGATGCGAGATGCCGCCGATCGAGGGCACGAACAGCATTCCCGAAGGCATGACGGTCGCGAGAACCTGGGCGTCGTGACCGGCACCGCTCGGCATCCGCAGCGACTTGCCGCCGGCAAGGGATGCGCTGGCGTCTTCGATCGCCTGCTGGAACGCGGCGTCCATGATGGCCGGCGCCCCGGTGCGAAGGCGCTCGACGGCGACGCTGCAGCGGCCCTGCTGATTGATCTCCGCGGCCATGGCGTGCAGCAACCCTTCCAGCCGCGCGATCACGGCCGGATCGTCGTCGCGGATCTGGAACAGCATTTCCGCACCCCCCGGGATGATGCTCGGCGCGCCGGGATCGAGCGTGATGCGGCCGGTGGTCCAGACCGTGCGCGGCCCGCAGGCCGCGGGGAAGCGCTCGTCGATCGCGACGCAGAATTTGGCCAGCGCCAGGCCGGCGTCCTTGCGGATCGCCATCCGCGTGGTGCCGGCGTGGTTCTGTTCGCCGGTGAACGCGATGCGGTACTGCCAGATCCCGACGATCGACGTGACGACACCGATCTTGAGGCCGCTGCTTTCGAGCGTTTCGCCCTGTTCGATATGGGCCTCGAGATAGCCGATGTGGCGGCCGGGTTCGTATTGGACGCGACTGCGGCCGGCGAGGCCCGAGTCCCGCAGCGCCTCGCGCAGGCTCCTGTTGCTGCTGCGGTCGCGCGCCGCGTCGATGTCGGTTTCCGTAACGCCGCCGACATAGGAGCGGCTGCCAAGGAAATGTCCGAAATGCCCTTCCTCGTCGCACCATGACGCCACCTCGACCGCGCCGTCGATTTCGGGATCGTTGTTGATGATGCGCGCGGCTTCCAGCGCATAGACCACGCCGAGCGGGCCATCGAGCCATCCGGCGTGGTTCTGGCTTTCCAGATGCGACCCCGCCAGCAGTTTCGGCCCACGCTTCGCGCTGACGCCGAGGATATTGCCGATGCCGTCGATCTCGCCGGTGAGGCCGGCCCCAGGCAGCCGCTGCACCAGCCAGTGCAGCGACTGCAGATGCGGTTCCGAAAAGGTCGGCTTGTGGACGCCGATCTTGTAGGCGCCGATCGCGCGCAGTGCGTTGAGATCGGCGAGGACGCGGGCGCCGTCGGCGCGCGATGGTTGATGGGTCATGAATGGGAACTCGGCTGGTCAGTGGTTCTCCGGAGTAGAACAAAGTTCCATGCGCGATGCCAGACGCGAAAAGTGGCAGCCGTGACCGGCACAAGAGCAGCCGTCCCGCAGGTTTTCCCTGCAACGCAATCCTTGCGGCATCCGACTACGCTTCCTGAAGTTATTCCAAGTCTAATCGCAAGGTGCGCCTTGAAGGCCTCTAGTGTGCGGCATCCGGCGCATTTACCCGATGGACGGCGGCGCGATGTTGTTTCAGACAAGGCTTTTTAATCGGCGAGGGAACGACGACACAGATGCCAGACGACAATTTGCGGCAACGGCTTTCCGAATCGCCGGTTCGAATATTGAACAGGCTGCCGCTCGCCGGAAAGCTGATGATCGTGGCGCAGAACGATGGGGTAACCCATGAGCGCATCGGAACCATCGAGAGACTGGAGAAGCAGGCGGGACGCGTGTTCTGCATCGGCCAGGCGCATAATTGCAGCATCGACCTGCCGTCCGTCGCCACCGTCATCATCGACCGCACGGCGCGCATGAAAGACAGGGTGTTGCCGAAACTGGAGTTTCAGAATGCGGCCGATGAAACCCTGTTCACGGTGGTCAGCCTGGACAATGGCGACAAATTCGACGCCCATTTCGGTTCGCTAGCTGGCGTCCCCGTCGCCGCGCCGGACAAGCCGTCCGCCGAAGCCGCGTCGATGGCCGACGACGATCCGGCTTTCAAACCGCTGCGCGCGGCGATCGAGTCGGGGATCGAAGTCGAAATCCAGATGCGGCGACCGGCGCTGGACCAGCGCTGGCGAGGATTACTCCCTGCGATTAATCCGGCGATGGGATTCATCAACCTGATTGCCGCCGACTTCCATCTGCATCTGCGCGGCGGCACGGTCGCGAGCTGGCGGCAGAACAAGGCTGATGCCGATGGCGATGTCGAACTTGCCGCGATCGGGCAGGACGGCGACCCGCTCGGACTGGTGCTGGTCGGACCCGCCAGGGCGTTCGGGATATCATGATGCATCCGGACAGGGAGTCTCCGGCCTTCGACCATCCACGCGGGACGTGGATCGATCCTTCGAGCGGACATTCGATCGACGAAACGGAACTGATGCACGACATGGCGGCGCGTCAGGCCGTGCTGCTCGGCGAAACCCATACGGTTGCGGAGATTCACCGCTGGCAACTCCATGTCGCGACGATCCTCCGCTTCATCCGGAAAAACGTCGCGCTCGGGTTCGAGATGTTTCCGCGGCGCGTGCAGCCCGTGCTGGACCAATGGGTGGCGGGCCAACTGACCAGCGCGCAATTCTTGGACAAGACCGACTGGAAGACGGTCTGGGGCTACGACGCGGAGCTCTACATGCCGCTGTTTCATTTCTGCCGGCAGCAGCGCGTGCCGATGCTGGCGCTCAACTGCTACCGGGCGCTGGTGACACGCGTCGGCAAGGAGGGGTGGGACGCGATTCCCGAGGATGAACGCGACGGCTTGACGCCGTCTGCAGAGGCGACGGTGGCCTATCGCGAGTATCTGTTCGGGCTCGGTCTCAATCGCTCGCCGACGGCGCCAGTATCGGCGATGGACCCGTCGCTCGACCGTTTCATCCGCGCGCAGCAGACCTGGGACCGCGCCTTTGCCTGCAACATCGCGCGGGCGCTGCGGCAGCCCGATCCGCCGCTGGTGATCGGCATCATCGGCCGCGGCCATCTCGAATACGGGCACGGCACGCCGTATCAGCTGCGCGACCTCGGCGTTCCGGCGCCGGCCGTGCTGCTGCCCTCGATCCCCGTGCAGGATGATGCGCGCGACATCAACGGCATCGCGGACGCCATTTTTGAGCTCGGCGACCCGAACCTGCCGCCGATTTAGAAAAAGACAAAGTATAAATACGTATTATAGGTAATGTAGTTTTAAACGCCCGAGAATTGACGCGATTTAATTGACTGTAATGCTTGGTAATACGAGACCACCTCGCAGAAATACTTTTGTGCTCTGTGGGGAATTCAATGAAGAAGATGGGTTTGGACTTGGACTCGGCCGCCGCCGGGGGAGGGCGGCGCATGGCGATGCTCGCCGCCGTATCGATGATCGCGCTGACGCCGGCGGCGAACGCGCAGACGGCTGCGGATGACGAAGCGGCGGCACGCGTCGCAGCCCGATACGGCGTTTCGCTCGACACGATCAGCGTCTATGCCGGCCGCAATGCGCGGCAGGCGCTCGATCTGGCGCAGAACGTCACGGTCATCAACCGCCAGGAGCTCGACGAGCGCATGGTGCGCGACGTGCAGGACCTGGTGCGCTACGAGCCGGGCGTGACGGTCGCCAAGACGACATCGGGGACCGATCCATTCGGCAATCTCGCGGGCTTCACCATTCGCGGCGTGTCCAACAACCGCGTGCAGATGATCGTCGACGGCACCCGCGTCATCGAAAGCATCGTCGACGGCAACCGCGACTTCGTCAACATGGCGAACCTGAAGGCGGTCGAGATCATCCGCGGGCCGGCCGGCGTGATGTGGGGGGCAGACGCGCTCGGCGGCGTCGTCGCCTTCGTCACCAAGGATCCGGAGGACTATCTGAAGGGCCGCAAGTTCGGCGGCCAGCTCGATACCAGTTTCGATTCCTACGACAAGAGTTTCGTCAAGACCGGTACCAGCGCGTTTCGCTTCGGCGATTTCTCGGCGCTGATCTCGGCGTCGCAGCGCTCCTACAACGAGGGCACGCTCAGCAAGGCGCGCGCCGACGGCGGCATCTATGGCTGCCCGCGCAATCCGGAGGCGATCCGCTGCAACGAGCTCAATCCGCTCGACGGCAGCGACTACGACCTGCTCGGCAAGCTGGTGTGGAGCCCCGACAAGGAGCACGAGGTCAAGCTGACCGCGGAGATGTTCAAGAAGGACATCACCGTCGACCAGCGGTTCGATCTCGGCCTGCAAAGTAGCGGCATCCGCAATCTCAGCTACATCCGCGACGAGGTGCAGACCCGAGATCGCCTGACATTGGCCCACCGCTATACGCCCGATCTCGGCTGGCTCGACCAGGTTAAGTGGCAGATAACGCACTCGCCGCAGGAACGGGATTTCACCGGTGTGAGAAATCGCCGCCTCGCCAATGGCCAGAACGACCGGCTGAACTTTCTCCTGAATTACAAGGAGACGTTCACCGAAGGCGACATCCAGATGAATTCTTCGTTCAGGACGTTCGCTGCCACGCACAAGCTGACCTACGGCGCCTATGTGAGCTCGGCGGATACCGACTACAAGCGCCGCGATGTCACCACCAACCTGACGACCGGCGTGGTCACGGTCGCCAATGCCGGCGGCTTCAATTTCGCCGATGCCACGACGCAGCGCGCCGACGGCTACCTTCAGGACGAGATTCTGCTGTTCAACGACAAGCTCAGCCTGACGCCGGGCGTCCGCTACGCGACCTACGATCTCGATCCGCGGCCGAACCCGTACTACGTCGTCAGGCCGGGCAACGAGCCGAAGCAGGTTCAGAGCGAGAAGCTCGTCAAGCAGTTCGGCGCCATCTACAAAACCACCGAGAACATCTCGCTGGTCGGCCGCTATGCGGAAGGCTTCAAGATGCCGACCTCGCAGCAGCTCTTCACGTCGCTGCCGAATGGCGGAGGCGTCAATTCGGATCTCATCCCAAATCCGAACCTGCGACCCGAGCAGGTCAAGAGCTATGAGGCCGGCATCCGCGGGCAGTTCAGCCGGGGCTATTTCACGGCGACCGTGTTCAAGGCCGACTATACCGACTTCATCCAGAGTTTCGTGCCGGTCCCCAGCGTTAATTTTCCGGGCATCAACGACTTTACCTACCGGAACCTTTCCAGCGTCAAGCTCTGGGGCGTGGAGCTGGCGGGCGAGTTTCGTTTCCACGACAATTGGACCGCCAGCGCCTCGATCGCCTACACCGAGGGCAAGCAGAAGTTCGACGCCACCAGCCCGGTCGTCGCCTTCGACGGCACCACGCCTTTGTCGGGTGTGTTCGGCCTGCGCTACAGCGACCGCCCCAACGGGTTCGATGCGCAGCTGATATCGACCTGGGCCGGCGACGTGCTGCCGCGCTCCTCGCCGCTGCTCTACCGGCCGGACGGCTATGTCGTGTTCGACGCCATCGTCGGCTGGGCGCCGCAGGCGGTGCCGGGACTGACGCTGCGCGGTTCGGTGCTCAACATCGCCGACACCCGCTATTTCGCCTCGCTCAACGGCACCACCACCTACAACATCGTGCCGACCACGGCGGTCGCGATCTCGAACCCGCTCGAGCTGCGGACGGCGCCGGGCCGCACCTTCAAGATCGGCGCCAACTATGCGTTCTGACGCGCCGTTGAGAAGTTGCGGTTGATCCCATGCGCAACACCCTGAATGCGATCTGGCGGCTGCTGCGCATCGCCGCCGGCGGTCCGCACCGCTGGGCCGGCTTGGCACTGCTGGCCTTCATCATCGGCTGTGAGCTTGCCGGCATCCAGATCGCCCTGCGGCTGACCCAGTGGAGCGCGGATTTCTACAATGCGCTGCAGCGCCTCGATGCGCCTGCGGCGGTGACTCAACTCGGCGTTTTCGCCGCGCTGATCGGGGCTTCGGCAGGACTGTATCTGGTTGGCGTGTTTGCACGGCAGCACCTGCAGATCCGCTGGCGGCGACGGTTGACGTATGCGGTGCTCGACAAATGGCTGCCGGCCAAAGCGTACTGGTTTTTGCAGCCGTCGATTGGCGGCGGCAGCATCGACAATCCGGACCAGCGCATTGCGGAGGACTGCCGCGAATTCGTCGAGTCGATGCTGACGAAGGTGCTGGATTTCCTGATGAGCCTGGTCGGGCTGTTTTCCTTCGTCGCGCTGCTCTGGCAGCTTTCCACTTTTCCGCTTTCGTTCGAACTGTTCGGGATCGCGTTCGAAATTCCCCGCTACATGGTCTGGGCGGCTCCGGCCTACGTGGCGATAGCGACCGGACTGACGCATGCGCTCGGTCGTCAGATGCCGGGCCTGCTTGCGGAGCAGCAAGAACGCGAGGCGGACTATCGTTTCGCACTGATGCGGTTGCGGGAGAACGCGGCGGCGGTCGCGTTGTCGGGCGGCGAACAAAGCGAAAGGCGTATCCTGGATCGTCGTTTTCAAGCGCTGATCGGCAACTGGCGCAGGGTCATCGCCCGCGCGTTCATCTATGGGTTGTTCCAGAGGCCGTATTTCCAGACGGTGTTCCGCGTGCCGATGTTCATTGCGCTGCCGGCGTTCCTCGCCGGCAGTGTGTCGCTCGGCGGCCTGATGCAACTGGCGTCGGCGTTCCAGAACGTGGTGACGACGCTGTCGTGGTTCGTCTTCCACTACAAATTCGTCTCCGATCTGGTGGCGACCACCAGACGTATTCAGCGCTTCCTCGATGAAATCGACGGTCTCGATTGCGGCGAACGCCCGCTGCATCGGACCCGCTCGTTGGACGGCGCGTTGCGGATACGCGATGTATCGATCTGCACGCCGGATCGCCGGCCGCTGCTGCGGATCGGGGAGCTTGCTATCGACAAGGGCGAAACAGTCTGGCTCAGCGGCGCGTCGGGCCTTGGCAAGAGCACGTTGTTGAAGGCACTGGCGGGTCTATGGCATTTCGGCGAAGGCCGTATCGAGCTGCCGGGCGGCAGTCTGTGTTTCATGCCGCAGCAGGTCTATCTGCCGCTGGCGCCGCTCGTTGCCGCCGCGGCGTATCCCGCGGAACCGGAAAGCGTGGCGCCGGGCGCGATCGAAAGCCTGCTGCGCAAGGCCGGGCTCGGGCACCGGCTCGATGCGGGCGAGGAGAACGTCGCGGGGCTTTCGGTGGGCGAACAGCAGCGTCTGGCGCTGGTGCGGCTGATGTTGGCGAGGCCCGACTGGGCATTTCTCGACGAGGCGACCAGTGCGCTCGATCCGGAAGCGGAGCGATCCGTGATGTCCCTGTTGCGCGCCGAACTGCCCGACACGACCTTCGTCATCGTGGCGCACCGGGAGCCTGCTGGGCTCGGGGATGTTCGCAACGTTCGGCTTGGCACCGGGTCTTGCCCAGTGCCGGAAGGCAACATTTTGAAGGGGGGCCTGTCGGTCGTGAGCGGATGACCGGCAGGCGGGAAATCGATTCCGGTGCGACGGCGGATGCAGGGCGATCCGTTGTTCTCCGGAGGAGAACAAAGTTCCTAGTGTGGCATTGATGCGGAACAAAGTTCCAGCCCGCGCGATCATCCCGCCGACAGCAGCGCCAGCGCGACAGTGGCCAGCCATGCCACGATGATCAACGCAGCCACGGCGCCTGCGGCGATCTTCGTTTTCTCCTTCAGCGTGTAGCCGCGCATCGTTTCCGCAAAAAGTGTGAAAGGCGTCCCGGGGCTCGGCGGGCCTCGGATCAGTCTAGTGGATCTGTTGCAGCGGGCCTAGCGAGCCGGGCGTTGCTGCGTTGCGTGCGGCCGCCGCAGTCAGTTCATTGAACAGTGAAAGACGCGAGGAAATCAGGCGTGGCCACGCCCGCACCGTGCGCGGGCTTCCGAACCCTTCGGCTGCCGAAATGGATACGGAGGTGCGGGCGGCTCTTACAGAAATCGGCGATGATCCGCATCAAAATTAGCGCTGGTGCGTACGCATCGCCCCTAAGCTCGCTGTACCTCGAAGACGGGCTGCCGGCGCTGCTGAAATTGACTTCGAAATCGGTTGGATGCGGCTGAAGGAACGAGCCTAGCCTCTCGCAAAGCCACAACATTTCTACGCATTTCTTCGACCTTCGAAACGGGCATATTGAGCGCTTGCTTGACCGTGTCGAACCAGTCGTTGTTCTTGACCAAGACGCAGTTGACGCCATCAACGAGCCTCAAACCGTAGAGGTGGCTGTCTTGTAGGATCGGGATCGCCCCTCTGCACAAACTCTCGATAACCCGGTGCGTCCAACGCGCCCACCCGGTCGGACAAATGCAGAAATCCATCTCTCCGAGCGTGGAGATGAACTGTTCCGGCGCGAGAGCTTTGTGGTGCTCATCGTCTCCGTATTCGATCCAAATTGCCTCGGCCCCCAACTGTCCTATCGCACTACGGCATTCCGACAGGGCCAGCGATCGCTCAGGCGGGTTTTTGTTTCCCATAAACCCGATCTGATAGCGACGGCGTCCTTCAATGGAATAGTCCGCAAAAACCTGCTCAAGGGCGTTATTGGAAAAGGACTGCGGATGCAGGTATGGGGCGAAGAATGTCCGTCGTTGGAAGGCCGGAGTTAATGTGTCGAGAGACCAACGACTATCGCCGTAGAATATAGCCGTCCTGGACTTCAGAGAGTGTGGCCATGACCGCACCAGGTGACCAAGCCGTCTCTTAAATGTCATGCCAGCATCCGGGAATAGGAATGCAACCTCATTCGAATGCGCGGCCCAAGTAGCAAGATCTCTTGAATGTTGTGGCTTTAAGAATGCATCGGCGACAAGTACATCGCAGGCGACAGGCTTGTCCGCGATCCCCCGAACATCGTACGTCTGCACTAGCCGTCGCAGGCTCCAGGGGTGTTCCGTGCGTTCATCTCCACCTGTCTCAGTCGCAAAGACAACTTCGGTTCCGCTTAATCGAAAGTAGAAGCCGATCGTTTCGAGCGCATGATTTAATTCGGGTGCAAAAATGCAGGCGGTCACCATGGCCGGGTCCGCTCCAATTCGACTGCTCAAGGCAAGCAACGGCGAAGCCAAATCTCGCCAAATCCTGAGCGATCATTTGAACTGATAAAGTGGAATAAGCTTTTGGTACTGACAACCGGAGATAACGCGGTAGTTAGACAACTACCTAATGGGATCGCATCGAGCGATCAATCAATACTTCATACAATCCACAACCGCGCGTTGCGACGGTTGGTCCCTCCACGGCGCTTGCAGCTTAGTGATTGGATCGAGTGCGAAGTTCGGCTGCCGGCCGCCGCAACCGCGCTCCCCGATCCAATGCGGCTGTACCCATACCAGCGCCGCATAGCCGACGCGATCGGCGATCATCGCGGCAGGCGCGGCGCGCAATCGGCGCGCGAACACCGCGCGCGTTCTGTTCGCGACGAAGTGGACGCGATTGCGACCACGACCGAGGCGGAAGACGTTGGGGCGGCTGATGGGCCACGCCGAATGCTCGGCGCACGACATCATGGCCGTGCTCGGTTCCACCACGCTCGCAGAGGCCGAACGCCATACACGCGAAGCGGACCGCGGACGCGGTGGCCGGTGCGCGGTTACCAAGCTGGCGGACCGTAACAAGATCAGTTCGCCCCGAACCGCACAGGCGCATTCGAAGAAACAGACAAAAGCGAAGAAAAATCAACGTGAGGGGCAGGTGGTGGCGCTCCCTAGCGGAATCGAACCGCTCTCTCCACCGTGAAAGGGTGGCGTCCTAACCGATAGACGAAGGGAGCAAAAACAACCGGAAAATCAAGGCGTTATGCGCTCGATGGCCGCGTTGGCCGCCACTCCGCCATGGTTCATGGCGGCGGCGACGGGCGAACGTATAGTGGCGTTTGCGCAGGGGGGCAAGCCGCCCGGAAACCCGTTTTTCCCGTGCCCGCCGCCATCCCCGGAAAAGACCGGATGCAACGGAATTTAAAGCCGCCCGCCGTAAAGTTTGGCTTCGGGGGATTTTTCGATATGGCCTTGATTTCGAAATTATCTGGCAACGGCAAGAAGCGCGAGACGCGCAAATCATTGAGCCAGCCCGGCTGGATCACGCTCGAGGGCGGCTTTGCCGCGCGCCAATGCGTTGTGAAGGATCTGTCCGCGACCGGGGCGAAGATCACGATCCAGGATACCAACTCGCTGCCGGCGAAATTGCGGCTGGCGTTTTCGCGCGACGCCCGCACCGGACGCCGCTGTGAAGTGGTATGGCGGCGGGGGAACTCGGTCGGCGTCAAATTCGTTCGCTAGCCCCAGGCGGCGAGGGGCGATAAAAGGCGGGATGCGAATTTCTCCCCTGGTCATGACGGCGGTGGTGATGGTGGCATCGCCTGCCGCTGCCGAGCAGTTCCGCCTCCGAAATCCGGACAAGGCCGCGGCGTCGGACAAGCCGCTTCCGCTCAAGCGCCCTCGCAATGCCTGTGCGGAATACGGCGCGGGCTTCGTCCGGATCGAAGGCACCAGCACCTGCATGAAAATCGGCGGTGCGATCAGCGTCGGCGCCGGCATGTCCAGCGGCTCGCGCTGAGCCGCCGTCTCACGTCATCGGCGGCGCAATGAATTGTGTGAAGCCGGGGCGCGCCGCAAATTGCGCGAACCAGCGGTCGATGTTCGGCAGCGCCGGCTTGTTGACGCCCTCGACGCCGAGCCACCGCCGCGCATAGGCGCCGATCGCGATGTCGGCGAGCGTGAACTCGTCGCCTTCGATGAAGCGGCGATTTGCCAGCTGCGCCTCGACGATGCGCCAAACCACGGCTTCCGCATCGACGTCCTTCTGTATCGCGACCATGTCGCGCTTCTCGACCGGCGTGCGCACCAGCGCCCAGAACACCGGCCGATCGACCGGCTGCAGCGTCGACAGCGTCCAGTCGAGCCAGCGGTCGACGCCTGCGCGCGCCTTCGGCTGTGCGGGGTAGATCGGCGTATCGTTGCCGTAGGCCATGCAGAGATAGCGCATCACCGAATTGGATTCCCACAGCACGTAGTCGCCGTCGACCAGCGTCGGCACGCGGCCGTTCGGGTTCATCGAAAGATATTCCGGCTCGTTGTTCTTGCCGAACTGCATGCCGGCGTCGATGCGCTCATAGCCGAGGTCGAGCTCGGCGAGACACCACAGCACTTTTTGCACATTGACCGAATTGGCCCGGCCCCAGATGGTCAGTTTTTGCTTGTTGTTGTCGGCCACGCGTTATCGCTCCCGTTGATCGCATCTTTTGTTCGAGCATTCGGAAAGCCGGTTTCGACTTTCCGGATCGGGCCCGAGAATGCGTTCATAACGGAAGATCGACGAAAAAGCGTGGCCTTTGCGCTGGCTGCAGCCAATAAAAATCGGGCTCCGCCGCCATGCGACAGAGCCCCGATTCGAAGATTGCGGCGTGGCTGCCGGCGGCCGCTCAGCGGCCGAAGAACAACCACAGCAGAATGATCACCGGGATAGGTACGCCCAGCAGCCACAACAGAATTCCTCTTCCCATCACTTCCTCCTCAACATGCTGTCGGAGAGGAAACTCCCGATGGGCCGCAGGGTTCCTGCGCGCCCCGATCCAACGGAACGTAAAAGACCAAGGCGCGGGGGAACGTTTTACGGTGCCGAAATTTCCGGAAGCGACAGGCCAGCGCTACCAGTGGCCAGTGTTCGGCATCGAGGCCCACGGCTCCGCCGGCGGCTTCGGCTCGCCCTTCTGCAGCAGTTCGATCGAATGCAGATCCGGGGAGCGCACGAAGGCCATGTTGCCGTCGCGCGGCGGCCGGTTGATGGTGACGCCGGCCTTCATCAGGCGGTCGCAGGTCGCGTAGATATCGTCGACCTCATAGGCGAGGTGGCCGAAAAAGCGGTCCTCGCCGTATTTCTCCTCGTCCCAATTGTAGGTGAGTTCGACCAGCGGCGCGCCGCGGTTCTGCGGCGCCGCCTTGAACAGGCCTTCGTCCTCGGGCGCGCACAGGAACACCAGCGTGAAGCGGCCCTTGTCGTTGTCGACCCGGCGCACTTCCTTCAGCCCCATCGCGTCCCGATAAAACTTCATCGCAACGTCGAGATCGCGGACGCGCAGCATGGTGTGGAGGTAACGCATTTTCGTGTCTCCTTGAGAGGCGGGGTTCCGTCGTTCCTGGGGCAGGCTGGACCATAGATAGCAGCAAAATCCGGGAGGTGGCAGCCCTTTGCCTGGCCACGCTTCGGCTCTCGTCTGACGGCGACGTTCTGAGCCGCTTCGGAAGTTTTACCGGAACGGCGACCATGTCCGGATCTGCAACGACCAAGTCGCGCGGTCAGTTTTTGGAAGAGCTGCCTGGGCGCCTGTCGCCACGATCACGAGAGCAGGAAAGCGCGATGCGACTGATCAAGCAACTTCCGGTTTGCTTGCGCTCTCGACCTTCGCCTTTTCCCGGCACTCGGCGGCGAAGGCCTCGAGCCTCTCGACCGTTACCGTGTCGAGAATGCTTCGTGCCAGCCTTTCGGCGCGGGCGGCTTGCTCTTGCAGATACTGAAACTCGGTCATCATCCCGCCCTCGGTTTCCCAGACAATTTGAGACGAATACGTTCGTTCCGCACCTGCCTCACTCTCGGTGAAGACGGGGTTAACTCCGTGCGCGAAGTCACGCTGCGCGTATGGCTTGTGCGGAGTCGGGGCGGCCCTTGACCTGTCGCGGATTGCTATCGGCACGCGGTGGGCAAAGGCGCGCGGAAGAAGCGGATAGGACCGGTTGGTGCGGTCCATGCGGCAGCGCACGCGCGGGAAGGGAAGTTGAGCCCTCCACCCGTAATGCTACGAACTACCTTCCGTTGTTCCCTGTGGGTAAACCAACCGGCCAACACAACTGCAACGATTGAGTCGTAGATTTGCCTTAAGGCTTGGACGGGGAAGACACCCGGCGTCGAACCGGGGGCGCAACGATGGAGGTTTGCATGCCCAGACAATTCGGCCTGAAGGCGACACCGGCGGCAGCGCCGGCCGCTTCGGTGGCATCACCGTCGGCGACACCGCGACTGAGCGGGTCGGCTTCGGCATCGAACGGTCTGTTGCCGGCGAACACATCAGCCTCGACACTTGCTTCGCAAGGCGCGGAGTTGCCGCTGGCGCCGGCGAGTTGGCGGGGCTGCCGCGTGCGGCGATCGATATCGCAGCATTGAAGCGCACCGTCCGCTACATTCGCGACGAAGCCGCGCAGGCAAGTGCTACAGACGTTGGCGGTGGATCCGTTTAGCGCGTCAGCGCGGGGATCAAACTCTCGAACAGTTCGACAAGCCGTTGGCCGGTCATGCCAACGGCATAGATGATGGCCAGCGCGATAAACCCGGCAATCAGGCTGTATTCGATAGCGGTGGCGGCGCGATCGTCACGCAAGAATTTCTTGAACATCTGATTCCTCGCGGCATTTACCGGGGCGGTGTGGCACGCCCAGGTTGCTATTGTCGCAACCGAAACCATAAAATTGTACAGTTATTTGAATGCATCCAGAGGATGCAGGGCCATCCGCCGCTCTCGGGCTTCATTCAAGACCGGCTTTGTGTCGCGCGAAAAGTGCAGCCAGCGTGATCCTCCACACAGACCGCGCCGGCCTTTCGGTTCATTCTCGCCGCAACGGAGGGATCGACCATGGCCTTGATTTATGGCGTGCTCGTTGTCGCGATGGCCTTCTTTTTCATGCTTCCGATCACCGACGCCAGGACGGCGCGGATGAAGCTGTCGGTCGTGGGCAGCCTTGGCGCCTTGCTGGCGGTATGCGCCATGGCTCCGCGCCTGATACACTGACCGGCGATACACCCGCCTCGAGGCCATCAGGCGCTCGGCACACGCGGGGAGGCCGCGAGGGGGGGGCACATGATTCTGGTCACCGGCACCATTCTGGCGCGTGAAGACACGTTCGACGACGTGCTGCGCTCCTGCCTCGAGCATGTCGAGCGCTCACGCAAGGAGCCCGGCTGCATTTCGCACGATGTCCATGTCGACTGCCGGAATCCGATGCGCCTGTTTTTCTTCGAGCAATGGACGGACGAGGCGGCGCTGCGGGTGCATTTCGCGGCCGAAGGCTCGAAGGCGTTCGTCCGGTCGCTGAAGGGCCGGATCGTCGAGACGTCAGGCACGAAAATCTACCGCGCCGAGGCGATCCCGCGATAGGCAAGCTGCCGGCGTCCGGCGCTTGCATCACGAAGCTATTGCGCGTGACTTCCACGGCGCAGGAAATGTCGCGCCCTGCTCAGACCTTGACGTCCACCAGCGCAGGTTCGCTGGAATCCATGCCTGCGAGCGCCGCCTCGATCGCGGCCGACTTGGCACGATCAACGGCTTGCAGATCCTGGGCGATCGTCGTCGGCGACGCCTTGGCGGCCTGGTCGACGGCGAGCTGTACTCTGGCCTGTGTCACTTCAACCGGTATTGGGTAAATGACCATCGGATTGACCCTCCTGACCTAAATTTGTCAGGTGCTCATTTACGTCTTGTAAACAGGTTCGGTTAACGGCGCGGGGTTTCAGGAAGGCTGGGTAAACGGCGGCTTAAGTTTTCGAGCTTCGTGTCAAATAAATGGAGCTGTTTCTCGAAAAAGGAGCGAAGCCGAGCTCGCGCGGCGATGGACGAGGGGCTTGCCCATCCCCCTGCTGCCGGACGGGAGAACGTGCCGGCGTAACGGTATCTTAAGACGGCAGCGTGGACGAAAAATGCGCCCCCTGTTCGTTCCACAAGAACAAAAGAAGTCTCGCGTTTCGTCTGCTGGAATTATCGCCGGAGAGGGACCGTGCGCGGGCAGTGGACGCTGCCATGATCGGGCAGGCGCCCGGTCGCGACGGCGACGAGCGCGGCATAGCAGATCACATTGATGAGGACTTCGATCGACGCGGCCATGGCACGCTTTCTCCGGCGCGGGGCGGCTTGTGCGCGTGGTTAGCGCGATCGTTCGCGGGATTGCTCAGCGCCAGGACGAGGGATGGCCGATCCGTTGATCGCGTTCGTCAAAGTCGTCTCGCAATACTCCTCGCGCGCGCGTTTGAACTTCTGCTGGGTTTCCCTGAAGCTCGCGATGCGGGCCGCGATTTCGGCCCGTTCGCGCGCGAGCCGCTCTTCCTTCTCCGTCATCGCCTGTTCCTGCCTTGTGTGATTCGTTTCCCACGTATTGGCCCGCGCGAATGGGGCGCGAATGCGGAGGCGGGTGTTGGGCTGTTAATGGCAAGCACAGATGCATAGAGTGCCATTTCGATGCGTTTTCTCGCCGCGAAGCGGTACCCTCATTCCGGCAAAACGCTCTATAGTCGCCACGCCCAACAATCCGGGAGTGTCAACGTGATCGCCAAGGATTTGCGCAGCGGCGTCGAACAGCTCGGCAACATGATCGCCGAAGCCGCCCGTATCGTTCCCTTTACCGGCGCGGGCATTTCCACCGAATGCGGGATCCCCGACTTTCGTTCGCCAGGCGGACTGTGGACGCGCAACCGCCCGATCGGGTTCGACGAATTCGTGTCCAGCGCCGAGGCGCGGGCCGAGTCCTGGCGCCGGCGCTTTGCGATGCAGGAGACCTTTGCGGCCGCGAAGCCCGGCCGCGGCCATCTTGCGCTGGCCTCGCTCTACAAGGCCGGCAAGATACCGGCGATCATCACCCAGAACATCGACAATCTGCACCAGGCGTCCGGATTCAAGCCCGACGACGTCGTCGAACTGCATGGCAATACCACCTACGCGCGCTGCATCGGCTGCGGACAGGCCTATGAGCTCGCCTGGGTCAAGACGCGCTTCGAAGAATCCGGCGTTGCGCCCGACTGCACCGTCTGCGATGCGCCGGTAAAGACCGCGACGATCTCATTCGGACAGGCGATGCCGGAAGATGAGATGCGCCGTGCCACCGAGCTGGTGCAGCAATGCGACCTGTTGTTGGCGATCGGATCCTCGCTCGTGGTCTGGCCCGCAGCAGGTTTTCCGCTGATGGCCAAGAATCGCGGCGCCAGATTGGTGATCATCAACAACGAACCGACCGAACAGGACGATGTCGCCGATCTCGTGATCCGCTTCGACATCGGCGAGACGCTCGGGCCGTTCGTCGGGAATTAAATCGCGATGCGATTAACGAAAACCGGATCATTATCTCATCTCGTTGTTGGCCATTATCTTTTTCGAAAATCGCATTTCGGTCATTCCATGCTTGCCGCAAGCGCAACTGATTCGCTGCTTTGCAACTTGTTCATAGCCTCCTCAATTTTGTTTTTTTTAGCTATGCCTCGCTAACGAGAGTGTTATCTTTTGATTCGAGAGATTCGCGCTGCGTTTCGATGAGTGGGTCATCGATGAGCGCGTGTTCCGGTCCTGCCAGGGCGATGGCGGACCGCTTTTAAAGAGAAGTGTGAGGTCCGGGGTCATGGGGTCGGACGAATACGTGTCCAAGAAGCTCGGGGGGCCGCCGTCAGGCGGGGCTGGGCAAAACAGGCTTGGACAAGGTGACTATGCTACCGGCGCGCCGCGCGATCCGTCGGTCGATGCGTTGTCGGGGCTCGGCGATGCCGCAGCCAACCTTGTCGAGGTATCCGGCGTCATCAAATGGTTCGACGCCTCGAAGGGGTATGGCTTCATCGTGCCGGACAATGGCTGGCCCGACGTGCTGCTGCACGTGACCGTGCTCAGGCGGGACGGCTATCAGACCGCCTATGAAGGTGCGCGGCTGGTCGTCGAATGCGTGCAGCGCGCAAAGGGCTATCAGGCCTTCCGCATCGTCTCGATGGACGAGTCGACCGCGATCCATCCGGCGCAGATGCTGCCGCCGCGTACCCATGTCAGCGTGACGCCCACCAGCGGGCTGGAGCGGGCGCAGGTCAAGTGGTTCAACCGCCTGCGCGGGTTCGGCTTCCTCACCTGCGGCGAGGGGACACCCGACATCTTCGTGCACATGGAGACGCTGCGCCGCTTCGGCATGACCGAGCTGCGCCCCGGCCAATATGTGCTGGTTCGCTTCGGGCCCGGGTCCAAGGGCATGATGGCGGCCGAGATCCATCCGGAGACCGGGCCGTCGGCGCTGTCCTCGCACTGATCGCTGGCACGGATCCCATTGACGGAAATTTGAGCCTGCCGCTGCGCGTGAGCGCGGCGGCCTCTGGCGTTTGCCGCATTCGCCGGGTTAGGGTCCGCTCGTCCGCAGGATAACCGGCAGGAAAGTCCGCATGAGTGGTTTGATGAATTTCGCTTTCGTGGCTGCGCGGCTTCGTCTTGGCGGCCGTCTCGTAATGACGGCGGCCATGATGACGGTGGCCATGGCGCTGGCCGTGGTCATCCTTTGCGCCCATCCGGCCGCTCAAGCCGCGAGCATCCAGCCGCTCGAGATCGCGACCAAGTCGGGCGTGCAGGTGTTTTCAGTCGAAATGGCGACGACGGAGGAGGAGAAAACCCAGGGCTTGATGTACCGGAAGGAACTGCCCGACGGTAAGGGCATGCTGTTCGATTTCTCGCCGGAGCAGCAGATCTCGATGTGGATGAAGAATACTTATATCTCGCTCGATATGATCTTCATCCGCGCCGATGGCCGCATCCTGCGCATTGCGGAAAATACCGAGCCGCTTTCGACCAGGATCATCTCCTCCGGGGGGCTCGCCAGGGGCGTGCTGGAAGTCGCTGCCGGTACGGCGCAGAAATACGGCATCCAGCCCGGCGACCGGGTGGCGCACCCGCTGTTCAACAAGCGGTAAGCCGCCTCGGAGCGCCTTGAAGGGCAGGGGCTAAGCGTGTATCGACGCATTTCCCAGCACCGGATCGGGGTATAGCGCAGCCTGGTAGCGCGGCAGTTTTGGGTACTGCAGGTCGTTGGTTCGAATCCAGCTGCCCCGACCATTAAAAACCTTTCCGTTCCGATTTAATCGGAACAGGGCTCCAGATTGTCGTTTTGACACGTTTTCTTGGACGCCAACCGGTTTTTTACCCCGGGGGCAGTCCGAGGGCATCCTTCTCTGGAAATCGCTCCAACCCTTTGAATTTCCTCGCTGTCGCTCGGACCGGGTGGCAAGGGAGGGGAGGGATTTTGAACTGCAACCCATTCCCCGATCGCTGGAACCGGATCGTCCATCGCCGTCCGCTCGCGCACCTCTGGTCCTGTTCGGGTTTGCGCGCAGAAGCTGTTACCGCGATTGCTCCGCCAACGGCGCGCAAAGAGTAGGTTATGCGATCGACGGTTTCGGGCCTTTGCCTTCGTCCAGTACTTCGCGCACGATGATGAGCAACTCGGATGGACGAAACGGCTTCATGATCGCGCGATGACGCGCGATCCGATGATCGCCGCTCTCAGTGGTGACAGGGTAGTCGGAGTAACCGGTCATGAAGATGACCGGAATCGATGATTTTTCCTTGCCAAGAAGTTCGGCCAACTCCGGCCCGCCGAGCTGCGGCATCACGACATCGCTCAGCACGAGATCGACCTGCTCGCCGTGTTTCTGCAGCAGGCGCCGGGCTTCGTCACCGTTTGCAGCCGTCAACGTGACGTAGCCGCCCTTTTTCAGCGCGGCGACGGTGGCGCGCATGACGGCCTGATCGTCCTCGACGATGAGGACCGTTTCCTTTCCCTTGAGGTGCTCCGCGGTATCGTCGACGGGCCCTGCCAGCGGCGCGGGCCGTTCCGTTCGCGGCAGCAGGATCTGAAACGAAGTCCCGCTGCCCAGCTTGCTTTCGACGGTCAGCAGCCCGCCTGCCTGCGCTATGATACCGTAGCACATCGACAGCCCGAGGCCGGTGCCCCGGCCGCGCTCCTTCGTGGTGAAGAACGGGTCGAAGATGCGTTCCAGATGCTCGGGAGCAATTCCCGTCCCGGAATCGCTGACTCGCGCCGCGACGTAGTCGCCCGCCGGCAAGCCGTGATCGCAGCCTTCCTGGATCCGCCTGTTCTCGATTGCCACCTCGAACCGGCCGCCGGACGGCATGGCGTCGCGCGCATTGACGGCGAGATTCATCAGAACCTGTTCCAGCAGTCCCTTGTCCGCGAGCACCGGCCAGACTTCGTCCGGCGACAGCGTGACGATCTCGATGTTCGCCGGCAGCGTCCGTCGCAGCATCGAGTGGAATCCGGTAATGACGTCGCCCAGGTTCAGCACCGTGGGTTCGGTGGGCTGCTTGCGAGAAAAGGCGAGGAGCTGTCTCGTGAGCGCCTGGGCGCGATCGATCGCCTGGACGATCTCGACGATCTCGGGATGCCGGGGATCGGTCGCGTCGCATTCGTCGCGCAGCATCTCCGCATAGACCAGCATGACCAGCAGCAGGTTGTTGAAATCATGCGCGACGCCGCCGGCCAGGAGCCCGATCGCATCCATCTTCTGGGCATGCTGCAATTCCTCGCGCAACCGCTTCTGTTCGGTGACGTCGCGTATGATGGCGAGGAAGGCGGGAGCCGCGTTCCACTCGCATTCGACGATGCGCATCTCGCAATTCCGGCGATCGCCGCCGCGGTTGACGTCGATCTCGGAAACGCCGCCTTCCTTGACCGCAAAACCGATCCGTTCGTCCACGAAGTCCTCGGTTCGCCTGTCGAACAGGCGGTAGGCCGCGTCATTGACAAAGAGAACTTTCCCGGCGGCATTGGTGACGATGACGGCATCCGGCATCGCATTGACGATGCGTTCGAACTGCCGATGCTGCAGTTCCGCACCCTTTTGCTGCAGCATCCAGTAGACACTGCGCGTCAGCATCTTTCCTGGCGGCTCGTTTTTGCCGATGCATTCGAGGGCGCCCATGCCGAGCACCTTCTGACGAAAGGCGCGATCGGGATCGAGACCGGTGTAGACGATGACGGGAACCAGCGGAGCGCGCTGACGTATCTGCGCCAGGGTGTCGATGCCGGTGGAGTCCGACAATGTCAGATCGAGAATGATTCCGTCGAATTCGCGCGACGCGAGAAGTGCGGTCGCGGCTGCCAGGCTGCTGGCCGCTTCGAACGAAAGTTGACGGTCGGTGATGTCGGCGAGGTGCTCTTCGATCAGAACGACATCGCCCGGATTGTCCTCGACCAGCAGCAGCCGGTAGCCTGCTTCATGCTCCATCGCGTTTTCCGCATCAGCCGCTGTAGGTATCAGGCGAATCGAACATGTCCTCGAGATGCTCCCGTTCGCGGGAGAACATGTATGTGGGCGTTCCCGTGAGAATGCCGTGAACGCCGCGGAACGGCGACCTGATGTGCATGCCGCTGTGATCGATGATGTACTCGCGGATGTCCTTTTCGTGCTGCGTACCGCGCATCTTGAGGATTGCCAGTCCGCGCCGCATCTCGCCGTGCAGTTCGACATAGCGGAGCAGGATGATCGTGTCGGTGATGGTGGAAATATGCGTCTCGGTGATCGACTCGCCGCCCATCAGCATCGCGGTCGTGTTGGTGAACATTCCGGTGATTTCGAGATGCTTGATGTGGCTGGTGAGCGCGATGACGAACTCGCGAAAGGACTTTCGCGTGCCGCCGCGTTCGAACGCGGACATGCTGTCGATCGCGAGCCGGCTCGGTTTGAACTCGTCGATCTCGCGCCGCATCTGCAGCAGGTGGTCCTCAAGGCCCATGATCTCGGGATAACGCGCCACGATCTTCAGCAGGCCGCGCCGCTCGGCGCCTTCGAAATCGACCCCCCACGAAGCGGCATTTCGCGTGAGCTGCTCGCGGCTTTCCTCCGCGGCGAAAAACAGGGCGCGTTCGCCGGCGTCGATGGCTGCCTTGACGTAATGCGTGACCGTCAGCGTCTTTCCGGTCCCGGTTGCGCCGCTGACCAGGATGATGGAGTCGCGATACATGCCGCCGCCGCACATGCGGTCTAGTTCCGGCACGCCGGAAGATACCCGCACCTCCGAGGAACGTTGTTTCAGTTCGATCGCCGACAGCGGGATGATCGTCACGCCTTCCCCGGAGTCGACCGTGAACGGATACTCGTCCTTCTGGTGCACGGCGCCGCGGAATTTGAGGATCTCGATGGTGCGGCGCCGCTTTTCCTGTTCGAGACGGTTGCGCAGGATCAGGACGTTGTCGGCGACGAACTCTTCCACACCGAAGCGGGCAACGCCGCCCTCTTCGTCGAGCCGCTCCATGGTGATGATCGTCGTCACTCCCAGCTTCCGCAGGCCGCCGGCGATCCGGTGCAATTCGCGCCGTACCGTGTTGGAGTCGGTGAACTGAGGAAACAGTGCCCCGATCGCATCCAGGATGACGCGCTTTGCCCCGACTTCCCGCACGGCATGCTCGATACGGGCGAGAAGCGCCGAAAGATCGAATGCGCCGCTCTGAATGGTGTCTTCGCCCGGATCCGGCGTCGCGTCGACGACCGCGATCTTCTTGGACTTGACCAGCGCTTCGAGATCCCATCCGAACGACCGCACGTTCTGCATCAGGTCGGCGGGTGTTTCCTCGAACGTGACGAAAACCCCGTGCTGATTGAAGTCGCGCACCCCGCTCAGGAGGAACTGAAGCGCGAACACGGTCTTGCCGCTTCCGGCGGTGCCGGAGACCAGCGTGCTGCGATTGAACGGAATGCCGCCGTTCGAGATCTGGTCGAAGCCTGAAATCCCGGTCTCGAGTTTCTGAAGTTCTTCGGCTGCAGGCATTTCAATGCTCCGTGTTGCGTCGGTGCGACTGTTCTTCCTGGCCGAAAAAGTCGAGACCAAGCAAAACCCTTTCACGATCGCTCAGGTCTCCGATGATCTTTCGGACCGGCTCCGGCAGCCGTTTGACCAGCGTTGGCGTGGCGAGAATCTTTTCGTTTTCCGCCAGGCGTGGATTTTCGAGCACGTCGATCACCTCGACCTCGTATGCGCCGGACAATTCGGTCTCGCATATCTGGCGCAGATTTTCGATGGCACGCAGCGAATGCGAGGTCCGTCCCGTTATGTAAAGACGTAAACGATAGGTCATGTCGTTCCTCCCAACCCGAACCGTCTCCGGCTCCCTGTGCGGTAATATTCGACGAGCATTCCCATCATCTCGAGGGCAAGCAATCGTCCCTCGATCACGACACTGCGTACACGCTCGACGCTCGACCCGTCGATGGCCTGCTCGAGCGATGCGACGTGAATATCGAGCAGGTCGCGGGGTCCGCCGCCGGCGTCGCCCAGCAGCGTCGCAATCCGCTCCATCAAGTCGCGCGGCTTCTCCTCCTTGTAGGCGAGCTGGCGGAGATAGGCGTTCAACAGGCTGGAGTAATTTGCCACCAGCTCTTCGCGAAGTTTCGGCTTGCGGTCACGAAAGGAGCCGAGGCCTGCCATTGCCGCCGTCACCCCCGTCATGGCACCTTCCGACGAGAGCGCACGATAGTGTGTCAACGTGGCCTGCAACTCCCGCAACTGCACCTCGCGAAGTCGGGTGATCGAATAGCCGATAGCGCGCCGCAACAGCAGGGGCCGAAGCTCCTCCTTGTTCAGATAGTCCTGCGCCCCGGCATCGATGCAGGCGAGCGCCAGCGACTCCTCGGCCATGCCCGTCAGCACGATGATCGGCATCTCGTGCGACACTTCCAGCAGCGCCTTGACGCCGTCGACGCCGGATGCGTCAGGCAGCCGCAAGTCGAGCAGCACCACGTCGATGCGTCGGCTTCTCAGCAGTTCTTCTGCATCATGCAGGCGAGCGACGTGATGCACTTCGTAGGCGGCATGGTCTTCGTCGTCATGCAGCATCTCCCGGACGAGTTCGGCGTCCGCCGGATTGTCCTCGACCAGCAGCAGTACCCATGTTGCAACCTTCGAACCGTTCATGCGCCCCCCACACACTCCCGACCGTTGGTGTTCTACGGCAGACTCGTCACTTGCGTGCCGGGCCGCTCGTTTGTCCGATGCGTCGCCTGCGTAGATGTCATGGTCCGTCCGCAGAGGGTAAGGTGAAACAGAACGTCGTCCCGCACCCGGGGTCCGATGTGAACCAGATCCTGCCGCCGTGGCGCTCGACGACTTTTTTGGCTATCGCCAAGCCAATTCCGCTGCCGTCGTATTTTCCGCGCTCGTGGAGCCGCTGGAACATCTGGAAAATTCGGTCTGAGTCCTTGGCGTCAATTCCGATCCCGTTGTCCTTCACCGCAAACTCCCACATGCCGCGATCCTGACGCGCCGATATTTCGATCAGCGGCGGCCGGTCGGAACGGAATTTGACGGCGTTGCTGATCAGGTTCTGAAACACCTGGCCAAGTTGGGTTTCGTCGCTCATCACCTTGGGAAGAACGCCAACCCGGATTTCCGAACCGCTTTCCTGGACGAGGCGTGCCATGCGCTGCAGGACGGCCGAAACGACGGTCGCGCTGTCGACCGGCTTCGGTTCGCGATCGCCCGATGCCAGTCGCGAATAGGAAAGCAGATCGCGGATGAGCGCCTGCATCCGCGTGGCGCCTTCGACCGCATAACCGATGTACTTGTCGGCCCTTTCGTCGAGTCTGCCCCTGTAACGCTCGGAGAGAAGCTGGGTGAAGCTGGACACCATTCTGAGCGGCTCCTGCAGGTCGTGAGACGCGATATAGGCGAATTGCTCTAGCTCCTCGTTCGATCGCCTCAGCTGCTCGTTCTGTCTTGCGATGGCCGATTGAGCTTCCTTGCGAATTGAAATGTCAACGACTGTCGCAAGGACGATCATTGTTTCCCTGGACCGGATCGGATTGAGGCCGATTTCCATCGGAAACTGCGATCCATCCTTGCGCTGGCCGAACAATTCGCGGCCGTTTCCCATTGGCCTGACTGCGGGCGATGCGAAGAAACCTTCTCGCAGGCCGACATGATTCGCGCGAAAGTTATCGGGCAGCAGAAGCTCCACGGGCTGGCCGATCAACTCCGATCGGGAGTAGCCGAACTGGCGCTCGAGTTCGCCGTTGATAAGCGCGATCCTACCGCTCGCGTCGAGGATCAAGACGCCGCCGGGGGACGCTTCCACGGAAAGCTGGAATTTGCGCTCCACAAACTCTTGTTCGGTGATGTCGCGGGCAATCTTGGCTGCGCCGATGATCTCGCCGTCGGCTGACCGCACCGGGGAAATGCTGAGCGCGACGTCGATCAGGCGCCCAGACTTCGTCCGACGCAGGGTTTCGTAGTGCTGCACCCGTTCGCCACGGCTTATCTTGCCGAGGATGTGCGCAACGTCGTCGTGGCGTTCCGCCGGTACGATGATGTCGATCGGTCGCCCGATGGCTTCTTCGGCGGTAAAGCCGAACAGCCGTTCAGCTGATGGATTCCAGCCCGTGATCTTGCCGTCGAGTGTCTTGGTCACGACCGCATCGTCGGCTGATTCGACTACAGCGCTGTAAAGGCGGTCGCGTTCGGAATAGCTTCGCATCAGCAGTTCGGCGCGGCGTCGCCGCACGAGTTCGTCCCGCAGTTCCTCGACGGGTTGGTCGCGAAAAAATCGATGCAGCATGTCGGACAGGCCGCGCCTGACGGGAATACCGGCGGTCGCCAGTTCCTCGCTCGAGAGATTGTCGACGGACGTCACGGCAGAGCGGATGCGCCGCGACAGCATATTGGCCAGCAGCAGCGCGAGGCCGACCGACGCCATGGCAGCGATCGAGCCGGCGATCAGGGTCGCCTGGCGGAACGGCGCGTCAGCGGCGGCAAGGGCGGCGTAGGGCACGACATTCAGCACGGAGAATGCCGTGGCGCCGGCCATGAGGCCCGTCGTAGCCGCAACGCCGATGCGCTCGCCGGCATGATCGCGGCCGGTGCCATAGAATGTTTCGTGTTTCGGGGGCAACCGAAGGTCGGGAAGATCGTCGTCGAAGCTGCTGCGGCCGCCTTGATCGAACTTGAACGCCTTCGTGGAATCCGGATGCAGCAGATAGTCGCCATCTGCGTTCACCATACGGACGTCGCTTCCATCCGGTGCCCGACTGGCAAGCTGGTGGAAGATCGGGCGCAGGTCGAGTTCGACAATCAGAATTCCGAAACGCGAGTCGTCCTGGAAGAACAACGGTGCCGCGACACGAATGACCGGCACGACAGGCGCTTCGACAAGACCCTGTTCCTTGTTCAACTCGATGGGCGAGACATAGATACCGTCCATCCCAAGCTTCATCGTGGCTTGGAAATACTCCGTGTTCCCTTTTTGCTGCAGCTCGTCGGCGGGCGCGACTCTCAGCGGACCTCTATTGCGATCGACCCGGATTGCCTCCCGTCCGCCGTCGGCAGCGCCGACAATCCGGATTTGATGGTATGCCGGTTTAGCCTGCGCTTCATGGAGCAGGCGCTTGGCCAGCCTGTCCTGCCACTCGGCTGTTGGCAGATTGTCGACGGGATCAATGCCGCCGGCCGCGATCGCGCGGATGTAGCCTCCGAGTGCGGTCCCGCCGGAAAGAGCCAGCACATCGGCGCGGGCATTTTGCGCATAGGCTTCGACGTCCTGAACGCTCGCCTGCGTATGCTTTGCAACCAGTTGCAAACGCAACGGCACGAGCCGCGCGTCGAGCATCTGAAGCGTCAGGAGGGCAACGCCGATGGCGGTTGCGATCACCAGGCCCACCATCGAAATCATCAGCAGGGCGGGAACGCTCAACCACTCGGCCCACCGGGAAGGTCCGGCGGCAGATGAGGTCAATGGCCGAGCCGGCTCCCTCACGGGGGCTGATACCCCTGGATACATCCCCACCTCAAGCATGCGCTCCGTATCTGTCCTGAAGCGTAGTCTTCCAGTGCGACAATGCAACCTTCGGTCATATGCACCTCATCAGGCATACCGCGGCTGCCTCTCACTGTCGGTCGACATCGGGAGTCGAAACAGGGACGCTTCGTTCATATGTGCCCAAGCGTGCATTGTCTGCACCGTAGAATTCCTGATTGTAGAACGACTTGAAGTGTAGCAATGATGAAAGGATTAAACGTTCGCCGCTTCGTCGCCTTCAGATTTTGTAATGTCGCGTGTGCGTACTTCAGGAATTCTACTGGGGTGCACCATGCCTTCCATACTTGTCATCGACGACGACGTCTCCACGCGTACCGCGCTGCACGCGCTGCTCAGCAAGAACAAGTTGGGCGTTTTCCTCGCCGCCGACGGGCCGACCGGGATAAGACTGATCGGCCAAATCCCTTTCGATGTCATCGTGATCGACATGTTCATGCCGGGCATGGACGGCATCGCGACCATGCGCGAATTGATCAAGCTCGATCCGACCTTGCCGTTCATTGCGATGTCGGGGTGCGGTTTCACAAACCGGAAGCTTGGCGCCCCCGATTTTCTCGGCATGGCCGTGCGGCTCGGCGCCGCCGCGGCGTTGCAAAAACCGTTTGGTGCGGCTGAGCTGCTCGCGGCGGTGGACGAGTGCCTGTTGCGACGCCAGGCGGTCATCGCGCAGCATCTTCAGGCAAAATCAGGCGACCTACGAACAGCCGTATGATGGAAATTCTTCTGGTGGACGACGAACCGGCGGTTTGCACGGTCGTAAGGCTCATACTCTCGAAAGAGGGCTACGCGGTCATCACCTGCGACAATGGGGAAGCGGCGCTCGAAATTCTGGCGGAGCGCGAGCCTGCCGTTGCACTGATCGATCTAAGTCTTCCCAAAGTGCGCGGCGTTTCGGTCATCGAAGCGGCTCGCGCCCTCAGGCCTGACCTTCCGATCATCGTCATCACGGGCATGCTGACGGAAGGGCGAAAGAGTCAGTTCGATTGCTCGGACCTCGTTGCGGTGGAGAACGTCTACGGACTGGGCAAGCCGTTCAAGCCGAGGGATCTATGTCGCCTGGTCGCCATCGCGGCGGCGCCGCAACTGACCGACTTCGGTGCATGCTCGGTTCTGGAACGCCGTCGCGATGTTGGTTAGACCAAGGTTCGGCACGGCCGGCGCTAGCCCGCGTTCCGGCCCTGTCAACGAAATCAATCGCTTGCTGCGTCTTTTCGAATTGAACGTTCCGGGCTATCCCAAGGCGGGAAAGGCCACGGGAATGATTGTGACTGGTACGAAGATCGTTGTTCTGGCGTGTCGCGCCCTGCTGCTCGGACTGGTGCTGTGCTTTGCGGCTGCATTCCCCGACCGGACGGCCGCGGCCGACCCGGCGCAACTGATCTCCGAGTTTCGGCTGAAGCATGGCGAGAAGCGCGTCACCCTCGACGGCACGTTGACGCGGATCGCGCATGATCAGGCGCGGGCGATGGCGTCCAGGGACGTGCTCGATCACGACGTGCTGGGCCGGTTCACCACGCGCGTCGGCCCGGCCGGAGCGGGACGGGCGGCGGAGAACATTGCGTATGGCTATGAGAGTTTTCCAAAGACGCTCGACCAATGGATCAATTCGTCGGGACATCGGAAGAATCTGCTGCTGCCGGGCGCGACGCGTGTCGGCGTGGCGAGCGTGAAGAGCGCCAGGAGCGGGCGGACCTATTGGGCGATGGTGATCGCCGGCGGCTATGAGCAGCCCAAGCCAGCGAAGGGCTCGCCGAAGGAATCAAAGCAGGCCAGCACGGCGAAGCCGAAAGCCCGCGCGGCGGAGTCCTGTCGGTTCAAGATTCTCAGCCTTTGCCTTTAGGGCCTCACCCGTTCCGATTTGATCGGAACGGGGGCTCCAGATTCCAAACGTTGTCTTGACGCGAACCGGTTCGTCTCCCGGATCAAGCCCGAGAGCATGCTCTGCTGGGCAACGCTGTTGTGGAGATTACAAACTTTCGCTTGCTTCGTTGTTCCTATTATGTTCTCATTCGACATCTTCGGAGGTGCCCCATGGACGTCGAGAAGCAACGCGAGATCATTCGGCTCTGGAACCGGATGCGTCAGGTCGAAGGTCCGCTCGCGGAGGAGATCCGCATCCAGATCCTGGAGAGTTTTGCCAAGCCGGACTCGCCGAGAGCGCGGATGAGCGAGCGGCGTGCGGTGCTTGATCGCGTGCCGGTTCGCACCGCCCAGATTTTTCGCATCGGCGAACGCGGCAACAACGCAACGCTTTGAGGGCTTTCGAATTGGCGCTGTTGATTCGGTAGCAGTCAAGATTGACTGAATCGGCGTGGGATGCATGCATGTGCGCATGTTGTTGCGTGTGCGCAAACATTTCCAGGGAGCGAAGTTCGCCCGCATGAGCAGCGGGACGTACTGCGTCATCCGTGATCTCGGGCTGGTGAAGGGCGGCAAGGGAATGAGGCACCACGAGGTGCTGATGACCTTCAGCCTTCGCGCGTTCTGGCGTTGGATGGCAGGTGTCGGCAAGGCGGCGGTCGTGGGCCGAAAGCGCGCCGACTGGTTCGAGCGCCTTCCGGAACACATGCCGGAGAACGCCCCACAGGCGGTCGCGGCCCCGTCAGCGCTGGGCCGCCTGCCACGCCAATAGCCGGTGCTCCGCGAACGACATCGCGACTGACGTCACATAGCCGGTGACGCCGAGCAGGATGACGCCGGCAAACAGGTCGGCGGAGCGGAACGAGCGCGCCGACAGCAGCACCCAGTGGCCGAGCCCGTCGAGGCCGGCGAGGATTTCGCAGACCACCGACAGAATCAGCGCCACCGTCAGGCTGAGTCGCATGCCGGCGAGAATGTCGGGGCTGGCAGAGGGCAGCGCGATCTTTGCGATTACCGCGAGTCTTGACATCTGCAGCGAGCGCGCAACTTCGTAGAGCCGTGGCTCGACCGCGGCAAAGCCATGAATGGTCGCCAGCATGATCGGCCAGATCGCGCCGAAGGCGATCACGAACAGCGCCATCGCCTGCGTCAGCCCGAGCATGGCGATTGCGACCGGAATGATCGCCGAGACCGGCAGCGGCCGCAGAAACTCCAATGACGGCGCGACATAGGCCCGCATCGTGCGCGACGAGCCGATGATGGCGCCGATTGCGATACCGGCGATCGAGGCGAGAAGCCAGCCATAGGCCATGTGTTCGAGCGTGCCGGCGAGCTTGCTCCAGAGATCGCCGGTGGAGAAGCCGCGCACCAGCGCGGCCCAGGCGCGGTCCGGCCCCGGCAGATACACCGGCGAGACCAGCCTCAAATCGGCGATCAGTTGCCAGAGGCCAACGAAGCCGGCGGCGACCGCAAAGCTCGCCATGCGCCAGAAGATGACGGCGCGGTTCATCTTCCGTCTCCACTCAGCGCGGCACGGCCGAACAGGCGGTTTTGCGCCACGGTCAACAGCCCGTTCAGCGCGTAGCCGATGATTCCGATCCAGACCAGATAGGCCAGCATCAAATCGGCGCGCAGCGCCTGCTGCGCCAGCATGATGCCGGCGCCGAGCCCGAGCGGGTTGATCGCGATCTCGACGGTGACGGCCACGATCAGTGCGATGCCGGCCGACAGGCGAAACGCCACGAAGATGCGCGGCAGCGCCGCCGGGATGATGATCTTCCAGACCCGCTGTGCCGGTGGCAGTCGCAATGCCCGCGCCACTTCCATCAGCCGCGGCTCGATGCTGCGAACGGCGGCGCGCGACAGGATCAGGATCGGCCAGACGCAGGCGAAGGCGACGATGGCGATCTCCATGCGGTAGCCGAAGCCGAGCGCGATCAGCGCGATCGGCAGCAGTGCGATCGAGGGGATCGGCCGGATCGCCTCGACCGTGACTTCCATCAAGCGGTTGAGCGTGTCGGATAGGCCGAAGGCAATGCCGAGCGAAAGGCCGATGACGGTGCCGATCGCAAGGCCCGCAAATGCCGAAAACAGCGTGTCGCGGGTTGCCGTCAGAATCGAGAAATCGGCGAAGGCGCCGAACAAGGCGACGACGATCTGGCTCGGAGGCGCGAGGCTGTCGCTCTGCAGATGGGTGGCGCGCGCCCAGATCTCGAACGCCAGCAGCAGGGCCAGCGGCAGCGCCAGCGCTTTGGCCGAATTCTTGGCCGGATTGCCGGTCACTGTTCGGTCGCCTTGATGAAGTCGAACAACTGCCGGCGCAGCCGCAAGAACTCCGGATGTTCGCGGGTGGCGAGCTGGTCGCGTGGGCGCGGCAGCTTGACCTCGAGCTCTATGCCGATGCGGCCGGGATGCGGAAGCAGGCCGATGACGCGGTCGCCGAGGTAGATCGCCTCGTCGAGATCGTGGGTCACGAAGACCACCGTGGCGCGGGTCGCGGCCACCAGCGACAGCACCTCGTCCTGCAGCCCCTGCCGCGTCATGGCGTCGAGCGCGCCGAACGGCTCGTCCATCAGAAGCGCTTTGGGCTCCTGCGCCAGGCAGCGGGCGATCTGCAGGCGCTGCTGCATGCCGCCGGACATTTCGGTGGGATATTTGCCGGCATGGCCGGGCAGGCCGACGGTGCGCAGCAATTCCTCGATGCGGGCAGGGCGCTGGGCCTTCGGCAGGCCCCCGGCTTCCAGCGCCAAGGAGACGTTTCCGGCTGCGTTGCGCCAGGGCAGTAGCGCCTTGCCGTAATCCTGGAACACGATTGCGATCTCGCGGCGCGGCTCGCGCATCGGCTGGCCGTCGAAATTGACGCTTCCGCTGGTCGGCTGGTAGAGGCCGGCCGCCAGCCGCAGCGCCGTGGTCTTGCCGCAGCCGGAGGCGCCGACGATGCAGAGGAATTCGCCCGAGCGGACGTCGAGACTGAGGTTCTCGATGATGGTCTTGCCGCCGAGCTGAAGCGTCACCGCGTCGAACGCGACCTGCGGCGTTGTGGCGCCGGAGACGGCTTCGAGATGTTTTGCGGCGCCTGCCATGATGTCAGCTCTCGTTGCCTGGGGGGTAGACGAAATCCATGGTTGAGCGCAGGTGCGCCGTCAGCATCGCCTGCGAGCCTTCAACGTCGCGCGCCATCACGCGCTCGGCGAGCAGCTGGTGGGCACGGACGAATTTTTTGCCGCTGTCGAACGAGCGCATCATCACCCGGCGATAGCGATAGGCCTGGTCGTAGAGATCGGAATGGGCGGCGAGCAGGCGTTTCGAGCCGCAGCCGGCCAGCAGTGCGGTGTGAAAGCCCTTGTGCAACCGGTCGAAGTCCTCGGCGCCTTCGCGGAACGCATCGCCGGTGCGCTCGATATGGCGGCGCATCTGGTGCAGGGCGCTGACGATACCGGCTTCCCAGGCGTCGTCGCCATGGACGATGGCGAGCCGGATCGCCTCGACCTCGATCGCCGAGCGCATGGTGGTGATGTCGAGCAGATCCTCGCGGCTGATATCGGCGACGCGAAATCCGCGCTGGCCGATGCCGACGATCAGCCCGCGCGACATCAGCCGCGACAGGGCCTCGCGCAGCGGCGTGGCGCCGATTTCGTAGCGCTGAACGAGGTCTGTGATGCCGAGCCGCGAGCCCGGCGCCAGATGACCGGCCAGAATGTCCTGCTCCACCAGCGCGGCCGCGCGCTCGCTCAGCGTGGCGGCTTCCGCCAGCGGTCGGCTCGGTTGGCGCTCGAACGCCGGCATCGCAGAATCCTCTATTTCAACACCAGTTTTGTGGTGTCTAGTTTCGATTGCAGCATTTTTTGCGATGTCATCACCTCGATCCACCAGGCAAGCTGCTCGGGCTTCAGCACCGGTTCGGAGCGGTTCGGCGGCGTCGCTTTGACCAGTTCGATCGGCTGTTTGGTGAACTTTGAGATCGAGTTCGACGCCTTCTCGCGGTCGTTATTGACGATGACCGCGGATTCGGCGAGCGCATCGCGGAATTTCTTGATCGCAGCCGCGTTCTTGTCGGCCCATTCGCGCGACGCCGCATAGAAGATGATGGGATCGGTACGCGCCAGATCGACGGCATAGCGGGCGCCCACCGAGCCGAGGCCGGCGTTGGTCATCCGCGTCACCAGCGGTTCGGCGGTCAGCACCGCGTCGACGCCGCCGGATTTGATGATGTCGGCCATGGTCGGGAAGGTGACTTCGACGAAATTGACACCCTTGGGGTCGACGCCTTTTTCCACCAGCCACTTTACGAACAGCACGTGCAGGAAGGCGTTCAGCCCCGGCGCGCCGACTTTCTTGCCGACGAAATCCTTGGGCTCGTTGATGGTGATGCCGTTGCGGACGAAGGCGGTGATGTTGCCGTTCGAGACCGGACTCATGACGGTGGCGCCGGCGATCGCGACCAGATCGAGGCCGCCGTCGGCCGCCTGCAGGAATACCGTGGACGTCGGCCCGCCAATCTGGATGGAGTTGGAGAGGATTGCGGCGGGGATGTTCGAGTTGATGCCGATCGGCGTCATTTCGACCTCGAGGCCGTGCTTTCTGAAAATGCCCTCGTCGATCGCCACCATCGCCGACGCGCAGTCGGAGGTGGCGGTGCAGCCGACCTGAATCTTGGCTTGCGCCATGGCGGAGCCGGTCAGCGCCAGGCTGACCGCAAGGGCGGCAAAAAGCTGTTTCACGGCATTCTCCCCATTACACATTTTTCTATCTTGTTTATCGATATTTTTTTTGATCATATATTTCGGGATAAAACAAGAGGTGGCATCCAGTGAAACTCGCGACATTCAAATCCGGCGGACAGGAAAAGATCGGACTGGTGCATGGGGCGGATACGCTTCTGTTTGACCTGGCGGCGGCCGCCGGCCGCAGCGGGAGTGCCGACCCGGCCTTCGCTTCGATGCTGGCCTTGATCGATGCCGGCGACGCCGCGCTCGAACAGGCGGCAAAGCTGTTCGACAAGCACGGCAAGGACGAAAGCCTGTCGGTGGCAGTGAGCGCCGCGGAGGTCCTCGCGCCGGTGCCGGAGCCGCGGCAGATGCGCGACGGCATGTCGTTTCCGCTGCACATCCTGCAGGCCCCGCGCGGGCAGCGCAAGCTCGCCGCGCGCGCCAAAGGCGACCTGGAGGAGCTGGCGCGGATCGACGCCGAACCGCTCGGCGAGTTGCCGGAGGTCTATCGCAAGCAACCGATCTTCTACATCACCAACCGCTTTTCCGTGCGCGGCACCAACACGACGGTGAAATGGCCGCGCTACAGCGAGGTGATGGATTACGAACTGGAGTTCGGCATCATCACCAAGAACAAGGGCGCCGACATCCCGGCTGCCAAGGCCAAAGACCACATCTTCGGCTATACCATCTTCAACGATTTTTCCGCGCGCGATGCCCAGCGCATCGAAATGGAGGGGCGGCTCGGGCCGGCGAAGGGCAAGAGCTTCGACGGCGGCAACGTGCTGGGGCCGTGGATCGTCACGCCGGACGAGATCGGCGATCCATACCGATTGAAGATGGAAGCCCGCGTGAATGGCGAGAAGCGGTGCGAAGGGATCAGCGAAGGAATGCTGTTCTCGTTCGAGGAGATCATCGCCCATGTCACCAAGGACGAGACCCTGATGCCCGGCGAGTTCATCGGCTCCGGCACCGTCGGCAATGGCTGCGGGCTCGAACTCGGCTGGTATCTCGAGCATGGCGACACGATCGAGCTCGAAGTCGAGAAGATCGGTATCTTGAAGAACCGGGTCGAGCGGCAATAGCCGCCTTCCGCGACGCGATCAAACAAGAACATCCAGCGAGGAAACACCATGGCGCGCAAACTGATCGACATCTCCGTCCCCCTGCAAAACGACGTGCCGGCTGATCCGCCTGGGGGACATCCGACGATCCAGTACATCGATCATCAGCAGGGCCTGCCGCGGATGCTCGGGTTTTTCGAGGGGCTGAAGGCAGAGGATTTGCCGGACGGCCAGGGCTGGGCCGTTGAGCAGGTGCAGCTCTCGACCCATAACGGCACCCATCTGGACGCGCCCTGGCACTTCCATCCGACCATGAACCGCGGCGAGCGCTCCTGGACGATCGACGAGGTGCCGCTGGAATGGTGTTTCCAGCCGGGCGTCAAGCTCGATTTCCGGCATTTTCCCGACGGCTATGTCGCGACCGCCAAGGACGTCGAAACCGAGCTGAAGCGGATCGGCCATACGCTGTCGCCGCTGGAGATCGTCGTGGTCAACACCAGCGCCGGCGTAAAGTACGGAAGGCAGGATTACGTTACCTCCGGCTGCGGCATGGGCTATGAGGCGACGATGTATCTTTTGGAGCGCGGCGTGCGGCTGACCGGCATCGACGGCTGGAGCTGGGACGCGCCGTTCGTCTATACCGCCAAGAAATATGCCGAGACCAAGGATGCCAGCCTGATCTGGGAAGGCCACAAGGCCGGCCGCCATATCGGCTATTGCCATATCGAAAAGCTGCACAACCTCGAGGACCTGCCCTCGACCGGCTTCATGGTGTCGTGTTTCCCGGTCAAGATCGAGCGCGCGTCGGCGGGATGGACGCGGGCGGTCGCCATTCTCGACGGCTGAAGGCTTTAGACGACAATAAAGACGATAAAAACGAACAAAATCGAGGAGACGACCCATGACGGATCTGCGTGTGCCCGCATTGCGCGGGTGTTTCTGCTGCGCCCAATCGAATCCTGCGCTGTTCGATCCAGGCCGGCGCGGCTTCCTGCTCGGCGCGGGAGCGCTGGCGCTCACTTCGACGATCGGTAGCGGCAAGGCGACGGCGCAGACCGCCGACGCAAAGCCGTTCCGGATCGACGTTCACCATCATCTGTCGCCGCCGGCTTACGTGACCGCGTCGAACGAGGCCAACTTCGGCGATCCGCTGATGAAGAACTGGACCATCGAGAAATCGCTGACCGACATGGACAAGGCCGGCATTGCGACCGCAATGCTGTCCGTCACCACGCCCGGCGTCAATTTCACCAAGGGCGACGCGGCGCGGAAGCTCTGCCGCGCGTCGAACGAGTACGGCGCCAAGCTGGTTGCGGATTATCCGGGACGGTTCGGCAATTTCGCGATGCTGCCGCTCACCGACGTCGAAGGCAGCCTGAGCGAACTGGCCTATGCGCTCGATACGCTCAAAGCCGACGGCATCGCGCTAATGACGAACTATGGCGACAAGTGGCTGGGCGATCCACTGTTCCTGCCCGTGATGGAGGAGCTCAATCGCCGCAAGGCGCTGGTCTACACCCATCCGACCGCGGCCAATTGCTGCGTCAACCTGGTACCGACGCAGCCGCCGGTCATGATCGAGTTCGGCACCGACACCACGCGCACCATCGCCGACATCATCTTCTCGGGCAACGCGCGAAAATTTCCCGACATACGCTGGATCTTCTCGCACGCCGGCGGGACGATGCCGTTTCTGATCGAGCGCTTCGTGCGTCATCCGCTGCTGGTGCCGAAGGCGAAGGAAACGGTGCCCGATGGGACGCTCGCGGAGCTGAAGCGATTCTACTACGATACCGCGCAAACCTCGAACAAGGGATCGATGTCGGCGCTGGCGGCGATCATTCCGCCGTCGCAGATCGTGTTCGGAACGGATTTTCCGTACCGCACCGGAAGCGACCATGTGAAGGGACTGCGCGAGGCCGGCGTGTTCACGGAAGAACAGCTGGCAGCGATCGATCGAGGCAATGCGCTAAAACTGTTGCCGCGGCTGGCAAGCTGATCGCCGTCAGGTCGCGTTGAGCCGCAGCGCAATCAAAAAGAAAAGGCGCGCCGGACGACCCGGCACGCCTTCGATATTGTTGCAAACTTTTCCGATCGGTCCTGGAGGGTCGATCGACTGGAGGGTCGATCGAGATGTCACCAGCGGCAGACGCGGACGCCGTACGGGTTCCACCAGCAGCGCGGGCCGGGACGGACGTAGACCGGGCCGCCGTAGTAGCCATACCCGCGGCCACGATAGAAACCACGGCCGCGATAATAGCCACGTCCACCGCGATAGCCTCGGCCGCGATACGCCTGCGCCGGAGAGGTCGTCGCGCCCACCAGGATCGCCGACGTGCTCGCGACGTAGACGAATAACAAGGCCAGTGCTGCAAGGCAGCGGGTCAGGATGTTGTAGCGTTTAGCCATTCGGGAATCTCCGGATCACTTCGGGGCATCTGGACTTCGGCACCGTCTCATTGGTACGCGCGGGACGGCTTTCGGTTCGCATGCGCTAAGACGATATTTTAAAAAGGTTCTTTCGGGCTGCCGGGACTTTATTGAGAAGGGCAGGTAAGGTCAAGTTGGAGCCCATCCAGCGGGAGTTTTTGCGTTGCGCCGTTCATGTTCCTGAATGCACTCTGGACGATGGGTTGTGCGCCGCAAGAATCCCGAAACAAGTTACGGCGCTGCCACGCCGACAACTTGATCTCGACACGATTGCTACTTTTCCAGCGTCAGACGATTTCGCCTTAACGAGTCCCCATGTCCAAAAAGCACACCTATGTCCTCGGCCTCAACACCTATGACCACGACGTCAGCGCCTGCCTGCTTCGTGACGGCGCTATCGCATTTGCCATCGCCAAGGAACGGATCACGCGGGCCAAGCACGCATCGGGCTTCTACAAGGAAGTAATCGACTACTGCCTCCAGGCCGAGGGCATCACCCTCGACGATGTCGATCTCGTCGTCCGCAATTGCTACATTCTCCCGGTCGAGGAGATGGAGGAGCGGCTGGTCTATTTCGATGCTCCTGGCTTCCTCCCCGATTTCGAGCGCGGCGACGCGGCCAGGCATCCGCTTTATCTGTCGCACAAGGACAAGGTCGTCACGATCTCCCATCACCTCGCGCACGCCTACAGCGCGTTCGCGGTGTCGCCGTTCGAGGATGGCGTCGTGATGATCGTCGATGGCGTCGGCAGCTACCGCTCCGACGTGATGGAAGCGTTTCCCGCCAGCGACGCCGCGACGCCGCTCGCGCGCGAGTCGGAGAGCTATTACAAATTCAGCGGCACGAATCTGGAATGCCTGAAGAAGGTCTGGATGGAGCCGGACCGCGGTTTCCTCAGCGACGAGTTCTACAACATGCCCGGCCTCGGTGCGCTCTACAGCCGCGCCTCGACCTACATCTTCGGCGACTGGAACAAGTGCGGCGAACTGATGGGGCTGGCGCCCTACGGCCGCCGCGACCAGGTCAAGCACCTGCTCGAAATGAAAGACGGCGAACTGCGCGTGCCGCACTGGACCGCCGAATTGAAGCATCCCTATGTGTTCGAGCCCGGCAGCAACTGGGAAAAGAACCCGGCAATGCGGCATTGGGAGGATTTGGCCTGGCGCACGCAGGACGACACCGAGAACGTGCTGCTGGCGCGCGCCCGCTGGCTGCGCGAGGCCACCGGCGCCAAGAATCTCTGCATGGCCGGCGGCGTCGCGCTGAACTGCGTGGCGAACGGCCGCGTCGCCCGCGAAGCCGGTTTTGAAAATGTCTGGATCCAGCCCGCGGCCGGCGACGACGGCATTGCGATCGGTTGCGCCTATTACGGATGGCTGGCAATTCTGAAGCAGCGCCGCGGCTTCGTGATGGATCACGCCTATGTCGGACGGCGCTATAGCGATCAGGAAACCGCCGCGGAATTGCAAAAGTTCCTGGTGCGCATCCAGGTCGATGCGGTGAGGAGCGAGAACGTCTGCCGCGATACCGCAAAGCTGCTCGCCGACCAGAAGGTGATCGGCTGGTTTCAGGACCGCTCGGAGTTCGGCCCGCGCGCGCTCGGCAACCGCAGCCTGATCGCCGATCCGCGCAAGGCGGAAATGAAGGATATCCTCAACAGCAGCGTCAAGCACCGGCAGGCTTTCCGGCCATTCGCGCCGATCGTGCTGGCCGAGCGGATGAAGGAGATCTTCGAGGGCGACGAGGACTCCCCCTTCATGCTGATCGCAAAGCCGGTGCGTCCCGAATGGCGCGACAAGATCCCGGCGATCGTGCATGTCGACGGCACCGCGCGGGTGCAGACCGTGCGGGAGGCGACCAACCCGATGCTCTATCGCCTGTTGAAGGAGTTCGAGGCGCTGACCGGCGTGCCCGTGCTGATCAACACCTCGTTCAACATCAAGGGCGAGCCGATCGTGGAAACGCCACGCGATGCCGTGAACTGTTTCCTGACCACGGGCGTCGATCACCTTGTGATCCACGACACGATCGTATCGAAGGGCGCGATGCACAAGGTCGTCGCGCCGCTGGTTACCATCGCGGCCGACGTGCGCACGCTGGTGGCATCGACCGCGCAGCCGGCCTGACGCCGGCTGCGTCGCGTCAGGCTTACGCCGCCGGCGTGGTCTTGGGCGCCGGCTTGAGCGGCTTGTCCTGCCGCTTAGACCAGGAAATATAATAGGCGACGACCGTCATGATCGCGATGCCGGTGACGCTGACCAGTATCTGCGCCAGCAGCGAGCCCGAGCTCATTGACAATTGGAAGTGCCCGACGAACGACAGGAACACGCCGACGCAAAATACCGCCAGCGACTGCTGGCCGCAAACCACCAGCGGATCGAACACCTTCCACTCCAGCCCCGGCCAGTCCTTGGGCACGAAGCGGATGACCAGGATCACGATCGCGATGAAATGCAGGAAGCGATAGGGGGCGAGGTTGGTCTTGTCGTTCGGGTTGAACGCCGAATACAGCCACTGCGGGAACATGTCGCCGAAAGCTGGAAACTTGCCGGCCATGGTCATGATCAGCGAGAAGATGAGATAGGCGGCGCACAGATAGATCGTGGCAGGCGCATTGATGATGTGCAGGTTCTTGCGGGCGCCGCCGAGCGCGCACCAGGCGCCGAACACGAACAGCACCTGCCAGGCGAACG